>JAZLMS010000042.1:0-47367 GCA_045598805.1 Paludibacteraceae bacterium | reverse complement strand
ATGCTATTGGAGCTACACGCTTTGGAGAAAGATTATCATTGGACCTACATCTATAGCCATCGTCCTAATCTCCGCACTATCTTCACCGTGTCTGTAAACATACCACTAACAGAGCATTCACACAGCACCATAGGCTAACGCTATGATTATGAGGGGGATAGATTTTCCTGTCAATTAACTTTCAATGAGTTTCAAAAGGTCTTTAGCAGTAAGTTTGTGGCTCATATCGGTACCATGTAGCAAGGAATCTGCTAAAGAACGTTTAGATTCGTGCAAGCGCAAAATCTTTTCCTCAATCGTATGTTCAGAAATGAGATGATAAACAGTCACCTTTTGCTGCTGTCCGATACGATAAGCACGGTCGGTTGCCTGCTGCTCAATGGCAGGGTTCCACCACGGGTCAAGATGAATGACGTAATTGGCTCCTGTTAGATTAAGTCCTAATCCACCTGCTTTAAGCGAGATAAGAAACACGCTTTTTTCTCCGTTTTGGAACGCTTCTACCATGTGCTGCCGTTCCTTGATAGGTGTACTGCCGTCCAAATAGAAATAGTCGGTCATTCCAGCATTCTGCATTGCCTCACAAGCCATCTTTAAGAACGAAGTGAACTGACTGAAAACAAGCACTCTGTTGCCTGTTTCTACCATTGGAGACAATTTATCAATCATGGCTTCTAATTTGCTGGATTCGCCTATCCAATTCTTTTCCGCCAAGGCAGCTGAGCAAGCTGCTTCACGCAGTTTAGTAATCATTGCCAATGTATTTACATTTAGAGTAGAAGATGTCTCTAATTCCTTTTTTGCTTCCCTGCGAAGTACCTCATAGACGACCATCTCGGCTTGAGACAACTGTATGGGGACTTGTATCTCAACTTTATCGGGCAGTTCACGAGCCACCTCCTGTTTGGTTCGACGGAGTATAAAAGGCGCAATCATTCGTTTAAGGTATTGTTGAACATTTTGTTCGCCTGCCACAATGGGAGTAATAAACCGTTCAGTAAAATGCTCATAACTACCTAACATACCCGGATTGATAAACTGTATGAGGTTCCATAGTTCGCCCAAATGGTTTTGTATGGGAGTTCCGGTAAGGATGATACGATTATTCGCCTTAAGTTTCATAGCAGCGGCAGAGGTCTTGGTATCACGGTTTTTGATAGTATGTGCTTCATCCAGACAGACACTTACCCAATCTCTGCTAGTCAATATTTCGCTTTCACTCACCAATAAGCCGTATGTAGCTACCAATATATCGCCTTTGCCTAAGTGGTTGATAGCCTCGGCTCTATTCTCCATCGCCAGTTCGTTGAGCATTGTAAGGTTCAGCGAAGGTGCAAAACGTGCCAGTTCGCGATACCAGTTGCTGACTACCGATGCGGGAGCAACAACCATTTGAGCACCATGATTGGCATGTGCCAGCAAACAGGCGATGGTTTGTACCGTCTTGCCTAAACCCATATCATCTGCTAAACAAACCCCTGCTCCCCAGTACTGCAACCGCATCATCCAGCGATAGCCGTCTTCCTGATAGTCCCGCAGCGTAGCATTGAGACTATTCGGTATAGAGAAAGACACATTCTCACTCTCCCGAATACGTTTGCGTATGGCCAATAGCTGTTGGGGGTCATCAATCTCCAATTCGCCATGTATGCAATCTCCAGCCACAGCCATCAACGTTTCTTGCATACGTACTCTGCCGTTCTTGTTTTGTGCCATAGCATCTATGCGGTCTAACTGACGACGTAGTGATTCGCTCAAAACCAAGTAATCGTTTTCGGTCAGCCGAATATATCTGCCATCGCTGTTATGTAATAAAGTCAGTAGTTGGCTCATATTCAGCACATGGTCGCCCATAATAGGAATATCTCCCTCTAGTTCGAACCAACCGCTTTTATAGGTGGCGGATATCTGCCAAGTAGAAGCATCGGCTTTTTTGAGCTTCAGTTTTTCACCTTTTGTCCATTCTATGGCATACAGGTCTGCATGTTCCGTTGCCGATTCCAGGAGACGGATAACATCCATAATGGTCAAGTATTGAGGCGTATTAAAGTCTCCAACAACAGAAGCAAAAACGTCCAAAAGGGTTTGAAGTTGTTTCTTGTTTTTTAGCTCACAATGCAGATTTCGTGTTACTTCAAAGCGTTGACCATCTCGGCTGTCAAGGATTGTTGCATCCCCCTGCCCCGGTTGATATAATTTTGTCCCATTCTCTAAAGGACGAACCCATATATTCGCCTCATACATCTCTCGCCACGGTTTGAGTTGAATGATTATCCGAGCGTCACCATCTACTTGCTCCATCTGAACGCCCCCTGATATTGCGCTCTGTATTTCAACCTTGCCGCGCAGCGCATGGAAGAGTTGTTCCAACATTGGTTCTGCCTCTAAAGGTACTTGTTTCAGTTGAAGAATCTTGTCAAACAACTTACGGGACTTTTGTTCCAACGGATAGTACACAATGTTTTTTTTACTTCTACAATAGAGAACCGGAGCGTTCTTCTCCAATAACGTTTTCGGCACATTGGTGTAAAAGCAAATAGCATTTTTCGTTTTTTCCACTGATATATATGGTATTTCTTCAACGATAGATAACGGAATGAACTCATCCCTTTCTATTTGTACCAGTTTATCTGTTCCCTTTAGATACGGGATTGCTAATTCTACGGAAGGGAATTTTTCATCCCATAATCTACGATGTATATATGAATCGCCCTTTAGCCAAGCATCCCTCAGTTGTTCGTCTGTTTCATCCATTGGGCAATCACCATCTCTATATCTTCGCATTGAAAGTTTCTTTCCTTTGCTCCATTGTCCGGATTTTAGACGTCCTTGCTCACGAACCTCCAACGTGTCGGAATATGGGTTGTACATATAGCATAAGCGTTCTTGACTTGGAGTTGCCACATTTCCTTTTTGTTCTCCACCGGCATCGGAAATCAGTTCTTCCAAGCATATCTCCCATATAGGTTTAATACGCATTTTGGTTAGTACCGGATTATAATTCCATGGACCCGCATCACCTCCTAACACAGCCGACATTTCTCGTTGCAGGACGGCAAAATGGGAAGGTTCTACGTTTTGGGCACCATCTCTATCAATGATGAATGCAAATAATAGTTGGGCAATATGAAATTGCACTCTTGAAACGTCTGTCCTTTTGTTAAGAATCGAAGATAACCTATACGAGGCAGTATTGTCCTTAGCGTTATTCAGATAGTTCACAAAAGCAAAGTTCGCCACATATTTTTGCATCATACAGGAATTCACCATTTTGTTTTGCATAGTCTGTAATGTCTTTTTATCCGCATCCGTATTTCGTAGTGCTAAAGTAATGGTATATAGCAGCAAACTAATTGAGTCTTGCGGGATATTCTTGATATCCATTACTTGGTTTTGTTCTTTTAATGCAGATTGGTAAAGTTTAATAGCTTCATCCAAATGGCTTTCATACAATGCCTTTGCCGCGTCTATATAATATCTTCCTGCTTGATTCTTCTCGTATGCCAACAATGGCAGTTCTTCGCCAGTGAGATAAAAATAATTACGTTTGCGCAAACAACTTAATCGTTCTAATTCGGGGGTCAATCGTTTTCTGCTATCTATGACTTCACCAATTATATCCAACAGTTCTGCCTGTTCGTCTTCCATCACATCTGCCATCAATATCGAAAGCACTTTTTCCAATACACTGGGCGATATTTGTTTAAGTAAGTCGACATATCTATCCATACCCACCGCATATCTCACTGCCCATACTACTCGCCAATAGGCATCTTCGGTCATCTGCGTTTGGTTATAATTAACCTCCAAGTGGTCTCGAATACCACACAAAAGTTCTGCCATATCTGTTAGGTTTCTTGCGACACTGGTCTGAGGTAAGGTTTTTCGCCAATGGGCTACCAATGCAGGTTGTTGTGTCAACAATGATACCAAAACAGGCAAGTAAACATGCGGACTAATACGATAAGAGCAATCTCCTGCATAATAAAAGTCTTTTAGAGATTCTATGCTACCGTTCTTTTCTAAGAATCGTAATAGTTTTAACTTGTCAGATGAATATATATGGATACCCGAAGGCGATGGTGGTACATCATTTTTCGCACGTGCTTTCTCTCCGCTATATGCCATATAGTAAAGATAATATGAAGCCTTTTCTCCCATATTAACAGATTGCGTTTCTTTTGGAGAGACATCTTCTACATCAGTCAATTGCTTTCTTCTTTCGCGAATCTCACATAGCAGTGCTACTACATGTTTGCAGCAGTTACCGTATGGGCAGTTACATTGATAACAAGCAATCTCGTCCCCTTCGGTTTCTACAATAGTCGTATAATCCGATGTTCCTTGAACGATAGCACGATAGTAATCATTATCTTCAATGGTTATCTTCACTCGCCCTTCTCTCCAATAGCGCAATCCGCGCTGGTAAATAACAGGGCCTACTTGATGTGCAAAGTTGCTTATTTTCATTGACATACCTAATTCACGATAAAGTAGTGCAAAATTACAATTTAATTTGCATATTTGCAATTTATTTTTGTATTTTTTAACTGAATATTGTTTTTTACGTGGTTTTCTTTGATTTTTGAGCAATCGCGAAACAAAAACAATGAGAATGTCGAGAGAGTGTTGACACAACAAAAGTACTGCTTACAGTGTGCCTTCAGCGTATCTGTACCGAAACCTCACCGAAGGGTCGCCGAACGGTTACCGAACGGTCGCCGAAGAGTCTTTATCTTATCTTACAAATATCTCCCCGTCAACGAAGCGAGGCAAGCTTTGATAGCTTCTTGCGTTCCTTCAGCCACTATCTGTCCTCCGGCATGACCGCCTTCGGGACCGAGGTCAATGAGGTAATCGCACTCGCGAATAACATCTAAATTATGCTCAATAATAATGACCGTATTCCCCCTGTCCACTAATTTCCGCAGCACAGACATCAATATCTTTATATCCTCAAAGTGCAAACCGGTGGTGGGTTCGTCCAAGATATAAACGGTTCGTCCCGTGCCCGTCTTACTCAGTTCGGTTGCCAGTTTGACCCGCTGACTCTCACCACCGGACAGGCTCGTAGATGATTGTCCTAACTTGATATACCCAAGTCCCACATCTTGGATGGTTTTAATTTTCTTCAAGATAGTCGGTTGTGCCTCAAAGAACTCCACTGCCTGATTAACTGTCATATCGAGTACATCGGCAATCGTCTTACCCTTAAACCTCACCTCTAAGGTCTCACGGTTATAACGTTGTCCACCGCACACCTCACAGGGTACAAACACATCCGGCATAAAGTGCATCTCAATGCGTTTATACCCGTTACCCGAACACTCTTCGCAACGTCCGCCCGCAGCGTTAAACGAGAAACGCCCTGCCTTCCAACCGCGCGTACGCGCTTGCGGCACTTGGGCAAAGAGTTCGCGTATATCGTTGAACACACCCGTATAAGTAGCCGGATTACTGCGTGGGGAGCGACCTATCGGCGCTTGATTGACGGCAATGACCTTGTCTATGTTCTCCAGCCCCTCTATGCTCTCGTAAGGCAACGGTTGCTGCAAGGAGCGGTAGAAATGCTGACTGAGAATAGGATAAAGTGTTTGGTTGACAAGGGTCGATTTGCCCGAACCCGACACGCCCGTCACACCAATCATCTTGCCCAACGGGAATTCTACTGAGATATTCTTTAAGTTATTACCCTTACACCCCTTTAACATTAGCCACTTTATATCTTTCGACTTCTTGCCGTTTTCAACTATATTGTCTTTTGTCCTTTGTCCTTGCTCCTTTGTCAGACTTTCTACTGAATTACGCAAATACTGCGCCGTGAGGGTATCCGTCTTTAGCAGTTCGGCAGGGGTGCCTTGGAAGACCACTTCCCCACCCAATCGACCGGCACGAGGACCTATATCGACGATATAATCGGCTTGCCGCATAATCTGTTCGTCGTGTTCCACCACAATAACCGAGTTGCCCATATCGCGCAACTGTTTGAGCGACTCAATGAGCCGTTGGTTATCGCGTTGATGAAGACCGATACTCGGTTCGTCAAGGATATAAAGCACATTAACCAGTCGCGAGCCTATCTGCGTTGCCAAACGGATACGTTGGCTCTCTCCACCCGACAGACTATCCGACGGACGAGACAGACTGAGGTACGAAAGCCCCACGCTGAGCATAAACTCCAAACGGGTACATATCTCTTTGACTACCGGCGCCGCAATGGCGGCTTGTGTAGAGTTTAGACCGGCTATGCCTGATAAAAAATCGTATAGTGCTTGTATATCCATCGAGGATAAGTCATCTATCGTTTTGCCACCGAGCTTATAGGAGAGGGCTTCTTTATTAAGGCGTTTGCCTTGGCAGTCTGGGCAGACCAAACGTCCCGAGGACGCGGAACGATCGCCTATGGCAAGTCGCTCCGGCGACTCCGATATTCCACCTGCGGCTGGTCGCTCCGGCGACTCCGATATTCCTGCTTCGCTTGAAGGGCGGTCTTTCTCGCTGTATTGCAGCAGTTTCTCAAACCAATCGTCCGAGTGGATAATATCGTCCAACTCCTCATCCTCTCTAAACTCCAAACCCTCCTCTCTAAACTTCCGTATATATCCAAGCCCCTTACACGTCGGGCACCAACCCGAAGGACTGTTAAACGAGAACGTGTGCGGAGCCGGTTCGGGATAACTCATACCCGTAACGGGACACATGAGGTTGCGGCTATAGTAGTGGAGAGTTGAGAGTGAATCCAGAACCTGCATAGCGCCGTTACCTTGGGTCATGGTTTTGTCGATAGACTGAAGGAGACGATGAACATCCATCGCTTCGGGATTAGCGAGCCTATCCACCACGACCTCAATGGTGTGGTTCTTGTAGCGATCGACCTTCATGCCAAAGACCAGTTCACGCACCTCGCCGTCCACCCGAACGCGAGTAAAACCTTTCTTACGGAGGGTGTCGAAGAGTTCTTTATAGTGTCCCTTGCGGTTATTAACCATTGGGGCTAAGAGCATTATTTTTTGTCCGGCATAATCGCGCTGAATGACCTCGAGTATCTGTTCATCGGTCAGTTTGACCATCTTCTCGCCACTTGCCCACGAGTAGGGTTCAGCTGCACGGGCATAGAGCAGACGGAGGAAATCGTATATCTCGGTCACCGTACCCACGGTGGAACGCGGATTACGGGAAGTCGTTTTTTGGTCAATCGAGATGACGGGACTAAGGCCGACAATCTTATCCACATCGGGACGTTGAATCGTTCCTATATATTCGCGCGAATAAGAGGAGAACGTGTCAATGTAGCGTCGCTGCCCTTCAGCAAAGATAGTATCAAAAGCAAGGGACGACTTACCTGACCCGCTAAGACCGGTGATCACCGTCAGCGAATCGCGGGGAATAGAGACGTTAATGTTTTTGAGGTTATTGACCCTTGCCCCGATAACTTTGATATGTTTAGCAGCCTTTGCCATAAATCATTTTTCAAATTAGCCTACAAAAGTACAACATTTTTTTGACATGAACAAATAAATTGCATTTTTATTTGCATATATCAATTATTTTTCGTACTTTTGCAGCCAGTTTTTCGAGTTGTCGAAAACAAAATGAAAAAATAACAACCATAAGTTAGTTATATAGAAGCGCAAAACTGCAAAACACAAAAAACATTCGCCTGCGGATATATCGGAGTGCGCGGACGCACCGCCGAGAAGGGACAGGGTATAACGCCCCTGAGGGGCTATTGAAGATTGAAGATTGACTAATGAACCCGAGGAAGAGAAACAAAAAGGGCCACCGGTGGGTGACCCTTTTAGGTATGAGAACATCCGTCCTATAACGTGTAGGATGTAGGAAGAATCGTTTAGTAACTGGTACGTTGAGTAGCAGCGTAAGAGATCTTCAAAGCATAAGCACGGCGGAGTTCCTGCTTAATGTCGGCAATGACACCCATGCGGGTTTCTTTATCAGCCTTAATGCTGACCGTCATTAGACCTTGCTCTTGCTCCTTCATAGCAGAACGCTCGTTGATGATATAATCACCAATCTCTTTCTTATCTGCGAAAGCATCATCCAATTGGATACGCGTCTCAGCACCATATTGCTTACGGAACTCTGCCGTAGGCGTACCAACATAGATGTAACGAACTAACGATTTCTTTTCGAGTTTAGTTAACTCCGTAGCTTGCGGATTAGTGAATTGCACCTTATAGGTTACTTCCTTCATGGTGGTAACTGACATGAAGAAGAATAGGAGCATGAAAATGATATCAGGCAGAGAAGAAGTATTCAAAGGCGGCATCTCACGTTTTTCATTTCTACGTATCTTAGCCATAATTAGTTCCCTCCATAGTTTTTAGGCTCTGCCTCGGAGATCTTTTGCGGGTACACTTTCTGAACCTGCTTTTGTTGATCTTCATCTAACTCGGCATATGCCTTGTGGAAATACTTGCGGGCACATTCGTCACGCAGTTCATTATATGCAGCCACCAACTCGTTTTGGACATTCAAATAAGCTTGGTACTGTGTATCCACGTCGTTTTGGACGGAGATAACATGATCCTTCGTATATTTGACAATGCCAATAGGTTCCCCAAAATCTTCTTCCACCAATTTGGGCAGATGAGGATCATCGTCCGCATTGAGAATAAACTTCTTGGCTTCCTCTTTGAGTTGATTAACGGGCATCTCTTGACCTTGAACCATCAATTGGTTGAACGAGTTAATCTTAACGACAAACAAGTTACGCTTATTGATATCCTGATCTTCAATCTTTTGGTCAGGCGGGATAGGAGCCGGCAAGCGGCGCGCCAGACCTTGGTTCACGTCCATAGAAGTGGTTACCAAGAAGAAAATCAGCAGCAAGAAAGAGATATCCGCCATTGAACTGGCATTAATCTGTGGGATTTTCTTTGCCATTGTAATTCAGTTTAGAGATGATTCGATTATTTTTTCTTTGCCATAAACACGCGGCCGCCAGCAACTGCAAGAATAGTGAGAACAACCAGAAGGTAAGTAAGATACAAGCAAGCGTCACTCATACGAGCCATAACGCCTTCATTATCCGTACCCTCATAACCGATGATATCAATCTTTTCAGTACTACCAGCAAACCAGCAGATAACGACAGCTGCAACAAAAACAACAACAACAGCCAAGCTGGTGAGTGCTTTCTTCTTGTCCACGGCTAACGTATCAATGAAGTTCTTGATAACGACAAAGAGCGTAACAAAACAAACCAAAGCCACCAAAATATAGTTCCAAACGAGGAACAAAGAGGAGAACTTAGGAATAGGCAGGAAATCACCTGCTACCTCCAAACTACCCTCAGAACCGCCCACGAAGAAGAGCACCGACATCGCGATACCAACGATAAGCAACACCAAAAGGGTCAGTTTGGATAATAACTTATAATTATTCATAGGATATACGTTTTAATTAGTTAATACTAAGGTGCCTATCCTATTATTTCTTCTTTTGTGCAGCGTCGTACTCAACAACAACATCAAGGAGGCTAATGGAGCTGTCCTCCATTTCGTTAACGAGACCTTCGATGATAGCGAGAATGTAGTTATAGAACAATTGAAGAATGATAGCGATAATCAAACCAAGAAGGGTGGTTAACAGAGCAACTTTAATACCACCAGCAACAACGGTAGCCGAGATATCACCAACTTGTTGAATCTTATCGAAGGCTTGAATCATACCGATAATGGTTCCTAAGAAACCTAACGACGGAGCGATAGAGATAAACAAAGAAATCCAACTGAGGTTCTTCTCGAGAAGACCGAGTTGTACACCACCGTAAGAAGAAACGGTTTTCTCAACAACATCAACGCCCTCGTCATAACGGCTGAGGCCTTGATAGAAAATACTTGCAACGGGACCACGAGTATTGCGGCAAACCTCAAGAGCAGCCTCAATACCACCATTCTTAAGAGCAGCTTCGATGTTAGCAAGCAAAGCTTTCGTATTCGTTTTGCTCAAACTCAAGTAAATGATACGCTCAATGCAGAGAGCCAAACCAAAGACCAAGCACAACAGGGTAGCAGCCATGAAACCGGCACCACCTTCAATAAACTTCGTTTTTAACGTTTTGTGAAAAGCAACTAAGCCACCATCTTCCTTGGCAGGAGCAGCAACTTCTTCTTCAACTACAGCTGCAACAGAATCAGCCTCAACAGCTTCTTCGTTTTCAGCAACTTGTTCAGTGGCTTCAGGAGCGGCAGCTTCTGCCTCTTGAGCCATCACGGCAACACTACCAAAGGAAAGCATTGCCATTACCGTAAGGGTAACAAAGATTTTCTTCATAAACTTATTAGATTAGTTATTTAAAGTTATTATATAAAAATATATAGTGAGCGTGCGAAGCTAAGCGACCAATTGCGGAGAGACAGGGATTCGAACCCAGGAAACGCTTTTGGCGTTTACACGCTTTCCAGGCGTGCCTCTTCAACCACTCGAGCATCTCTCCTTCCCAAAAAAGTGGTACTTTTCGGGGCTCCCATTTATCAAAAGCACCCGTACCTTTCGGGGACCCCATTTGGGGGATTTCTTGAAAATCGACTGCAAAAGTACAACTTTTTTTTTATATATGCAAATTTTTGTTTGTTTTTTTCGTATTTTGCACTAATTTAGATTAAATAATGCCTTTGCATTGGCCGTTGTCTGCCTATCTACCACCTCTTTGTCCTCTCCATAAACCTCACAGAGCACATCCACAACATAACTCATCCAGCGACTCTCATTGCGCTCTCCACGATGGGGAACGGGAGCCATATAGGGTCCGTCTGTCTCCAAAACAAGCCTATCCAACGGAACCCCTACCAAAGCCTCCTTCAGTTTACAGTTTTTGAAGGTAATAACCCCACCTATTCCTAAATAGAAACCCATCTTAACTGCCTGCATTGCCGTCTCGTGACTGCCACTAAAACAATGTAATACACCCTTGTGTATATCCTCCTCCGCCAAGATACGCAATCCGTCCTCTGTGGCATCTCTCAAATGAACGATAACCGGCAAGTCCAACGCCTTTGCCCAACGCAACTGACGACGAAAAGCATCCTGCTGCTCTAACTTGAACTCCGTAGAGAAATGGTAATCGAGGCCGATCTCACCGAGGGCCTTTATAGTTGAGAGTTGATAGTTGATAGTAGAAAGAAGTTGTTTAGTTGATAAGTTGAAAGTTGAAAATAGTAGAGATTCTATTTCATCTAACTGTTGCTGCCAATCGGGGCCTACTTCTTCGGGGTGAAGGCCGAAAGCGGGATATATTTTTAGGTTGAAAGTTGAAAGTTGAAAGTTGAAAGAAGTCGTCTGGTTGCGACCTTTGGTCGATAGTTTAAAGTTTAGAGTTTTACAGAGTTCTAAGACTTGTTTGGAGGAAGCGGCATCGGTAGCGGGAACGATAATGGCCTCTACTCCACCCTCGTACTGAGCGCGGAGATAGTCAGCCAAGGGCTGATACTGAGGGTCGTCTATATGACAATGAGTGTCTATCATTAGTTTAGAGTTATTCCGTTCGTCTATAAAGGATAGAGCTGTCGCCGTAGGAGAGGAAACGGAAGTCGTGAGAGAGGGCATAATCATAGATGGTATGCCAGTCGCCTTTCACGAAAGCACTAACCAACAGCAACAAGGTGGATTTGGGTTGATGGAAATTAGTAATTAGTTGGTCCACTACATGAAACTCATATCCCGGACGAATCATAATCTGCGTCTGCGCATGCAACGTATCCTGATGCGTCATATCCAAATAACGCAAGATGGTTTCCAAAGCTTCCTTCGTTGTATAATCATTCGCTCCCTGCTGATAGGGCGCAAACTGCCCGACATGAAGCACATGTTCTGTATTGTCTTGGCCTTTTATCAGCGGATCAAGGATGGGTTTGAAAAAATAGAGACTCTCTAACGTGCGCATCGAAGTGGTTCCCACCGCCACTATATGTCCGATATTAGCCAGCACATCCTCAATCGCCTTACGTGGAACGGCAATAATCTCGGTATGCATAGTGTGCTCATTGGCATCCGCTGTCTTGACCGGTTGGAAAGTGCCTGCCCCCACATGAAGCGTCAGTTCGGTAGTCTGAATACCGCGGCGACGCAAGTCATTCAACACCTCATCCGTGAAATGCAGTCCGGCAGTAGGAGCGGCAACGGAGCCTTTTATACGCGAATAAACGGTTTGATAGGTTGTCTTGTCGCTCTCCTCGGTTGCCCGATTGAGGTAAGGGGGAATAGGGAGTTCGCCTAATTGGTCAAGTATCTCGGCAAAAGAGGTATTGCCTTGCCATTCAAACCTAACTTCATGGGTATTACCCGTGGTGGATATTCGCTCTGCCGTTAGTCCCAACGGGTGTGTGAGTTTGCCGGATTTCCATTTTTTGAGGTTGCCAATCATACATTTCCACGTGCAGCCGGAGGTTGAACCAAGATTTAGTGCATAATCGTGTGGAGTAAGAGGTTCGAGACAAAAAACTTCGATACGTGCCCCAGACTCTTTATGAAAAACAAGGCGAGCTTGTATCACGCGCGTATTATTATATATTAGGAGTGAGCGATCAGGGATGAAATTACCAACATTATAAAAACGGTCCTCACTCACTTGACCGTCCCGATAAACGAGCAGTTTAGAATGGTCACGCTGCGCAAGCGGGTATTTGGCAATACGTTCGTCGGGTAAGGGGTAGTTATATTCGTCAATTAAGATTGCTTCCATGTTTTACGATCTCCTGCAAATAACTCATACTGATTGAAAAGGCAGTCCAGTTCGCCGTTCATAACTCGGATACGCTTGGAAGGTTTGAGTCCGATACACTTAAGAGCATCCTCGTTAGAAGAGATAATCCAAGCCTTAGCTCCGGCAAAATGGTGTTTAAGGGCAGAGCCAATGTCGCCATATAGACGCATGACGTCCTTGTCTTGGGCAAGGCGTTCACCGTAAGGAGGGTTGATGATCACCAGGGGAGATAGTTCCCCTTTTATTTCTTGAATACGGATTTGACGGATATCAATATAACGTTGCATACCCGATTCGCGGATGTTTTTGAGGGCTTGTTGAACAGCGTAGAACGAAGCATCAGAGCCATAAATATGGTGAGTGAAGGGTCGTTCTTGACTATCATCGTTGTATATCTGTTCAAAGAGGTCTTTATCAAAATCTGCCCATTTCTCAAAAGCGAAGCCCTTGCGGAAGACGCCGGGGGCCATGTTGAGCGCCATGAGAGCCGCCTCAATAAGGAAAGTGCCGGAACCGCACATGGGGTCATACAAGTCTGTTTGTCCGTCCCAACCGGCAAGTTTAAGCAAGCCTGCTGCCAAGACTTCGTTGATAGGCGCTTCGGTAGTTGCGACGCGATAACCGCGTTTATGGAGGCTATCGCCGCTGCTATCTAAAGAGATGGTTACGGTCTCGTTGGATATATGTACATTGAGGTGGAGGTCGGGGTCGGTCAGTTTGACAGACGGGCGTTTGCCCGCTTTCTCGGTCCAATAGTCGGCAATAGCGTCTTTGACGCGGTAGGTAACGTACTTAGAATGACGGAAAGTCGCGGAATAGACGGTTGCATCAATAGCGAATCCGGTAGAGACGTTCATATACTGAGACCAATCTATCTGTTTGGCTTGTTGATAGACAGCATCCGCATCTTTGGCTTTAAACGTAGCGATGGGCACCAAGATACGAATAGCGGTACGCAGACAGAAATTAGCGCGATAGAGCAGTTCTTTATCTCCGGTAAACGAGACAGCGCGTCGCTCAATGGCGACGTCGCTGGCTCTTAGTTCTGTTAGTTCCTGCGCCAAGACGGGTTCTAAACCCTTAAAAGTCTTGGCTAACATCTTGAAAGATGTCTTCATATTTACAATATTAGTACACCATCACTTTTTGTGCCGTGTAAACACCATCATCCTGCGTAGCAGAAACAATGTAATGTCCTACAATGGCCGGCAAATCAATGGTTGTTTCGCCATTTTGGAATTGTCCTTGAGTAATCGGTTGTCCCATCATTGAGTAGATGGTATAGTGTCCTGTATCCTCAGACTTAATCATAACGCGCGGAGCGCCATTGCCTAACGAAGAGGATGTAGGCGTGATGAGCAGTCTGGGCGTCGGATTCGTATCCGGATTAGGCATTTGAATAACAAGCGGACAAGTCGGAACACTATAGTTCTCTCCCGCACGAGTTAAGTATGCCACAACCTCATCGCCCGCGGTGAAGGTATAATCAGCATACCTAATATAAGGAATCTTATCGGGCATTGGAGCACCATTAACGAACCACTCATATTGACTAAATTCGTATCCTCCGTTATAGTCTTTTGCTAAAACAGCCACTACGTTCTCCCATCTCTGCTCAAGGATCCAACTCGGATAGCGAATCAAGAACTGAAGATTCTCCGCCTTAGACTGTCCACAAATACCATTATCCAAGATGATGGACATTGTGTATTTATCCGGACGAACCGTGCGCATATGTTGCTCGTTTGCGGGAACATTAAACTCAGGAATCTTAATGGAGATGGTAGAATCCAGCGATAGGAAGGGAGCATTCATCGTATCACGGAATCCCTCATGACGAGCACGAGCGTCGAAAGAGATGTTATACTTTTGGGGTTTAGCACCACTCCAATTTAGTTTAACAACTAATTCGTTTGCATCTGCACAAACCTCTTGAACGGGAATATACGCTGTGTCGATACGCGTTGGATAAACAACGGTGAGGTCAAGAGAATAGATGATTGACGTACGGCTTGGGATATCACAAATAGTATCCGTATAGATACCCGTAGCGAAGTATTTCTTATTACGCCACATAATGGTATCGCCAATACAAATCTGTTCCTTTTGAACTGGACGTTGCGTCTCGATAACCTCCAGATCAAGAATGAAGGTAGAGTCACAATTGTGGATGGTAGGCAGAACAAAGTCGTACTTACCGGTCACACTATACGTCTTTTTGTCGCGCGACCAAGTATAAGGCAGGTAATCCACCGTTACAACTTTAAGTACAGAACTATATGACGGATTGACAGTCAAGTCAAGATGAATGATAGAGTCGCAACCCTCTACAGTCTTGAACATAAGGTCATGTTTACCGGCTCGCTTAACAATGATAGAGTCTCTATTTCCTTTTGGATTTTTGTGTCCGTAGAAGACTAACGAATCTCCTTGGCAAATAGTTGCTTCCATATTCGTCTCATAGAACGGAGCCTCGTAGAAAGAAACACGATAAATACTATCGTTCTTCCCCGTATAGGACTTACGCGTAAGTCTATACTCACCCGGTTTTCTAATCGTATCACCTTGGATGATGAGAGAGTCTCCCTTACAAAGAGGTTGTTCATCCCAATCCGAGCAGTGCTCCGTGATTCCCAAATTAAAGATAACAATAGAGTCACAACCATAGATTGACTTGAAGGTTTCTTCATAAATAATAGGAGCTATTAATTTGTGTCCATGGTAGTAATAGATAGAATCTTCCGCATCATGCAACTCATCTTTACACAAATAGTGATATAGTCGAGTGTACTGCGTCTCATGTACCGTTAGGTGAATCGTCCAAAGGGTATCTTTCTCTTTATAACGATAGGTTCCTGAATTCTTAAACAATTGACCATGGAATTCGTAACCCTCTTCTTGGCAAGCCTCTACTTTTATCGATTTTTCCATCAAACGAGGATAATTAACGATAATCTTGTAAACCGAGTCGCAACCATGTATTGTCCTCAACGTATCGTAATAAATAGTATCCTTAGAAATATCTACACCATGAATTCTGGTAGTCGTACCTTCCTCAAACGTGTAACTTTCCTCAATGAGGTAAGACTCATTAACCGTAAGGTTCAGTACAACAACACTATCATATCCCTCCTTCGTGCGCAAACTGTCAGAGTAGAAACCGGATGTAAACAACGGTCTTCCATTGAAAAGATAGGGAAGTTCGTTGCTACATACTTCTGCATTTATACTATCTTTCTTAGCCTTATGAACGACTAAGTTAAGAACGGTAATACTATCGCAACCATAGATATTCTTATTATAGTCATAATAGGTACCCGGTTTGTACAAGATACGAGTTTCGTGGATGATTGTTGTATCCAACTTAAAGGTATCACGATCTTCTACCTTATATCGAACAGTGTCAATATCCATTACCGTTTCGCCAAATTTATATGTCTCACCTTCCGAGATGTTCACAGTGATATGATTCTCCGAAATCGGGTACACATTTAGCACAATCGTAATGATGGTATCACAACCGGAAGCTGCCAAAATAGTATCATGGAAGATTCCAGAAGTAGTATATATCGCATTACGATAATATAGTGTATCTCCTTGGCAGATATTTGTCTTAATGGTGATATTCTGAGGTTCATCTACGAACAAGTGCAACGTATCTACAAACTTCGCCGAATCTTCAACATGAGTGCGAACATACGTACCCGAAGAGTAGAACGCCTCACCATTATATCTATTCCATCTATAGGGCAGATCCGACTCACAAGTATAAACGGTAGTATCACGATAATAAACCGGCTTAACAATTAGGTTAAGTTGGATAACGCTATCGCAATGAGCAGTATCGGTTGTAGAATAGCGTTTCTCATACTGACCGGAGTGCCATAAGGTATCTCCCTCAAAGATGACGCTATCTCCAGCATAAATCGTTCTATTGATTTGCGTCAGATAAGACTCCTTAACAAAGAGGTGTAAAGTTACTATCGAATCGCAACCGGTAACAGGAGATGACAATGTATCAACATGGTTACCTCCCACACGGAGAGAATCTCCATTCCAAAGGAAGAAGTCTCCCTCACAGATAGTGACGGACATTTCGCCACGCAAAGTCGGATTAACAAGAACACGATACTTATAGATGAGCGAATCCAGTCCCTTGCTATCACGAATAGTATCAGGATAGATACCTGCCGCATTGATGAGTTTACCACTCGGTAAGGTATAAGGCAGCTCCGTCTGGCAAATCTCAAACGTGTAATCCGCCACCTTAGATACCGTCAGATGCAGTTCATAGGTACTATCGCAACCGGCAGCAGTCTTATTGTAATCGTAGTAAGTACCCGCCATCTCAAGGCTTTGACCATGCCAAGCAAAGGGCAACGAATCCTCTGAGATAGTACGTGCCTCAACAAAGAAGTACTTCGGAAGAATGGTCAAGTGCGTAATAACAACACTATCGCAACTGAGAGTATCGTAGTACAAGTTCGTTCCGCTATCTTCACCAATGAGTAGTTTGTTAGCAATAATGACTTGACCATTAATCGTAACGCTATCGTCTTGGCATATCTCAATTTCCCTATACCCATAACGGATAGGCAGGACAGTGAGTTCGAGAACGAAGATACTATCGTAACCGGCAATGGTCTTCAGAGCATCCGTATAAGTACCGGCTGTGTAGTAATAGTTACCACGCCAGAAGAAACGGTCATTACCACAAATCGTTTCTTTCAACGTGTCTCTATAGGTCGGATAAACGGTAAGAGTCAACCGATAAATACTATCGCAACCATCGATGGTCTTTTGTTTATCCTGATAGAGGCCGGAAGTGGTGAAGGTCATATCGTTGCCTTCTTCGTCCTTATGACCCGTCCAGATATACGGGTGCTGGTCGTCCGTTTGAGCCGTTTGCTCGAACAAGTACGAGTTCTTATGAGTGTAAACAAACTCAATAATACTATCACAACCAAATTGGTTAACGAGCGTATCGTAATACGTTCCTTGTTCGGTAATCCAGTGCTCATCAAAGAAGACACTATCACCCTCACAGGTAGAAGCATTGATACGAACCTGACTAATCGGAACCACCGTCAAATCGAGAACAAAGATACTATCGTAACCGGCAACCGTCTTCAACGCATCCGTATAAACACCGGATATCTTGTAATAATTACCGCGCCATAATATACTATCATCATCGCAGATATGTTCTCTAATGGTATCTCTATAGGTCGGATAAACAGTGAGAGTCAATCGATAAATACTATCGCAACCGTCAATGGTCTTTTGTTTATCCTGATAGAGACCGGAAGTGGTGAAGGTCATATCGTTGCCTTCTTCGTCCTTATGACCCGTCCAGATATACGGGTGCTGGTCATCCGTCTGAGCCGTTTGCTCGAACAAGTACGAGTTCTTATGAGTGTAAACAAACTCAACGATACTATCGCAACCGAGAACATTAACCAAGGTGTCGTAATAAGTGCCCTCTTGTGTAATCCAGCGTCCATCGAAGAAGACACTATCACCCTCGCAAGTGTATGCGTTGACACGCACTTCACTAATCGGGAGTACTGTCAAATCGAGAACAAAGATACTATCATAACCTGCAACCGTCTTCAAAGCATCCGTATAAATACCGGCGGTGTAGTAATAGTTACCACGCCAGTAGAGACTATCGTTATTACAGATATGCTGTTTGAGGGTGTCTCTATAGGTCGGATAAACGGTAAGAGTCAATTGATAGATACTATCGCAACCATCGTATGTCTTTTGTTTATCTTCATACACGCCGGAAGTAGTAAATACTATATCATTCCCGTCCGCATCCCTATGACCCGACCAGATATACGGATGCTGGTCATCCGTCTGAGCCGTTTGACCGAAGAAGTACGAATTCTTATGGATATAAACCAACTCAATGATGCTATCACAACCAAGCGAGTTCTTAATTGTGTCATAGTAAACACCGGACTGAGTCAACCACTGTCCATCGAAGAACAGGCTATCGCCCTTACATGTAGCAGCTTCGAAACGCACATGAGAGGTATCCTTAACTTGGATCCTCAACTCATAGATAGAGTCAAAATGATGAATCGTTTGATGCTTATCAAAGTACGTTCCCGATTCATAAATTATTTGGTCATGCCATAAGTAAGGCGTTTGACATTCGCAAATAGCGGTATCGGTAATGAAGTGATAAATCGGATAAACATTCAAAGTCAACTCATAAATACTATCGCAACCGGTAACGGCCTTGAGGCTATCGTAATAAACGCCCGGAATCTCCAGTTCACGCCCATGCCATTGAACGATGGTGCCTTGCGGGATGGACTTATTCTCACGATAGTAGTACGACTGCGTCATATTGACAACATATTGGTAGATACTATCGCAGCCCTTAGCCGTGGTGAGCGAATCGGTATAAACACCCGCCTTGGTAATCCATTGACCAGCCAACTGAACGGAGTCTCCTTGACAGAGAGTATATTCTTGTTGGAAGAAGTAGGATGGATCCATCGTGACAACAAGGGTATAAATACTATCCTTATAATCACGGTGATAGAACTCGTACAAGCCGGCGGTAGCAGAAGTACGCAAACTGTCCACATAGACGCCTGCATTCCAAATAGCCTGCGATTGTATATGCCCGTCTGCCCACTCATGTTGGTAAGCCACATCATGAGGTTGACAGATGTGGATACTATCCCTAAACGAGTATGTCTTATCCACAATGAGTTTTAAGATTAAGAAACTGTCACAACCACATTCTACCGTCTTTGCCGAGTCAACATAAATACCTGTTGCCGTACGCCACTGACCTGCCCATAAGATAGAGTCATGGTCAGAGATATGCTTCACTATCGTATCCGGATGATAGGTCGGGTAGATAGAACCAATCGTCCAACGAACGATACTATCGCAGTGAACACTATCCGGATTGAGAGAGCGGTCTAACGGATCGGTCTTAATGGTATCAATATAAACGGCATTAGGCTGAGCAAATACCCAACGTTTAGTACCGGGTAACCACAGCGAGTCATTCTCGCACATATTAACAGTAGTATCCTTCTCGTTTCGAACAATGATTCGGAAGTAGTGAATGCCATCGCAACCCCAAATGACGGTATCCTTCATCGGTTGAACGGAAATACCGTTATATTGTTCGCTGATAGCGGGATCGTGAGCACGTCCTAAGACATACGTTTCACCGGCACAGATAACCACCGAGTCACTCTCGCTCAAATCGGGGCGCAAGCGCAGGAAGAGTTCTGCTACGCTATTACATTGATTCTCCGTCTGCAACGGACGCGAATAAGTTCCTTCGTTATAATAAACGGCTCCGTGGAAGAAATAGCCACCTACCAAGTCTGTTTCGCAAATCGTATCAAAGACTTGCTCTAAAGTACGAGGCAGTACATTGAGTTCCAAACGAACAACCGAGTCGCAACCGTGAATCGTTTGCAACGTATCCGTATAAGTGCCCGTTTGGTAGCATTTTTTACGCTCGTTGAACAAATACGGCCCATCTTCCTCACAAATAGTGACAGAGATAGTGGTGTCATACGTTGGGAAGACTGCCAATTGGATAGAATAGATACTATCCTCACCTAAAACGGTGAACAGGCTATCATAATAGATACCCGATTCGGTCAAGGTTTGGTTACGCCAAATGATAGCATCATGTCCGGACGAACACAAGGTGTCATGCTCAATAGGGAACTCATAACGCAAGGCTTGGAGCAAGACTAAGCGATTGATTGAATCGCAGCCTGCAATGGTCTTCTCATTGATAGCATAGACGGTAGGTTTAGTGAAAGTAGAATCGTTAACCGACCAAGTATAGGTAGGATGTGATTCCGACAAATAAGCGGTATCCACCTTAATATATTGCGGCAACACATTCAACTGAATATGTATGATACTATCGCAACCATGAATCGTCTTGAGGGTGTCTGTATAAGTTCCGGGTTCGGAATAATGCTTACCAAAGAACTCATAATAACTACCATCATTACATATCTCTAACGGAATCGTCTGTTCATATTCCGGAAGAACAGTTAAGATGATGCGATAGATGGAGTCTGTATGGTAGATTGATTCATAACGTTGCTCATATCTACGTGTTAGACCCGCATCGTGATTGAGTTCAATCTCTGTGGTATCGTTCAGTTTCCAAATATACGGAGCTTCACACTTACAAATCGCCACACTATCCTCAAATAAATACGTGGGGCGGAAGATGGCTACCAATTCATAGATTGAATCGCAACCCGCAGCCGTAGAACGAACGTCTTGATAGGTGCCGCTTTGCGTAATGGCTTGACCATGCCATAAGAACGTCTGTTGATTATTAAGAACAATCGTATCCGAAGAGAAATAGCGCTTTTGTTCGGTAATAACCACAATGATGGTGCTATCGCAACCGCCAACGGCTTGATAGCGGAGAGTATCTACTCCAGAAGTGGTATAAGTGCTATCGCCAAAGGTGATATAACTTCCTTCACAGAAGGACAAGTATTGATATTGCACATAAGACGAATCTACCGTCAAGGTCAAATGATAAATAGAATCCGTATTATATTGAGAAACATAAGCCTTGCGATACTCGTAGGTTCCGGTTGCCTTTTCATTTATCTCTAAGCCCTGCCACGAGAAGGTCTCACCTACGCATATGTGCGCGCGTTCCCAATATTCATAATTAATAGTTTTAATAACCGTCAAAGTATAAGTACTATCACAACCGTTAATCGTGCTATAATGAGCATCATAAACGCCGGCATCCGTAATCGTCTTTCCTTGCCATACGAAAGAAGTGTCCCCCTTAATAACCCTCGTCTCTTGGAAATGATACGTCGGGTATTCATTAATCAGCACTTCAATAATACTATCACAACCATAAATAGACTGTAAGTGAATCGTATCCTTACCTTCCTTCGAATATACTTTACCAAGGAAAGAAACCGAATCCGAAGCGCAGAAGAAGATTTGTTGTTGCGATTTATAAATCTCATGAACCTCTAACGTCAGGTGATATACCGAGTCCATACCATAAATACTGGTATAAGGTTTCGTAAACGTATAAACACCTGCCGTATCTTCACTAATCTTCAGCCCATGCCATTCATAAATCTCGCCCAAACACATATCGGCTTTTTCGTAGAACGTATAGGCAGAATCCACTATAAGGGTTAATGTATAAGTACTATCACAACCATAAATAGACTTGTCTTGTACGATATACGTTCCCGTTTGTGAATATTCTTGCCCTCTCCATGTGTAAACGCTGTCTTTCTTGATATGAACCGTATCGTTATAACGATAACTCGGATATTCAATAACGACTACTTCAATAACGCTATCACATCCGTTCGCTGCCGGTAAGGTAATGGTATCTCGACCTGCCTTCGAATAGTTCTTGTTATTGAACGTCACATTCTCACCCGGGCAAACGTACAACATCTGTTGCGACCAAGGTTTGGTTCTAATGGTCAAACTCAAGTAATAGGTTGAGTCCATACCATACTGCGACGAATAATTAACTTTATAGTTATATTGTCCAGCAGCCGCTTCGCTAATCTTCAAACCTTGCCACTCAAACACATCGCCCAAGCAACTAACAGCCGTATCGTGGAAGGTATAAGCGGAATCAACAATCAAGGTTAACGTGTAGGTACTATCGCAACCATTAACCGTTGTGAACGATTGCGAATAACTACCCGTTTGAGTTAATACTTTACCGTTCCAGATATAACTGCTATCCTTCTTAATGTGAACTGTCTGATTGAAGGTATAACTCGGATACTCATCAATAATAACCTCAATGAGACTATCGCAACCGGTTGCGCTAATCAAACGAATGGTATCACGACCGGGTTGTGAATATACGTGATTATTGAAGGTTAGAGTCTCTCCACGGCAAATAAAGAACTGCTTTTGCTCGAAATACGAAGGATAAACCGTCAATTCCAAATAATACGTAGAGTCCGCTCCTTGCACCGTTGTATAATTAACATTGTAGGTGTAAACGCCCGCCTCTTTCTCGTTGATTTGTAAACCTTGCCATTCAAAAGTTTGGTTAACGCAAGCATTCGCTTTCTCATGGAAGGCATAAACCTTATCCTCAATTACCAAAAGCACATAAGTACTATCACAACCATAGATAGACATTTGCTTATCCTCATATACACCCCCTCGCGTGATGGTTTGACCATGCCAATTCAGTTCCTTGCCTTGTTGTAAATGAATAGTGTCTTGGTAGAGGTACGTAGGATACTCCTTGATAATGAGTTCAACGATACTGTCGCACCCGTTAATACTATTATAGTAAATCGTATCCTTTCCTTCTTGATTATATGTCTTTCCGTTGTAGGAAACGCTTGTTCCGTGACAGAAGAACAAAGGTTGTTGTTGCCAATACTTAGGCAGAACCGTCAAATGCAAATGCATTGTAGAGTCATTACCATATTGGTTTGTGTACGTTACTTCATAATTATGAACACCCACTTCTTTATAGGTATTACCTTGCCAAACAATAGAGTCACCATAACAGATAGTAGCGGTCTCATAAATATCATCCTTGTGCTGCACATAGACCTTTAGGTAGTACGTACTATCGCAACCGCCGGAGGATATATGCTCATCCTTATATTCGCCCGAACCGGTTATCGTTTGTCCGTGTCCAATCCACTCATACGTTTCGGTGTCCCAAATGGTGATGGTGTCATAGAAGGCATAAATCGGAGATTCGCTAATAATCACCTCAATAATACTATCGCAACCCGTCGAACTGGTCATATATACCGTGTCACGACCTGGCTCAGTATAGGTCTTGCCATTGAACGTTATACTCTTATCATGACAGAAAGTCAAGTTCTGAACCGTCCAATACTTTGGTAAAATAGTAAGGTGCAAATGTTGAATAGAATCCGTTCCCGCTATGTTCTTAAATGCTTTCTCACGTATATACTCTCCCGGCGCAGTGAATGTCTCGCCTTGCCATGTGTAAGTCTCACCATAGCAAATGGTGGTATCTTTATAGATATGATCTACATAATACACTTGTACATAAACTTCATAGATACTATCACAACCACTCGTAGTCGTATAACCGGCCGTATAGGTACCGCCTTCCGTTATCGTTTGTCCGCGCCATTCAATCGTGGTACCTGCCTCTAATTGAAGCGTATCATAATGGTGGAACGGATAAACCTCCGTCACAATCACTTCTACAATACTATCGCAACCCAAACTACTCGTCAACGTTAATGTATCACGACCCGCTTGTGAATAGGTCTTGTCATTATATTCAATGGTACTTCCTTGACATAAGGTCAAATATTTGAGTGTCCAAGATTTAGGATTAACCGTCAAATGCAAGTGCATGATAGAGTCTTCTCCTGCCACGTTCTTATACGCCGCTGTATAATCACCCGTCTTCGTATAATCCTGTCCTTCCCATGTATATTTCTCTCCTTCACATATGGTAGCATTCTGATAGAAATGATCCACATGAACCATCCTCACATAGAGATAGTAGATACTATCACATCCTGCAATGGTTGTATGCACATCCTCAAATGTACCGCCTTCTGCTATCGTTTGTCCACGCCACTGGGTGGTCGTTCCTTCTTCTAAACGAAGGGTATCATAATGATAGATCGGATAAGCCTCCGTCACAATAACTTCAACCACACTATCGCAAGTATGACTGCTTGTAAAGTGAATCGTGTCATGTCCTGCAGCCGTATAGGTCTTACCGTTATACGTAACACTATTGCCTTGGCAGATTGTGAGATTTTTAATCGTCCAATACTTCGGTAAGATAATGAGATGCAAATGCTGAATCGAATCCGTGCCCGCTACGTTCTTAAATACTTTCTCGCGTGTATATTCACCCGATTCAGAGAATGTCTCCCCTTGCCATGTATAACTCTCACCATAGCAAATAGTCGTGTCTTTGTAGATATGGTCAACATAGTACAGTTGAACATACACCTCATAGATACTATCGCACCCACTCGTCGTTTTATGCTCATCCGTATAAGTGCCACCTGCCGATAATGTCTGCCCGTGCCACTCGGTCGTCTTGCCAGCCTCTAACTGAATAGTGTCATATTGATAGAAAGGATAGCCTTCCCTTACAATAACCTCAACAATACTATCGCAACCCAAACTACTAGTAAACGTTATCGTATCCCGACCTGCGTGAGTATAGGTTTTTCCGTTGTATTCCAAGGTGCTTCCTTGGCACAAGGTAAGATACTCGATAACCCAAGGCTTAGGATTAACCGTCAAATGCAAATGCATAATAGAGTCATTGCCCGCCATGTTCTTATAGGATGCCGTATAATCTCCCGAAAGAGTATAGTTCTTTCCTTCCCACGTATATACATCTCCCTCGCAAATAGAAACCGTTTGATAGAAATGATCCACATGTACCATTTGAACATAGAGCATGAAGACACTATCGCAACCGTACTCATCGGTATAAGTACCGCCATCCGTTATCGTTTTGCCACGCCACGTCAACGAAGTACCTTCTTCTAATTGAATCGTGTCCTTGAAATAGAGCGGAGTTTGGGCATTGATAACAACCTCTACCACGCTGTCACAACCCAGGGCACTCGTATAATACAACGTATCACGACCGCTTTGCGTATATGTTTTACCATTAAACGATACGTTCATTCCATCGCAAATGAAGAACTGTTTGATTGTCCAATACTCCGGTTGTATCGTAACCGTCAAATGATAAATAGAATCTGTTCCCCATATGCTCGAATAAGCAGCCGTATATTCGTACGTTCCGGCTTCCTTTTGACTGACTTTTTGATTATGCCACTCAAAGACCTCACCGAAACAAATCGTTGTGTCTTGATAGAACTGATACGATGGTTTCTCGTAGGCTACTAAGTAATATATACTATCGCACCCATCTACTGTTCTGTAAGCGTCCTCGTATGTTTTGGCCTCGGATATATCCAAACCATGCCACTCAATCGTTTGTCCTTTTGCAATATAAACCGTATCATAATACACAAAGGACGGATATTCGTTAATCGTCAGTATAACTAAACTATCGCAACCATACTGAGACTGGTAAACAATCGTATCCCGTCCCTGCTTTGTATAAGTACGATCTTTATAGGTCACGCTTCCTCCGTGACAGAAATACAATTGTTTTTCCGTCTGAACCTGAGGCATAACCGTTACGTGTAAATGAACGATGGAGTCGGTACCATAAACGCTCACTAAAGTAGCATCATAGTCTTTCTCTCCGGGTTCTTGAGCATTGATGTAATACTTATTCCAACTAAATCCGCTACCCAAGCAGACGGTCGTATCTTTGTAAATCTCGTAATTCGGATCCACAAACAGCGTCAACGTATAAATACTATCGCAACCATAGATAGTCTTTTCTTGAATCTTATACGTTCCCGTTTGATTATATACTTGTCCGTGCCATAGATAAGAACTATCTTGCTTAATATGAATCGTATCGTTGAAATGATAAGACGGGTATTGATTGATGATTACCTCAATCGTGCTATCGCAACCCGTTTCGGCAGGAACGACGATAGTGTCCTTACCAGCTTTCGTATAGGTCTTACCATATACACTTACTTCTTCACCAGGGCAGGTGGTGATGACCTGTTGTACCCAAGGTTTGGGACGAACGGTTAAGGCTAAATGATAGGTAGAGTCGGTACCTGCCTTCGAGGTATAATTAACCTTATATTGGTATTCTCCTGCGGCAGCCTCACTAATCTTCAACCCTTGCCATTCATAAATATCGCCCAAGCAGCAAGTAGCCGTTTCGTAGAACGTATAAGCAGAATCCACAATAAGGTTCAATACGTAAATACTATCGCAACCATGGACTGTTGAATAAGTCTTTGTGTACGTTCCCGTTTGGGTGTAGATATCGCCCATCCAAGTATAGGAACTATCCTTCTGTATATGCACCGTTTGGTCAAATTGATAAATCGGATATTCTTGAACGATAATTTCCACAACACTGTCGCAATCTGACACGCTACTAAAATGAATCGTATCACGTCCCTCTTGAGTATAGGTTTTTCCATTGAAGGTCACGCTTCCTCCATGGCAGAAGAATAGGTTTTGAAGTTTCCAATATTTAGGCAAAATGGTTAAATGTAAGCGCATTATCGAATCTGCACCTTCCACATTCTTATATACTTTTTCACGTGAATATTCACCAGGTTGGTTAAAGGATTCACCCTCCCACACAAATGTTTCGCCATAGCAAATAGTAGTATCTTGATACAGACTATCTTTGTGGAAAAGTTGAACATACAACTCGTAAATACTATCGCAACCATTGATCGTTTGATATTCATCTACATAACTTCCCCCTTCACTTATCGTTTGTCCGTGCCAATTAGTGCTCTTACCAAACTCTAAGCGCAGGGTGTCATAATGATGGAAAGGATAAACCTCGGTAACGATTACTTCCACAATGCTATCGCAACCTAAAGCGCTTGTATAATGAAGCGTATCACGCCCCCCGTGCGAATAAGTCTTTCCTTTGTAATCAACACTCTCTCCCGCACACAACGAAATCTGATGAATAGTCCAATAATCGGGCAACACCGTAACGTGCAGATGTACGATAGAATCCGTACCATTAACACTTTGCAGCATAACTTGATAATCGGTCTCTCCTGTTTTTTCCGCATCAATATAGAGACTATTCCAATCATAGCTTTTACCTAAGCAAACTGTGGTGTCTTTATACACCTCATATTTCGGATCCACTATCAACGTTAATGTGTAGGTACTGTCACATCCATGGATGGTCTTGTCCTGTATCAAATACGTACCTGTTTGGTTATACAACTGCCCATGCCACAAGTAAGAACTATCCTCCGGGATATGTACCGTCTGACTAATGTGGTAAGTCGGATACTCTTGAATGATTAACTCAATGATGCTATCACAACCATTAACACTCGTCAAATGAAGCGTGTCACGGCCTTCTTTTGTATAAGTCTTTCCATTATATATCACACTCTCTCCCGCACAGAAAGAAAGATGATGAATAGTCCAATATTGAGGACGAATAGTTACTTGTAAATGGTAAACCGAATCTGTTCCTAAAACAGATGCGTATGAAGCCGTATATTCAAAAGTACCGGCAGTCGGCTGACTTACAATTTGCCCGTGCCACTCAAACGTTTCACCAAAACAAATCGTGGTGTCTTGGTAAAAATCGTACGATGGCTTCTCATAAACAACCAAATAGTAGATACTATCACAACCATAAATGGTCTGTTGGATGTCGTAATACGTTTTTGCTTCATCAACAGTTTGGCCATGCCACCACAAGGCATCGCCTTCCTTGATGTAGGTTGTGTCACCAAACAAATAAGTCGGATACTCGCTGATAGTGAGCACAATGACACTGTCTCCACCCGTAGAGGATTGAAGGATAATCGTATCCCTTCCCTCTTGAGTGTAAACGCGATCATTATACGTCACGTTACCACCATGACAAATGCTCAAATGCTCATAAGTATATACCTCATCAGCTTGAACCTTAACCATTGAACTTGCCGCAAAGGCAATCAATGCACTCAAAAATATCTTTACTATCTTTTTCATAATCTCTAAAAAACTCTAAACTACACTAAACTCTAAACTATTGCTGATAGCACATACACCCTCTATGATACACGCCTCCACCATGACGGCTACCGCCAATCATGTAGGTCAGTTTTACGCCCACGAAGTAAGGCACTACACGTTTGGCACTTGTCATGCCGCCTAAATACGAATCCGGATGTACTACCGCGGCATTATTCTCATCTACCTTGAGATACATAGCGGTAGAAGATGGACGAACAATAGAGTTGATTCCATACTCGAAGTAACCGCCTATCTTCAGTACGTGACATAAGGACGACCGAGTGCCAACAGAGGACAAGAGGTCGTAACCCAATTCGGCACAAACCGAGACTAACGGATTAGTGGAGATTACATTCGTTTCCTCAAACTCATATTGCGTATAACCATGCTCCGGCATATCGCGGAAGATATAATCATAGCGAGGATAGTACGCCGAAAAATCGTACTGACCTTGTGAGACCACATTGGGTTGCAGTGCAAAACTGAGTTTAGGACCGGCACCCACATAGAATCCCTTGATGTAATAGCCTATCATTAACGGCACATCCACCATCGTCCATTGGTTATTATCCTTTTGGGAAAGAATATCGTAATGGAAAGTCACCTCTTGGTTCTGAGTATCAAAACCCGGGCGCGTCTCGCTATACTGATTTAAGGTTAATGCACTGCGATGGAACTGAGCACCTACACCTAAAGACACCCATAATCCTTTGTATCTGAATTCGTAACCTGCACCCACCGAACCACCTACCGTACCGGAAGGAACGACATTGGTCAAAGAGGTTTGAAGGCTATTGAATCCTGCCGCACCATAGATATAACCAAAATGGTAATTCTCTCCACGATTGACATAGTTCGATTTACCATATAGGGGACTTGACATTGGCAACCACAACATCGTCACCAAACATCCCAAACTTAAGACTTTAAAGAATCTTGATTTCATTGTATTATAAAACTTAATTAACCTTCTAAATATATCGCGCTGCACGGTGTGTACGTGCGTGCACACAAAATCGGCTGCAAAAATACAATTATTTTTTCAATCTGACAAATTTTTTTTGCTTTTTTTTGCTTAATAACATATTTTTTGCTCTTTTTCGCGATTATTTATGTAGTTTTGTCTCTAGGATGAGGGGGATTCGAGGGCACCGACCGAGGGGCGAAAGAGAAGGATTGGGATGCTGGGGTAAAGTAAGAAACTGGGAGAGGGATTGGGACGCCGAGGCATGGTAAGGAACTGAGAGAGGGATTGGGAGCCGAGGCGTGGTAAGGAACTGAGAGAGGGATTGGGACGCCGCCTTGCCTGCGGCAATTCCCCCCAATACCCTAATATCTCCGATGGTTCCGTGCTCAAGCAGCATCTCGTTCAAGAGCATTAACACAGAACAAAACGACACGATGTGTCTCCCTTTTTGTCCATCTTATCAGCCAATTATGAGCAAGCTCCTATTGACTGACAAGCTGTACAAAAAACGGAAGCCCGATTAGACTTCCGTTTTCGTTTCTGCGTTTCTGCTCTTTCAAGAGTTCTCTGTTTGCGGAAAGAGAGGGATTCGAACCCCCGGAACCTCTCAGTTCAACGGTTTTCAAGACCGCCGCGTTAGACCACTCCGCCATCTTTCCTATCCCGCCGAAGCGAGACCTATTTACAAAATCGGCTGCAAAGGTACTGCTTTTTTTCGACATGTGCAACATTTAGCCGAAAAAAACATCACTTTTTTGCTAATTTGTCGTTATTTAGAGATATTCTCAGACAAGTAATGCTCGCGGAGCGGTATTATACGCGTTGAACCGGAGAGAACCACTTCTTGTTCTAAGCGGATGTCTTGACTGGAAGTTCCCACTCGCAACAAGAACCGACCCGGTTCTATATTCCATCCCTCCTCTGACCAATAACCCAGTTGTTCCGTAAAGAGGCGCAGGGTAATTGTCTTTGTTTCATTTGGGGACAAGGAAACGCGAGCAAAACCCTGCAATTGAATCGGTTTATGCCTCATTGACCTATCTACGGGAGAAAGATAGACTTGAACAATCTCGTCCGCTGTATAAGTTCCTGTATTGGTCACATCGACGGCTAATTCAAAGTGGTCTTGGTTCGTCTTAATCTCTTGCGGCAGACGTAAACAGTTATATTCAAAGGTTGTATAAGTCAATCCGTAGCCGAAAGGCCAAGCCACCCGTTCATCATTTAGCAATAGGCCATAATTATAGCATATCGGTTCGTGCAGTTCGACCGCAGGATAGGTCACACTCAATTTGGCAGAAGGCGACACTTTTCCGTAAAGTAAGTCTGCCACCGCAGGACCTCCCATCTCGCCCGGGTACCAAGCTTGCAAAATAGCTGCACAATCATCGGCGACGGAAGAAATAACTTGAGCACGACCGCCAAAAAGAACGAGTACGACGGGTTTACCTGTGGCTATCAATTCACGCACAAACTGCTCTTGCGAGCCGGGTAAGCGAAGCGAAGTGCGGTCGCGATTTTCTCCGCAGAGCATTACATTTTCACCCATAGCTGCGACAATCACATCGCTTTGAAAAGCCAGTTGTATGGCTGATTTTTTATCGATGAAATCGTCATTTTTTACCATTCGACCTTGAATGATACGCATCTGTTGAGCACGTTCGTCACCTCCCTCTTCAATAACCGTCTCTAATGACTCCGTCCAGTCACAACCACGACTGTAAGAAAGAGACGAACCTTCGGGTAATCCGCTTTGCATACCTTCTAACAAAGTGTGTATAACCGGATGCTGAGCGTCCTCTTCTTTGAGTTGCCAGAAGTAACGCATCGAGTGATAGGTATAGTCTCCTAACATCGCCCACATAGAGTTGGCATTAGGTCCAACGAGGGCAATCTTTTGGTTTGGTTGCAAGGGGAGAACACCGTTGTTTTGCAAGAGAACAACCGACTGTGTTGCCAAGTCATAGGCTGTTTGTTGTTCCTCAGGACGGTCCCACTTAATGTCTGGTGTTTGGTGTGTGGTGTCCGGTGTTTGGTATTTGGTGTCCGGTGTTTGGTGTTTGGAGTATAGGGTAGAATCTAATAATCCGAGGCGATACTTGAGGCGAAGAACGGCCTTGACGGCGCGTTCTATGTCCGCTTCGGTTATGAGTCCCTGTTGGAGGGCTTGCGGCAAGTACTTATACGCGTCTCCATCGGGAAAATCTACATCATTGCCAGCCTTGAGAGCTGCCGCAGCACAATGGATAATATCGGGTTCGGCTTCATTCTGTTGGATAGCTCCATAATCGCTGACTACTACTCCATCAAAATGTAAATAGTCGCGCGCTATATCCGTCAGCCAATAGCGATTGGCAATCATTTTTGTTCCGTCCACAGCATGGTAGGCGGGCATAAGAGCTTGGCTATGTGCCAAACGCATGATAGCTTCGTGAGGAAGGAGAATCTCTTCCATTCGCTCTTTGATGGGCGCTTGTCCGCCTCCTCCATAGCCTAAATAATGCTTTGTGCAAGCAGCCACTCCCTCGTTGAGGTTGCCATGCTGTAAGCCTTTAACAAAAGCCACTCCCATAGCGGCAGATAAATAGCCATCTTCACCATAGGACTCTTCCAAACGATTGAAAGAGGGGTCTCTAATCACATCCACCATCGGAGAGAGGGCAAGGCAACCGCCAATCATACGAAGGTCTATAGCCGTTTGGTACGTCTTTTGCTCTGCCAAAGAAGGATTGAAAGAGCAAGCCAGCCCTATCTGTTGCGGATAAACGGTAGCGCCATAAGCCGCCACGCCACTGAGCACTTCTTCGTGAAAGAGAGCGGGTATATAGAGGCGATTATGTTCTTGCAGCCATTGCTGCATCGTCTCCACTTTACGGCGCATCTCGTCCGGTGTGGCGCGATCGGTAACAGCAAACTGAGAGAAATGACCGGCTCCGTGAATCAAATCGCGTTCGCACTTGGCAGTGTCTAAACTACCATCCTCTAAGAAATAGTCAATTAAATGCTGCCCATGCAGTTGTGCTATTCGCTCCTCAAGGGTCATGCTGTCATAAAGGTTGTCAATCGTTCGATTCATAGGATTACAAGATAAAAACGTTAAAGAGACTAAGGAAGTAAGAAGGGTAAAAGATAATGTCTTTTTCATAGGTGTAATGTTTTAACTGCAAATTAGGCTGCAAAGGTATAAAAAAGATTTTACATAAACAAATATTATTGAGGTTTTTCAGTAAATTATTTTGTTATGTCAGTTTTTTTTTGTACTTTTGCACCCTCAATGAAAAATGAGATGATTTTTTTTACAAAATGGAAAGAGTATTTCCCCTATTATAAGCGAAATCTGAAGGTAGCTTTCCCTGTTATGATTACCCAAATCGGAGCTTCCCTTGTCGGGCTTATTGACTCCATTATGGTAGGGCATTACGCCACCGCAGACTTTGCGGCGGTTAGTTTTAGCAATGCGATCTTCTTCACCGTTATGGTCTTTGCGATGGGACTACTGATGGGCGTAACGCCGTTGGTGGGATTTGAAGTAGGAGCGGGAGAGAAGGAGGAAGGAAGATTGAAGATTGAAGAAGGTGCGGAGAGCCTCCGCCGGCAAGAAATAGGCAAACAGAGAGCCTCTGTGGGCGAACGGAGTGCGGAAAAGATACAGGCGTTGTTTAGCAATGGGTTTATTATGACCATCGGCGTTTGCGTGGTCATGGCTTTGCTGTTAGGAAGTGTATATCCGTTTTTAGACCGCTTTGGTCAAGAAGATGTTGTAGTAGAAGCGGCTCGAAGATACTACCTGTATATCGTTATTTCCATTATTCCGTTCCTCTTTTTCTGTTTCTTTAAGCAGTTCTTGGAGGGATTAGGAAACACGTTGGTTGCCATGATTCTAACCCTCATTGCCAACGGTCTTAACGTACTCTTAAACTGGGTCTTTATCTTTGGCCATTGGGGAGCGGAACCGATGGGAGCTACGGGTGCCGGATTAGCCACCCTCATTGCGCGCACCATCTTACCGATTATGGTCTTTGCGGTTATTCTTGCCCGCAAACAATGGCGGTTATACGTCCAAAAGCAAGGAATAAACGATAAGGAACAAAATATTGGCGTGATACGTAAATTATTAAAGGTAGGAACACCGATTGGTATTCAGACCTTCCTTGAGACGTTCACATTCACGATGAGTTTTATCTTTATCGGGTGGCTCAGCAAGGAAGCTCTTGCGGCTCATCAGATAGCCAATCAGATTGCCGATTTGACGTTTATGCTCGCTATCGGTATTGGCTCTGCCACCACTATTCGGGTTAGTCATCAGTTGGGTAAGGGCGACCTATATGCCGTTCGAATGGCGAGTAACGCCAGTATCCACTTGGTGCTGCTAATGAACACATTTGGGGCAGCCTTGATGATTAGTTTGAGACACTATATTCCTTATATATTTACTAAAGACACAGAGGTTATTGCTATTGCTTCCCAACTCATCCTTTTTGCCGGTCTATTCCAGTACGCAGACGGCTTACAAACGGTAGGAGCTGCTATGCTGAGAGGTATAACAGATGTTAAAAAACCTATGTTTTATGCCTTTGTGGCATACATTTTGATAGCACTTCCGATAGGGCTTATTTGTATGTTCCCCTTAGGACTTGGAGCCAACGGTATGTGGATTGGGTTTATCTTCGGTTTGTCGGTCGCGGCTATCCTCTTCCACACACGCTTCCGCAAATGGTTACGTCTGCGTGACGGCTCAATGAAAGCATAGCGAAAGCTGCTACAGTTACCGAGCAGTTACCGAGCAGAAACCGAGCAGTTACCGAGCAGTTACCATTGATGACGGACGGGAGACGGCGGGGGAGGGTGAGAGTGGAAAGTTGAAAGTGGAAAGTGGAAAGTTGAAAGAAGCCGTCTAGTTTATAAAAGTTGAAAGTTTATAAGTTAAATTTTATAGTTATATGAAGAATTATGTTAGTGCAGCCATTTTGGCATTAGGAGTAACCCTTGCGGGATTATTCGTGTTTATCGGTGTTCACCAAGTAGCAATGAAAGACAGATCTGTGGTGGCGAAGGGATTATCTACCCGTGATGTGAAAGCAGACCATGTGGTTTGGCCATTGACTTTTACGATTGAGGGCAATGACCTAAATGAGGTTCATTCACGGATGGCCAAAGCCAATAAGACCATGACCGATTTCTTGCTTTCCAAAGGTTTTGAAGCTACAGACTTAACGGTTGGTCGTATCTCGATTGAAGACCGTTGGATGTACAATTATGGCAATTCCAAACCCGCCAACCGCTATTCGGTTAACTCAACGGTTATCGTTTCCACCAGCAAAGTGGATAACGTAGTTGCCAACCAAGGTTGTCAAGTGGAGTTATTAGCCAAAGGACTAATCGTTAACGTGAACGATTGGGAAGTTAATTATGAGTTTAACGGTTTGAACGAACTCAAACCCGTGATGGTAGAAGAAGCGACTGTTAATGCCCGTGCCGTTGCACAGAAGTTTGCGGACGATGCCGATTGTAAGTTAGGGTCTATTAAGAAGGCTTCACAAGGTCAGTTCAGCATTGAATCTGACTCGTATCAGCCGTGGGTTAAACACGTTCGCGTAGTGACCACTATAGATTACTATTTGGACTAAACTTGCATTTTTTTGCTCAAAAACTTGCACATATGCAAGATTTTTTGTACTTTTGCAGCCCAATAAAAAAAATACGACTATGTCTTTAGAGATTAAAGAGCTTACAACCAAGCGAGAATTGAGACGTTTTATTGCGTTCGGGAACGATTTATACAAGGATTGCGAGAACTTTTGTCCCCATTTAGTTTCGGATGAGATGATAACGCTCAATCCCGCCACTAATCCGTCTTCAGAAGTATGCGAGCAAGTTTTATACATGGCTTATCGGGAAGGTCAACCGGTAGGACGTATCTGCGGAATTATCAACCATGCTGCCAATGAGCATTGGGGAAAACAAGTTGTTCGTTTCGGATGGATCGATTTTATCGATGACGAAGAAGTCAGTTTTGCCCTATTGGATGCCGTTGTCGCCTGGGGTAAAAAGAAAGGATGCACGATATTAAACGGTCCTGTCGGGTTCACGGATTGGGATTATGAGGGACTACTCATTGAGGGATTTGAATATTTGGCTCCCGCTGCTTCGCTCTATAATTATCCGTACTATCAAAAGCACCTTGAGGATTATGGTATGCTCAAAGAGAATGATTGGATAGAGTTCCAGATGGTTCCTCCCTTTATCATACCCGAACGGATGGAGCGAATGGCGAAGATTGTAGCCGAGCGTTCTAACGTGCGCATTGATGATGTGCGGAGTTGCAAAGAGCTAACTCAGAAATACGGTCTTGAGTTTATGGATGTATTGGATTCGGCTTATCAAAAACTATATAACTATCAGCCCATGACTCAACGTCAAAAGGAGTTTTACCGAGATCATTATTTCCCATTAATCAATTTTGATTTCACTTCTATCGTTGTGAACGAGAAGAATGAGATTGTGGGAGTGGGCGTCGGCATGCCGGATATATCCAAGGCGATAAAGAAATGTAACGGAAAACTTTTCCCCTTCGGTTGGTTCCATATTTTGAGGGCACTAAAGGCAAAGAAGATTGAGGCGTTTGATCTGTTGCTCATTGCCGTAAGACCCGACTACCAGGGCAAAGGAGTTAACGCCCTTATTTTTATGAAGCAATTACCGTTCTTCATCAAATATGATATTCAACGCGTAGAAACGACCTCTATCATGGAGTCGAACACGCTGCATCAAGATAACTTTAAGTACTTTAATCCCAAACAGCACAAACGCCGTAGAGCTTATTATAAAGATATTTAATGGCAGTATCAGACGAATATAAGGCAGCACTTCTGGCTCTTAATCAGTATATTTGGGAGCATAAACTTCGCCATACTATGGAGCGTGAGGTAGTGCTCGCTATCATCTGCGAACTGAAGCAGCCTTTTACACCTGCACAAGTGGTAGAGAAGGCGAAAGAGGAGAATATCAGTCAGGCAACCGTGTATAACTGCTTGAATCTGTTTAATCAAATAGGAATCATCAACCTGCTGCAAAAAAGAGCCACCAAGAGTAAAGCAGAATGGGAGGTAGTGAGTGGCAAACATAACCGATTGCAATTGATTTGTAAGAAATGCGGACGCGTGTCGGATTTTAAGGATATAGCTATTACCAATGCGGTCAAGTTACGCAAGTATTCGAACTTCGTGCCGGAGCACTTTACCATTTTTGTATATGGTGAGTGCAAGCACTGCCGCAAATAGTAAATAGTAAATGGTAAATAGTAAATAGTAAATACTTGGCCCTGTAGCTCAATTGAATAGAGTGTCAGATTCCGGTTCTGAAGGTTCTGGGTTTGAGCCCCAGCAGGGTCGCTTGTCGGCGTTCGCTTGCTACGATGTCAAAGCCACGCTTCGACAGGGGTAGCCGCGACGCCTCCTCTCCCCACAAAGTGATACTTTGCGGGGACCCCAAGGGACGAAGGATTAAGGATTGAAAAATGAGTAAACATGACAAGATATTGACGCACAAAGTGGGAGGATACGTGATTATGGCGGTCGTCCTCTATCTTGTTTTTGATTGCACTTTCCGATTGGGAGCATACCCGCAACATTGGATAGAAGAGGGTATTGACACCCTTTGTGACTATCTCAACAGGACACTACCCCAAGGCTGGTTGTCTTCTCTTTTTGTCGATGGAATCGTACAAGGTGTAGGAACGGTACTGAGTTTTCTGCCGAACATCTGTATTCTCTTTATTCTGCTCTCTATTTTAGAGGACACGGGTTACATGGCTCGCCTCGGTTTTCTGATGGACAAAATAATGCATAAGTTAGGGTTGCACGGTTCGTCGTTCGTTCCTATGATTGTTGGCTTTGGCTGTAACGTACCCGCTATCATCGATGCCCGCAGCATTGAGAATCCCAAAGACAGGACACTCACCATGCTGATGATTCCGTTTATGAGTTGTTCGGCACGCCTGCCCGTTTATCTGCTCTTCGTTTCCGCTTTCTTTGCGCGATACAAAGCGTTGGTGATGATCAGTCTCTACCTTATCGGTATAGTGCTGAGTATATGCTTTGCACTCATTATGAAACGAACGAGATGGTTCAAACAAGACATAGAAGACCCTGTTCACCCCTTACCGCCGTTAAAGGCTCCCTCTTTCCGATATACGGGACGACATATATGGAACCACGTTAAGGACTACTTGCAAAAGATTATAACCGTTATCATTTGGGCTTCGGTTATCATTTGGGCACTGAGTTATTTCCCGACGCACGAATTAGAAAGCAGTTACTTGGCGATGATAGGGCAGGCTATCGCTCCCGTCTTTGCGCCGCTCGGTTTTGATTGGCAGATGGTCGTTTGCTTGCTTTCGGGTCTGCCCGCCAAAGAGGCTATCGTCTCTACGATGGGTATTCTCGCCCACGGAGGCGGCACCTTGGAGGTCTTCACGCCCTTGACGGCCTTTTGTTTCATGGTCTTTGTACTGCTATATTTCCCTTGCGTAGCCACTATCACCACCTTGCGTAAGGAGATAGGACATGGTTGGGCTTGGTTTACCGTCGTTCATTCATTGATTTTAGCATGGTTACTTTCATTCGCAATATATCAAATAGGTTCACTCTTTTAATCTGCCTTTTGCCCGTTTTAGTTTGGGGACAGGACACGCTCAGTGTTGATGACCTTCATCTTGAACAAGTCAATGTGACCGCCAAACGCTCGTCGCGTATGCGCTCGCGTGTGTCTGCCGTGGAGACGGAAACTATTTCAGCGGCTGAGATTTGCAAAGCTGCTTGTTGTAACCTAAGCGAGAGTTTTGAGCGTTCCGCCTCGGTTGATGTGTCCTATGCAGACGCTGCGACAGGAATGCAGACCATTCGTTTATTAGGACTGACGGGCACTTATGTTCAGATGTTGACCGAGAACACCCCCGGCATGCGAGGGTTAGGACAATTGTACGGATTAGAGTATATCCCTGCCGCTTGGATGCAATCGGTACAAGTGAGTAAGGGCACCTCCTCTGTTCTCAATGGTTTTGAGGCAACGGCAGGACAGATCAACGTAGAACTCTTCAAACCCGTTCATGCCAGTCCTATCACCATCACCGCCAACCTAACCGATGACCCCGAGGCACAATTGGACGTACTCGGTGGTTGGGAAGTAACGGAAAACGTATCTACTGCCGTACTTGCCCATTACCAACAGACCTATATGGAATGTGACGATAACGGAGACGGGTTTATGGATGCGCCGAAGATTAGGCAGTTCAATCTTATTAACCGTTGGAACTGGGAGAAAGGCAACTATACAGGGCAAGTGTATGTTCACGGGATTGGCGACCGCCGCTGGGCAGGTACCACCACCGAGCGTAATACCCTTCACCAAGAGCCTACCTACGGCATTAACTTAAGGACCTGCCGTTTGGACGGGTTTGTCAAGAACGGCTATGTCTTTGACCCCGACTTAGGCACGTCAATTGGCATTATCTTAGCCGGTAGTTATCACGATTTGGATAATCATTACGGTGATTATCGCTCTTGGAGAGCGGCACAAGGGAATGCCTATCTCAATGCTATCTTCCAAACGAATTTTGAGAATCCGGAATTAGACCCCGAAGACCATCATGAGCATAAACTCAGTGCGGGTCTTAGTTTGAACTACGACAACTATCGCGAGAGAGCCACCAACCTACTCTCCCTACCCCTCTATACCCCAACGCCACTGCTCCTCGACCGAGACGAAGTGACGCCGGGTGTCTTTGCCGAATACACGTATATGTATCAAGACAAGTTGACCTTATTATTAGGGTTGAGAGGTGATTGGAGTAATCGTTTCGGGTTCTTTGTAACACCGCGAATGAACGTGCGTTACTCGCCTTTCGACTGGTGGACGATACGCGGTTCGATAGGATTAGGATACCGTTCTCCTAATGTGTTGGCGGATAATGCCGGTTTATTGGTCTCTTCCCGTTCGTGGGTAATGAACGCCAGCCAATGGCATCAAGAAAAGGCGATGAATACGGGGGCGACCATGCTCTTTACTATCCCTATTGCCGACCGCACATTACAGATTAGCGGAGAGTACTACTACACCCGTTTCTTAGACTGCGTAATAGAAGATATCGATGCCGACTTGCACGCCGTCACCTTATATAATTTGAGCGATATACCGAACGGGCAATCGTTCTCGCATAGCGCACAGATTGAGGCGTCCATGGAGATTCTGACAGGCTGGAGTATGACCGCAGCCTTCCGTTATACGGATGTCAAGCAGACTGCGTTTAACTCTGTTATCAAGCAGTACGAACTGATGGAGAAACCCTTGCTTAACCGGTTTAAGGCGATTCTATCCACCTCGTATATCACCCCTAAGAAAGGGTGGCAGTTTGATGTCACTGCTCAGTTTAACGGAGCAGGGCGCATGCCGATGGGCTTTGCTATTCCGACGGGAAGTAAGCAGTATTACGAGAAAGACGGACTTGTTTATCACAAGTGGTATCCGCAACTTATGGCGCAAATCACCAAGAACTTCCGCAATGCCAGTCTTTGGATCGGAGCGGAGAATATGACTAATTTCACGCAAGACTCACCTATTGTAAGTGCCAACGACCCCTATAGCCAAACCTTTGATGCCTCGATGGTCTGGGCTCCCGTTGCCAATTGGGGACTATATATCGGGTTCAGTTGGGGAATACCTCATGAGCATGAAGATTGAAGATTGAAGATTGAAAAAGGTAGGCGATGAACCTACCTTTTTCGTACCGCGGGCCGGGGTCGAACCGGCACGGACATCACTGTCCACAGGATTTTAAGTCCGGCGTGTCTACCTATTCCACCACCGCGGCTCTCGTCAGAAATTACAATTCCTTCCGAAATCGGGTGCAAAGGTACTGCTTTTTTCTGAAATATGCAAGAAAAAAACGTTTTTTCTTTCACTTTTTCGTCAAAAAACACAAAAAACTTGCATATATGCGGATTTTTATGTAATTTTGCGGGCTAATTTAATTATGTGCCCTTGTGCGCACGTGTGCCTATGTCAAATAAACATAAGATTATTAACGACCCCGTTTTCGGATTTTTGAGTATTCCGTCGGATACTATTTACGATATTTTGCAGCATCCTTACGTGCAGCGACTTAATCGTATTCGGCAGTTAGGTCTATCTTATACGGTGTATCCGGGAGCCTTGCACAGCCGTTTTTTACACTCGTTAGGGGCAATGCACCTAATGCAAGATGCCATTTATAATCTGCGACAGAAAGGTATAGTCATTTCTGACGAAGAGGCAGAAGCGGCGATGATTGCTATTCTGTTGCACGATTTAGGACATGGTCCTTTTTCTCATGTATTGGAACACACCTTAGTGGAGGGTATCACGCATGAGGAAATATCGTTGCTTATGATGGAGGCTATCCCTGCGCCGGAGTTGGCAATTCGGATTTTTAAGAACGAGTATAAACGGCATTTCTTCCACCAACTCATTTCCAGTCAATTGGATGTGGATAGACTCGACTATCTCTGTCGTGATTCTTTCTTCTGCGGGGTGAGTGAGGGAACGGTGGCCAGTGCCCGCCTTATCAAGATGATGAATGTGGTGGAGGACAAGTTAGTGCTTGAAGCCAAAGGTATTTATTCGGTGGAGAAGTTCCTGGTAGCGCGAAGGCTGATGTATTGGCAAGTTTATCTGCACAAGACTTCGGTGGCAGCCGAGCAGTTGCTCATTAAGATTCTGCAACGCGCCAAATACTTAGCCGCTACGGGTCATGAACTGTTCTGTTCTCCTGCGCTGCACTATTTCCTATATAACCGTGTCACCGCAGCGGATTTCACTATTCATTCCGAAGCCTTAGAGCAATATGCTCTCTTGGACGATAGCGATGTACTTTCGGCTATCAAGACGTGGCAGCATGCGGATGACAAAGTGTTGGCTATGCTTAGTCAAGCGTTTACCAATCGACAACTCTTCCGCGGCACACTTTTAGACCACGCAATGGACGAGAGCGAAAAAACGTTACTTCGTAAGTTATATGCCACACGATTGGGTATCAGCGAAACGGACGCGGACTATTTCTTTGTTGAGCATGTGAGTACCAACAGCACCTATTCCGAGAAGGGGGATGCTATTGATATCCTATATAAAGACGGTTCCGTAAGGGACATTGCCCAAGCCAGTGAGATACTGGATTTGGAGGCGTTGACCCGCAAACCCGAGAAAAAATATCTTTTCCAATATAGACTGTAATATGGAATTTGAAGCCAAACAAATAGCCCTTCTTTTGGGCGGTCAACTGATAGGCGACGGCAGCCGCACAGTGAACAACGTAGCCCCTATCGAATCAGCGGGAGAAAACGACTTATGCTTTCTTACCGAGGCTAAGTACCTACCCTATCTCGAAACAACGAAAGGCGTGGTGTTGGTGACTAAATCGCTGATAATGTCAGGCACAGAAAACCCGACACCAAACACCAAACACCAAACACTCATTCTTGTAGAGAACGCTCGCGGAGCGATGGGGCAGTTATTGCAACTCGTCTCTAAAGCCATGAACCCCGTCAAGAAAGGCATAGAACAACCTTGTTTTATTGCAGAAGGAGTTGCCGTGCCCGAAGAAGCTTATGTAGGGGCTTTCGCTTATATCGGCAAAAACGTACGCTTAGGCAAGGGGGTACAGATTTATCCGCAAGTATATATAGGCGACAATGTGGTAATTGGGGATAACACCATCCTTTATTCGGGGGTTAAGATTTACTATAACTGCGTGATTGGGAAGGGTTGTATCCTTCACTCGGGAGTCGTTATCGGTGCCGATGGTTTTGGTTTTGAACCGGACGCTAATGGTATCAACCAAAAGATTCCGCAGATTGGAAACGTCATCATTGAAGATGATGTAGAGATTGGTTCTAACGCTACCATTGACCGCGCGATGATGGGTTCGACTATCGTTCATACCAATGCCAAACTGGATAACCTTACCCTTGTGGCGCATAACGTACAAGTGGGCGCGTCCACATTTATGTGCGGACAGTCGGGTATAGCGGGCTCCTCGAAGATTGGTAGTCACTGTATTCTTGCCGGACAAGTAGGTGTATCCGGACATATCGAGATAGCCGACAACTGTGTTTTTGGTGCTCAAACCGGTGTGCATGGTTCTATTCGCCAAGCCGGTACTTATCAAGGTTATCCGGCTATTGATGTTATGCAGTGGAGACGTTCGACTGTGGGTTTCAAACAGTTGCCCGAGATCCTTAAGCGCCTGAAGGCGTTGGAGGATAGAGTTTAGAGTAGTTAAAAGTTGAAACAGAAGACGATACATAGTGAGATTAAGTTAGAGGGAGTTACGCTTCACACGGGAGTTAAGACTGCTGTGACGCTCTGCCCTGCGGCAGAGAATACGGGTATTCGCATACGCCGCACAGATCTGACAGACCAACCCGAAAGAGAGGCTTTAGCGCGTTATGTTTCAACCACCAATCGTGGCACTAAGTTACAAGACGGCGATTGGTCTGTAGGCACCTTGGAGCACATGATGGCAGCTCTATACGCCCTCGGTATTACTAATTGTTTGGTCAAGTTAGATGGTCCCGAAGTGCCGATATTAGATGGCAGTGCGAAGCCTTATATAGAGGCTATTGAGTCCGTTGGTATAGACGAGCAAGAGGCAGAAGTTAAGACATGGGTAGTGACAGAGCCTATCCATTTTGAACAAGGACAGAGTTCACTCACTATCGAACCCGCTGACCATTACGAGATGGAGGTAATGGTGAAATACAAAAGTCCGTCCGTAGGTACACAGACAGCCTCATTAACAGACCTCAAGCAGTTTGTTTCTGAGTTTAGTCAAGCACGAACGTTCTGTTTCCTTCACGAGATACTGCCCCTCCTTTGTGTGGGACTGATTAAGGGAGGTAGTCTCAAGAATGCCCTCGTGCTGTCTGCTTTTGGACCGCTTAGCAAATTGCGCTACCCCAACGAACCGGCACGGCATAAGTTACTGGACTTGATTGGTGACCTTGCCCTTTCGGGGGTATATATCCAAGGTAAGATAACTGCCGTTTGTCCCGGGCATCGTTTCAACACCAATTGCTGCCGTGGTTTAGTTGAAAGTTGATAGTTGATAGTTGAAAGAAGTCGTCTAGTTTATAAGTTGAATGTGTAAAGTTGAAAGTGTAGAGTTTAAAGATATGGAATATTTCGTTCATCCCAACGCGGAGGTGCATCCTTCGGTCAAGATAGGACCCTTTGCGGTTATAGAAGATAATGTCGTCATTGGCGAAGACTGCGTCATTGACGCTCATGCTGTCATTTGTTCGGGTGTAAGAATGGGCAAGCGCAACCACGTCTTCCCGGGAGCCGTCATCGGTGCTATTCCGCAGGATCTGAAGTTTGCGGGAGAGGATACCATCGTTGAGATTGGCGATGACAACAGCCTTCGCGAGTGTGTTACCATTCACCGCGGAACGGCAAGCAAGGGCAAGACCGTTATCGGTAATCATAACCTGATTATGGCGTACTGCCACGTGGCGCACGATTGTGTGCTGCACGACAATATCATCATGTCCAATGCCACCCAAGTGGCAGGAGAAGTAGAGATAGATAACTGTGCCGTCATTGGTGGTGGCAGTCTCATTCACCAATTCTCGCATATCGGTTCCTACGTTATGATTCAAGGCGGAACGAAGGTAAACAAGGACGTGCCTCCTTGCGTTATTGCCGCGCACGACCCCATCAGTTTCTGCGGAATCAACTCCGTCGGACTGAGGCGCAGAGGGTTTGATAACGAACAGATTGCACGAGTACAAGAGTGTTACAAGCACCTTTTCATGTCTAAGATGAACACCTCACAAGCCATCGCCTTTATCGAAGAAAACATGCCGCAGAGCCAAGAAAGGGACTTGATTGTCGATTTTATCAAGTCCTCCCCTCGCGGCATTATCAAAGGAATCTAAACACCAGATACCAAACACTAAACACTAAACACTAAGCACTAAACATTAAGCAATTATATAGTTATGGAAGAAGAAAAGAGTCTCAATTTCATTGAACAAATCGTAGAGAAAGACCTGCAAGAAGGTAAGAACGACGGACGTATTCAAACGCGTTTCCCGCCGGAACCGAACGGTTACCTGCATATCGGTCATGTCAAGGCTATTTGTATGGATTTCGGTATCGCGCAGAAGTACAACGGCGTTTGTAATCTCCGTTTTGACGACACGAACCCTGCCAAGGAAGAGGTAGAATACGTTGATTCCATCATGCGTGATATAGCGTGGCTTGGTTTCCGTTGGGGTAATGTGTATTATGCTTCGGACTATTTCCAGCAGCTCTACGACTTGGCTATCCGCTTCATCAAAGAGGGTAAGGCTTATGTTGATGAGCAGACCTCGGAGCAGATTGCCGCTCAAAAGGGTACGCCTACCGAACCGGGTGTGGCATCGCCCTATCGTGACCGCCCTGTAGAGGAGAACTTGCGTCTCTTCCAAGCCATGCAAAACGGTGAGATTGAGGACGGTAAGATGGTTCTTCGCGCTAAGATTGATATGGCGAACCCGAACATGCACTTCCGTGATCCCATCATGTACCGTATCATCACTGCTTATCCGCACCACCGTACGGGGCGCAAATGGAATGTGTATCCCATGTACGATTTTGCCCACGGACAGTCCGATTACTTTGAGGGAGTGACTCACTCCATCTGCACCTTGGAGTTTGTAGTTCACCGTCCGCTATACGACTATTTCATTGACCGCATGATTGATTTCGGTTACCAACGCAACCCCAACGATATCAACGACCGCAGCCACCAATTCGAGTTCAACCGCCTCAACATCACCTATACCGTTATGTCCAAGCGCAAGATGCTGCAACTGGTCAAGGAAGGTCTTGTGGCAGGCTGGGACGACCCGCGTATGCCGACCGTCTGCGGACTGCGCCGCCGCGGTTATACGGCATCGGCTCTGCGCAGTTTCATTAATGCCATCGGTTATACGAAAGTGGAAGGAATGATCGATGTGGGTCTGCTGGAACACACCATCCGCGAGGAACTCAAAGAGACCGCTCCGCGTATGCTCGCCATCTTCAATCCCGTCAAGTTGGTGATTACCAATTATAATGGTCAAAACGAAGTACTCACGGCCGAGAACATAGACGGCAAGCCCGAACTCGGCACTCGCGAGATGCCGTTTGGCAAAGAACTGTATATCGAGCGTGGTGACTTCCAGGAGGAGGGAGATAAGAACTTCTTCCGTCTTTCTCCGAACGGACGCGAGGTGCGTCTGAAGGGGGCATATATCATTCAAGCCACCGGATGCGAGAAGGATGCCGACGGCAATATAACGACCGTTTATGCCACTTATGACCCCGAATCCAAATCAGGTACGGAGGGAGGCAACCGCAAGACGAAGGCTACCATTAACTGGGTAGAGTGCAGTTCGTGTATCGATGTGGAAGCACGCTTATATGACCGTCTGTTCGCTTGCGAGAACCCCGCAGCGGAGGAAGGTGATTTCCGCGACCTGCTCAATCCGGATAGTTTGAAAGTGGTGACTTGCAAGGCGGAGAGTGCGTTGCGCAATCAGATGCAGCCGCTGCCCGTTGAGGGAGGTGTACCCGAACAGCATCACTACCAATTGCTCAAGAACGGATATTTCGTAGTCGATCAGGAAACCACGGCAGACAAGTTAGTGCTCAACCGCACGGCAAGTCTGAAAGATAATTGGCAGAAATAAGCATATGTATTTCCGTTTTAAGCCTTTCTTTCGTCCTATGTTATGGGGTAGCGAGACATGGATATTGTCCGCTTACCCCAACATGGAATCCGTTGTGAGCGAGGGAACCTATGCCGGCAAGTCCTTATCCGAATTGGTTGCTGAACTCGGAGTCGCATTAGTAGGTCAAGACACCTACCAACGTTTCGGTTCCCGATTCCCCTTGCTTATCAAGTTCATTGATGCCCAGATGCCCCTCAGTATCCAAGTTCATCCCTCGGACGAACAGGCACAACGGCAGGGAAAGGGGTCTGTAGGTAAGACGGAGATGTGGTACGGAATGAAGAGCGAGAAGGACGCTTTTCTACTATCCGGTTTGAAGACGCCCTTAACGCCCTCCACATACAAAGAGCACGTGGCTAACCACTCCATCGTGGAAGATTTGGCACGCTATACACCCAAAGAAGGGGACTGTTTCTTCCTACCGGCAGGACGTATTCACACTATCGGAACCGGTTGCCGCTTATTGGAGATTCAACAAACGAGCGACCTCACCTACCGCATTTATGACTACGACCGACGCGATGCCCAAGGACACTTGCGCGAATTACACACTGACCTCGCTGCCGAGAGCATTGATTATACGGTACTGCCGGATTACGAACAGCATTACGAGCGGAAAATCAATGAACCGATGGATTTAGTGCGTTGCCCTTATTTCGAGACTAAAGCCTATCGGGTGGAAACACCGAAAGACGAGCAACAATCACCAAACACTAAACACCAGACTCCAGACACTAGACACCTGACACCTGACACCAAACACCAAACACCGGACACCCCTCTGACGATTGACTGGAGTCACGAGGATCGTTTCTTGGTTCTTATTGTGACTGATGGAGCGGGCATACTGACTATTGACGGAGAACAAGTGTCAGTTCAAGAGAAAGACACGCTCTTACTCCCCGCCACCACGCAAACGATCACCCTCTGTGGCGTTATGACGGTTGTCTCTACCACCGTGGGATAAACATTATTTTTCCAAACACATCACAAATGACAAATAACTACCGCCACACAGATATCTCTGTGAGGCGCCTATGAGTCAAGGTGATTGGCGGTTGATTGGCGTTCTATTTCCGCGTTATTGCCGCTCTGTTGCCGCTCGACTGCCGTTCGACTGCCGCTCGATTGCCGTTGACGATATACAACAGAAACTATGCTAAACGCCCCGACGAGCGGGAGAGGGAGACGGCGAAAATATATCGGTGTGCGCGGACGCACCGCCGAGAAAGTCGGAGGCC
>JAZLMS010000041.1:0-3384 GCA_045598805.1 Paludibacteraceae bacterium | reverse complement strand
CACGAGAGGGACATCACCCTCCCACTCACCCAACGTGGATTCCGTTATGTTCCCCTATTTTACGTCAGTGGGTGACGGGCATTTTACGTCTGCCGAACGAGAGTTCAAATTCGCTTGCAAAGGTACAACTTTTTTCTGATATACGCAAATAAAAATGCACTTTTCTGTCAAATGGACAAGGAAAAGTGCGAGGGAGGGGAAGATTAACTAATCTCGCTCCAGTTGGTGGCGGTTTGGCGAAGGCGATTGAGGTGCTCCTTGTAAATACGGTTGAAATCGTCCTCCAAGAGCGGATCTTTATCCAATATATCCATCGCCGCTTGGCGCGCTACTTCTAATATCTGTCCATCGCTACTGAGCGAGGCAATCTTCAGTTCAAACGGCAAACCCGACTGCTGCGTGCCCTCAAAATCACCCGGACCACGTAACTGCAAGTCCGCTTCCGCAATCTTAAAACCATCATTAGTGGCTACCATGATATTCATACGCTGGCGCGTTTCTTTACTCTGCTCCACACCTGTGAGCAACAAACAGAAACTCTGGTCTGCTCCTCGACCTACACGACCACGTAACTGGTGTAACTGACTGAGTCCAAACCGCTCGGCGTTCTCCACAATCATCACACTGGCATTGGGTACATCAACACCCACCTCAATCACCGTGGTGGCTACTAAGATCTGCGTCTCTCCCTTCACAAAACGCTGCATCTGCTCCTCCTTGTCCTTGGCTTTCATCTGTCCGTGTACCATCGAGATACGATAATCGGGGAAGGCTTCGCAAAGTGTGTTATAACCGTTCTGCAAGTCGAGTAAGTCCAGTTTTTCGTTCTCCTTAATGAGCGGATAAACGACGTATATCTGTCTTCCTTTTCCTACTTGTTCGCGAATGAACTGATAAACGGCTTGTATCTGACTAATAGAGTAGTGAAGCGTATAAATAGGTTTGCGTCCGGGAGGGAGCTCGTTGATTTGACTGGCCTTCAAGTCGCCGTAGAACGTCATAGCTAACGTTCTTGGAATAGGTGTTGCCGTCATGACTAATACATGAGGAGGGATGACGTTCTTCGCCCATAGTTTGGCGCGTTGCGCCACACCAAAACGGTGTTGCTCATCGACAATAGCGAGTCCGAGATTAGCAAACTGCACCTCCTCTTCAATAAGGGCGTGGGTGCCGATAAGGATATTAACTTCACCTGCCCGAAGGGCTTCGTGTAAGGGTTCACGCTGTTTCTTGGTTGTACTGCCGGTGAGCAGTTCAACGCGCACGGGCGTGTCCGCGAGCATGCGCTTAATATTATGGTAATGCTGCGTAGCTAAGATCTCGGTGGGTGCCATGATACAGGTCTGATAGCCGTTATCGTTAGCAATAAGACAAGAGAGTAAGGCAACGAGCGTCTTGCCCGAACCAACATCTCCTTGCAGCAAGCGGTTCATCTGCTTGCCCGACTTGAGGTCATCGAAGATTTCGTGAACGACACGTTTCTGCGCTCTCGTTAGTTCGAAAGGTAGGCAATGGTCATAGAAATAGTGGAGGTTACGTCCGGCAATGGGCATTCGGTATCCTTGCCCTTGTTCGCGCCGCTTGGCTTGACGCAGAATCTGCAATTGGATATAGAACAGTTCCTCGAACTTAAGTCGCTCTTTGGCTTTCTGCATAGAGGCTATATCCTTTGGGAAATGGATATTGATAAGTGCTTCGGTGAGGCTCATCAAGTGGTACTGATTGAGAATATCCTGACCGAGGGTATCGGGTACACCCTTGCGCAAATCGGGAAGCATACCCAATAAGATAGTGCGCAGACCTTTCGAATTAAGGCCTACTTTCTTCATCGCTTCCGTTGTTCGGTAATCGGGTTGGAGACCTTGCACCATGTCGTTCGTCACCTTGCTGAGCGGAATCAGTTCGGGGTGAACGAAGTTCCAATCATGATTGAAACGCGATGGCTTGCCGCGAAGCAGATAAGGGGTGTTGAGGTCTAATTTGACATATTGAACCTGAGCGAACCAAACGAGTTCGATAGAGTGTCGTCCGTCCGTGAAGGTGGCGCTTAAGCGTTGCCCCTTACCGACCCCGATGGTGTGGTACTCCACTACCTGACCTTTGATTTGTACATCGGTGTCCTCGTCCTCTATCTCATGAATCATCCAGAAGCGACTGCGGTCGATGTACTTATAAGGATAATAGCGCACCAAGTCAAGGGCAGTCTCTACCCCTAACTCTTTACGAAGAATGTCGGCTCGTTTGGAACCGACATTCTTGCAGTACGTAATATCTTGTGTACTTAATGTCACACTTATTGTAAGCGGAAGTTTACAGGCACGGTGTATTTAACGCGAACGGCTTTACCACGTTGTTTACCGGGTTTCCACTTAGGCATAGACTTGATAACGCGAACAGCCTCTTTGTCCAGCGATGCGTCACCGCCCGAACGAACAACCTCTACGTCCACAATACCACCATCTTTGTTCACCACGAACTGGCAGATAACACGACCTTGGATACCGTTCTCTTGCGCAATAGCAGGATACTTAACGTTCTCACTCAGGTACTTGAACAAAGCTTGCTGACCGCCAGGGAACTCAGGCATAGTCTCTACAATCATGAAGATAACCTCTTCCTCCTCTTCCTCTACTTGAACGGGAGGTGCGATGACCACAGTATCCGTGTTGTTGTCTTCGGAGCTGATTTCGATGGTTTCTGTTTCCACATCGTCCTCAACCACATTCAGAACCTCGACCTCTTGTACTGGTGGGGGTGGTGGGGGAGGAGTGTTTTCTTGCTGGGTCTGCTGAATATCAAGTTCTTCCTCAAAGGCGAACTCCATATCCGTAACCTCATACTTAGTAACTTCTTTTTCCGTCCACTCAAAAGCGACGTAGCATACGCTCAGTATGAAAACAAGACCTATCAAAACGTAGGTAAACTTCTTGTCTTCCAGACTTGCTTCTAATGATTTTTTGAGTTGCATATAGTATAGATTTTAGTTATCTTGAATTTTTCAGGCTGCAAAGTTACGCTTTTTTTTTCAATTAAGCAAATTATTTTTGACTTTTTTGTATAAAAGTTGTATTTTGGACCATAAATAGTGCTTTTTACCTAATCTAAGGCGTTGTTTTCTCAATCCTTTTCTTAAGAAAGGCAACCAATGGTTCTTGTCTTCCCACTCTTTTACTCGCTCTTCTAAATAGTGTAATGCCCGTTCGCGCTGCTCGACACCTATATAAGAAGATTGTTTTCCTGCGCTTTGTTTATATTCGTTGTGCGTATAGAGGAAAGGCGCTATCAGACTCACCCTTTGGGCTTTATGAAGGGCTTCTATCAAAAAGAGCCAGTCTTCAGCTGACAATACTTTTGTATCAACGAAACGAAGATCTTGTACGAGCG
>JAZLMS010000040.1:0-7608 GCA_045598805.1 Paludibacteraceae bacterium | reverse complement strand
CTATTCGTTCAAAAGCGTCAAATAAGGCAATCAGGGTTGGTCTTGACCTTTTTTCGATGCAAAAATACAAAAAAAATACGAAAAAAGGTTTTTTTTTATTGCGATTTTGTATAATTCAAATTTTTTATGTAATTTTGCACGCTAAATTGTTTTATTATGAAAAAGGTACTAACTTTATTCTTACTTTTCGTTTCGGTTTTTTCGATAAGTCTATCGGCAAAAGAACCTAAAAAAGCCCCCACGGCGGAGCAGTATAACCTCAAGATTCTTCGTTGGGCACGCACCTATTACGACTACTCCCAAGTTATGCACCTTCAGTTGGAGTGCGAAAACGGGTATTACTTCAATCTTGACATCAATGCCACGGAGGATGCCATTGAATACAATCACACCTATACCCTTGCAGACCTCAATCCAAAGAATAGTTATGGCTATCGCGGTACGGCGAATATCCTGTATCAATCGGTTGAACTGATTTTCTTCTTGGACGAGTTGGAGCGCGAAGTGTTTAACCTCTCTGTGGTGGATAAGAACAACAACAGTTACACCCTCAATTATCGCTATAAACCCTTGCCCGAGATGGTGGACACAGTCAATGTTGTTATCAAGGACGCGGACTTTGTAGATGAGCGTGATGTGAACTATCATAATTACTTTTACTTCCAAGGTAAGGTTGATTCGTTGGAGTTCTTCTTCTACGTTATGTCTCCTAAATTAGAGGGCGATATTGCCGAGAAGGATGTGTATATAGGAACCTATTCGGCGTTCACTTATGGAACGGTCTATAATCCCGACGGCACTTACAAACGCAATATCGAAGTGGGGCGCGGTGTGAACGGAAAAGTAGAGAAAGGGAAACAGGAGGGCGACTATATATGCACAGTCGATTTGCTCTGCTATGATGCCCACTGCTATCATGTCACTTTTAGGCACGAGAAACCGGCGGCAGCCAAGGAAGTGGACTTGCACTTCACGAATATGAACTTCAACAAGGATTTCTTCCTTAAGTTTGGCGTTTACTCTTATGTAGGCAGCCTTGACGATTACCGCACGGAGATTATTCTTTATTCCGCTGCTGCCCCCGGTAATACTTATATCGTACCCACCGAAGTGGGAACGGTTTGGCTCTACGACTCCAAGAAAGGGCAAGAGATACCCGACTATACTTATTCGGACGTGACGGTAACAGGAACAGAGGATTTTCCTATTCTTAAAGCCGATTATTTAGCCAAGGATAGTACTCTCTATCACATCACGTTGGAGTATATCAAACCCACGGCAACCCGTGAGGAGACGCTGACCGTGCAGGGGCGTTTTGCAGATATGATAGCTCAGAGCGGAGCCTATCAAGCCCTCGCCTATAACGAGGATAGTAGCCGTATTGTCTCGCTTATGATTAAGACGCAAAGCTTTGCCGGTCATTTCGTTACTGAGGATTTTGATACCCAATACACCTATGTCCTTCAAGATTATGTTGCCAGTCAGTTTGGCGGAACGGGTATTACGTATAAACTGGTGGAGGCGGACATAACCGCTACCTATAGTGAAGTGACTAAGGTGCTCACTATCGGTGGTACGCTATTGTGCGAGAACGGCAGTAAGCCTTCGGATATACCTCTCTTTACGCTTAATATGAAATGCGCTTTGGACGAGGGTCTTAATTACGATTGCGATAACAAAGATGTTAACGCTCAGTTCACATCGGACCAGATGAAGATAGAGACGCAGTATGACCCGATGATGAAGATACATTCCTTTATGGTTTCTGCCGAGAACGACCTTAATCAAATGGCAGCTCTGCTCTTCTTTGCCAAGGGGCAGTTTGTGACGAATCTGCCTGCGGGCACTTATCCGGTCAACTCGTCTTTCGACGCTCCCTCGCTCCTCTCCTCCACCGGTGTGGACGATGAGACGGGTAGTGTGTCCCTCTCTTTCTTAGCCACCATGACGGAGACGGGCGGTTTGCAGTCGCCCATTTGGTTCCTCCGCGGCGGTTCGGCAAAAGTGGAGTACATAGATAGTCAGATTCAGATAGAGGTGAACGCCACTAACTCGTATGGTCGTGCTATCCATATTGAGATGGGTGCCGGTGTGGTGCGCGACCTCAGTCAACTCAAAGCAGAAGACTGGACGAAGACCGCTACCGATCAGAACACAACCCTATGCTCGATGACGGCAAAGGACGGCTCTTATACGATGCAAGTGGAGGTTAATACCCCCACCTTAGAGGACGGCAAGGTTTATGAGACGGCAGATATGATTGTGGCTAACTGCTTTGCCGTAGAGACCAAAACGCAAGATACGACTTTCTTTAGCGAAGCCTCTTTCGTTTGGCACGTGAACCACGCGCAAGTGGAGACAACTATTATCCGCGCAACGGATGCCGAGGGTGTAGCATACGGCATAACCTGCCAACAAGTGGTGCCCGTCCGTGAGGAAACGATAGAGGTACATAACGCTATCCTCTCCAATTATACACAGGAGTACGGAGAGTTTGAGATGCGCGGTAATAACGATGCCGGAGACCGCTTGGTTTCGGTAGCCGTTTATACTAACCAGATAACGGGACACTTCACGCACCTTAATATGGACTCGCAGTTCACTTATGTTATCGACAACCCCGACGAGGGCGATGTGGCGGTGATGCACGAACTGGTTACGGCAGACGTAGAGGTGTATATCAACGAGACGGACACCGTGCTTCATATGATAGGTTATCTGGTTTGCCGTAACCTCAACGACTCGTCCGATGTGTGCACCTATCATATTCATCAATCGTGTAAGGTCAGCCTTGTAGATGGTCTGCCTTACGATGCCGAGTACGATAACCCCTATTCGAATACCTTCAATGCCGCTGCTATCAAATGGAATACCGAGTACTTTGATTCGCAAGGAACGGTTTTCATGGAGGTGGGACAAACGAAAGGAGATGTAGAAGACTTCGTTTATTTAGGTTTCGTGGTTAACGAATTAGACAATGAAACGGGCGTGCCTCAAGGTGTTTATCCGTTCTCTTTCCAAGGTGCGGCAGGCACGGCTATCGCCTCGACAGGCGTTTCGCCTACGGGACAACAAGTGGCAGCCTCGTTCGTAGCTAAACGCGATACCAAGTCAGGTCTGATTAGTCCGCCCTTGTGGTTTATGCAGACCGGTTCGGTAGTGGTAACCAAAGATGAGAATAACCAGCCGAAGATTACCATTCAAGCCGTCAACTCCAAAGGAGCCTCTATTGACATTGACATCGTTAGTATCGGATCAGACTTACACAATCCACAATCCACAATCCACAATCCACAATCCACAATCCACAAGGAATTGCGCAACGGTCAGATTGTGATTGAAAACAATAACAAAACATATCATATTAACGGTTTACAACAATGAATTTCTTATTAGTTCTTTTATCCTCTTTGTTGGTGTCGCCCGCTTATCAAGCTTCGACACCTGCCACGGCTCCTCAAGCCCGTGACACGATTCAGGTACAAGCGTACCGATATAGTGGTGTACCTTATCCTCCGAACGAGGAGACACAAAAGCCTTACTGCGACTGGTACGGCTCTTTGGTGGCAGAAGATGGTCAGATATGGGTGTTTGATATCATCTGCGATAGCACCGAAGAACGCGGTATCTTCCCTACCGAGGGCAAAGAATATACGTTCGAGAACGAAATGATTCACTACTATACTTACTGGATGGAGTACGAGATGGGTCCGTGGGTACCTGCGACCGATGCCAAGTTCAAGTATTGGATAGGCGAGGACGAACTCGAACACATCGACGCCGTCATGAAATGCGAGAATGCGAAGGTTTATCATATCACCTATGTTACCAAAACTATTCCCGAGACTTATGTGGATCGCTATGACACGCTGCGTGTAGTGCGTTTGGGCGATTATCGAGACTCGGTGGATCACTGCTTCCAGTTTACGGCTACAAACGATAGTATAATGGCGGTCTTTGCTATTGATAGTCAAGTCATCCCGGGTACTTATACCAAGGACGATATATACGGCAGATTAGACCAATATACGTACCTCTATATCAACGATATAGACCGCTCCATTTGTGATTTTAAGGTCACTATTGCCGACGGTAAGAAACAGGGAGAGTACTTGATAGACGCCGAGTATTACTGCTATAACGGCAAGTGCTATCACTTTAAGATGGACTATACCTTACCGAGTATTGATAATGTGATTAAACTTGAATGTACCGACATGAAGACGGAAATGGTTACGTTCTATGATATCTTTATTCAAGGTTATTCGGTGAGTGCTTCGACGGATAAATATGCTTTTGAGTATATGCTTGCTGCTCCGGGAGGTATTCAATCAAGTGGAGTACATATGACGAGCAAAGAGACGGGCAAAACCATAGATGTTTATTTGGACGTGATTACTATTTATAACCCACTGCACGCCGAGGCAGAGGTGCTTGATTATGACGGCAATTACTACATCATTTCGATGCGCGGTCCGCGTCCCGACTCCACAGAAACACGTGAGGCGGAGTTCTATGACGCTCAGTTAGCCGACCTGACCAAGTCCGATAGCGTCTTCCTCTTTGAGGGAATATCACAAGATAGTCTCTACTACTTCGTGATGGGTATCTACAACGATAAAGTGGAAGGGAAGTACACGCAAGATAATGCTGACTTCGATTACACCTATGTGCGAGACTACGTAGTGGATACAATATATGGTAGTTATCTCTCGGGAGGATACCACATGATTGCTCTTGATGCTGAAGTCAAGAAAGTAGGGGAGTATTACGAGGTGGAGGCTACGTTCCTTGGACAGGCGCTGGGTGATTGGGCTATTCAAACCCCCGCCTTCCACATACATATGACCACCGCCCCCAACACAACAGACTTACCATCCACCATCCACCTTCCACCATCCACCATCCGCAAGGAATTGCGCAACGGTCAGATTATTATAGAAAACAAAGGAACAAAATATAATATATTAGGTTCTCCATTAACTAACTAACCTGCATTGTGCATTGTGCGCCGTGCACTAATTATTAATCACTTAAAAATTTTAAGCGTATGAAGAAGATTCTTACATTTGCTTTAGCACTCTTTGCGAGCGCAAGCCTGATGGCGACAGACATTACAGGTACAAACGTCTATCGCTATGTGTACACGGATTATACTACTGGTAATCCGTACTATTCTCTCCAGATCAACGATGCGGATTGGAATTCGTATTATTTCGGTTTCAAGGATGCCGGCGGTCCTATGGTAGGTCAAACCTACACCCTTGACGACATGATCGCAGACCAAACGTATATCTCTATCAATTACGGACACGAGTCTGTTACCGCACTCACGTTAACTCGTTCCTACGAAGGTCTGCAAGAGAAATTTAATGCCTCCGTTACCACTCAATCGGGTGAGCAGTATAACATCTCTTGGGCTGCCGCTAATATCCCTGCTGAAATGGGTGCAGACGTAGATTTGGACACGACTATCGTGTGCGACTTGAGAGACAATGGTTCTTACAAGACCTTCACTCCGTTGGTGAGTGACTACAACTATTATAACTTCACCATCGCTTTCACCGGTGACCTGCCGAGAGTAGTGGGGGAAACCTTACTCTATAAATGGAAGAACAACAAGGTTTATATCGGTAGTGCAAACTTTAGCATCCCTAACGACTGGAGCACCACGGCTTTTGATGCCCAATATGAGATTAAATGTATTGATGGTGGCTGGGAAGGAGAGGCAGAGTATTCGATGACCGATGGTCATAAGTACAAATTTAAGTTCATCTATACTATTCCTGTGGCTAAAGAGACAGTTAACCTCTCCGGCTATGATATGAAGATCAATAACTGGGGAACCATTGTCTTCGCTTGGCAAGGGGAAGGCTATAGCGCTAATCTCGCCATTAACTCCGCAGACACGATTGGTAACTGGAAAGGTGATGATATTATCTTAGGCAATTGCTCCTTCCAATATGCTGCTACCTATACCGACCTCGGCGTATATGCCATCGACTCTATCTATGTAACCAAAACCGAGGAAGGATATATCCGTCTCCAAACCTCTATCCTCTGCAAGAACAACACCCTTTATGTTCTTGACATCACCAACCAAGAATCGCCTTACTATGTGAAGTACGATGTGGATGGTACCGGTGTGAAGTGGAATTATATCCCCGCTGCTCAATATGGCACAGGTCGTGCAATGGGTCTGCGTTTCAACAACGACTCTATTTGGTTCAATGCTCAGCCTACCGACGAAGGTGCTGACGGTTACAGCATCAAAGAGGCTTATGGCACATACGGTGACCCGTTGTGGGCAAAGGATAGTATCTCTATCTCCTACGACCCGAATAGCAGTTGGTCAAAATTCAGCGTTTATATGGCTGAGAAATACTACGACGCTATTTTGGACGTTGAACTCTCTTCTCGTTCCTACGAGAACGTAGAGGGTGACGGTGTTTGGAACTATTCCTTCGTTTGCGGCTCCTACGATAAAGGCGACCACTACTCCTTCAACTTCGGTATCTATGGTCCTATCACTGCTCCGAAGCAATACAACACCTATACGCTGGATGGTATGACCGATGACTATCGCACGAAGGGTTATGATCCCGACTTCAACGAAATCAAATACGACGTTGTTACGCTCAACCGCGAACTGGATTGGTATGCCAACGAAGCCGAGAAGATTACCGTTAATGTGCACACAACCGGTGGTAAGGCTTATAAACTGATTTATGCTGCGGCTGCTATCCCTGTAGCTACCGATACGATTGAGTTTGCTCCTATCAAAGCCGACATTCGTCAATATGAGTATTGGTTCCAATTCGAGGGCGAAGGCGTAGCGAATGCTGCTAATTACCATTTCCAACTCGCTTTGGCAGGGGAAGAGGTAACTCCGACCACCTATTATTGGAAGCAAAACGACATCTACAAACCCGGTACCATCATCTATAACAACGGTGCAGGTAACTATGTAGATATCGCTGATGCTTGGGCACAAGTGAATGCTACTTATGATGAAGAGACTTTGACCGGCTATGGCTGCAACGCTTACTTCTTGGGTTATGATGGTCACTGCTACCACGCTTACCTCAAATACACGATTCCTGTAGCAGAGGATACGGTTATGATTGAGTGCAAAGACTTAGTCATTTCTAACTATGGTCAAAACAACATCAACTATGGTGCTTTCAATAACGAATACCGCGTGAACATCAATATCGCTACCGCTGATACATTTGGTATCTTCCGCGATGAGGTGAAAGCCGAAGACTGCTCTGTAGCTCTGAACTACACGCCGTTCACTTCTGCACAAGGTTATTCCGTGGACAGCATCGCGATTACCAAGGATGAGAATGGTATTATTCACCTCACCGGTGGTATTCTTTGCAAAGATAATGTGTACTATTCGATTCACCTCACCACTGAGGTTACGCCTTACTATCTTGGCGTGGCTAACGAGGCAGGTACGGTTGAGTGGTTTGATATGGTTCAAGGTTTCTATCAAGACGGTCGCGCTTCCGGTGCTTGGGATGTAGAGGCAGTCGTTTATGACGATAACAAAGTGTTCATCAACACCACCAAAGAGGCGGACGGCAATGAACTGACCTTCCC
>JAZLMS010000039.1:0-15794 GCA_045598805.1 Paludibacteraceae bacterium | reverse complement strand
CGCTACGGCGGGCTATCTGTACGGCCCGTCTGCCCTGCCAACTAATCGGTTAGGATAATCGCAATCGCTTAGGATAAATCGCAAAGTCCCGTTCACGATGGTGAGTGGGGCTTTTTGTTATGCTACCCCCTCTCGGGGTTGCGATGGTTGTGTTTTATTCTGCGCCTAACTCCACCGAGACTCTTAACGTAGCACTAACGTAGCATCCACACAGCATCATAGGCTAACGCTATGACTGCAAGGGGATTGCGTTGTCTTTTGCTGAAAAATGCACAAGATAGTAGCCAATGGCTACCTTTTTTAGCATTTTTTGCCTAAAATATTTGCATATTCCAATTTTTTGTTGTAATTTTGCACCCGAAAAGGTAGCCAATGGCTACCATAATTGAATAATTTTAAGGATATGGCACAGAAATTGACTATTGAAGAGGTATTTGCACAATGGCAAAACCTGCAACCAATCTCGGAGCGAAAGCAACAATTACTCAGTCGCAAGTTCACGGTTGAGTATAACTATAATAGCAACCATATTGAGGGGAATACCTTAACCTATGGTCAGACGGAGATATTGTTGCTATTCGGAAAAGTTAGCGGAGAGGGAAATCTGAAAGACTTTAACGACATGAAAGCCAGTGATGTTGGACTAAAGATGATGGCAAGCGAAGCTTTAGACCAAATGCCTCTCACGCAAAACTTCATCCGCCAACTGCATAAGACCTTGCTACGCGAGGATTATACGGAATATCGCACCTTACCCAATGGCGTACAAACCAGCTATACTATCCATGCAGGTTGCTATAAGACACGTCCTAACTCGGTTATCACTCGTTATGGTGATCGTTTTGATTATGCCTCTCCTGAAGAAACACCTGCCCTAATGTCCGACCTTGTAGATTGGTACAACGATGCCGAGCAATCCGGGCGATATACTCCTGTTCAGTTGGCTGCTTTATTCCACTATAGATATATACGCATCCACCCATTTGAGGACGGCAACGGACGCATTGCCCGATTGATGGTGAACTATATCCTCGCTAAACACGGCTATCCTATGATAGTGGTTCGCAGCCGCAAGAAAGATGCTTACATCGAGGCATTACATCAAACGGACAATATGGTTGGAACAGCACCATCCCTTGGGGCACACGCCAAACTGAAAGATATTACCAAGTCCTTAACCTATTTCGAGAAATTGGTTATTGAGGAAATATCTTCCGATATTGCTTTTGTACAAGAGACTTCGGCTGATGTTTGGTGGTACGACGGAGAGCGCATTACGTTCCGCAGTCTCAATAGTAGCGAAATACTACGCAGGTTGCAGATTCGCCCAAATGTCACGATGGAGGCATTAAGCGAGATGCTGAATATCAATATAGCTGCCGTTAAAAAACAATTGGCATCTATGTCCAAAAAAGGATATATTCAACGTACCGATACAGGTGAATGGCACGTGCTTGCAGTTAACGCACTATAAAAAAGTTACTCACGCCCTACTCGCGTCCTCCGAGCAAGGGTTTGAGCGAACCCAAGAATAACCCAACAATAACCCAAGAATAACCCAAGAAGTACCCAGTACTGAAAGACTACTCTTTCGCGAAATAGGATTGGTAATTGTCCAAGAACTTCTGAACCGCTTCCGATAACGGACCATAATACTCTCCACCGGAAGCGTTCTTATGTCCGCCACCGCCAAAGACCTCATGAGCCAACACATTAACCGGTCGATCACCCTGTGAACGGAGCGAAATCTTCACCTTAATCTTACTACCATTAGCCAGATTTATTTCCGATGGATTCACCTTATCCTCCCTCATGAAGACCGAATAATACACATCCGAAATCTGCAACGGCAGATTAACCAATCCTTCTGCATCTCCCGACTGGAAATTGAAACGATAAAGCTCTTTGCGACTCAGATAAATGAGTGCCGTGTGATGCTCAGGGAAAAGACGCATCTTATTATACAAACAATAGCCCATCAAACGCATACGGTCAGCCGAATACTGATTGAAGACCTTATTATAAATATCATCCTTATTCACTCCAGCAGCCACTAACTGACCCACTATCTCGTACATCTCAGGATAATTGCTATTGAACGAGAAATTGCCCGTGTCCGTCATCATGCCGGTGTAGAGGCATGTCGCTGCCTCTAAGTTTAAAGTGGAAAGTTTAAAGTGGAAAGAAGCCGTCTGGTTTATAAGTTGATAGATTAATCTAAAGACGAGTTCGGAGGCAGAAGGACTGCCGGATTCAATGAAAGCGACCAACTCTTTGGCCTTAGCAAAAGTAACCTTCACATCCGTTGTTGCCAAATGGTGATCCACAATAAGCACGTTCTGCGTGCCGTTAAGGGTCGCCAAGATCTTATCTCCCAATGAACCTATCCGTTTGGGCTCATGAAAATCCGTCAAGATAATCAAATCCGCAGCCTCAATGAGCGCATCCGCCTCTTGGCTCTGCGACTCATAAACAAAATCCTCCTCTGCGCCCGGCATCCAAGCAAAGAAAGAAGGGAAGGCGTTGGGGACGATGACGTTGATTGAAGATTGACTATTGACTATTGAAGATTGGAGGTAATGTTTCATACCCAACGACGAACCCATCGCATCACCGTCGGGAGACATATGCGTGACAATGACAATATTACGTGCAGATTCAAAAAAGGAGGCGGCTTTTTCAACCTCTTTGGAAGATAAAATTGATGAAATCATAGCGTTTTTGTTCTAAATCGGGTGCAAAGATACGAAATATTTTTCAAATATTTGTATATTTCAAAAAAAAATTGTACTTTTGCACGCATTTTGTACGAAAAAGAGAGAAAAAGACCAAAAACAATAATAATTATCAGTATGAAAAAGTTTATTTTTAGTATGATTGCCGTCCTCGCAATGACGAGTGTGATGGCAGAAGACGAGGTCTTAATGACCATTGCCGGCAAACCGGTTACCACGTCCGAGTTCTTGTACATCTACGAGAAGAACAACCAAGAAACAGGCGTTGAGTCCAAATCGTTGGACGAGTACGTTGACCTGTTCGTTAATTTCAAGCTCAAAGTGGCTGAAGCCGAGTCTCGTGGTATTGACACTACCCAAGAGTTTATCAAAGAGTTGGCCGGTTATCGTGCCCAAGCAACGGGCAAGTACATGGTTGACTCGGCTGCTTTTGATAGTCTCGTTGTTATGTCCTACGAGCGTATGAAACACCCGCGTCGCGCTGCGCACATCGCTATCCAATGTCCGATGGGCAGCACCGATTCTGCTCAAGCAGCCGCCTTAGCAAAGATAGAGGAGGCACGCACTCGCGTCACCACCGGTCTGACCGTTACCAAGACGGTGAAGAAAAAGACAAAGACCATCCAACAACCCAAAGAGGACTTCTATGCTGTTGCTCGCGAAGTGAGTACCGACCCTGGCGTACAAGAGAACAATGGTCAATTAGGTTGGATAACCATTTTCCGCTATGTCTATCCGTTTGAGGACGCAGTTTACAACACCCCCGTTGGTGAAGTAACGCCAATCTTCCGCACCGCTTATGGTTATCATATTGCCCTCGTTGAGGAAGAAGGAACCGCCAAAGAAGTGAACGCTTCCCATATCATGAAGATGGTTCCTCGCGATAACGCCAAGGCAGAAACCACACAGAAAGAGGCTATCGAAGCCATCTATGAGCGCGTGTTAGCAGGCGAAGACTTTGCAACCCTCGCCAGAGAACTCTCCGACGATAAGGGTTCGGCTATCAACGGTGGCGAGTTAGGTTGGTTTGGTAAAGGAATGATGGTCAAAGAGTTTGAGCAAACGGCTTTCGATATGGAGGTAAAGAGTGTTTCTGCCCCCTTCCGCACGAACTTCGGTTGGCATATCATCTACAAAACCGCAGAGCGTGACCTCATGCCCCTCGACTCCCTTCGTACCCAAATAGAGAGGAGCGTTAATCGCGATGAGCGCCATAAAGAGATGGACAAATCGTTCATCCGAAAGGCTCGTGCAGAATATAACCTGCCCGCTGAGATGAGCGACGAAGAGGTACGCGCTTATGCCGACCAACACCTTGAGGCTAAATATCCGGAGTTCAACGCCCTCGTTCGTGAATACCATGACGGTATCCTGCTCTTTGACGTCAGCTTAGAGGAAGTGTGGGACAAAGCCGCACAAGACTCCATCGGACTGGCCAAATACTTCAAAGAGCACAAGAAGAATTACACATGGGACAAACCCCACTTCAAGGGTTATCTCGTTCGCTGCCAAGATGAAACGATCGCTAATGGAGCTAAGTCTATCATTAAAAACGCAAATAGAGACTCTATTCAGAGTTATCTGACCCAACGTCATTACAACACAGACAGCGTCAAGACCGTCCTCTGCACCTATGGTTTATGGGAAGAGGGTAAAAACTCGCTTGTAGATAAGTTTGGTCTTAAGAAGGATGTTGAAACGCAGATTGATTCAACCTATCCCATTGTCTTCACCGTAGGTAAGAAACTCAAAGCCCCACAAGAATATACCGATGTTCGCAGCCAAGTGGTAACCGACTATCAAGACTATTTGGAGAAAGCGTGGATACAGCAACTGCGTGCTAAGTATGAGGTTATTATTGACGAAAACGTTCTGAATAAAATAAAGCAACAAGTTAGTGCTCAATAAGAATCTTAAAAATATTTACTTAGGAGCGGCAGGCGGACTGATTGGCTTTCTCGTTACCTTTTTCGCATTACGAGTGGGTTCTACATTCCGAGTGGACTTAACCGATGACCATCGGTATAGTCTCCATTCGGCAACGATTGCGCTTATTGATTCTATCCAAAAACCGGTAGATGCCACTTTGTTCTTAGAAGGTGACCTCAACGCCGGTTTTAAGCGACTGCAAACCGCCACACAAGACTTGCTGCACGAGTGCCAAGTGCGAGGACATCAATGGCATATTCAAACCCTCACTCCTGACGAACAGGCACAACAACAGTTGGCACAAGTGGGCTATCAACCTATTCTCATTCACGAGCATACGAAGAACGGCAAGACTGCCCAAACAACTGTCTTTCCGTATCTCCAATTAACGATCGGAGACAAGACAACCTTTATCCCTTTGTTACAAAACGTACAAGGACTGAGCGGTGAGGAGAACCTCAACAATAGTATCGAGAACTTAGAATACGCCCTTGCCGAGAACGTACACTTGCTGCTTCAGACTGCCACACCGAAAATCGCTTTTATTGAAGGACACGGCGAATTGAGTGAGCCGGATGTGTTTGATATCAGCGTGGCTCTAAGCCGTTATTTCCAGATAGACCGAGGTGTATTAGGCACCGAAGCCGGTGTGTTAGATGACTATGCAGCCGTTATCATTGCCGATCCGCAAATGCCCTTTGAGGAAAAAGACAAGTATATCTTAGACCAATACATCATGCAAGGGGGCACCGTCTTGTGGCTCATCAGTGGTGTGCGTTTTGACGAGAACGGACTAAACGATGGCGGTTTCACACCGGCAATACCTCTGGAACTCAACTTAGAGGACATACTCTTTCACTACGGCGTTAAGGTTCGCTCCGCCTTGGTTCAAGACCTACAATGTTTGAGCGTACCCGTCAATGTATCGGCGGACGAACAGCAACCTAATTTCCAACCTATCCCGTGGTTCTACGCGCCCTTACTGCTTTCCTCCGAAACGGCACCCATGACCCGTAACTTAGGACAAGTATCCTCCGTCTTTGCGTCCCCCATCGAAGTGACTACTGCCGAAGACAACATACGCAAGCAAGCATTACTTGCCACCTCGTCCGATAGTCGTCTTATCCCCACACCCGCTAAGGTTGACCTTATGGATTTTAATGCCAATCCGGAAGAGTTCCACTATCGCTACTTACCCGTTGCTGTTGCTTTAGAAGGGCAGTTCCCTTCTACTTTTGCGCACCGGCAAGCACCTCGCGCTATCACCCAAGCCGGACAGCAAAAAGACCTCAGTACACCCACCAAACAAGTGGTCTGCGGTTGTGGTACGTTAGCGCGCAATGATTGGAATAACCATCAACCCCTCCCTGCCGGATACGATCGCTACTCCAAACGAACGTTCTCCAATCGGGATTTTGTGGTGAACACCGTTCTTTGGCTCACGGACACACAAAACCTAATCGAATTAAGACAAAAACAGGTGGCACTGAGACTGCTCAACGAAAGGCAAGTCGCTATCCACCGACAAACGATACAAGCATTAAGCGTCATTATCCCCGTCTGCCTATTGGCTATCGTGGGGACGATAGTGATGGTCATTAGAAAACGCAAATACACTGCATCATGATGAAGAAAATATTTATTTGTGCCCTACTGCTGGTATCCGGCATTAGTTTGGCAGAGAATCCTAATTTGGATTATTCTACAGACACCATTGAAGGCATTGTCCTTTATCGCTATCCTGTAGAGAAAAGTATCGGTTTATACCGCGTGAGCGTCAATTTTGCTGTGCCGCAATCAATGATTATCGAGTGGAATCCCTTCCTCAAGGAACGTGGACTCCAATTCGGAGACACACTTTATATCCCTACCGGAAGACCGATTGTGAACGGAACAACCGAAACGATTATTGCGGAAGAAACAAAGAAAACAACCAAGGAAACAGCAGAGGAAACAATAGAGGAAACAATAGAGGAAACAACGGAAGAAGTAACGGAAAAAGCAACAGAGGAAGTGAACGAGGAAGTAACGGAAAAAGCATTGAATAAACGGAAAAACCGTTCCAAAAAAGAAGCAAACGATTTGGTTGTTCCGATGGATTCGATTATAGTGTCAGACTCACTTACTGCCCCTCTCGACTCTACCGCCTCTTTTAAGTTGGCTTTGCTCCTTCCCTTGCAAGCCGAGAGTGGGCAACGAAACGAGACGATGGATCGTTTCTTAGACTTTTACGAGGGTTGTCTTATTGCGCTTAAAGACAGGCAGGACAGCACCCAAAGAGTAGATTTATTCGTCTATGACACCAAAAAAGACACAACTGATATTGTTCGCTTAATGCAAAACGAACTACTCTCCATGAACGCGATCATCGGTCCCGCCTATCCGCAGCAAGTGGCTCTTATCGACACGTTTGTTAAGAACCACCAAATACCCACGATGATTCCCTTTACCAACGAAGTAGATTCATTAGAAAACAACCCTTACCTTTATCTCTTCAACACCACGGCTCAAATGGATGCAGACACCTTCCTTAACTATTTGGAGCAACGGGGAGAGTTAACCAACTGCGTATTAGTAGAGGCTAAGGATGAGGACATACACAAGGATATTCTTTACTTGCGCAACCAAATCAAAGAACGTGCTTTACCTTATACCGAAACGACGCTACACGAGATATTAGTGGACTCGGTATTCATGAACCTTATGCCTGAAATAGAGAATATCGTCATCTTCAATAGCACTAAATTTACCAACGTGCAGATTCTCTTGCCGCACCTCATTAACGGCAAGGCAGACTGCCGCGTGAGTCTGTTCAGTCAGTTCGGTTGGCAAAAAGAGCGTATCGTTATGCCGCAGATTTATACTACTATTTTTGCTACCGACTCCGTTCCGGCTTTAGCGCAATACGAAACAACCTACTCTACCTATTTCGGTCACCAACACGCCTCACTCATCCCGCGTTATGACCTCTTAGGTTACGATATCACCCGCCAGTTCTTAGACCGACTCTTTGGGAACGACCCCACTCCCGGACTGCAATCGGATATCCGCTTTACACAAGCGGGAGACGGAGGATTTGTTAATACGCATATTATGCTTATGCATAAATAGTTGAGAGTTGAAAAAGTTTTGTTTGATATTATTGCTACTTAGTAGTCTGACACTAATGGGACAAAAGCGATTACTGCAACCCGAGATATACCTCGGAGTGCATGGTGGTGCCGCAGCCTCAACCGTCTTTTTCTCCCCACAGGTTAGTTATATGACCCCCATCACCAAGGGCTGTGTACTGGGCGGTGAAGGCGGTCTTGTGTTCCGCTACAGCGAGCAGAAGTGTTGCGCCATCCAAATAGAACTAAACTATCTTCAGCGCGGTTGGGCAGAGAAAGGACAAGACGCTTATGGCGCTGCTAACTACACCCGCAAACTGCACTATATCGAAATGCCGGTGTTCATGCACCTCTATTTCGGTAGTTCCTCCTTCCGCGGATTCATCAATGTCGGTCCACAGATTGGTTACTGTATCAAGGAGGAAATGTTAGGCGAACAAGCCCTTATCGGAGGAGACCAATATAAACCCATCGATAATCGCTTTGATTGGGGCGTCGGTGGAGGTTTGGGATTCTATTATCGGAGTCGCAATGCCGGTGTGTACCAATTCGACATACGCGTAGGATACTCTTTAGGAACGGTCTTTAGCAACAAGACAGGAGCCGATTTTAGTCAATCCAATCCCCTTACCGTAGGAGTGGGATTAGCGTGGTTATGGGAGTTCAAAAGGGACAAAGGACAAAGGACAAAGGACAAAAGAATAAAGAATAATTAATAATTCACAACATATGGGAAAAATCATTTCAATTGCAAACCAAAAAGGAGGCGTCGGTAAAACAACGACTGCCATTAACCTATCCGCCGCTTTAGCGTCTATGGGTAAGCACGTTCTTATCATTGATGCCGACCCGCAAGCCAATGCTTCGTCAGGCTTAGGTGTGGACATACGCGAACTGGAGAGCACGATCTATGAATGTATTGTTAACGGCATTGATCCACACAAAGCGGTTATTCATACCCAAACAAAGAACCTCGACATCATCCCCAGTCATATAGATTTAGTGGGAGCAGAAATAGAGATGCTTAACATCCCTAATCGAGAGGTGTTGCTTAAGAACATACTCAACCAATTACGCGAAGGATATGACTTCGTTTTTATCGACTGCTCACCCTCTTTGGGTCTGATAACCGTCAACTCACTCACCGCCAGCGATAGCGTTATCATCCCCGTTCAGTGTGAGTTTTTCGCCTTAGAGGGTATCGCTAAACTGCTCAACACCATCAAGATCATCAAGTCCAAACTCAATCCGGCTCTCATGATTGAAGGTTTCCTTTTGACTATGCATGACAATCGTTTACGCCTCAGCAACCAAGTCTATGAAGAGGTGAAACGTCACTTTGGTGACCTTGCCTTCAACACCGTCATCTCCCGTAACGTACGCCTTAGCGAAGCCCCCAGTCATGGACAGTCTGTGATCGAATATGACGCGTCCTGTAGGGGAGCGCAAAACTATACCGCTTTGGCAAAAGAACTAATCGCTCGAAACTAAACAACTATGAAAAGAATAACAGGCCTTGGGCGCGGCTTAGACGCCTTGATTGATACCTCACGCGTAGATACCGATGGCTCCAGTAGCATCAATGAGGTTCGTTTAGATAAGATTGTGGCTAATCCCGATCAACCTCGTCGCACGTTTGATGAAGAGGCTCTCAAAGAACTTGCCGACTCTATCCGCGAGCACGGAGTGATATCGCCTATCACGCTGCGCAAGAACGAGGACGATACGTATATGATTATTGCCGGTGAGCGTCGTTATCGTGCTTCCAAAAAAGCAGGACTGACCACTATTCCCGCTTATATCAAAGAGGCTAAAGACGAACAAGTCATGGAGTGGGCTCTCATCGAGAATGTCCAACGCGAAGACTTGGACGCTATCGAGATTGCACTCGCCTATCAACGTTTGATGGACGATTATCAACTCACCCAAGAGCGTATGGCGGAGCGTATCGGTAAGAAACGTGCTACCATCACCAACTACTTGCGTCTGCTCAAACTGCCCGCAGAGATACAAATGGGTATCAAGGAAAAGAAACTCGACATGGGGCACGCACGCGCTATCCTCAGTAGCCAATCTACCGAGCAGCAACTATCCATCTACCACAAGATTTTAGAGCAAGGTCTCAGCGTAAGACAAGTAGAGGCACTCGTGGCTAAAGCCAAAGAGATTGCCAAAGAGCGGATAGTTAAAACGCCTCATATGTACATGCAACAGCAACAACTATTGAGCGAAGTCTTCCCTCTACACAAAGTAAAAATAACGGAAGGGAAAGTGACCATTTACTTCAATAACGAAAAAGAACTCGACCAAATAGTAGATACCGTCCGTTGAAAAAACTGATTACCATAATGCTTCTTTTCTGTTCGGTCGCGCTTTCTGCCCAACAGCAAGATACGACTTCCACATTCTGGAAACCAGATCCCTATCGCGCTGTGTGGATGGCGGCTATCCTCCCTGGCTATGGACAGATATACAACCGCAGTTATTGGAAACTGCCCATCGTTTACGGAGGTTTTATGGGGTGCGCCTACGCTATCACCATGACGCAAGGCAAATACTCTGATTACAAAGAGGCGTATCGTGATATTACAACCGATGTCGTCCTCTCCAAAGATCCCAATAAGTCCTATAATCGCATTCTACCCAAAGGATACGATATTGATAGGATGGGAGGTAAATCTAACTACACCCGAACCCTCGAGGACAAACAAAACACCTACCGGCGATACCGGGACATCAGTATCGTTGCCACCGTCTTGCTCTATGGCTTAACCATCATTGATGCCTATGTTGATGCGCAGTTATTTGACTTTGATATATCCCCCAACCTCAGTATGAACGTCGAACCCGACCTCTACTATGATAACTTACGAAACACCCGAACCCCCGAGGTTCATTTAGCTATACGATTCTAATGGAAACGATTGAACGCACCTTTTATTCGCTCAAAGAAGTGAGACAAATAACGGGCCTTCCCGATGCCACCTTGCACTATTGGGAAAAGCACTTCGAGGAACTCAGTCCCCGTAAGGACGGACATGGCAATCGGTACTACTCCAAAGAGGACATCGAACTCATCAAGCGTATCAAGTACCTTCGCGATGAACTCAAGATAACCCGCATTGAGGCTATCCGCAACGAACTCAAACAAGACCATAAACAAGTCGATGTGCGCCAGCGTGCCACCGAGATACTGTTACGTTTACGGAAAGAACTATACGATATACGCGCAAATATATAATAAGGAATATGAAAAAGTTTAATATTGACTGGAAAGCGATACTGCCTTATGTGGTAGCGATTGTAGTTTTTATTGGTGTGGCTGTTATTTATTGCTCACCCTTATTGAATGGCAAAGTACTGCAAGCAGGTGATGTCAACAACTGGAAAGGAGCGGCACAAGAGGCTCGCGAATACAAACAACAGACAGGAGAAACAACTTGGTGGGCCAACTCTATGTTTGGTGGTATGCCAACCTACCAGATTACGGGTAGCACACCCACCAACATTATACGAGGTAAGTTAGAAAAGATTGCGCATTTTGGCTTCTTTGAAGACCTCAATCCTATCGGCATCATTGCTGCCTATTTCTTTGGGTTCTTCCTATTATTACTTTGCTTTGGTGTTAATCCTTGGCTCAGTTTAGTAGGCGGACTGGCAATGGGCTTGTCTTCGTATTTCTTCCTTATTATTCCTGCCGGACACATAACGAAAGCCGCCGGTTTAGGTTTCTTAGCACCCATGATTGGTGGTTTCTATGCTATCTTTAGGAAAAAATATTGGCTGGGCGCACCATTAATCGTCATTTATGGTATTTTAGGTATCACCCTTCACCCGCAGATGACCTATTATATCTGCATGCTGCTGGGTGTTATGGCTATTGCCGAACTGTATATTCATATCTCTGAGAAACGTTGGAAAGACCTCGGCATGGGCGTGGGTATCCTTCTTATCTGCGGATTACTCATCTTTGGTACCAAACTCAGTTGGTGGCAGATGAACCAAAGTTATCTCAAAGAAACGATGCGTGGTGGGCACTCCGAACTTGTCAAAGAGACAGATGCAACCAACAAAACGGCAGGACTGGACCTCGATTATGCCACAGCTTGGTCCTACGGCATCAACGAGACAATGACCTTCCTTATTCCTAACTACATGGGCGGTGCCAGTGGTTATAATGTTGGAGAGAAATCCGTTCTTTATGACGAACTCGTCAACGCGCGTGTGCCGAAAGGTAGTGCTAAGCAGTTCTGCCAATCAGCACCAACCTATTGGGGTGAAAAGCCCTTCACTTCCGGTCCTGTTTATATGGGAGCCATCATCGTTTTCCTTTTTGTTCTTGGTTTGATTATTGTTCCCGGACCTTATAAATGGGCACTGCTTATTGCCACACTCTTCTCTGTGGCACTTGCTTGGGGACGACACTTCATGCCGCTCACGGAGTTCTTCTTTAACTACTTCCCCATGTACAACAAGTTCCGAGCGGTGGAGAGTATCCTTGTCGTGGCAGAGATAACGATGCCCTTATTAGGCTTCCTTGCCTTGCAACGTCTGACAGCGCAGTGGTCTAACAGCGATAGCGGTCTTTCAGCCGCAGGCGGTCTTTCAGCGAAGCGGGCTATCTTCATCGCCACCGGTATAACTGCCGGTATCTGCCTTATCTTCGCTCTCTTTGGAGGAATAATTGACGTCACTTCGTCTTATGACGCACAATGGAAAGGGCAAGTAGGAAACGAGATATACCAAATGATTCTCAATCAGCGTACTGCTATGCTACAGCAAGACGCTTGGCGTTCGTTCATCTTCATTGTTTTGGCAGCCGGTGTTTTGTGGTTGTATATAGCAAACAAACTCAAAAAGGGGTATGTTTATGCCTTATTAGGGGTGCTTGTGCTAGCGGATATGCTTCCTATTGATCGCCGATTCTTTGGTACGGATAATTTTGTGAGCAAGAAAGATGACAACCGCTATTTTGCTATGCAACCTTGGGAGGAGCAGATACTCAAAGACAAGAGTCTTGATTATCGTGTACTGAATGTGGCTACCAACACTTTCAATGATGCCCGCACTTCGTACCGCCTCAAGTCTATTGGCGGTTATTCGGCTGCCAAACTGCGTCGTTATCAGGACCTCATAGATGAGCATATTTCTCAAAATAATTGGCAAGTAATCAATATGCTCAACACCAAGTATATCATCACCCGCAATGGGGTACAACTTAATCCCGAAGCCTTTGGCAACGCGTGGTTTGTGGATAAAGTTCACTTTGTGGACGCCCCTAATGCAGAGAGTGATGCCCTCAACACAATCAACCTTCGTCATGAAGCGGTTATAGACACCACTTTGCAAGCAAATACAAGCCTTCTGCCGTCCTTCATCCGTGCATCGGTAAAGGAATCTGATAGGAAGCTCATAGGAACCTCATCGGAATCTTCCTTAAACATGATAGAGTTAACCGAGTACCGTCCCAATAGGCTTACCTATAGGTCAGAGACAGAAAAGGAGCGTGTATGTGTCTTCTCGGAGATATACTATCCACACGATTGGCATTTATACATTGATGGAGAAGAGCAACCGATTGGTCGCGCCAATTATTTATTACGTGCCGCGGTTATTCCGGCTGGTCAACATGAGATTGTGATGGAATTTGTACCCGCAGCCTTACAAACCGACAAGTGGTGTATGGCGATATTGATTTTGGCTATTCTTCTTAGCCTTATTCGTCTCGGGAAGGAATTAATTAAGTATATCAATGTCTCGCATCCGTAATTACGATATTATTCGAGTGGTTGCGATTGTGATGGTGATTGGCATTCATTGCACAATGCCATTACGGGATTCTCTAACGGAGGGAGCAAACTCAATATCCAATTGGGTTTGTGCATTGTATTATGCCATCATTAGTGCCGGTGTTCCTATGTTCTTTATGTTGAGTGGAACATTATTATTAGGAAAAAAAGAGTCTTGCCTAACTTTTTATAAAAAAAGATTCTCGCGTTTACTTGTTCCCTTTATTATTTGGAGCGCAATTGTATATACATTATCAGCAGTGTTGCTTCCTGCCCATGGATGTGTTTTTTATGTAAAAGATTTCCTTCATCTTCTGCTAACAAAGGGAGTGAACGTAGCTTATTGGTTTGTATATATGTTATTGGTTTTCTATCTGCTTACACCGATATGTAGAATAGTTATCTCAAGAGTACACAACTATAAGTTATGCTTAATCGGCATTATCTTGCTTTATCTTGTTTGCTTTTATATTACTCTCTTTGTTCCTTCTTTAAAAGCACCTTGTAGGTGGTTGTGTTATTTCTGTTTCTATGTAGGCGGATATTTTTGTCAGAAGATTAGTTTTCCTAATGCGAGACATTGGTGGATAGGAATTATTGCCCTTATTTTAATCGCAAATACTGCATGTTCTGTTTATCAAATAACATATATCCCATGGACGCTGATTTTCTCTTTCCTTTTATTTATTTGTCTCAATCAAATTCCAAACTCATCTTCTAAAGATGATGTGATAACGATGATAAGCAGAAATGGTTATGGCATATACCTCTCTCATGTCATTTTTTGCGGTTTTTTTATGAGAGTACCATTTTACATTCAGCATGTTCCGTTAGTAATACTACCCATACTGACAATAGCCATTGTTTTTGGCATAGAGAAGGTCATGATGCGAGTAATAGAAAAAACAGGGTTGAACCGCTATCTTTGTTGATTTGCTTGGTTCAACAATCCTTTGGTCACATTTTGTCTAAATAAAACCAATTTATTACCTTTGGTAGGATGTCCTTGCAGACAATAACCAATCCATAAAATCAACGTTCCTCCCCATTTAACGGCTTCTAAGAATAGACGCTTGCTATATTCCATTTTGGATATGGCGAGCGTTCTTTGTCGCTCACTTTGACCAACTCCAAGCCCTAAGCGACTAACATATTCATCCGTTGTACGCGATAAAGGGATACAATGCTCCACCGCTATGTCCGGTAGGTAGTAAATTGTGGTATTTAGTGCTTTGATACGATTAAAATAATCTTTTTCTTCACCACCGATTAGGTCTTTACCACTCCGTCCTAGAGATGTGTTAAATAGTCCACATCGGTCTGCAATTCGTTTACTAAAGCCCATATTAGCACCAATCGGATAGTCTTTCGTAAATAGGCACACTTTATCTCCTTTATCTATGGCAGAAAGCCACGAAGCGCTCCATTTGCTAAGCCAAGTAGGTGTTATGCCATCTTCAAAGAGAGGGTAGATTCTTCCACCAAAGGCATCCATCTGAGGAATCTCTTTGATATATTGTGACAGGCGTTCCAAATAATTCTCACCCACAAAAGCATCGTCATCCAAGAAAACAAGCCAATCTCCTTTCGCCTCTTGAATTCCGCGATTGCGTGCATGACTGAGTCCTTGGTGTTTTTCAATAATATAGCGGAAAGGAACATTTGGGTAATCCTTCGTAAATTGAACGCAGGTTTTTTCGGTGGAATCGGTGCTATTATTATTAATTAGCAGTAGTTCCCATGCTCCTTCAAAGCAGTTGTTTGCTAACCTATTTAGCGTCTCACCAAGGTATTTCTCGCGATTATATGTACAAATGATAATTGATAGCATGTTTATAACTGAGTTTATGAATGGGTATTATTTGAAAAGACTCTTTGGTGTAGGTGTGCGGTAATACATTGCTCACATACGGCATGGCATCTAAAGCAGCTCGTCCTTGTGCACATTCTGTCATAACTAATGTAACAAAATCATGAAATAAGAAATAGTCACGCAGTTTATTTTCTTTTTGCCAATAGTAACAAAGAAGTTTTGCCACATTAACAACAACAGGATGTGCTGGTGCCGCCGCAAGGAACCAACTTGAACCTACATGTGGATGCGGATTATCTTTCGCTTTTTGAAAAAAGAATAGATTCCCTTTAGTCACATAATCGGGTATGGCTTGAGTTAACAGTACGGTTGCGTCCATCCAAATACCACCATGTTTCGCAAGTAAACAAATACGCAG
>JAZLMS010000038.1:0-40657 GCA_045598805.1 Paludibacteraceae bacterium | reverse complement strand
AAGAAACCCACACTTCCAATTCCTTAATACCGCGATTGGAGTAGTTAGCCCAGTTGAAGTTCCAGATATGCATCTTGGCAAGGTCGATGGGCTCGTTGAATTGCACAGCCACGTACTTATAGTCTTGCGGAGCAATTCCTGTGCCGCTAGAGGTACGCCACGCAGTGACGGAGGTATTATCGTGCTTGAGTCCGTAAGCGTCCAAGCCGGAACCGTTGAAAGCGTTAATAGCAGCGCCGCCTTCGGTTGAACCTTTGGCTGATTTGACATTGGAGGTGGGCATTAAAACAAATGGCATGTCGTCGGTTTGAGCTGTCGTTTTCTGCGTGGAAGCAGAGGCGAGGTTACTACTCAACACTAACCCTATTAGGGAGAATGCCATTGTTTTGAAATAGTTCTTCATAAGCATTGTTGTTTTTGGGTTAAACATAAAAGTATTAGTACGTTAAACCGGTAAGGGTATAAACCTTATCGCCGCGACGGATGAGTAGTTGTCCTTGATGGATAAATTTATAGCACGGGGTCGTTTGGTTAAGCTCGTTATTACGAATGATGAAGATGTCGTCCAGCGGTTCCTGATATGGGTCAACCTCGAGCATAGGCCAAGTGCTTTCGGCATTATCGGAGTGTACTTGTTTCCACGTAAGCAGAGCGGAAGTTCCGCCCGTTTGTTTAACGACGAAAGAGACGACACCCACTTCGTCACGCAGTTTGGTGTTGATAAACTTGGTCATATCCCACATAGCGCGCACGCCGTCAAAGCCAGGATTGGGAACGTTAAGCTCTGCTATGAGGCTCAAGTCTGCGTCATCGGGGTGGTTGTCCCAGCAAAGTTCGTAGAGATCATCGGGCAGTCCTTTCTTGACCTCATAGAGGGAGAGAATAGCAGATGCGCCCTGGTCGTTATTAGCAATATAGAAAGAGAAAGAGGCTACGTCGATGGAGTCGTTAGGGTTTAATTCAGATATGTCGAAGCTGAAATAGGCGTCGCGTTGCCAAGAAGCGTGTTTCTTGATTAAGCCGTCAGGGTTGTCAGCAGGTTTGGTATCGTGGTTATACATATCGACATAGGAGTCGAAGTAGGGATATATTACTTGTGCTTTATCTGATTTAACCTTGACTAAGTGTGAGCCGAAGGCGATGCCGAGTTTGCCGTTTCCGTCCGTCACGGAGACGAGTGAATAAGTCTTGCTTGCTTGAGCGACGATAGGCAAGTAATAGTTTTGTGTTGTGATGCCGTCCACCATGAAGGTGTCCGTACCGTCGGTATAAACGAGAGCATACGGTGCTACGCCTTTAAAGTTAACGAGCATCTCGACTTGTGCTCCCTTATCGACATAGTCAAGTCCGTCAGATAGTATAGCGAAGCTCTCGGTGGGCAGTACGGAAGCAAAAGTAGAGCCGAATCGCAGTGCCTGCACATTGCCTTCGCCATTGATAGTAGGTCTGCCTTGGGTAGGTGTATTGGCTTGTGCCTCCACGCGCTGGTTGATGTCCCAACCTTGGTTGAGCGAGGTGTGTCCATAATCTCCGGCTACGTTGTAGTAATAATACGGTTGTTCCCAGTCGGATAATATAGGCAAGAGTGACATAGATATGTTATCGTCCTCTTCGGGATTAAGTTCGACGCGTCCGACCATAAGGTACATCTGATTGGGCTGGCAGTAGTTTTCTTTTTTGTTTTTAGGTTCCGCGCTGACGGTAGAAGCGTAATAGGACGGTACGTCACCGAATCCTGTTTGCAGTTGGTTATACCTATTGATTACGGCTCCAGCTACGGGCTGGTTTTGTTCGTCGCTGACGATGAGATTGAGAGCCGCGTCCTCACCCTTATTCACGACAGCAGAGAAATAGCTAACATTAGGTTCTTGCTGAATAGAGAACACACGCACATAATCGACAACAGCCATAGCTCCAGCGGCAGAAGGCTCTATCTCCTCGTTATTGATAGCAGCCCCAAGTACGAGTGATTGCCAGTCACCGGTATAACCGCCACGGTATTGCCAATCGTCCTGTCCGTAATAACCGTAGGCTTTTTGTGCGATATCGGTAAAAGCAGATCCGAGAGCAGAGAGTGTATCGGCAATTAAACCGGAGTTATAATCAGTCATTTTGTCTCCATTGGCGGCTTCTCGTCCGTTGATATAGAAAGTGATTCCCTTGCCCGTTAGTTTCATACCGAAAGTAACAAAAGAGGAGGCGTCTACATTCTCGACCGTTGTTTTGGCTTGGTTGAAGCCCAAATCCGGGTTAATATCCTTAATATAATAGGATGTTTTCCAATCGTCCATCGTATAATTAGCCGTCCAAGTTTTTCTTCCGGTTCGTGTTAGAGATGGGAACGCCATAGAGAATCGTTGTTGATACTGTGAACTCAAGGAAGTGGAGTATGTCTGTGTAGAGACGGCCCCACCAACACCCTTGATGTCGTCTATTTTCATTCTTACTTCGATAAACATATCCTTATCAGTAGGCAGGCGGTGGATATACTTGACTTGTGAAGCCACCAAAGACTCGCCGGTTTTAACAATCGGCAAACGCAACACATCGTCTTTTAAGGAAGCTTCTCCGTTCAAAGTTGTCCAATAGGCAGGTTTGAGTTTTAGTGAAGCAAACTCGTCTCCAAAGACGAGATTCCACTTCTCGCCTCCCCCTATTATGGTTGGTTGCGGGCGATAGAGAAGAGTAAAATTAGCAGCGCCCTCGGTGGTGATAGACTCATTATTGGCATCATTAGCAGCCGTGATAGTATACGTACCATCTTGAGTAGGCAAAAACGGAATAGAGAAAGACGATGTTTTTATGTTCGTATATGTCTTGTTCAAGTCGGGTCCGCTAATGGTTGCGCTAAAAGGAGGAACGCCGTAGAAGTTGACAACGACTTCCGCTTCATCGCCGGAATAAATTTTATCTTGCCCTGTAATAACAGCTTTGGGCGTAAGAAGATTAAAAGTAGCGTCTCCTTTCAGTGTCATTGAGTTTTGCTCATCGCGAGCCTCCACTAAAGTATAGGTGACGGTATCCGTAGGTGTTACCTCGAAAGCGTATGTTCGTTGTTGCCAATCGGTAATTGTGGTATTGTTTGTTCCGTCCGTATAGGTAAACTGATACGGAGGGTTTGTATTAGAAGGGAAGAAAATGCGAACGGAGTCCTTATCACCATAATAAATATCGCGTCCGCCTTGTATAACAGCAATATGCGATTCGTCATAAAGGAAGAGACGTGACGAATTTTCTGCGTTTGCCTCCATCGATTTGAGGTACAAAGAGGCTGTAGTTTTCATATTTAACGTAGAGGTGAGAAGGAAATAAATCGTATCGTTGGTATTTATATGCTCATTCACATAATCGGTAACGTCAAAGCGAACAAACTTGCTACTATCCGTGCGTTGTACGATACCCTCCGTAACTTTCACGCCATCCTTTGAATTAAGAGTCTTAGGGAAAGAGCCGTCCATTTTGAAGTTATCCCCGTCCGCGGAGAAGAACTGTGTGCTGGTTGTTGGAATAGTCGGTTTCCTATTCAGCGCAAAAACGCCTACCGGCCACTCATTCATTGTTGTTGTCTTAAAGAAGTCGTCCGATGTATTGTACATATACGGATAGATAGCAAACTCTACCTTGTCACGAATGGAGGTGACTTGGCTCATATCAAAGGCGATGATACCGTAGCGGAAGAAGGTGGAGTTAGCACCTGCATTGACACGTACAATGGGTTTTTCATCCATCGAAGCATTGGCTTGATTACCGTCTAAGAAGGTATCAAAATGAGTTGGTAACGTATCCACAGGAGTGGCTTCTTGCGCCTTCATAAAGAAGGAGAACATGAGTGCCGCAGCACTCAAAAGAAAAAACTTTTTCATAATTCTATAATATTTTAATTTTACTTGTAAATATTCAATCTTAATATCCCGGATTTTGGATACAATTAGGATTAGCATCCCTTTCGCTTTGTGGTATAGGCCATAAGTATTGGTGCGGGAAGAAGGCTCTATTCTGATCCACGGGATAAATAGCCCACGTTTTAAGAGCATACATCTCGGGATCGTAGCCATACGCCTCGCCGGGTATCACTTCTTCCATAATCTGCCAACGACGAATATCGCGCAATCGAGATCCTTCAAAAGCCAATTCGCAACGTCTCTCACGACGCATGATTTCGCGTAGTTGGTCACGATCAGGCGAAGCGACCACGTCCTCTACCGCAGGCAAGCCTGCACGTGTACGAATCTCGTCAAGAAGAGTGATAGCACGGCGGCGAGTGGCATTATAAAGTGAATCGCTCTCAATAATACATTCTGCTTCCATGAGTTTAACATCTGCATAACGGAAAAGAATGACATTGAGCGTGGCACGTTTATCCGAATTAGTGACATCACTGAACACCAAGTACTTATGTACACGCATACAAGAACTATAATACTGCTTATCGGAAGCCGCCGGCATATACACCCCATCACCATAATTCTCTAAAGGAGTAATAAGAGTAGTAGCTAACCGCTTATCGCGATTGGTGAAGAAGTCTGCGAACTTCTTGGGAGGACACGGAACAGGATTACCACGCAGGTCGTAGAAACTCTCTGCCAACGAAGCCGTTGGTATATAGCCACCTTTCCATTCTTTGATATACTTATAGAATGGGTAAGAGGAAGACGAATTAGCAGCATCCGCATATTGTATATCAAAAATAACTTCCGCATTATTCTCATTAGTAGGGCTGAATATATCCGCATAAATAGGTAACAGTTGATACTGTCCCAACTCATCTATACGACATAAAGCAGCATACGCCTCGGCATAACGCTGATGATACAACAACACGCGTCCCTTAAGGAAGAGCGCAGCCCCTCGCGTGGCGCGTCCGTTGAAATTAACCGTCGGTTTATCCTCCAAAATAGAGATTGCATAATCCAAGTCCCACAAGATTGTATCCAGCACCTGCTCAACCGTAGCACGTGGCAAGTTATGAGACTTAATATCATCCTTCGGCTCCAAGATAAGCGGAACACCACCATAATACTCCAATAAGTCCGAATAGAAATATGCTCTCAAAAACCGAGCTTCAGCCAAGTCTCGTACACGATTAGCCTCGGAGATAATAATCGTTGTATCCATCTGCAAATGATGGATAAGTAAGTTAGCACGAGCAATACCTTTGTAATTATTGACCCATTTAGACTCCACCTGCGATGTAGAAGGATTGAGAGTTCCCCGTGTAAAAGCCATCCACTCGGAGCCGGAGGCCGAACTATAGACACAGTTATCGGTCATTACCTCGTTATTAAGAATAAAATCACTCCCTCCTTGTAACGTGAGGGCTTGATAAACACCATTAAGAGCTTTCTCCGCCTCTGAGGCGTTCTGATAAAACCCTTCAGGCGTTAGACTATCGATTGGCTCTAAATTCAGAAAATTACAAGCCGTAAACGACAAAAGCGATAAAAACAGAAAAGTAATTTTGTTCATATTTAGTTATTAGTCGTTAGTTATTAGTTTTTAGAATACAACATTAAGACCGATGGAGTAAATACGCGCTTGAGGATGAAAGTCGGAACTGACCACATTACCCAATTTCTCTGGATCAAAAGACTTAATCTTACTCCACGTTACCAAGTTTTGGATATTGCCAAAGACTTGAATCTTCGTAAAATGAATTTTCTTCATCCATTTAGAGGGTAAGGTATAACTCAGTTCTATGCTCTTTAGCCTTAGATAGGAAGCATCGTTGATGTAATAATCCGACACAATCTTCTGCTTTGTCTTATCTATATACACACGCTGATGAGTGGTAGAAGGATTGTCATATGTCCAGCGGTTATCCGCATATTCTTGTAACAATGGTGCACTATTGAAGAAGGGTGAAACGAGATAACCTCCAGTATAAACATCACATCCTGCAACACCTTGGAAGAAAATACCAAAATCCAAGCCATTCCACCCCGCACGGGCTCCGAACGAATACATCAAATCCGGTAATTGCTTTCCAATAATGGTACGATCATCATCGTTAATAATACCATCGTTGTTCAAATCCTTAAATTTAAGGTCTCCCGGACGCGGAGCCTCCGACTGCGCAGCATACCCTTGTCGAAGTTCGTACTGACGAGCTTGGTAGGGAATAGAAGGATCCGAATTATTCTGCCACACAAAATCCTCCACTTGGAAAATACGATCCACCTGATAACCATAATACGAACCGTAAGACTGTCCCACTTGCGTGATAATCATATTATAGCCCGAGAAGAACTCATCATCCACCTGATTAAAGACGTGATCCTGCTTGGTCTCATTCAGTTTGATTAATTCGTTCCTCTGCCCGCTAATCATACCATTGAACTCCCAACGCCATTTACCTTTACGGTCACGATAATCGGCACTCAACTCCCATCCTGTATTAAGCATCTCCCCGATATTTTGATAGGGCATTGATTCCGTTCCTACCAGATTAGACACTTGCACCCGAGCCAAGATATCATACGTGTTCTTACGATAGTAATCCGCCGTTATATTCAGTTTCCCAAATAAGTTCATATCCAAACCCACATCCAATTGGCGTGTTTTTTCCCAAGTAGCATTCTTATTGACAATCGAATACAATCGAATAGCATTATAGACCTGTTCTTGATAAGCATAACTGATATCGCTCTTGAGTTGGTCATAACCGGCATATTTGGAATTAATATTCTCATTCCCCAATAAGCCATAGGAGGCTCGCAGTTTCAAGTTATGCAACACCCGTTTGGCAGGTGAGAACCAGTCTTCTTCACTCATACGCCATCCCACGGAACCGGAAGGGAAGACCCCCCATTGATGCCCCGTCAAGAAACGTGACGAACCATCTCCACGGATATTAAACTCCACGAGATAGCGTTCGTGATAATTATAATTCAAACGCCCAAAGAAAGATAAGGAACGCCGTTGGTACACAGCCCCTGTGGGGTTAACAGGATTCTCACCAAAATCCAGCACTGGCACATTCGTCACAAACCCCGTGACCCGCGTATTAATAGACTTATAACTTTCATCTTCCAAAGAGAAACCTAATAAAGCGCCAAAATGATGATGATCCTTGAAGACCTTATTATATTTAGCCGTTATTTGACCATTTTGAAAAAAAGTCTCGGCTCTTTGCTCCGTGAGTTCGGCACGCGAAGATGAAACTGCGGCTCCCGACTCGGACGTGAGGTCACTTTGTAAGGTCAGCACCGGTAAGAAACGGGTCATAGACGAACTCAAATAATAGAAACCATATTGCGCCGCCAATTCCAATCCGTTCACGGGTTTTACCGTGAGTACATAGTTATTATTAACACGATTCTTAATGGTATTCTTTCCACCTCCATTCTCTTTGTGCCCAATAAAATTTGCAAAACCACTATAAATAGTACCATCATCCGTCTCCTTGCGCACATAGGACAATACATCATCCGGCGTACTCTTCTCCGTAATAAAAGGAGCATAAGGCGGAGCACTGTTGATTTTATTAAGCACACTGCGTGAAACAGACGTGTTATCCTCAGTCTCGCTTCGATAGCCGGACACGTGAATATCCAAACGGGCAATCTTATGTTTTGTTTCGGCGCTGATATTGGTACGGTAATTAAAGTTATTATACCCTGTTCCACGCATCACTCCATCCTGTTTAAGATAAGTAAAAGAAGTGGAAGATTTAATTGGTCCCGAAGAGAGAATAAGATTGATATGATGTTTCTGCATAGGAGCGGTGTTGAAATACACATCATACCAATCCAGAGAGCGTTTTGTTCCCTTGTTATAGGAATCAAGTTCTTTCTCTAAATTAAAGCGTTCAGCATTGCCATCACCACGATTAGCTTCATTCCACAAAGAAATATACGTCGGTCCATCAATAATATCGGGCGTTCGCGTAGGTTCCTGCCAAGATTGAGTAAAGGTATAATCGACCTGGAAAAGATCTCCCTCTCCTTGCTTGGTTGTAATCAAGATAACACCCGATGCTGCCTTATTACCATAGATAGCAGCCGAAGAGGCATCCTTCATTACCGTCATAGACGCTATATCCTTGGCATCCACATCGTTGATATCCCCCTCCAAACCATCAATAATAACCAATGGAACATTATTATTTTCCATCGACGACACACCACGAATACGAATCTGTCCCTGATCCTCGCCGGCTTGGCCGGAGTTCTGCACAACCATCACGCCGGACACTTGACCTTGCAAAGCAAGGGAAGCATTAGAAATAGGCCTATGCTCCATTTTGGACATATCCACATTCTCAATAGCACCCGTGAGGTTCACTTTCTTTTGACTGCCATAACCGACCGCCACCACCTCGGTAAGCATCTGCACATCCTCCTCCAAAGTGATACGAATGGGCTTATTGCCTGCAATAGTGTAATTACGAGTCTTGTAACCAATGTACGACACGGTTAACTTAAACTCCTTTTCCGGAATCGAAAAGTTGAAATTTCCGTCAAAGTCCGTTATCGTACCTGTATTACCTGCCATCACAGAGGCTCCGATGATTGGTTCCCCTTGATCATCGACCACCACTCCATGAATAATTCGGTCAGCTGACCAAACAAAGGTCAACGGACAAAGAATAAAAAACAAAAGACAGAAATGTTTCATCTTAGTGTTTGGTGTTTAGTGTTTTATGATTATTCTCAATAACTATTCCAGTATAAGGTTTGTTTCCAATAAGCTGACCAGAAGGAGCATATAAGGCTGAATGTTGGGTGTTGGGTGTTGAGTGTTGGGTGTCTTCTACCCACGGAAGGGCAGTGTCGTCCTGTACCGTCTTAACCACCAAAACAGGACGCTTATTCTCCGCCGCTTGGGTTCCTCCAAAAGTCAACATAGCCGCCTCTTCTCCGTCAAGGAAAGAAAGGCATAAATATAGAGGCGAGCGGAGAGCCTCCGCAGACGATAAATCAGCTGCCCAATCGGTGATGTCCCAATAAAGATACTGATTGAGAGCCGTTTGATTAGTGATACCTATCGTATCAATTGGCTCAAGAAGAGCCGGTCTATTATTCCACGTCAACGATTCATTCCACGCCTCACACTCACTTAACACAGCTCGCAATAACAAACCGTCCTTGCTCAAACGAGAAGTTTGAGACAGATAGAAGCCCACATACAAACGTTCCCCCTCCTCAAGCGGCAACGGAGTAACACTCAAATAAATCTCCCTTGCAGACGAAACGATTCCCTTTAACTCCAACTCATCCGGTTGAACAAACCCCTTCGTCTTATTCGTGGCACTCACATACGCCGCCGAAACTATAGGCTCAACCCGTTGTATCGTTCCCTCATCCACCACCACAATCTTAGCATCTCCATAGACATCCCCCTCCGTAAGCGTAGCATCAGACATAGAAGCGAGCTTATAACGAGTAGTGACACGAGGCATTAAATGATGAATAGAATCGCCTTCGGCTGAATGATGAAACGAAGCGGAAAAGTCTGTAGACGATAAGCCGATGGGGTGAGATTGGTAAGTATATATGAAAGGAGGTTCACCAACGAAAGTGAAAGTCAAATCCGCCCCCTGATCCTTAGTGACAGTATTCCACCCCGATAGAGTAGCCTGCGGACGTAACCTCTCAAAACGCATTGGCTGTGAGGTCTGATTCTGCGCCGTAATAGTAAACTCAACCGAAGAGACTGTATCCGTAGGAATAGAGAACTCAAACGGATAATCGTTATCCACCAAAGTGGTCCAATCGCCCATATCATTAAATCGATACCTAATTGCCAACTGATTGAGTTGACCGAACTCAAGAGAGGAATAAACAAACAAACGCGATAACGAATCGGATGGGTTAATAATCATCGCCCACGAAGCCCCCTCCTCAATATCCGAAAGGACATACTGATTCCACTCATTACGACGCGTATTAGGAATCATCCGTGCTTGGAGACGCGTACGAGGCGTGACACCCAAGACCCTTATAGCCGTTATACCATGCGGCGATACGGTTACCGATGTTTGGTTATCCGTCACCGTACCACTCCCCTTCTGCACATTATCCTGCCAAAGAGTGGTCTTGTTATTCGGGACAGAGAGATAAGCCCCATTCAACCGAACCGTCGTCTCAACCACTTGATCGGATTGATTGGTAAAAGCCAAATATAAACAGTCATTCCCGTAAGCCGCAATATAATTCAGCTCCTGATTACCCACAGTGAGCAGTTGCTTGGGCATATACAAGACCAAGTCCTTGTCCCCGTAAAAAACACCATCCTTGAAATAGACATTATTCTGCATATGCACAATATTCTGCACATAATAACTCGGGAAATCAATAGCACCATGCGACATAACCGCCACATCACTGACCAGATAGTCCATCAGTTTGGCTATCTGCGGCCAAATATGACTTTGGTGAATAGAGGTGGTGGTGAGCAACTGCTCCAAAGGATGCCAAGGGAAATCGGCTTTTTCATAAACGGTTGTGCGGTCAGTATTGATATGGTATCCTGGGAAATTGCGATAACGTCCGATGACACACGCTTTACCTATATCCATAAGAAAAGTATCGGCAGTGAGTGCTCCGATGCGGCGCATGGTAGGAGCGTAATTGCCGGTAAAAACACCCTTATGTCCACCACCGGAGGTCTGACCACATTCGGTCTGCAACCCCATCTCACTCAATCGCCACGCGGGGGCTTTCTCCTCCGGGATATCAATCAAAGTACCCTTACGCCCTGCATAACGGGGCGCTTTGTTGCCTGTGTTACAAAGAACAGAATCGGTCATGGAGAAAGAGGGACACATCCATAAGAACTTGACATAAATGCGTGCTCCGTCATGAGCCGCCTGAAGGTACTTAGCGTCCCCCGTAGCCAAATACACCTCATACAGTTCCATGAACTTAGGAGCAATCTGCGCCCAATAACTGGACTTGCCATGGTTGACATATTCGTACTTGCGGGGCTTGGTCTCCACCTCTTCCTTGATATACTGATTGACACCGGTTATGAGTTCGTTATACCAATAATCCTCCCCTGTGGCCTCATAATACGAGAAGTTCTGCCGGATAGCGTTCTCATTGGTATTGACCGCCCCTGACCTGCGTTGCACGGACAAATCGAGCATAGCCTGCATCTTACGGTTGGTCAAGCGATAGAACTGTAGCATCTCGGATAGATTCATACAAGGCGAGCCCAATTCATTAGTAGCCGTTTGTCCTGTTTGTGTTATGGTTTGTGGAGCATAATTGACCTTCTTTCGAGATAACATAAACTCCATCATCGGATAAGCGCGTTCGTTAAGGATAGTCTCATCATCTGTAACAAAAGCGATAGCGTAGGCATCCAAAGCAGAAGTGTTCTTGACAGATCCGGGCACATCGGTATCATAGCGGCAGCCCTTCATAGGTGCAGACCACACTTCGGTGGAGTTCATAGCATAATCAATCATATTATCCATCGCCTCATTGAGCGTCCCCAAGTCGTTATGACGAAAATCGCCAAAGTGGAACTCACGCACCGCCAAGTCCTTATAGGCATCATCAATCGTGAGGTTAGAGACATAAAAACGAAACTTAAACGATGTCGATTTGCCTGAACCCAATTTAGATTCCGTTGTGCCTAAAATAGGCGCCCAAAGAGAGGGTTTGAGTTCGTTCTCCTTATCCAGTTTATTGCGCACGCAGACCCCAAAACGACTACGCGCAATAGAGACTGGCAGAGGCGTAAACGGATATTCGGACGGATCGGCATACACGCCATAAGTAATCGTTCCCGTAGTCACAAAAGTAGCGGGAAGCGGACACATAAAAGCGGGCGTGAGATAAGGCACCGAAGGCAAACGCAAGGCATTAAACGCCATCGGTTGCCATAACTCCTTGACACCCGAATAAGCCGCTTCCGGCGCACCATAATAACCTACACTATAATACCCGTCCGCCTTCGAAGTAAGCGTGGTTTGGAAAACAGGTTCGCCCCCGTCCTCCGGCAAGGTCACGCGGGCGGACAGCTGATAGGAGGCGTTCTGCGGATAAACAATGGTTATTTCTTTGTCTGTGGCAGTCACCGATTCGGGTTTACTCATATTATACGTAGTGGAAGGGATAGAGAAGACATCCGCCTTCTTATTCCACCCGACCACGGGAAAGGAGAAATCCGTATCCATGCTCGGTTCGTAATTGGCTATGGATAACTTGGTAGTCGTATGCGCTACCAAAATGGTAGAAGTAAACGAACGCGACTGACCGTTAGCAAGGTTTTTTACCTCCATTATTCCGTCTTCGGAACAAGAGACTTGGTACGTGCTGTTTTGCAGCACCATGAGCATTATTAGTAGTAGATTCATATTAGTTGAAAGTTGATAGTTGAAAGTTGAAAGAAGCCGCCTAGTTTATAAGTTGATAGTTGATAGTGACGCCCTTCGGGCTAGTTATTTAGTTAGAGTTAGGGGTTCGCTCTCCTCCCAATCGCCATCGAGCGTTTGACGGAGGTATATCAAGTCCACCGACTGATTATCAGAGGTGACGGGAACCGTAAACTCAAAGGGGAAACGCTTCTTTTCCGTCGTGTGCCACTCTCCCCCATCAAAACGATAACGCAAGAAAGCCTGTTGATAAGGCTCATCATCCGCACTGTCATAAACGAAAAGCGTCTGGGTTGATTGACAAACACCAATGATCATAGCCACCACACCGAAAGGCGAACGGACATAATTGGTCTTCCAATGCGGCGCCTCCTCGTCTAACTGATGACGCAACGGAACATCCGCCCATAAACCGTCAATCACCACCGCCGTTATTCCTTGTTCCGAGACCTCAATAGGGAATGCTCCCTCCTTCATTGTACCTACCGATCGTTGTTCATTATCCCGAATATAAGTCAATGAATAAGTCCGATCTAAATCACGATAGACGGTTTCGCTCAATTGTACGGTAGCGTGTTGAGGTTTGTGTGACTGATTTGTAAAAACAAGATAGACATGTTCTGCATCATAGCCGGCAATATAATTCAACTGCTCCGACGAACAAGTGAGCATACGTTGCGGCAAGAACAGATTGACACCCTCATGCTCATAAACGCGCCCGGGTGTGAAACCGTAAAACTTATTCTTAAGGTAAGCAAAACCCTCAATAAACATAGACGGGAAGTCCACCCTGCCGTTCGACTTGACAAACGCGTCGGTTACCAAATAATCGGTCAGGATAGTGGTGTGCGGCCATATATGGTTGAAATGGAACGAGTTGACACTCAACTCATCATATCTCTTATAAGGATACTCCACCGACTCATAGACATTCGTGCGCGCAGTATTGATATGATATCCCGGGAAGTTCTTATATCGTCCGATAACCGCACTGCGTGCAATCGTTTGCAACCATTGGTCATTCGTCAGATAACCCACCCGCAACATCCAAGGAGCCCAGTTGGTCATAAAAATACCCCTATGTCCGGTAGAGGTGCCCGAACTCTCCGCCGTGAGACCAATCTCACTCAATCGCCATGCCTCTTCTTGGGCTGTAGGCGCAGGCATACGCTTATATCCCTTACTCTTGAGATACGGATAATGAGGTGCCCAACCATCCGGATTGACGGTAATCAAACTATCCGCAGGAATAGTAGGTGCAAACCAAACATATTGTGCATATTCGCGGGCGCCGATACGTGCCGCGTCCAAATAACGGACATCCCCCGTAGCCTCATAGAGTTGGAAAAGCGCAACCCAATCGGAAGCAAAACCCGTCCAAAAGAAGAACCCTGCATTGCGCTCCGAGAAATCGGTTTGAGGAGTGTATATGCGCTGTTGCAGATAAAGGTTGGCTCCTTGTACAGCCTCGTCCAACCATGCACTGTCGCGGGTAGCCTGATACAACGCCAAAGCGTTATGCCAATGGCGTCCTGGTTCGTGAGAATCGAGGTTACGCACCCGAGAGTTATTATACTCTTGCACCGCTAAGGTAATAAGGAAATCATTCGTTTGCCCCGTTATTTGGTATAGCGAGGTTAACTCACTGATAGGGGCACAGGGTCCTGTGAGTTGTCGTCCGGGGCTTTGGATATGCTGATTACGATCAATAGCAAAAAGGAACTTGCCACGTGAGAGCATATATTCGATGATTGGATAGGCACGTTGAGACAATATGTCCTCCCTACCGGTAAGGAGCGCAATCTGCAAGGGGTTCAGAGAAGACACGTTCTTGACCGTTCCGGGGGCATCCGTAGAATAATTGCAGCCTTTGAGCGAATCAGTAAACAGACTATACTCACTCATAGCATAATCAATCATATTATCCAAGGTGGCATTGAGCGATATATCTACATTTTGGCGATAATCATGGAAACCCATGAGCTCATAGGTTATACGCTCAAAGGTGGCGCTGAGGTCTTCGTTATTCTTAACCAACGTCATCTTAAAAGAGAAGGTTTGTCCGGGTTTCATTTTAGACTCTTGTCCTCCCAACACCGGAGCAAATAAAGAGGGTTGAACCATACCGTCTTGTGTTATCAAAGCTACTCCGAAGCGGCTGTTCTTCATGTTTGGCAGGGGGTCGAATGGCATCTCGGTTGAGTCTGCCACGACACCATATGTAACCTTCCCGACTTGCATCAGAGCCGTGGGAATAGGGCAGCGATAAGCAAGTGTCAAATAAGGTTTATCCGGCAGCCGTTTCTCCTGCCAGATGAGGGGTTGCCAAATCTGTGTCACGTCTTCTTTCTTGACCTTATGTGCACCGGTATAGCCGATACTGAAATAGCCATCCTTCGCTGCTGTGAATTGGATTTCCAAATGGTTATATCCTTTATGTGGATATACGCGAGCCACTAAGGAGCCGACCTCCTGCTCGGGGAAGCAATATATAAGCGTATCCTTATGCCGCTGACGCTGAGCGCGAGAGAAGACTGTGACTTGTCCGGCTTGATAGAGATTAGGGGTAATGGGATTGTTTTCCGTCGATAATATATCATCGTCAAACCCATCTCCGAACTGAGTCTTACTGCGTTCTTGGACATGTAATTGTGCCTGTCCCGAATAACTATTCCAAACGGCTACATTATAATTAACATGCTCGATGCCGGCAGGTTTGGCAGCCAGATGAGGGTCGTTCTCGTTATAAAGAACCGTGAAGGACATTCCTGAGCAGGCGAGAAGGATAGATAATAGAGAGGTTAGCATATTGGTGTTTGGTGTTTGATGTTTGGTGTTTAGGGATTAATTAATAGGCCGTATAGCACAGCAGGTACATGAGCAGAGGGACGAGTTAATTGAATGGTTAATTGTCGAGTGGTAACAGTTACATCAAAAGCAATGAGACAAGAGGACGAATGATTACGGGAGGCTTGATATAAGCATCGGTGTTGGTCATCGTAGATAGCAAATGCCTGTACACAAAGGGGAGAGATATTATCGTAATGGCCCATTTGGATTGGTTCTAAAGCTTGATCATAATCGGAGTCAAAGAACAGGCGCAAACGAGAAACAGTTGTAGGGGCATCAAAGGTAATGGTCAGCGTGGGTTCCTGTTCGTCCACAGCAGCGACCCAACAGTTAGCAGTCCCATAAGGCCTATAGCACGAAGTCTGCATTTGTGCCAAACTATAAATATTGATAGGCTGATTAAAACGGATAGCCATATTCAGGTTTTCCGGACGGCGTTTAGGACACCAAAATTCAAAACCATCCACACCACTGCCTGCCGGCGGGACTTGTTTACCGAAATTCGAAACCGCAGGGTTTTGATAGTTATACAAGGTCGTTATAGCGGGTAGCAAATAATCACTCATCCCTATCTGTATATGTTCGTTCCGGCTCAATGCAATAAGAACGAATCCGTTCATCGGATTAACACTAAGAGGTACGGATACCCAATGCTCTCCCGCTTCCACTTCAACATCGCAACCGGCTAATCGACGATTAGGAGTAAAATTATTTTCCCTCTCAGAGGAGCGGAGTTCGACATGAAGACTCGTGTTTTCGTCAGCTCTAATCAGAAGAGAAAAAGTAGGGATGCCCCCATTAGCGGGCATCAGTAGTCCCATTGGACAATTCAAGGGTTGCCATTGACCCGTAGCCTTCAACTCCTCCAAAGTGTGCGTTGAAGAGACTTGATACTTATCACCGGAGCACACGCCCTTTAATTTTATACCCGGGATAAAACAGCCATTGGTTATCAATGCGGTTTGCAACAAACCGATATTCTCCTTCTCAATAAGATCCTTGGGTTGCCAAGCCTGCCGGGTAATGATACTTGCCGCAGTACCGATGACTTCTCCACCCAAAGCGCAGGTACACATAACGCGCGTTGACCCGTGCGCCACTTGTGTGGCACTAATCAAACGCCCTCCAAGTAAGAGATTATCAATATCCTGACTGACATAACAACGATAGGGAATAGTATAAACACCTTGGCTATGCAGTTGGTGGCAACTGTTATTATTTGAATAAACGGCATCCACCGGATGCAGATCAATAGCCCATCCTCCGAAAGCAACGGCATCGTAGAACGGTGTTTGTCCTATTATGTCTTGTTGGGTTAGCGTATAATAACCCACAAAACGACGGGATTCGCGTTTTCCGGGAATAGTGCCGACCCACTCCAAAGTATAGTTCTCCATTTCAGGGTATCGCCCGCTATTCTTGATATAGTTCCACACTCCATAAACGATACGCCATAGTTCAAACTTTATCTTCTCCGTGTCATGAATCGTATCTAACGTGCCCCCATATTCAAGCCACCAGTACTTGCAACCATGTTGTTGTACGTTCAAGTAATTGGGGTCTCTCAATTTGGGTATAATATGCTCTATTTGATCCAACGGTAATGCAAAATCGGGAGCGGTAAAAGTCACCGGTGCATCCGTTCGTTTAGTATAAAACAAGATTGAATCGCCTAATAAGTTCTGCCCCTGTACCGACAAAGGAGCCAAACCTTCACCTGTTTGTTGTTTTGTTTCCGTACCCACCCGATAAGAAGCCCCCGACAAGAAACCTATCACACCATCTCCCGAACAATCGGCAAACAACGGAGCCGATAAGTGATAGCGCATCTCGGAGGTCGTGTTATAAGCCCACACCGCAGCGATAGAACGGCGGTCCCGCATGCTGATATCATAAACGGACGTATTCAAATAAAGGGAAATGTTCTTCTGAGCCAGCACCTTATCCATAAGAAGCATATCGAAGAAGATCGGATTGCCCTCCTTGTTTCGGTACACATTATCGGTCAGTATCTCATCTATGACACCTCCCTCGCGAGACCAACGGTTATTATTTCCCATGTGTGAAGTAGCCCCTAATGCCCAAACTCTAACCTCGCTCGAGGCATTGCCCCCTAAAACAGGCCGGTTCTGAATCAAAGCCACCTTCAATCCTTGCCGCGCCGCCGCCAACGAACAACAAACGCCCGTCAGTCCGCCGCCAACGACAATCAAATCAAAAGTCTGTTCCTCAATAGGAATACGACGATCCGTATTTGCCTCAAATAGAATCATAACAATAACAATACAATAATAACAACAGCCGTTATACCTACACCTATCCCCACAACCTTCAAACTATCCTTGTTAGCGGTAACCTCAACGGGATGTGCCTTGGCTTGCGCTTCGCGCTCCTTAATAAGCGCTTGACAAGCAGCAACATGCTCGTCCTCTTTTCCTTGCAAGGCCAAATAAAGTTCAAAAGCAATAAGCAACACCACTGGTACACTGACACCCACTACCATTTCCAACGTGCGGTCTAAGCCAAAGCCAAATAAAGGAGTAATGAACTTAAAGAGCGCGTTCACAAAGAGACTGATAAGGGTTGTGGCGAGCACTGTATAGCGTGTTTGCCGTTTGGAGAACAAAGTCCAAATCACAGGCAGGTACAAGGGCACACCCGTCAATGCCGCCACACTGATAACCACATTCACTATACCTCCCATCTTCGGAATAAGCGATGCCACCACGATAGCCAACAGGCCGAAACCAATCGTCGAATAACGCGCAATACGCATCAATTTCTTATTCTCCGTTTGAGGGAAGAGACGTTTATATATATCGTTGGTAAAAACTCCGGCAGATATATTCAGCGTCCCGTTCAGCGAACTGGCGGTTGCAAAAATCATTCCTCCTAACATCAATCCCAACAATCCGTTAGGTAGCACCTCTTTACACATTAACAGGTAAGCACCCTCGTCTGCCAAACCGTCCAACGAGTTATTGCAGATACGGTAGAGCATAGGAGGCAACATCCACAAAATAGGGCAGATAAGGTATAGCCCCCCGAACAAAGCACCCACTTTACGGGCATCCTTCTCGCTCGGCACACTCGTATAGCGCTGTACATAACTCCAATTACCCCCTAAGAAAATAAAATTATACAAACAGAAGGCTATCACAAAAGCCAATGTGTATTCGTTGTTTACCAAACTGAAGAAACCTTCCGGAGCCTGCTCAAAGAAAGTGTGAACGCCTCCCACATGCTTAAAAGACATCGGCACAACAATAAGTACCGCCGAAGTAAGAATAAAGAACTGGAGAACATCCGTAACCACAACTGCCCATAACCCGCCTAAGGCTACATACAAAATACTGACCGCCCCTAAAAGGATAATCGCCCATTGTAAGGGTAAGCCCGTTGTAACCTCTACAATCTTCGCCACCGGATAAAGAAAAGCGCCCGTGGTAAAGAGGCTGACAAGCAAAAACAAGTAGGTATAAATGGTTCGTGTATTGCCTCCCAAGCGCTCATTGATATATTCCGCAGCCGTAAGTACACGGGTGTGTTTCCAACGATGGGCGAGAAGGAGTGCCACCAAGAAACCGGCGATACACATCCCGCTTTGAATTGTGATAGCAACCAAGCCGTGCGTGTAAGCGATAGAACCCCACACAACGAACGTTCCGGCAGAGAAGAATCCCATAAAAAGAGATAATCCGCTCATCCACCAAGGCACTGCTCCTCCGGCAGCAAAGAAACTGCTCATATCTTTTCCTTTGCGGGAGAAAGAAGTTCCGGCGGCAATAATCCCGACCGTGAAAAGGACAATAATGATAATATCTAAAGTTCCCATAATTGTGTTTTTACATTTTCTTGTATTGTTTGTTCCGCTTGAGCCGGATCCTCCGACCGAAACGGAGCCACGGGAAGACCAAACGGAGAGAATAATGCTCCTTTCGTATAATTACACCAACCGTAACGAACAGCTTTAGGTTCCGGCACTTCATCCGACCACACTTTAAGCCCCTCCTTGGTCCACTGGGCTTGAGCGCTATGATAATTGCCGTCCGCTCCTGCCACTTCCAAATCCCTCACGGGACCATAAATCATAATGCCTAATGGAGCATGATTGAAGTTTATGATAAGATACCCCTCCTTTATCTCCATTGACTGATAGGTCGGACTCTCGCAGGGCAAATGACGCAACCCGTATGTCTTATTGAGGGCAAGATAAGCCAAGCGTTCACCCACTTCTTTCTTATACGGAGGATGAATAGTAACCGAATCGCCCACATCCAATAATACTGCCATCGCACAGTTTTCCAATTCCTTTACAGCCAATGCTTGTGCCTGACGAACGGTAGCACAATCGCTTCCGTCGGTGTAATAATACGGGGCTAATTGCGCAAAATAAACAGGCCACGTACCGCATCCCCACACTTTGCGCAAGCCGTTGATGAAAGCGACAAACAAGTCTTTATAATGAGCTTGACGTTTATGCGTATTCGATTCGCCTTGGTACCAAATCATTCCCCGAATACCGAAACCCTCTATCGGATGGACTTGCCCGTTATAGATGGCGCACGACTGATGACGAGTAGGCTCCGCGGGCAGTTCTTCCGGTTCGTCCCCCGCAGCACGAATCGCTTCTGGGGTCATCCACGGTTCCACCTTAGTGCCCGACCAGCAACATTGTACAATAGCCACCGGCGTTTGCATCGTACGACTGATTTCCTTAGCAAAAGAGTACGCGCAGGCGCTCACACCACCCGCAGTAGCGGGATTAAGAGGGAACCACTGTCCTTCTCCTTTCCACTGAGGAACAGAGGCCGTTTGGTGGGGAATCTTGTAAAAACGAATCGGATACCCTTCGGCACTATGTGCAATAGCCTCTATCGCCCCGTAAACGGGCATAACCTTACCTCCAAGAAGACGCATTTCCATATTACTTTGCCCAGCAGCAAGCCATACTTCAGCAAATAGAATATGACGTATATATATCTTATCTCGTCCTGACTGAATACACAATTGCCCTTCAGGCATATCTTTATAAGCGGGTGTTGAAAGAGAAACCTTAAAATATCCCTCATCGTCCGCTTGAGTGATAACAGCCTTGCCCCAATCTGGACGAACTACTACGCGAGAGTTCGGTTCTGCTTGTCCCCAAACAGAAACAGAAGATTGTTGTTGAAGTGCCATGCTATCAGCAAAGATAGAAGGCATACAAATAGTCGCATGTACACTAACCGATAACAACAAAAAAGAGAAATAGATAAATATGCGCGTTTTCATAGGTTGGATTCAATTACGGTGGCAAAAGTACAAAAAAATGTTCACATACCCAAATTTTTTTCTAAAAAAAACGTCGTAAACGTTTACAAAAAAAGAAAAATTTGCACATATCAAAACTTTTGCTTAATTTTGCAGCCTATTTCAAGAACCTCACCTATGAACAGCACTACCATCAAAGACATCGCAAACGCACTTCACATTTCGATTGCAACAGTATCACGCGCTCTTTCTAACCAATGGGACGTGAATGAACAAACGCGTCAACGTGTATTGGAAAAAGCGGAAGAATTACATTATAAACCTAATCTGGTAGCTAAACGTCTGATTACACAACGGACAAATCTTATCGGGTTGGTTGTCCCCGAATTGGAAAACTCTTTCTTTCCTCGTATTATCACAGGATTGCAACCTATTTTAGAACAAGCAGGATATCAGTTATTGATTACGCAGTCAAATGAGTCCGTTCAGACGGAAGAAAAAAACTTGCGTATGTTGGAATCTAACAGGGTAGATGGAATCATTTTATCCGTCACGCGTGAGGGGGCAAATCTGAAACTTTACGAAGAGATTATTAAAGCCGGTATTCCCATCGTATTCTTTAATCGAGTTTGTTGGGATATAGACGCTCCCAAAGTGGTGATTAACGACTATCATATGGCTTGTGCGGCAGTAGAACATTTGGTGCAACAAGGATTCACGCGCATTGCGCACATTGCCGGTCCTTCGCAGTTAGATATCACCGAACGTCGTAAACAAGGATACGTTGACACTCTTATTAAATATGGTATGCCCATTTACCAAAGTCATATCGTGGAAGCGGGAATACTACAAGAAAAAGGATATGTAGCGATGCAGCAATTGTTGCAGGTTCAGCCCTTACCCGATGCTATCTTTTGTGTCAATGACCCTGTAGCTATTGGTGCAATGAAAGCCATTAAAAATGCTCATTTGCGCGTACCACAAGACATCGCTTTAGTTGGCTACTCCGAATCACGTTCAGCGTGCTTAGTAGAACCTAATTTGACCAGTGTTGCCCAACCACTTACACAGATTGGGCAAACAGTCGCCAAGCTTATTCTTAACAAATTGGACAATTCAATATCGGACAATCCTATTATTTATTTAGACGGACAACTCAATATTCGTGAGTCGTCTCTCCGCAAGAAATAAGAGGTGATATCTGTAGGATATAAGCCGTATCCCCTTCTACTCTAAACGACACTTTCCAACCCGCATAATCGAGTTTATATATCCGTTTGGGATCGTCCTGATATGCCGGTCTTGGGTCTTGACTCAGTATCTCCTCTATTTGGAGGATGGTGGATTGTGGATAGTTGGTTGTGGATTGTGGATGGTGGATGTTCCACACCACTCTCAACTTATAATTTTTCGTCTCCTCTCCAAACCCGTTTCGTGCTTGAGGATGACTATCCGAGTAAGTCAGATAAGGTTTGATATCGTATATCGGTGTGCCGTCTAACAGATCCGCACCGCGAACAATGAGAACCGTACCTTCGTTAGGTGTTTTCTCTACACGTATCAGCTCCACCGAACTCAGTCCCAAGCGGTTAGGCCGGAACGGAGACCGTGTGGCGAACACGCCCATTCGCGTATTACCCCCCAACCTCGGTGGCCGCACCGTCGCTCTATAATGTCTTTCAGAATCACGGTCTTGCAGCGTTAGCGGTCTTTCAGCGCAGCGGTCGTTAAACTCCCAAATCAGCCACAAGTGGCTAAACCCCTCTATTCCGCGGAGCATATTGTCGTCACGGAAGGTGGGGTCAAAGACAATTTTGGTTTCGATAATACTCGCCTCTTGGGATTGGCGCGGAATACCGAATTTGTCCGAAAAACCGTTATGTGCAGTGGCAATAATCTGTAAATTCATGGAAAAAAGCGTTTTTTTTGTATTTTTTTGCAAAAAAATTTGTGTATATCAAAAAAAAGCCGTACTTTTGCACCCGCTTTCGCTCGAAAGGGTGAAAATAGCGACGGTACCTTAGCTCAGGTGGTAGAGCAATGGACTGAAAATCCATGTGTCCTTGGTTCAACTCCAAGAGGTACCACTTCTATAAAAGGGGAGTTCCGCTCCCCTTTTTACTTTTTACTCTACACTACTCTAAACTCTACACTCTAAACTACTCTACACTCTAAACTAAACCTGCAAATACCTATCCGCCTCGATAGCGGCCTTGCAGCCGCTGCCGGCAGCGACGATAGCTTGACGGTAATGCGGGTCAGCACAGTCACCTGCCGCAAAAACACCCGGCACGTTCGTTGCCTGACTATCTCCTCTCACCACAATATACCCCTCCTCATTGCACTCTACCGCCGGACGGAAGAGATCCGTGTTCGGTTTATGCCCTATCGCCAAGAAGAATCCGTTAATGGCAATATGCCTTATCTCTTCTTCGGGTTCCCCTTTCTTATAAACAAGGTCGGCACCCTCTACCCGCTCCTCACCCGTAAGGCGTAGCGTGTTATGCTCAAACAGAACCTCTATCTTCGGGTTATTCAGTACCCTGTCTTGCATTATCTTCGAGGCACGGAGATAGGGTTTGCGCACAATCAGATACACTTTCTGACAAAGGTTACTCAGGTAATTGGCCTCCTCGCAAGCGGTGTCTCCACCACCTACCACGGCTACCGTCTTCCTGCGGTAGAAGAACCCATCGCACGTAGCGCACGCGCTCACGCCCTTTCCTTTATAATCCTGCTCGGACTGAATACCCAAGAACTTGGCACTGGCACCGGTTGCTATAATCACCGTCTCTGCTTCGTACTCGTCCCTGTCTTCGACAGTGATGTAGTTGATAGGTACTCCTAACTTTGCGTCAGTGACGCTTCCGCTCACGAAAGTAGTGCCGAACCGTGCGGCTTGGCGGCGTAGGTCGTCCATCATTTGGAAGGGTTCAACTCCGTCGGGATAACCCGGGAAGTTCTCCACCTCGGTAGTGATCATCAGTTGACCACCCGTTTGCGGACCCTCAACAAGGATGGGTTGCAGGTTAGCACGAGCCGCATAAATAGCGGCGGTATATCCGGCAGGACCGGAACCAATAATAAGGCAACGTGTATGTGTCATCTTCTTTCTACTGTTATTCATCCACACTAAAGTAACCTCTGTATTTCCAGAATATATCTCTTGACGAGGAACCAAAATAAACCGTGTAATATCCGTCTTTGGCTACGAACTGGTGCTCTGCCTCGTCCCAATAACCCCAGTCTTTGGGGTCAAGGGTAAAGGTCAAAGTCTTGCTCTCACCGGGTTCCAAATGAACTTTCTGAAAAGCCTTCAGTTCTTTTACCGGACGAGCCACCATCGGTTTATCCTCTCCCACATACATCTGTATTACCTCCGAACCGGCTACATTACACTGGTTGATAACGCTTATCTTCACTGTTTTCGTTCCGTCAGTATTGTCCTTATACCAAGCGGAATACCCAAACGACGTATAACTCAGTCCATGACCGAAGGGGAAAGTGGGCTTAACCTTGGCTTGGTCGGCATAGCGGTAACCAACAAAGATATCCTCCTTATATTCCTCGTAGAACTTACCCTCCACGTTCGGGTCGGGAATACCCGGGTAACTAATCTCGCCGTACTGGTGGGCGGGGTAGTCCGTCAGTTTCTCCATGATAGAGAATGGCAGTTTACCGCTGGGGTTAACGTCTCCAAAGAGCACATCGGCAATAGCGTGTCCGGCTTCTGAACCGAGGTACCACGCTTGCACAATAGCCGGCACTTTTTTAGCCCACGGCATCGCCACCGCCGTTCCGCTGATATTGACCACCACGAGGTTATGATTCTCCTTATAGAGGGTTTCTATCAACTCGTCCTGACCGTAGGGCAGTCCGTACTGTTCACGGTCAACACCCTCGCAGTCTTGGTGTCCGGATTTATTCAAACCGCCTATAAAAATCACCACATCGCACGCGCGAGCCAAGTACAACATTTCTTCTTTAGGGTCTTCCCCGTTTTCGTAATCATACTCCTTCTCCGACATATCGACGGACATATTGTCTTGCTCTAACTTTTCGACCCCCACGTAACCACGGGAATAATAAACCTCTATTCCATCTTTGGCTGCACGTTCGTAGATACCATCTAAGGGGGATATCTCATGTTGCACTTTCAGCGAGGACGAACCGCCACCGATGGTCATAGGAAGAATAGCGTTCTCACCTACAACGAGAATGGTCTCAACAGGTTTCTTGTGACTAAATAACATTTCTTCTTCGTCAACATATCCAACAATGGGGAGTAGCGGTTGCTTATCTTTCGCCACATCGTTCTTGAGCAGCACAATACCTTCTCCGGCAATCTTACGGGCAGCGGCATAATGCTCATCCGAATGAAGGGCACCGAATCCGCGGTTGGGGTTCATCGATGTGCGGAGGATAAGACGGAGCACGTTGCGCACTTTGTTATCGAGTTCTTCGGTGCCCACTTTGCCCTCCTGTATCAGTTTCTTATAGGGAGAAGCGAGATAGTAAATATCATAACTATTGGTAGCACCCATCGTCAGACCGTCCGTCCAAGTACCGAACTCCAGATCCAGTCCGTTGGTGATGGCTTGGGGTGTCTCTTGACAACCGCCCCAGTCGGAGATGACGGCTCCGTCAAAACCCCACTCGCCACGGAGAATGTCGTTGAGCAGGTATTCGTTATGGCAGTTGTACTGACCTTTGTAGCGGTTATACGAACCCATGATAGACCACACACCGGCTTCAGTGACGGCAGCCCTAAAGGCAGGCAGATAAATCTCGTATAGTGCACGGTCGGAAACATTAACGTCCACGAGGTGACGGTAGGTCTCTTGGTTATTGAGAGCAAAGTGCTTGACGCAAGCGGCAACGCCCTTGGACTGAACGCCTTGGATATAGGGTACTACCATACGCGAGGCAAGGTAGGGGTCTTCGCCCATGTACTCAAAGTTACGTCCGTTGAGCGGAGTGCGGAAGATATTCACACCCGGAGCCAGCATCACGTTCTTACCGCGGTAGAGGGCTTCTTCGGCGAGGCTCTCACCGTAGAGACGGCTCATCTCGGGATTCCACGTAGCGGCGAGACAGGTCAGTGCAGGGAATGCCACGCATGAGTCGGATGTCCAACCGGCTTGGTTCCACTCATCCCACAGCACCTCGGCGCGCACACCGTGAGGTCCATCGGAGCACCATAAACCGGGCACACCCAAACGGGGTACACCGGGGGAAGAGAACTTAGACTGCGCATGAATAATAGCAATCTTCTCGTCCAAGGTCATACGGCTAAGGATGTCTTCGATTTGCTGCTCGCTCTGGGCAAAGAGGGAGACGGAGGCACAAAGTGCCAATAGGAGTGAAAAGTGTTTCATAATAGTATCATTTAATAATTAGTAGTAAGATAGGGCAGTAATCAGCCGCCCTATCCTAAAGGTTATGATTATTTCATCATATTACCAAGAACGTCGAAACGAGCCTCACCTTGATAGAGGATGATGCGGCCGTTCTCAATGCGCTTGTTAGCTTTCTTAGCAGCTTCTAAGTTCTTGATATCAGTAGCGTCAGCAGCAATCGTCAATTCAACCGTAGCAGCCTCGTAGTCAGGAACGATAGTAATGGTTACGTCTTGATACGAACCTTCAATCAAAGCATTGCCGACAGCAGGATATTGCAGCGTAACAGCCTCGTTGACAGGATAAGCAACGCCTGCCTCGTTAGCACCGAACTCTACCATCCAAACACCATAAACAACTTTGAAGTCTCCACTGAACTCAGCAGCCAGATACTCAAAGGTAGGTTTATCTGTTCCTACAGCTGCTTCAAACTTCGTGCTCTCGTCGCAGTTCCAACCTAAAACCGTTCCGGGGAAGTACCAGTTATCTTCGGTTACATAAAACTCACCGTCAATGAGGGTGATAATAGCGTTGTCACCATCAAAAGCAAGCGTCATAACGGCATTCTTATAACCACCAAAGGGATTTGCCAATGCAATATTTCCACCCTCCTTAACAGCAGTATAAGGAATATCCATTTCCATACCGGCACCGTTAGAGCACCATTGAACATCCCAACCACGATTCATGATAATCTTGAATGTACCATTGAGATCAGGGATATTAGCGGTGAGAACACCTTCTACATCTTCGAATTGGATAGCAGCGGCTGTGTTCCAGTTGTCCGTGCAAGCACCTACAAGTTGATAAGTGTCTACGGTGCTAATCTTCGTACCTGCGGTCAGGGTGCATTTAATCTCACCATAAGTCTTGGCGTTGGTAACATCAATCATGATAATGGCATCTTTGTATGCCTCGTGGTCGCCTAAACCAAGAACCTTGATGTCCTTAATGTTAGCTTCTTCAAGGTCATCAACCGCCATCTTTAAGGTAACAGCAGCTTCACCAAAAGCAACACCTTCTACGCTACCGTCTTTGTCAAGACCATACTGAGGATGCCAATCGTCAGCACCGCCATCAGCAATGATTTTGAAACTGCCGTCCAATTGAGCAATCGAAACGATTAAGGAACTCTCTTCACCTTCAAAAGGAGTGGAACGGTTATTCCAACCATTAGCATTTCCGGCAAAATAATACGTGGTTGCATTCAGAGCCATCGTGGCTACTAATGCGAGAACAAAAGAAAAAATCTTTTTCATTGTTGTTTTAATTTAATTAGTTAATAAATTTGGTTATGACTACCGATCTTATATCGGATAGTTTTTTTAGTGATTAGTGTTTAGTGTTTAGTGCTTAGTGCTTATTTTTTCCATAGACAAGAGGTTAGGCTTTCGGCAGGCAGGGTGAGTTCAAAGGCGCGGTTACCATCATCAACAACCATCTTCACGGCTGTAGTCGCCTTATTAAACAGCACCAAACCGTACGTCCCGTCTATATTCGTACTCGCTACCGCTTGTACGCCCGAGGGTAGGTAACCCGAAGTACCTATACGAGTGGAACCCGTGCGAAGCACTTTCGACATCTGCCCCATCACATAATAGGTACTACGATACATAAGCGAGGAGTAATCGTTGTGATTAATCTGTACGGCTCCATAACAGGTACTACAACCGCCCGGGCGATAGGGACCTTCTTCAGGATGATCATCTAACATAAAGTTCCACATAACGGCACTCTTACACCACCTCAGAGCCGGTTGGAAGCATATGTTATCGGCTACATCGAGGAACGACTGCCCGTAGGAACGGTAGTTCCACGTACCTATACTGGCTTCTGTGAAGTAGAGGTTCTTATCGGGTGCGCCTTTGTGAATAACGTCTAACTCACTACTGCTACCGCCGTAGTTATGGTATGCTGCACCATCTATATACTGTGCCGCCGTAGCGTCTTTGTATATCTTCAGCGGGTACTGCTGTTGGTCGGACTTGCCATCGTAGTTATAGTTGTGGTCAAAAACGATAATCTTTGTCTGCAATCCTGCCTCTCTCACCGCGGGACCTAATACCTTCACAAAGTCGCGCTGCTGTTTCCACTCCATATACAAACTCTCCGAATTGCCCCAGTTAAGCGGTTCGTTCTGAATGGTAATAGAGGCAATCGGCACTCCCGCAGCCTCAAAGGCTTGAATCCAGTTCACAAAGTAGGAAGCGTACTCCTTATATAAATCAGGATTGAGATAACCTCCGTTCCAACCGGTATAAGGTTGCTTGCGTGTCAAATCGTCCACTTTCATCCAACGCGGGCAAGTCCAAGGCGAGCCCATGATTTGGATATTAGGGTTGATAGCTAACACCTCTTTGAGAACGGGGATAACGTAGTCCAACTCTTCGCTTGTAAGGGCAAAGGGTTTGTTCTTATCGTCCCAGCACGTATAATCGGATAGCGAAAAGTCGGACGCGCCAATCGATATACGGGTAGCACTATACCCCATTCCCTTCTCTACATCAAAGGTCTTAACGAGCAAGTCATGCCTGTGGTCGGCCGACATCTGCATTAGGTTATAACATGCCGAACCATTAAGGGCTATACCGAAGCCGTCCAACTGTTGAAAAGTCTGTTCCGGTTTGAGATAAAGCGTCTTCTCTACCTCCATATTCAGTCCCTCAATGAAATTACGGGACACCGTCTCAAAGTGCATCGTGTTATCCGCCGTAGATACATAAGTCATCACTTTTTCCGTCTTCGGTTCGGGGTTGACGGGTTCGGGTTTATCGGGTGTCGGTCCATTCGATGGTTTGCACCCGCTGCACAGTAGCAGCGGGAGCCCCATTAGTATCATTATAGTTTTTCCCATGTTGTTGTATTATTATTCGTATCTAACGTAAAGCGAATAATACCCTCTAACGGTGTACTATTCAGCCACCAGTTTCCTACATTACTTTCCTCTTCAGAAGCCACTATCGGTGCTTGACACTCGAAGTTAGTAGATGCCAACTCTTCACCCCAACCATGTTGACCAAAGTACTTGAAGTTAACCGTTCCAAAGCCCGGGTGAGCCTCTTCCTTAGCATCTTGGTTATTGATATAAGCCGTGAATTGATAAACGCCCGGAGCTACCGTGCGGCAAACTAAATTCTGATCGGGCGAATCAAAGCCCCAACCGCTGGTGATAGTGGGATTAGCGGACGGTTGAGCAAAACCAACACCGCAAACCCATAGTATATCGTCGTTAGCATACGTCATTTCGTACATAGGCTCTACAACCAGATAATCCTCCGCTATCTTGTAACTGACGTAGTACATTCCCGTTTCACCTAAGAAACGTACTTGATCGCCTTCTACCCACTGCATCCAGTCTTTATTCACCGCATCCTCCACGGAAGTGACACCGGAGAGGGTGAAGACTTTGTCCTTTTCGAAGTAAATCTTCGCACCACGATAGTTAGCACGAACGGACGACGAGGTTATATAATCGGGATTCTCTTCCAAATCGGCTTGTACATCTAAAGCGTCAATCGGAGTGGCAATCTTACCTCCGTAACTTAACTCAAACGTCAATGTATTAAAGACTACAGTGTCAATCGATTGATATTGGTCATCTACAAGGTTGATAGCGTAATTATTCGCTGCATTAGCGTCTGCCGCTATTAGTGCTATATCTTCTGCCTGAAGGGGATAGATAGTTTGGCTTGCGTCCCATCCAAAAACAGGTTTGGTATAATCCACACGACCGAACTTAGTACCTACCGTAGCCAATAAGAACTGGAAGGACTTAGGTAAGCCGAGATCATAAGCAGCGAACTCGTAATCGCCAATCTTTTCCATTTGAATACCCTTGCCCAATAGCTTATAATCTATAGTTGGTGGCATTATGTACATCGTCTCAATAGCGGGGCGTTTACCTTTGCACTTATCCAAAATAAGGTCGGAATGTGTACCTTCCACGTTAGTTGCGGTAAGGAGAACCTTGATAGCCTCGCCATCTGCCATATTAGGACCGAAAGGAACGGCATATGTGAAGGTATTAGCATAGTGATAATCCTTTGTGCGGACTTGTTCGGAAGCGACCACATTCGTTCCCACCACAATCTTTATTTGCAGTGTGGAGAGCGGTGTTTGGGTCTCGTCTATCGTTACGGAGAAGGACACGCTATCACCGAACATAATAGACTCTTGTAACATCTGGGCTTGGAGTTGTACATTCCCCTCGGGGAAGACCTTACGGAATTGCTCTTGTTGGCAACCCGTAAGAGCTATCAAACCCGTAAATATAATGATTAAAGACTTTTTCATAATTCAAAAATTTACAATTTACAAATCAACTTAATATCCCGGGTTTTGTTGTAGATTAACATTTTGGTCTAAAGCTGTTTGCGGGATAGGCATCAAGCGGTGGTTCTCCACGAAGGGACGAGACTGAGGCAAACGCCCCTCATCTCTGCTATTCAGGGTGTTCATCACCTCAAGCAGTTTGCCGAAGCGAACCAAGTCGAAGAAACGACTGCCTTCAAACGCCAACTCCAATCGACGCTCTAACAGAATAGCATCCATCAGTTGTTGCCCCGATAAACCGCTGTAAGGAGCCAAACCTACACGCCCACGTATCTGATTAACCAAAGCCAATGCTTCTCCTTCTTGATTGAGATGAGCTAAGGCCTCTGCTTTCAGTAGGATGAAATCAGCACCACGCAGTTTGATGATACTATTCAATCCCGAACGACACTTATACATAAACGCATAATGGTCAGCAGGATAGTAGTTTGACCACGTACAAGTTTCATAAACGATACTTTGATTACGACGAATGGTGTCTCCCGCAGCGTCAAAAGCCGCAATCATATCACGACTTGGAGTAATCCATTTAGCCCACGTGAAACTATATTCGGGGTCGTTATAGTCACGCCCGAACATCCAACTAACCCAGTTACCAGAACCCGAGTTGTACTGCATCTCCAAAATAACCTCACACGAGTTGCGAGTAACGTCCTTGGTGTTTGTATCAAACTTCCATAATGTGCGAAAATCGGATTCCAGACGAATACCATCTGTTTGAATGAGATTACAATAATTAACCACCTCCGCCCAATCGCCCAATTCGGCATAAACACGGGCTAAGATAGCATACGCCACCGTCTTGGAAAGCAACGTCTTGTCTCCCGGATTCAGTGCCGGAGCATAAGGGATAGCCTCTGTTAAGTCCGTAATAACTTGGTTATAAGCCTTCTCTTGTGTAGCGGGCTTGGGGAAATAAAGGGGATAAACTTCCGTCACATTATCTGCCGTTATGTCCGGTGCCTCAGAGAGGTTCAAGGGAATATTTCCCCACCAACGAGCCATGTCAAAAATCATCATCGAACGGAAGATCTTAGCCTCCGCTTTCCATTGTTCGCGTTCCGCTTGACTGAAAGCCTTATCCGGCACAGCATCGATATTGGTAATCACCACATTGGCAGCGGCGATATCCTCTAAATAACGATCCCAGTCACGGGCAATATCGGGGTTACTGGCATCCAACGCATTAGTCTCTACCGGTACAATCTCATTACCCGTCGTTCCGGCATAAGCGTTATCGGCACGCGTCTCGCAGAAGAGCAGATAATCCAAATACCAATGCTCTTGGCGATCACGCATGATCTGATAGAGGTTCTTATAAACAGCCTCCATCGCCGCACGGTCTTTATACTTAATACGCTGATCCGTTGTGTCCTTCGTGGACAAGTTTAATTCTGATTGGTCAGAAACGGGTTGTATATCCAAATTGCACGCGCTCAATAGGACGAGCAACATTGCACATATAAATAACTTGTTCTTCATGGTTCTTAGAATTGGATGTTAATACCTAATGTGAATGTACGCGTTTGAGGGTAGGTTCCGTAGTCGATACCTTGAACGGCACCGCTATTACCATATTGGTTAACCTCCGGATCCATACCTCTATAACGTGTCAATGTCAATAAATTACCGGTGGAGAAGTAAGGCTGCATTTTCGTCAGACCTATTTTCTTCATCCATTTACCCGAGAAGTCATACGATAAGGTCAAGTCTTTGAGTCGGATATACGAACCATCCTCCACAAAATAATCACTCACACGCATGTCAAAACCTGCCTTCGGCATATCCGTTATCATACCCGGACGACGCCAACGGTCTAACACCGTAGCCGATTGGTTCTTACCATCATACATACCCTCCGTCTCTATTCGACTGGCATTGAAAACATCATTACCATACGTACCCTGCAAGAGGAAAGAGATAGTCACACCATAGAAATGGAAAGCGTTCGTCATACCAAACGTAATCAGCGGATTAGGATCACCTATATACGTGCGGTCACTGGCAGTCACTTCTCCATCACCATTGGTATCCACATAACGTAACTCACCCGTCTCGGGGTTAACACCATCGGTCTTATAACCATAGAAACAGCCTAACGGCATACCCGGCGTATTACGCACGCAGTACTCAGCCAAGACATCCGTCACCTTGGCATCATAATAAACCTGATTGGTTTGCAGTTTCATAAGCGTATTCTTATTGTGCGATATATTCAAGTCCGTCTCCCATTGGAAGTTCTTACGAACGAAATTGCGGCTATGCAGCGTCAGTTCCACACCCGTGTTCTTCATCTCACCCTCGTTACGCTGGATACTGCTCACCGCCGACGAACCCGCTGGAAGGCTGACCCACATCAGCATATTACGGGTATATTTATAATACCAATCGAACTCAATGCCAAAGCGGTTGCCAAACATCATCCAATCAAAGCCCACATCGCCCTGCGAAGTCGTTTCCCACGTAAGGTCGGTCGAGCGCAAAGAAGCTTGGCTATAGGTCGGAACGGCGTTCTCCTTGCCCTGTTCCCACCAGTTCTGACGATTGATATTATAACGCTCCAAATAAGCATAATCACCCAAGCCTGCCTGGTTACCGGTCAAGCCCCAACCGCCGCGGATCTTCAGGTCATCAATCCACGTTGCGTCCTTCATAAACTCTTCTCCCGACAAACGCCAAGCAGCACTCACGGACGGGAAGAAACCCCAACGATGACCCGGAGCTAACTTAGACGAACCGTCCGTACGGAAATTAGCGGTAACCAAATAACGGTCACCGTAATTATACGACACACGCGCAAGGAAGGATAAGATACCCCACTCACTGCCCGTCGTTGAAGTACCATAAGGGTCAATCTTATTGGCGGCATTAAGCGTCTGAATAGTACCGTCAGCATAATGGCTGCCGTAGATTCCTGCCCACGAATAACGCGAACGTGTCCACGATGAACCCGCCATCACATCCACAGCGTGCTTATCCATCTTGAGTTTGTAGTTCAACACATTATCCCATACATAAACGAAATCGGTTGAGCGTGTATCCGTACCCTCTCCATACTGATTGCGCCCCCAAGAAGTCTTATCGGGGTCAAGGAAAGAGGTGTAGTTAATAGCACGATAATCCCCCGTGAAAGAGGTATTAAACGTGAAACTATGTTTCCCCTCGTCCGAACGATTGAACTTATCCGTATCATAGAGCGTGAACACACCCTTTGCCGTTGCCAACAAACGGTGCGTCTTGGTCAGTTGCTGCGAGAAACGCTCGATATTCTCCAACGGAGAAGTGATATTCAAGCCATAGAAATTAGTGTTATAATGATTGGGGTTCTCGCTATCCCAAATAGAAGCATACGTCGGGGTGTTAATCACCGACAACACCATGCCACCACGGTTGGAACCCGTACCCGTTGCCAAACCACCTCGGTTGGTGTTATACGAATAAGCGATATTAGCACTGACATTAAACCACTTGGTTATCTCAGCGTCAATCATCGAACGGAGGTTGAAACGTTGGAACTTCATCGAGGGCACGATACCCGTCTCGTCTTGATAACCACCGGAAAGGAAATAATTAACCTTGTTCGTTCCTCCCGAGAAGGAGACTTGGTAGTTCTGCGTCGTACCGTTCTTATAGGTCTCGTTCCACCAATCGGTTTGGTCTTGCAGTCCGTCCGGCAACACGATAGTGCTTCCTAAGTCTTCTAAATACTCCACATACTGCGGTGTATTGAGTACCTCAATCTTATTATTCACTTGTGTCCAACCGCCACTGATATGCAGATCTACCTTCGTTTTCTCCTTGCTGGCGGACTGAGCCTTTGTGGTAATCAACACTACACCGTTAGCGGCTCTACTACCGTAGATAGCAGCCGAAGAAGCGTCCTTCATGATTTGCAAGGACTCAATATCGTTCGGAGCCAAGAATCCAATATCCGTCATCGGTACTCCATCCACCACGTACAAGGGGTCATTGCTGGCGTTCATCGAGGTCGTACCACGCACGCGGATAACCATATCCACACCCGGCTGACCATTCGGCTTAAGAACCGTCACACCGGCTGCCTTACCTTGAATAGCCTCTACGGCATTCGTCAGCGGTTTCTGATTGAGGTCACTCACATTAACGGACGAAACGGCAGTCGTTATGTCCTTGCGCTTAGCCGTACCGTAACCAATAACCACCACCTCGTCCAATAACTCCGTGTTGTCACGCAGAACGATAGACACATCGCCTTTTGAGGCGGCCGCTTCAAGCGTTTGTTTACCTACATAACTAAAAACAAGAATAGACTGTGCATCGGCTACGTTGAGCACAAACTGCCCATCGTAATCCGTCACCGTTCCATTCGTTGTGCCACGCTCTAAGATAGTGGCACCGATGATGGGCTCGTCATTGGCATCGCGGACTACACCACGCACCGTGACTTGAGCCATCATACCCATACTGCAAATAAGCAGCGTAGCACAAACAAGTGCTTTTAGGGAATAGAAATGCTTCATCGTAGATTAGATTTTAATATGTTTTTTATTTGAGACTTCTATATAACTAACTTATGGTTGTTATTTTTTCATTTTGTTTTCGACAACTCGAAAAACTGGCTACAAAAGTACAAAGAATAAATGACATATACAAATTTTTTTCGTGTTTTTCTTAAAAAAACACTCATAAACGAACTCTTATCCACTCTTTTAGTATGCCGTGAGCGGGTTCTGCCATGTCTCCGTGGTCATATCCCTTTATTTCAAATAACTCCGTTTGGTCATTGCCGTTCAGCCGTAACATCCGCCAGAAATAGGCTTGCTCCTCGTAACGACCATAGAGTTCTTGTTCTCTATCGCCCGAGATAATCAACATCGGCGGGATACCCTGCCGCAGGTGCGATAACGGAGCCAAGTCGTCCAAAGTAGGTTGTAACTCCGATATACCTTGCCTACGGCGGTACTCAAAATGCGTCACCGCTTGCCCACTATACGGAGCCAAACACCAAAGCGAATCGGGATCTATACCATAAGGCTTCAGCCAACGTTTATCCAGTCCAATCATAGACGTAAGATAGCCGCCTGCCGAATGACCGGCAACGATGATCTTGTGCGTGTCGCCATTATATTCAGTGGCGTGCTCAAAGCCCCACGCCACCACCGCTGCCGCATCGCGAATACATTCCTCTATCGGAACGTGGGACATAAAGCGGTAGTTAGCAGCCACCACAACCAAACCGCTATTCTTCAACGAATCGGGAATAAACTTATTACCTCCCACTAAGCCTCCGCCGTGAAACCAGATAACGACGGGTGCTTGTTCCACCGAGTCGGGATAATAGACATCCAGCACGCAGCGTTCTTGACAATAAGCGTCCGTTGTATCGCGATAGGGAAGATTGGTAACTGTTTTTGCCCACGCCGAACCCATAGCGCAAAGGGTTATAAGGGCCAAAAGAAGATGTTTATTCATGATAATCAGTAATTCGTAATTCTCGCTGCAAAGGTAATACTTTTTTAGGAAATAGACAAATTTATTTCGTTTTTTTGCAGAATTTACTAAATTTTCGTATCTTTGCAAAAAAATGACTTACGGATATATTCGCGTGTCAAGTGACAAACAAACTGTTGAAAATCAACGTTTTGAGATTTCTCGTTTCTGTACAGAGAATAACCTAAGTATCGACGGTTGGATAGAAGAAACCATCTCCGGTACTACTCCTTATAATAAACGCCGATTAGGCAAGTTATTAAAACACACCAAACCGGGGGACATCATCATCTGCTCCGAGATTAGCCGATTAGGGCGCAGCCTATTTATGATTATGGACATTCTCAATTACTGCATGCAGCATGAGTGCCGCCTATGGACTATCAAAGACCATTATCGGTTGGGTGATAATATCGAAGCCAAAGTGCTCGCCTTTGCCTTCGGACTGAGTGCCGAGATAGAACGCAAGCTCATCTCCCAACGAACCAAAGAAGCCTTAGCCCGCAAACGCGCTGAAGGCATGCGCTTGGGCAGACCGTTCGGCTTACAAGCCATAGAACGACTGATACCCTATAAGCATCACCGACGTATTCGGCAAATGCAAGCACAAGGGTACTCTATCAACCAAATAGCGCACACCCTACATATGGCTCCCGCTACGTTGGGACGCTACTTGGAGCGGTGCGAGGAAGAGGGGGTTGAAGGCTAATGGGCGGAAGGACGGAGAGGCTGATAGGCGGAGAGGCGGAAGGGTGGATTAGGGGATAAAGAAGGTCTTGCCGCCTTGTATGTATAAGCCGGAGGGCAGGGATGTTCTGTCCGTTCCCATCTCTTGACCCATAACGGAGAAGATACGGCTATCCGCTTGCGAAGCACGCACCTCTTCCAACGGAACGGCAGACCGATAACCCTTGAGGATAGCGTCTCGAACAGCAGGTTGCGTCCATTGCGGCACGGCGCGATCCGTCTTACCATCGACCAACCCCATCCAGTAGAACGTAGTGAAACCCGCTTTCTTGGCTTCACGGCTATACGCCTCCGCAAAAGCGTTCAGTTGTTGCGGTTTAGAACCGCCCGAATCGTCCTGACTGCCCCACTCACCAATGATAACGGGCGTGTTATTATTCGGCACAGAGAGGTTATTCTTGAGGTTAGTCATAGCCGTTGTTAATTGACCTGCGGAAGCAGAAGTGAAGTTCTTGGTGTCCCAATAACTATGCACCTCAAAGATAAGATGATTAGTAGCCTCGTCCTGCGGCAGTTTGAGGTTCTTGAGGGGGTCATTGAGATGGTTGTTCCACGTTCCGTGTCCGTCACAACCGGCATAGGTGCTGACAATGAGGTTACGCGTAGCGTTATTGCCGCCCGTAGCACGAACGGTGTTAACGAACAACTGCGCATAGCGGTTGATAGCCTCATAAGCCGACTTGGCCATGCCGGCGTTGTACTTAGCGGACGTGCCGAACGAGGCAAAGCACCACGAATTGGCAGGGTCGGTCATCTCGTTATATCCCTCAAAGAGCAGGTGCTCGTCGTAGTCCTTAAACTCCTCGGCAATCTGCTTCCAGATAGCCGCAAAACGCTCGTGCTGCGCGTTGTAGTTCGCCGTGTCGGCAATGAGCCAGTGCGTGTTCGAGGTTCCCGTATCATGGTGGATGTTGATGATGCAGTACATTCCCTCACCGATAACATAATCCACCACCTCTTTGACGCGTGCCATCCAAACGGGGTCAATAGTAGTGCCTATCGGGTCTTTGGCAGGAGACCAAACCGGCTGATTATTGATTAGGGAGATGTTCCATTTGTCTTTGGTGTGCGGATACCACGTCACGGGTACGCGGATAGCGTTAAACCCCGCCTCTTTGAACATATGTATCAAGGCTTGGGTGGTAACAGCTTGTCCCCAAGCCGTCTCGTAGTCAGAGGGCTTGCGTTGCGACCATTTCTCTATCCACATATTCGTGGTGTCACCGCTATTACTCTCCAAGGTATTGCCCAAGTTCCAACCGACCTGCATATTACGGACAGCATCGGCAGCGGACTCAAACTCCTGCGCATGTAGGGGAGAGGGGCAAAGGAGTAAGGAGAAAGTAAGAAGGACAAAGGACAAAGGATAAAGGACAAAGGATAAAGAACAAAGGACTTTGTCGAGGAGAGGGAGAAAAGAGAGTGTGTTTTTCATAATGGTGATGTAATTTTGTGTGCAAAGATACGGAATTTTTATCATATACGCAAATTTTTGTTATTTATTTTTGCAAATGTCGAAAAAAAGCCGTACCTTTGCGGCAAGTGAAAACAATTCTGCTCATATTACTCCAAACCATTCTCGTTGGAACGGTGACAGACAGCGAGACAGGAGAAGCTATTCCTAACGCCTCCGTCTATTACGCAGGAACCCACGAAGGCACTACCACCGATAACGACGGCGCATTCTACCTCCGCTCGGAGTTCGAACGCAAACGTACCCTCGTTGTCTCCGCTATCGGCTACCGTCCCGAACGTTTTGCCGTTGAACCCAACCGCACGGGCGGTATCGAAGTGGCACTGCGCGAACAGATAGCTGCGCTGCAAGAAGTGACCATCACTCCCGGCGTCAATCCCGCCTTCGCTATACTCGACTCGTTACGCGCCCACCACCAAACACCAAACACCAAACACCAAACACCAACAACCTCTACCACCAAACTGAGCCTAAGTAATTTCACTGCCAAACAACTGCAACGCAGACTGTGGAAACAGTTTGAGCCTATGATGGAGGACTCGCTCGTAACACTGTATGAGCGGAGAACCTCCGCAGGCGGTGCTGTAGAGGATGATGAAATGAGGGATTACGAACGGGCATATATCCTGACGGCAACCGATTATCAGGCACTCATACCCGATAATAGTAACCTCGACTTCTATCAAAACAACGTCAGTATAGCCGGCAAAGCCTTCCTCTCCCCCCTCGCGGCAGCGGGCAAAGCGTATTATCACTATTATTTAGTGGAAGAAGGACAAAGGAGCAAGGAAGAAGGATACCAGACACTAGACACCAAACACCAAACACCAGACACCAGACACCAAACACCCATTGTAAGGCTTGATTTTAAGACGAAGAACCCCTTCTATCCGACGTTTAACGGGTCTATGTGGGTCGATACCGTAGCGTGGACGATAACCCGTTTAGAGGCCTCTATCCCGCGTAATAATGCTGTCAATTACCTCACCGGCGGACGGGTCGAACAAACCCTCGTCAAGGATGTGCTTACCAACGAATATGTCGCCACCATTATGGACTTTGCCATCAAACAAGACAGCAGTCATATATGGCCCTCCGTCCTTGTGGAACATCGGCTGAAAGCCGATAAGGTGGATGGTGGAAGGTGGATGGTGGATGGTAATCACAATTATCCTTTGGACGCACAATCCACTATCCACAACCCACAATCCACACCCCCCCCCTCATTCCGCTTTGCGTCGTGGTTAGGGCAGATCATCGGGACGGGGTATATACCTACGGGAACGGCACTCGACTTGGGGCATATACAAGAGATACTGCAAGTCAATGAGACAGAGGGTGTACATGTCGGTATTCCGTTGCGGACGAACGAACGCTTATGGAAGAACATCAGTCTTGAGGCGGCGATGGGATACGGCTTTAAGAACCGACAGTTCACGGGGTTGGGTAAGGTCAGTTTTAATCTACCCACCCTACGCCGGAATATACTATCCGTTGAGTACCGCGACCATTACGTTTGGCAAGAAGTAGATGACTTCACCGCGCTCATGCGCGAGAACGGGGTTGGTTATAAGACGATGGACTTCACCTCTTATGCCTTTGAGGCGTTGCATAGCAATAAGCAGGCGGTTAACTCGATGGTCAGGAGACGCCAATTCCAGATAGCCACCGAGAACGACTGGTCAGACCACGTGGAGACCCAATTCTACCTACGCTTTGGAACCAATGCAGAGATAGTTGAAAGTGGAAAGTTTAAAGAATATCCGTACTCCTATGCGTCAGTGGGGGGCATTGTTCGTGTGGGGTTTGGAGAGCGCAAAGTCGATTCCTATTTCAGACGCGTACACGTGTATAGTCATTATCCGGTGATATATGGAGGTGTAGAATGTGGATGGTGGATGGTGGATGGTGGAAGCGAGGGGCATGTCTATGGCAAGTTCACGCTGATGGTGCGTCAAACGGTCAGCCTCGGCATGGGCGGAGAACTCGATTATGTAGCTCAAGTGGGGACAACCCTTGGTCAAGTGCCGTTTGAACTCCTGCACCATTTTGAGGGTAACCAAGGTTATGCTTACGACCCTTACCGCTTCACGCTTATGAATAACCTTCAGTACAATGCCAAACATTTCTGTGCTTTGCACTTGAGTTGGAACGGACAGGGCGTACTCTTTAATCTCATTCCCGGCATTCGTTATCTCCGTCTCCGCGAACTGATGACCTTCAAACTTGCCGCCAATCTCTCACCAATCACCAATAGCCCTTTGGACGCACCATCCACCATCCACACTCCACAATCCACACAGCCCTATATAGAATTTGGTTGTGGTATTGGTAATATCTTGCGTGTGATGGATTTACATTCGGTGTGGCGTTTAACCAACAGAGAGGACCCAACGACTCCTCGCTGGGTCCTCCGATTTAGGATACACTTAGGATTATAATCCCATTATATCATATTTGCGACCATAGCGCTCGATGATGATACGACCGTTCTCCAAACGCTTGATAGCGGGAGCGGTTTGATAACGAGCGTCGTCCAAGTCGGTTTGCGGAACGTACTTCTTAATGCCGGTAGCATAAACCTCCTTGAAGTAAACATTATATTCGAAGGTTACGGTATCGTATTTCTCAATCACAATACCATCAGCCTTGGACATTGTCTCAAAGGGGAAGGTCAGTTCATTGCCGTCCGCCTCTTTGGTGGTGTTGATGAACACTTTGTTATCGTCATAAACGACTGCCTCTACATCCCAAGCACCGGAAGCGCGACCGTCTTGATAGAAACCTTGAACCATATCAAACCACTCA
>JAZLMS010000037.1:0-18371 GCA_045598805.1 Paludibacteraceae bacterium | reverse complement strand
CTATTCGTTCAAAAGCGTCAAATAAGGCAATCAGGGTTGGTCTTGACCTTTTTTCGATGCAAAAATACAAAAAAAATACGAAAAAAGGTTTTTTTTTATTGCGATTTTGTATAATTCAAATTTTTTATGTAATTTTGCACCCGCAATTGGTAATGGAAGCAGGTGCGAATCCTGCACAGACCCGCTGCTGTGATTCTTAATAGGAATCGTTTGGTATCTTAAGTCACTGAAAATCAGGCTGATAGGTTAGAGGACGCTTCGCTACAAGCTTAGAGATTTGGGAAGGCTACAAACGATGACTGAGATAAGTCAGAAGACAACCGTTGCGCACATTAGCATGAACCCTTCGAGGATTAGGGGCAGCAATGAAGAGTAAAGGTTTTTCCATATGGCTTATTGTCGTCGTGGTGAGCGTTATGCCCTCCATCGCTTTCGCTATGTCCCCTGCCCAAGAAGACAGTCTGCGTGCCCTCTTCCGCATTGACGAAGTGGAAGTTGTGGCGACAGACCATAGGCAGAGAGGCGGAGAGGCAGATAGGTTTCTTAATCCACCGCAAGCCTTAGACGGCGACCAACTCAAGGCACTGCAAGTTCAATCGGTAGCGGACGCTATTCGTTATTTCAGCGGTGTCCAAATCAAAGATTATGGTGGAGTAGGAGGAATCAAAACGGTTGATATGCGTTCGATGGGGAGCCAACATGTGGGCGTTTTCTATGACGGCATAGAGATTGGTAATGCCCAAAACGGCACGGTCGATTTAGGGCGTTTCTCGATGGAGAACCTCGAAGCCATTGAACTCTATCATGGTCATCGTGCAGCGCAACTGCAATCGGCAAAGGAGTATGGTTCGTCGGGTACTATCTATCTTCGTACTCGTCGTCCCGTCTTTGAGGAGGATAAGAACTATAATGTGAACGTGGGCATGAAAGCGGGTGCGTTCGGGCTTGCTAATCCTTCTTTTCTGTATGAACATAAACTGACGAACGACCTTCACCTCAGTGCGAGTGCCGAATACCTCTTCTCCACCGGAAGGTATCATTTTAGGATACAATCACCATCCACCAAACACCAAACACCAAACACCAAACACCCGGCTTGGGACACCACCGGAGTGAGGCAGAACGGAGACATCAGTGCCGTTCGGGCGGAGTTGGGGTTATTTGGGTATATGCCGGGTGGGCAATGGCACGTGAAGGGTTATTGCTATAACTCGGAACGGGGTATCCCGCGAGCCATCATCCGCAATGTGTGGACTTCGGAAGAAAGGCAATGGGACCGTAACGTCTTTGTGCAGGGGTCCTGCTTAAAAGAGTGGAAAGTGGAAAGTTTAAAGTGTAAAGAAGTTAGTAAGTTGAAAAGTTTAAAGTTGCAAGTTAATGCCAAGTACAGTAACGACTATATGCGGTATGTTAATCCCGATAGTACACGCTATGCGTGTGATGAGCGTTTTTGGCAGCAAGAGGTCTATCTCAGTGCCGCTCTTGGATACGATGTTTTCGAGTGGTGGAACATCAGTCTCAGTGGAGACTACCAGTGGAACGGCCTTCGTTCCGATAAACCTGCTTTTGAGGATGTGAGTCGTCATATGGGTATGGTGGCGTTGGCAACGAACTTCCGCTATAAGTGGCTGGCGGCGCAAGTTGCGGGCTTGTATATCGGCTTAGGCGACAGGCAACAGGCGACAGGTAACAGGCAACAGGCGACAGGCAACAGGCAACAGGCAACAGGCAACAGGATAAATAAAGTGACCCCGTCTGTTTCCGTCTCGTATCAGCCGATTCTCAAAGAGTCGTTCTATATACGCGCGTTATATAAGGAGGCGTACCGTATGCCGACCTTTAATGACCTCTACTATGGTGAAGTGGGTGTCTCTCGTCTTGAACCGGAGGACGCGCACCAGTTCAGTGCCACGCTGGACTACTCTAAACTGTTTCAACTGCATAACAACTCTACACTCTACACTCTCCACTCTACACTCTCCGCCTCCGCTTTTTATAATCAAGTGACCAATAAGATTATCGCCGTCCCGAAGGGCAATACGCAGTACCGCTGGTCGATGATGAATATCGGTCGCGTGGAGGATAAGGGTTGCGAACTCAATGCCGGTCTGACGTTCGGCTTTGTGCATGATGTACAATTGGGACTGAACCTCAGTTATACTTACCAGCGGGCACAGGATAAGACCACACCGGGTTATATAACCTATAACGGACAGATTGCGTACGTTCCCGAACACTCGGGTTCGGTGTTACTCAATCTGAACTGGAACGGACTGACTTTTAACTACTCCTTCATTTATGTCGGTCCGCGTTACACCTCGTCTGCCAATATCCCCCTCAATTATGAACAGCCGTGGTGGACGCATGATGTGGCTATCGCGAAGGAGTGGCTTCTTTCACCAAACACCAAACACCAGACACCAAACACCAAACTATATACCGGAATAGAGATTAATAATTTACTGAATCAGCAATATGAGATTATTCACAATTACCCCATGCCGGGTATTAACGGCAAGCTTGTGCTGCGCGTTATGTTTTAACAGTTGTCGCCCCAGCGGCGAGGTGGAACTCCCCACCAATGCGGAGAAAGTGTGTGAACCGCAAACATTGACTCATTCGGGAATTTACCTCCTCAATGAGGGCAATTGGGGTTCCAATAAGTGTATCTTGGACTTTTTTGAGTTCGCGTCGGGGGCGTACTACCACGATGTGTTCGGTGCTGCCAATCCTACCATCACCCAGGGTTTGGGCGATGTGGGCAATGACCTCCAGATATATGGTAACCGATTGTACGCCGTCATCAACGCCTCCAACCTGATTGAAATCATGGACTTGGACGGGAGACATATACAGTCCCTCACCTTGGACAATCCCCGTAATATTGCCTTTAAAGACCAATACGCTTATGTCTCGTCCTATACCAATGTGGTCTATCGCTTTGATACGGCGAATATCCGTCGGGTGGATACTTGTGCCGTCGGCCCTCAACCGGACGGAGTGGAGATTGTGGGCAACACGCTCTTTGCTGCCAATAGCGGCGGATATAACTACCCCCATATGGACAGTACCATCAGCGTCATTGACCTGACCGGTTTCACGGAGACGCAACGTATAACGGCGGTGGTTAATCCTTTCCTTATGAAGGCGGATGAGCATGACCAACTATGGATCATCTCGCACGGCGATTATGATACGCACCCCTCTTGCCTTGTTTGCCTTAACACCCGGACCTTAGCGGTGACGGACACGCTGGATATACGTGTGGACGATATGTGGTTAGACGGGAACGAACTCTATTGCATTGCCCAAGGCAGTTATAAGACGGTCAATGTGGTTACGCATAAGGTCACTAATAGTGCTTTTATCACCGATGGTACGGAGGGAGAGATAGAGACGCCCTATGGTTTGTTGGTAGAACCCGAGACAAAGAATATCTATATCACGGACGTCAAGCAGTATATAACTCCGGGTCAACTCTATTGTTATGACAAAAGCGGCAAACGCCTCTGGGCGGTAACGACCTTTGATATCCCGGGTCACCTTGTTCTCAAATGATGAATTGATGAAAAAGTTAGTGTCTGGTGTCTTGTGTCTGGTGTTTGGTGTTTGGTGTCTGGTAGCCTGTAGTCCCTCCATCCACAATCCACAATCCACAATCCACACAAATCGCGTTGCTATCACTTCCACTACCCATCGTGGATTTCTCTCCGCTTTGGGTTTGGACTCCTGTATTGTAATGGATTGTTCCAATACGCTTACGCCCGATGTGGAGCGGTTGGTGATGAGTGGTGCCGAACTTGTTTTTGTCACTACTTACGGCAGTCAAGAACCTGCTTGGTTTAGTCAGGCGCGCAAGGCGGGATTGAGACTGGTTGAGATTAACGAGTGGCAAGAGCCTACGCCCTTGAAGCGTGCCGAGTGGATACGTGTTTTTGGTCGCGAACTGGGTTGCGAATCCCGTGCCGACAGTATCTATGCTTCTGTAGAAGAGAAATATAATGCCCTAATTGTAAACCATCCACTATCCACCATCCACATTCCACAAGTCATGAGCGGCAGCTCTTTCCGCGGTACGTGGTATGTGCCGAGTGGAACGACGTTCATGGGGGCGTTGTTTAGGGATGCGGGAGCGCGGTATAAGTACGCGGACAGTGACCATAAGGGCAGTATTCCGCTCACCATGGAGCAAGCCATTATTGACTTTGCGGATAGTGCTGATGTGTGGGTAGGAGTGGATGTGCGTTCGTTGGCTGAACTCAGGGCGATGGACGAGCGTCATACATGGTTTAAGGCGTATCAGTCGGGTAGGGTGTATCATTTTCTCAAGCGAACGGCTGCGGACGGTACGAACGATTTTTGGCAGCGGGGTGTTGTTCATCCGGAGGAGATTTTGGAGGATTTGATTCATGCTCTCTATCCCGATTGGAATCCTGATTACGAGTTCATCTATATGGCACCTTGCTAACCATCCTTATACATAGATATACATAGCTTTCCGCGGCTCGCAACCGCGGCTTTTTGTTGTTCATTTCACCAGACACCAAACACCAAACATAAAAAAGCGACTTTTCGTGAAAAAAAAGTCGCTTTTTTCTTGCATATATCGAAAAAAAGTTGTACTTTTGCAGCCGAAATGCAAAAGTTTACAAATATGTGGACCACAACAAAGTGGACAATCTAATCAATTATGAAAAAGCAAATTAACAAATCTTTCGTCTATGGTGTCTCTGTCGCGGGAGACAATTTTACAGATCGTATTAAAGAAACAAAGCGATTGAAAATGGATTTTGAGAATGGTCTCAATGTCGTTCTGATATCTCCTCGTCGTACAGGAAAAACGTCTCTTGTAAAAAAAGTGCAGCAATCTGTGGATTCAGACATCCTCCAAACTGTTTATATGGACATATATGATTGCCGCTCCGAATACGATTTTTATAATAGATTTGCAGAGACTATTTTAAGACAAACATCTAATAAGACCGAAATTTTTCTTGAAAAAGTTAAACGTTTCCTAACTCGTCTTACCCCAAAAATAGCATTCAGTGTGGATCCAAATAATGATTTCTCGGTATCATTAGGAATAACTCCCAAAGAGTATAAACCGGAAGAGATTTTACAATTGCCGGAACTCATTGCCCAACAAATGGGGAAACATTTGGTAATATGTATTGACGAGTTTCAACAGGTAGCAGAATGGCCGGACTCGTTGCAAATACAAAAGCGAATGCGCGGTGTGTGGCAGCATCAAGAGCGTGTGTCCTATTGCTTATTTGGCAGTAAACAGCACATGATGAACAAGCTTTTTCAAAACAAGAAGATGCCATTCTATCAATTTGGAGAACCAAACTATTTGCAACCAATTTCAACAGAAGATTGGATCCCATTTATACAGAAAAAATTCTCGGACAAAGGATTGGTAATTTCCGAACAATTTGTTCGGGAGATATGTGAAGTGGTTGGAAATCAGTCCTCATACGTCCAACAATTGGCTTGGAATGTAATGATAAATACGGAAGATGCAGTTAATTCGGAGAGTATTAATGAGGGAATAAAAGATCTACTGACACAATGCACTCCTCTATTTATGGAACAAATAAGTTCACTTACCAGTTACCAGATGAATTTCTTGCGTGCCATTCTATCAGGACAACACAACCAATTTACATCGCAGGCAGTATTATCCGCATATCAATTAGGGACTAAATCGAATATCAGTCGCATACAAGAAGTCCTTTTAGAGAAAGACTTCATTGTAACCACAGAGGAAGGCTTCTTCCTATCTGATCCTGTTATGGAATTATGGTTAAAGACAAGAAATTAATCTATGACACTCTTTGTCCTACTCAGCGACCGCCTTCCCTCCAAGCCTGAGAGCGTTAATCGTTAGCAGAGGGTGGCTTTTTTGTAAAAATAATATAGCAAAATAGAAAAAAATGCCTAAAAAATGCAGGTTTCTCTTTCATATGTCATTTTTTTTCCGTACCTTTGCATTCGCAAAGAGGTTTCGACCTCAGCGAGTGGTTCCAACCGCTCCGAATAAAGGCATAAACAAACTAATTAACCATATAAAAACAACAATTTAAATTATTACTATTATGACGAAAGTAGGTATTAATGGTTTTGGTCGTATCGGACGTTTCGTTTTCCGTGCAGCACAAAATCGCAATGACATTGAGATCGTAGGTATTAACGACCTTTGCCCTGCAACGTATTTGGCTTATATGCTCAAGTATGACACTATGCATGGTCAATTCGAAGGCACTATTGAGGCTGAAGACTTCAAGGACGCTGAGGGTAATGTTAATGGTGGTAAACTCATCGTTAACGGTAAGGCTATCCGCGTAACCGCTTGCAAGAACCCCGCTGACTTGGCTTGGGACAAAGTAGGTGCCGAGTACGTTGTTGAGTCCACCGGACTGTTCCTGACCAAGGAGAAAGCGCAAGCTCCTATCCAAGCCGGTGCTAAATACGTGGTTATGTCTGCTCCTTCTAAGGACGACACCCCGATGTTCGTTTGCGGTGTAAACGAGAAGACCTATGTTAAGGGTACTCAATTCGTATCGAACGCTTCTTGCACCACCAACTGCTTAGCTCCTATCGCTAAGGTGCTGAACGACAATTTCGGTATTGCTGACGGTTTGATGACCACCGTTCACTCCACTACCGCTACTCAAAAGACCGTTGATGGTCCTTCGATGAAAGACTGGCGTGGTGGCCGTGCCGCTTCCGGAAATATCATCCCCAGCTCCACGGGTGCTGCCAAGGCTGTAGGTAAAGTTATTCCTGAGCTTAATGGTAAACTGACCGGTATGTCGATGCGCGTTCCGACTCTGGACGTTAGCGTTGTTGACTTGACCGTTAACTTGAAGAAGCCTGCTAAGTACGACGAGATCTGCGCTGCTATGAAGAAAGCTTCTGAGGGCGAACTGAAGGGTATTTTAGGTTACACCGAGGATGCAGTCGTTTCTTCCGACTTCTTAGGTTGCACGCTCACCTCTATCTTCGATGCTAAAGCCGGTATCGCTCTGACAGACACCTTCGTAAAGGTTGTTTCTTGGTACGATAACGAGATTGGTTATTCGAACAAGGTTCTTGACCTCATCGCTCATATGGCTACGGTTAACGACTAATCTACTGAGTCATAACAATAAAAGAGCAGCCCGCCGGGTTGCTCTTTTTATTTTGTGGATGGTGGAGAAAAGCACCATAAAGTGTTTATCAAAAAACAATCGGTAAGTCTTGGAAGAGCGGGTGCTTCTTGTCCTTTTCACTAAGAATACGCTCCGCCTCGGGGATACGCCAATCAATCTTCAAATTCGGATCGCTCAACAGCACGCCCCCATCCGCCTCGGGATGGTAGAGATTATCGCACTTATAGGTAAACGTAGCCGTATCACTGAGCACCGAGAAACCATGTGCAAAACCCCGCGGAATAAAGAACTGACGATGGTTCTCACCACTTAACTCCACCGCATACCACTGTCCAAACGTCTTACTATCGTGACGTAAATCGACCGCCACATCTAACACTTTGCCTTGCGTACAACAAACGAGTTTGGCTTGCGAATAAGGCGGACGCTGAAAATGCAAACCACGCACTACACCATAGGACGAACAAGACTGGTTATCTTGCACAAACTCCGCCGTAATACCGGCATCGAAATAGCGTTGACGGTTATAGGTCTCAACAAAATAACCGCGTGCATCGCGGAAGACTTGCGGCTCAATAACGAGCAGACCTTCAATGGGAGTAGTGATGATGTTCATATTGGTGTCTGGTGTTTGGTGTCTGGTGTTTGGTTATTTACGGCCGAAATCGGCGGGAATCTCGCCCCAGTGATCCGTGTCCCACTTGCGAATCTCGGTTGTCCATGTGTTCTCGCGTAGCCATTTCTCGGCAGAACGAATCATAAGGAGTAAGTCAGCATTATTATTACTAAAATCCAGTTTGGTATTGGCTTTTTTCTTCCTTACCCACGCCAACGCCGTTACGCTATCCGTATAGAGTATCCACGGCAGGTGGTACTTCTTGAGATAGGCTAAGCCCAACACCAAGGCGAGGAACTCGCCGATGTTATTGGTAGCATTCGGGAACGGACCTCGGTGAAAAACCTCCGTACCCGTATCCGCTATCACTCCGCGGAACTCCATCACTCCGGGGTTACCGCTGCAAGCAGCATCCACCGCCAGAGCGGGATATTGGGGAGTGTTCTCAAAAAGTGTTTGCGTTGTTGGCATAAGATTGTGTTTTTGTAGTCCCACCGAGAATCGAACTCGGATCTAAGGTTTAGGAAACCCGTATTCTATCCATTGAACTATGGGACCGAGTAGCGCCGAAACGCTAAAATCTATTTTAAGCGGTTAGGCCTACGAGGTCGATAGTTACGAAAGAACTATGGGACCGAACCACTAAATCGGGTGCAAAGATACGACTTTTTTTTGAAATTACCAAATTTATTTGCATATGTGCAGAAAAAGTTGTAATTTTGCACCATAAAACGATTAAATATATGAATATCCTTATTACCGGAGCCAATGGTCAGTTAGGAACCGAGATGCGCAACCTCAGCATCCAACACCCCTCCCACACCTATTTCTTCTCAGACATAACGGAGCCTGCTGTCCTACCATCCACAATCCACAATCCACAACCTACCCCTTGGACATTACCGACCGCGAAGCGCTCCAATCGTTCGTTAACGCCCACGCTATTGACCTCGTCGTTAATTGTGCCGCCTATACGAACGTTGATAAAGCGGAGGAGGACGAACCGACAGCTCGTCTGATTAACGCGCAAGCCGTAGAGAATATCGGTTCGTTGGAAACCAAGGTCATTCATATCTCCTCCGACTATGTTTTCTTAGGCGAAGGTTCCGTACCCTGCAAGGAGGACGACCCTGTTCATCCGCAGACCGCCTACGGGCGCACTAAGTTAGAAGGCGAGCAGCGTTTGCTTGCCGTTAATCCCGAAGCCGTCATCCTTCGTACCGCTTGGCTCTATTCGCCTTACGGCAATAATTTCGTGAAGACGATGCTGCGTCTGGGCAAGGAACGCGACGAACTGCGTGTAGTCAATGACCAGATAGGCACACCTACGTACGCTGCCGACCTCGCTGCCGCTATCTTTGCCGTCATTGAGGCTCCCCAATGGCAAGCCGGTATCTACCACTTCACCAATGAGGGCGTTTGCTCGTGGTACGACTTTACGGTTGAGATACTCAAACAAGCAGGAGTGAAATGCCGAGTGACGCCTATTTGTTCCAGCGAATATCAATACAAGACACCCAGACCGCACTATAGCGTTTTAGATAAAACAAAGATCAAGACCACCTTCGGCATCACCATTCCCGAATGGGAAGATGGCCTGAAGAGATGTTTAATGTGTAATATGTGATGTGCTTATGCGCGATACGTTAGAATTCTTAACCGAACTGAGTTTCCATAACGACCGTGAGTGGTTCACTGCCCACAAAGACTGGTATGTAGCTTGTCATAAACGCTTTGAGGCACTGACGGCTGAGTATATCCGTCGTTTGGGTCAACTTGACCCGAGTATGGCTAAGTTACAGCCTAAGGACTGTATTTGGCGTATCTATCGGGACGTGCGTTTCAGTTTGGATAAGCGTCCGTATAAAGAGTGGTTCGGCACCTTCCCTGCTCCGGGTGGGGGCAAACATAGTCCGCAGGGAGGTTATTACCTCCATATACAGCCCGGGCATAGTCTGTTTGCTGCCGGTATATGGTGTCCCGAACCGAACTTGCTCAAAACGCTCCGCCGCGAGATAGAGGCGAACTACGAAGAGGTAGAGGAGATTATGTCCAAACGCAGTTTCAAGCGTTACTTCACGGATTTTGATAAGGAGTGGACGCTCAAGAAAGTGCCGTCAGGTTTTGATCCCTCTTTCGTTCATGCCGATTGGCTCAAACTGAAGGCCTTCACTATTTCCACGCCCTTGACGGACGAGGAGGTTTGTGCGCCCGATTTTATGGACCATCTGATGGACATTGCCAAAGCCGCCAAACCCATGAACGATTTCCTCAACTACACCTTCACACTTTAGTTCCATCTGTGATAATCTGTGAGAGATAAAAGTAGAATTTCCACAAAAAAGCATAATTTTACATAAAATTGTGGAAATTTATTTGGTTATATTAAAAAAAAGTAGTACCTTTGCAAATCGAAAATATAATTTTCAAATTGCATATTTTAATATAACACACTTATTATGAATACATTAATACGTAGAGAAAGTGAAAAAATAGTAGAAAAATACCTTTCAATCTTCCCTGCGGTAGTGATTTTAGGTTCGCGTCAATGTGGTAAATCTACACTGATGAAGATGTTTATGGAGGGGCATCCGAATGTGCTGTATTTAGATTTACAAAACAGGAGTGACTTAAATAAGTTGCAGGACCCTGCAATGTTTTTTGAGGTCAATGCGTCACGCACTATTTGTTTAGATGAGATTCAATTAATTCCCTCACTCTTTGACTATTTAAGAAGTGAGATTGATCGTGAACGAAGACCGGGGCGTTTTGTGCTGTTAGGTTCCGCTTCTGCCAATTTAATACAACGAACCTCAGAAACTTTGGCGGGTCGTGTTGGTATAGTTGACATGACACCCTTTGTTATGCCGGAGGTTGTAGGGCAAGGTTCTTATGCTTTGTCAACATATTGGTTTCGGGGTGGCTATCCGGATGCTTATCTGGCGAAGGATGATGATAGTTGTTCTATATGGCGGGAAAACTTTATTCGGACCTATTTGGAGCGTGATATACCGCAATTGGGATTCAGTATCGCTGCTCCAAAGATGATGCGTCTTCTCACCCTCTTGGCTCATGATCATGGTGAGTTGCTTAACTCATCCAATTTAGCCAATATTATGGATGTATCCGCACCAACCATTCGTCATTATATTGATATTATGGAGTCGTCTTATATTGTAAGAACGTTGCCTCCCTATTATAGCAATATCAAGAAACGGCTAACCAAGTCACCGCGTCTCTATATTCGCGATACGGGTATATTACATCAGATATTGGGGATCAGTGATTATAACTCTTTGTTGGGACATCCCATTCGGGGTCATTCATGGGAAGGTTTAGTGTTGGAAAATGTTTGTGCCGTAGCGCGCAATGCTCAAATCAGTTTTTATAGGACGGCTTCAGGCAGTGAGGAGATGGATATTGTGGTTCAGTATCCGAATAAGACCATAGCTATTGAATGTAAATCGAGTACAGCTCCCCAACTAACGGATGGTTTTTGGAAGGCGATAGAGACCTTGCAGCCGGATGAGACTTATGTAGTTTGTCCTATCAAAGACTCTTATCCTTTACGCGAACATGTATATGTTATCGGATTAGAGGAATTGGTTGCCAAACTATAGGCGAGGGTTATTATCGCTGAGGTCTTTCCTCCGAAATAAAGTCTCTATTTTGTTCAATTTAAACGCTGTATTGAATAAATTATGCTTTTTTTATTCAATATACTTGCATATATTGATTATAATGGAGTAGTCTCTCTTCATATACAAAATGCGCCCTGTGCGAGGCACGAGGCGCATTTTCTATTTTTCAGCCGTCTCCTATCGTACCTCCGCTCCGGTGGCGTTATAGACGCGCCCGCCGTTGATGAGGTAGATATTGCCGTTGCGGAGCAACTTCAAGGTCTTACCATCCACATTCCACCTTCCACCATCCACATTATCCATTGCGGTCGGGGCCTTCGCCTCTACTTCGAGAACGAGTTGGAAGCGGTCGTTATAACTGCCCTTATTGAGGTCAACGCTATAGTTGCTTACATTGAGGTCGGTGGTTATACCCTCTACGAGGTCCACGAGTTTAGCCGTTCCGCTGAACTGATTAGGCATGCTGAACGTATATGTTCCTGCCTTGGGAGCGCTAACGCCGATAGTAACCGTTTGGTTATCCATCTTTGTTTCGTTGAAGGCTACATCATACGCGCCCGCGTACGTGTATATATTAGGTGTACCGGCATTGGTAATTTTCATCATATCTTCGTTGAGAACGAAGTTAGTGGAAGCCTCATCGGAAAGGTGGATATAGGTCTTATCCTCTGCCTCGCCATTGCTGAAGATAAGATCAATGAGGTAGTTCTTCTCGTCCGCATAATTGTATTTAGGTGCAGCCACAGACTTTGCTACTACCGATACATTCTCCCACGTAATCTTACCTGCGTACTGAACCATATAGGCTTGCATGGTGTTGAAGCGGATGGATGCATCTAATGCGGTCTTAGCTTGGTAGCCGTTAGTTTCCGGATCCCACTCATAGAAGGACTTGAAGTCGTTGTCTTTGGGATTAACCCCACTTGCAGTCGAGTTTTGGAAGGTCGGGATACCGATTACGTTCCAATGGGAATCGGTAATCTTGTGGTTCTTCTCGCCTTTGTCACCAAACGTGCGGTTAATCTTACACTCATGTTCAGGCACATCAATGGTAACAGACGACTTATTGATGATACCGATGTTCTTCTCTGCAGATGGGAAATAGAAGTTAGCTTCGGTAGCGCTATTCTTCCAAACGTCGGCATCCTCGGTATTGAAGTAGTTAGCATTCAGAATCAGCAAGTAGCCCTTGTATGCCTGCAAGGTGGACGTTGGAGCGAGGTACTCCCAGAACGTCTCCGTTTCTTGGAACCAACCAATCTCGGCACGTTTTTCGCCATTATAGCGCTGCATGATCCACTTCTTAGCATAGCCATCTACACCAAAGACTTCGCTAATCTTAACATCGAACGGGAAGGAAATCCAGTACATCGTGCGGTCATAATCGGTATTGGTAGCGGAAGTTTTATAACCAGACTCATTTTTACCTAACATTACATCCTTCTTGATGGTTAGTACCGCATAAACATTATGAATTTCAGAAATACTTCCGTTGGTGCCGAACGTTACTTGTTGAGCGTCTTTCTGATGCTCACGTGTAATCAGCATGTCGCCACCGAGTTTAATCTCGGAATCAATTGTCTTTCCATCAGGAACCCAACCCGCAGTAAGGCGGTTAGTCTTGAAGTCGTAAACAACACGCATCGTGTATTTGGTGGCATCGGTACTTGAGCCTTTAATAATGGTATCACGAGAACCTTGAGCATCGCCATCTGTACCGATGAAGTACTGCACCGTGTTGTTATACTTGGCGGTCAGTTTGACTGCACAACCCGGTTGTGCCTTAATGTCGGCTTGATATACCCAGTTGTTCTTATCCTCGAAATTGAGTTCGTTTGCCTTTAATCCTGCACGATGCGTTTCGGCTGTACCCTCGGGAATGGCATTACTGTCCTTATCAAACATCTTTTCGTCACCTTCCAATACAAGGTAGCGTTCTTCTGTATTGGTAGAACCGGATAGGTAAGCACGGCTTAGACCATTGGTGTTCTTATTCCACATAAAGCGGATGTTAGCACCAACCGTTAGCCAGTCGGCATTGTCTCCTGTTCCAATTATATTATCACCCACCAAAGTATCGGAGATACATAGGCTATAGTCGTTGGCGATACAGAACTTCACGTTCTTATCTTTCTCCACCCAATTGGTATAGGCGTGCGTGAACTTGAAGGGTTGAGAATCGTCAAGACCATACTCTATATAAGGTAAGGTGTTGCCATCTGTACCCAGATAAGCGTCCCATCCGCCGGGAGCAATTGCCGTGCGGATATAGAAGTCGCCGTTGTAGAGAGCATTGCCTGTGCACGAGATCGAGTTAGTTCCTTGCTCTAAATAGAAGTTATAGATACCGGTTTCCGTAATATCTTCAAGGCTTATTGTGCCATCAGCCACATCCGTCCAAGTAACCGTACTACCCGAAATGTTAGAGCAATACTGGAACTTGAGAGCAGGGCTCTTTCCTTTATCTATAAAGAAGCTGACCGTGTCTTTGTTATCCTTGCCCTTGCGGATAAAGGTTGATGGGTGGCAAGGATGATCTGTATCAGTATAAACTACTCGGTAGTCGTTTTGTGACAGAGGATATTCAACGGAGACATACAGGATACCATCACCACAAGTAAGGGTAAAGGTATATGTTCCTTCAGAAGTGGTAGTTATCTTACAATTATTGCTTACACCCTCGTAGAAGTCCCAACCGGTGTGGCTGCCATTACTGGTCATCGTTCCATTGTTTTTGTAAGTACTTCCATTGCTACCATTAATCCAGAATTCTTTCGTTTGTCCTGCTTCTAAAGTAATAGTTGTTCTATAAGGTTCACCTGCGGCGGTGGCTTTAAATTCATATATGGTGCCATCCGTCGTTAGACCGCTAACGCGTAAGTAATAACCAGAATTGAGGTCATCATACTTCATCCAATATCCTTTATTGTAATAAGGAACACGATTTTCGTTCTTACGCTCAGTAACATTCTTTTCCGGAACAAAGACACTCAGATTATGAGTATAGTCCCAGTCTGTACGATATGAGGCTTGGCAATTATTAAAGTATTGATAACCATTTTGATTATCATGGTCATTGAAGGCTATTGTACCTGTTTTGTGTGCGTTATCAACACTACTATAATCATAGTACCAAATATCAGATTTTTCATTAAGACGTGTCATGGGATAGCCAATCGCAACATCGTTAACCCACTCTTTTTTATCGTCTAAATATATTTTCGTTCCTGTTCCCATTGAACCATCGTAATATTGTTGATTATAGAAGAATACATAAACATTATCCCATCCCGGATTATTCTTGAAGTAAACCATATAATCCGAGGTGTAGGTGGCGCGAACAATCAGTCCGTCTTCAGTAGCCCCATGCATATGGGTGGAGTTGTTTTCGGAGTGATTGATAGTAATGCTACCAGACTTATCTTCACCAGCGGTATTGGTAACTACCCAACCGTTGAAACGTTTACCATTGAGGTATTGCTCTGCAACCAGTTCCGTTTCGGTAAATTCATTTACCTGCACTTGTGTTTGTGTTTTTCCATTATCTACGGTTACCATGCGATGTCCTTCATCAGGGTAGGTCACGGTTAGATTATGATCAGAAGACCAATCAATGCTGAAACGATAAGTACCTGCCATCTTAAGAGTAATCTTCAGGTTGTGGTCACTTCCTTTGTTATTATAGATACCCCATGTTTCAGTTTTAGTGAAAGTGTGATAGTCTCCATCATTCGTCCCCCAACCGTACATAGGTTCGCCACTTACTCCACAGTCTTGCAATTTGAATTCGTAAGTTTTGTTAACTTGTCCCTCCGTGATTACAAGGTCAATATAAGCAGATTTTGCATCTTTGCTTGGTTTGCTAAAACGATAGGATTCATTCTTTTCCCAACTATTAGTACATTGTGTTAACAGCCCTTTGTCACCTTTGATATACCAATTCGCGGTCAGGTCTTCGGCAAAGGTGGCGGAGGCAGTACCTGTAGAATTTGCGACACCATCACCTTTAATCGTAATCGTGGCATCCGTCAAAGAACCGGAAGATAAGGTCGCACCATCGGTGAGAGTCCAAGAAACGAACTTATAACCGGTCTTGGGAGTCGCCGTCACACTTTTGCTTGTTGCCACACCGACAGAAACACTACTCGTGCTTACAGAACCCATATTGGCATCATTCACGCTAATAGTAACAGTCGTCATATTTTCTGTCGCGTTAGCGGTAACATTAGTTCTTCCCGTTGCTTTAATTGTAGTTGGGTTTGCATTTGCGTTTGTAATTGTAACGTTACTACTATTGTCTGTTGTCCATTTATCCCAAGTGTAACCCTCTTTCACCGTCGCTTCAATTTGTACAGGAGTTACATTACCAACGTTGGTTGCTCCTGCCGGCGATACAGATTCAATACCTATGCCAGGAACGATATTTACATTATGCAAAGTTTCACTCCAGCGTGCCCAGAGGGTCTTGTCGCCGGTCGAACCAAGTGCAATTTGGGTCACTTGATTACCCCCTGTCTCTGCATCGAACCACCCATCGAAGGTATAATTCTCACGAGAAGCGTCAGTCAAAGTAATCGTTTCCGATTCGATGGTGTAGGAGGTGGGGTTGGTGTACTCGGTTTCCTCTACATTGTTGTAGGTGATAGAGTAGGTGATAGGAGTGAAGTTGGCGGTAACAGACTCGTCCGAGGAGTTCTTGAGTGTGATTGTCAATGGATTGGTAGTAGTTGTTTGACTACCGGACGGTACGACTTTGTCACTTGAGAAAGTCCAAGAACTGAACTCATAGCCATCATTCGGTGTAGCCGTCAAAACACGCTGTACCGCAGGACCGGCAATGAAAGTGCCGTTGTCTGTTGTAATTTTACCACCGGCAGCAGGTTCAACTGAATGACCAAATTCATATTCATTCAATGTTGACCACAAATAGATAGATGCGTCATCTGTAACGACAAACGAATATACCCCTGCACTTTTATAAGTCACTAGAGCAGCACTTGTTTTCGTTTCGGTTGTCCACCATGATTCTGGTGTAGTAGCATTTACGCCAGAGCCAGATCTATGTGTGAAATTAATCGTCAATGTGGTACCACTTGGAATGCCATCTATAGTTGCAGTACTTGGATTGCTACCAGTTAAACCGCCGACTTTGTATTCGGTTTCATTAAATGTAATACTTAACGAACCTCTTTCGTTAGTTGCTTGTGTTCCATCCGTAATACCAAAGGTTAGACTACACGTTTTTTCTTCTGACCAAGCAGCATAAACATTTACATTATCTGCGTGTTTCCAATACAATTTAGTACTCTGTTTTTCAAAGTATCCTGCAACTTCTAAAAGATTACCATTAGCATCTGTCAGTTGCGTTCCTGTTCCACTCTTACCTGTGAAATAGCCACCAAAGATATACCCGGATTTAGTCGGTTTGCTAACAGTGGTAGAACTAATTTCAGCATCATAGGTCACATTTAATATTTGCGAAGAACTGGCTGCGTCATCGGCATCATAGAAGGAAACAGTATAAGGATTGGCTGTCCAGCGAGTGTTTAATGTTAAAGATGGATTCTCCGTATATTTCCAAACAGGAGTGTTATCGGTATATGTACCGCTTCCGGCATTGGCGGCAAATGCCCATGCAGAACCAGTCCACGTGATAATTGTTGTACCACTACTCTTGGCAGTAGTGTTAATTTCGCTAAAGGTGTAACCGGTTCTTGTTCTCAAAGCGTCTGTTAAACCTGTTACAGCAGAAATAGCACCATCATAAACGGCAGTAACAGAAACCGTACCTCCTGTACCATCATTTTTGTTAATAGTAATGTTGGTCGTATTCGCTTGCCACTTTGCGTAGAGGATAATGTTAGCGGAGAAGTCAGTTGCCCCAAGAGTGGTAACTTTATTCCCGTCCGTGCAGTCTATATCCGTATACCAACCAAGGAAGGTGTAGCCTTTTTTACCACTACCATCAACCAAATTAGTAGCAGTAGCATAGGTATGAGTCGTTACTAATCCTGTTTTGGTACCGGAATAATCGCCACCACCTTTGTCATTATAGGTAATAGAATACGTATGAGGAGCCCATTTGGCATAAACCGTTTTCTCTGTTCCATTCACATAATTCCACTTTTTAGAAGATGTGTACGTTGTAGAGGCTGCAAAAGTTCCATCAGTATTAATTAAATTATTATCACTATTCTGCGTTATTGTAAAACTCTTGTAGTCATAACCCGTTTTCTGTGGTTGCGTGAATTTATTCGAAGACATTTCATCACCAATATAGAGCGTAAGGCTCTGCGATGCAGGTGTACCGCCATTACCGTCAAGGGTTAATGTGGAAGGATATTTAACGGTTAACTTACCTGTAGATTTATTGTAAATAAAGATGTAGTTTCCTGTCAAGTCGGCAGTAATTTTACACTCATCACCCTCGTTAGTTGCCATGTCCCAATCCGTGCAGTTTTTACGATTCATAGTGCCTGTATTACCACGCCAGTCGGAATTAACACGAACTTTGAAACTATATGTCTCGCCACTTGTCAAAGCGATTGTTGTTTGTGCAACATCGTTCGTATAGTTGAGAGAATTCTTCGTTCCGTCCCAATCATTGAACGAACCGGCAATACCATTAATAGGATTGGAAGCGGTACCTTGTAGAGTAATAGTACATGTTTTACTATGTGCATCTGTAATCGTTAGAGTAGCGCTATTAGTACCGGTGGAAGTTGATGGTTTGAATTTGACCTTTACTTCTGTTTCAGAGATATCGGTTACTTCGAAATCGCTTGTGTTCGTTAGCGAACAATTGCTTTTTGTTAAGGCTGTCTTATCCTGAAATAGGTTTACACATTTAGGAACAAGTAAAATGTTCAATTATTAAGATTTGTGTAAACATTATGAGTTTAAAAAAGTTTCAAATGTATCACTCCAAAGAGGAGCGGATGCAAGTAGTAATGGACTACG
>JAZLMS010000036.1:0-11692 GCA_045598805.1 Paludibacteraceae bacterium | reverse complement strand
TGTGGAATATGAAGCAATTTCTTGATTTGTAAGGACTTATCCTCTTTTTTGCGGAAAGTGAGGGATTCGAACCCCCGGTACGACGTAATGCGTACACCACATTTCGAGTGTGGCTCTTTCGACCACTCAGACAACTTTCCTCCTCTCCCCAAAAATCAAGATTTTCGGGGGCTCAATTGAAACTTTTTTCAAAAGCGGCTGCAAAATTACAACTTTTTTCTTAATTATGCAAATCTTTTTGCAAATTTATAGTAAAAAGTGTAATTTTCATTACAATTCATCCGGAGTTATGACGATGTCCACCTGATAATTGCTCGACTTTCCTATATAACGATAAACGAGATTATAGTCGGTTTCTTTGATAAGTTCAAGAAATTTTTTCTCCTCCTCACTATTTTGATTCTTCAAGCTTTCTATCATTGCAGCTTTCATCAGTGAGATGACAATTTCATTGTCGAAATCTGCTACTGAAACTAGTTCGTTTTCATCTACTAATGCTTTATACACGACATTGTTATCTTCAGTGTAAATTTCGGTAATAGTAACACCATTGCCGGCATCCATAGGACATTCCAAATTGGCGGCTTTGATAGCAATCTCTAATTGCGAAGCTGGGTTGCAAGCGGTAAGAGCGAATAGCAATACAACTAAAAGACTCTTAAAAATACTCTTTTTCATAACTTTAAAATTTTAAAATGATTAAGTGATTAAATGAATAATATAACTATAGTTAATTTAAATTAACGCACAAAAGTACAACTTTTCTTTGATATATGCAAATTTTCCGACAAAAATTCTTTATATTTTTTAATTTTTACGGTATTTGTAATTTATTACAAGATGGGAAACCAGATGAAGACTGCGGCATCCCATAGAGCATGTGATATAATCAGTGCCCCTAAACGCTGTGGCATAAGATAGTATAAACCACCCCAAATAACACCACAAACCAATGCTGCTAAAATGAGCATTATGTTGAGCGAAAAGACATGCACCAAGGCATATATAGCAATGGCTACTATTGCACCTACTATCGGTTTAGATAGACTTTGACAAAGAGTGCGTTGTATATACGCCCGCCAAAAGAGTTCTTCTGCCGGACCGATAATAAAAAGCAAAAGGAGACTGATAACAACGGGATTCATGCCTTCTTTCATAGCATAAATAGCATCTACCTGCGGACGAGCAAAAGACGGGAATATCCATTGCGATACCTTATCTCCTACCCAGAAGACTCCCCACAAAACAAGTGCGATACCAATACCTATAAATAAATCCTTCCACTCCCAATAGAGCATCGCTTTAACCTGTTGCCATGCTAAAACGATAAGCACCACGGCGGAAGCCGTCATGGCATACCAAAAGGGAATAATCGTTTTTGTCCAAGGTGAGAACATAAATGTCCACAGCACAAAAGCGACAACTACACTTAATGTAAGTTTGATTTTGGAGGTGCCCATTTTATAGAATTATTTTTTCTATGACAACAAACATAATCAGAGTGATGGTCAGCACTAATGCGTGAACGAGTTGCAATTGAGCAGACTTCTCATCAAGATTATTGATAGCATCTTCCGCCTCGTTAAAACGGTGCATCTGACGGCAATTAGCAATGGCTTTGGGTAAAGCAACAAAGGCGATTAAACATGTCCAAGGAATAAGGCCGAAGATGGCGCAAACCACAATCCAAGCGTAGGGAAGAAGAATCATTATATCATAAAGAATGATACTGGCTTTCTTACCTATTAGCATCGGCAAGGTATGGATATGAGCGACCGTATCCGAGACCACGTCACGCGTGTTATTGCTATGCAAAACGGCATTGGTAATGGTAACAAAAGCAGGTACAATCCAAAGGACAGACCACTGAACAGCACCCGTCAGCACAAAAGAAGTACCTAAAGCCGGAATAACGCCATACTCTAAGGTGATATCCACATCTCCTAAAGCATGGTACTTGAGCCACGAGTAGCCAACGGCTAAAATCGCACCGGCAGCACCAAAGATTAGCAATTCCCAACCGGAGCAGAGCATAAGTCCCAGTCCGTTAAGGCACGCAATGAAAAGTAAAATCAAACCTAAGGTAAGTGCCTCCTTTTTGGTGAATTGACCGCTGGTGATGGTTTGAGGACCATACGTATCCGCGCGATCAACACCTTTGCAGAAATCGATATAGTCACTGAGTACATTGCCGGCAGCGTGGAAGAGTAGGATACCTACCGTTGCCCAAAGAGCCATCCAGATACTAAAACTAAATCCCGATGCATAGAGATAAGCGGCAGAAACGATAACGGACATCGTACTGACCGGAAACGACCATGGACGAGTCGCTATAATATAATCCTTAATGGGTTTCATCTGCACGATTACCATTGATTGTAGTGAATATTACTCTCTACCCATTTATCTTTCACTTCGGGTTGCTCAGCAGGAATACCTACAGGAATAATGCAAAGTGGCAGGATATGTTCCGGCAAGCCTAATACACGTTGTGCAGCGGCTACGCGCTCCATATTGGGGTGAACACCCGTCCAGACGGCTCCAAGTCCCATAGCGTGAGCAGCTAAAAGGATATTCTCGGTAGCGGCACTGACATCGTTAATCCAGAAATCTTCCATTCCGGGAATGGCTTTTTGCAAGTCGCCACAAGGAACGATAGCAATAGCCGGTTTTTGGTCGCAACGGCTGTAAGGGAATTCTTGCCCTAACTGAGCGAGAATAGCCTCGTCGTTGACTACGATGAATGCCCACGGCTGTTTGTTGATGGCGCTTGGCGCTGCCATAGCGCATTGGAGTAGGGTTTTAATTTGTTCGTCAGAGATCTTCTCTCCGGTAAACTTACGCACGGATACGCGCGTTTGGATGTTTTCAATAACGGCTTGTTGTTTCATAACTTTACAATCTTTTTGACATTGGTTACCACAGCCCATCAGCATAATGCTTGCAAGGGCAAATAAAATCGTTTTTTTCATTGTTTTAATAATTTTGTTGTTTCTTAATCTTATTGGACAATAACTGATATATCTCTTGCTCTTCGGGGTGGAGTAGGGATAAATGATGCTCCATGACTGCTTCGTCTCCCCGTTTAGCAGGACCCGTTTGTGCGTCCTTGGGCGATAAGTCATGCACCTTAGCAGCCGTCTCGTCAATGAGCGGAAGAAGGCAGGTAAAGGGTATTCCCGTGCCGCGTAAAATGTCTTGCGCACAACCATAAAGGCTATTCGTGAAGTTATTGACAAACACACCTGCAACATGTAGTTTCTCGCGAGCTGCTTGAGAGGCTTCGTAAACATGTGAGGTTAGCGTTAGTGCAAGCGAATAGACGGCGGCAGTATCGTCTATGTTCTTAGCTTCTATAAAGATAGGTATGTTGGAGAAGTCCTCTAAAATACGGGTCTTAGAGAAGGTCATAAAAGGATAGAAGATACCGCAATGAGGTTTATCCGGTCCAAAAACAGTAAGGGGTAGGGTACCCGAAGTGATAAGGTGCATCGCGCGTGGGTGCGCGCGTACCTTATTTATAATGTCGGCTACCGCGTTATCCGCTACGGTATAAAAGTACGCATCTGCCGTTGGTGGTGGAGTGCCTCCGCCGACGTTAAGAGTGTCTCCGCCGCCGTTATCCACCCCACGCGACGAGACGAGTGTGACATCAAGTTTCGCACGACGGAACGCTGCTTCGAGGTTCGTGCCTACATTCCCTGCTCCTATAATAACTATCTTCATAGGCTTACAATAGCTCCTAAATGTTGGGACAATGTTGGGACAATGTTGGGACAATGTTGGGACTCACAAGCACCGAAGGATTAGCGTCCCCTCTTGGCATTGGCTTTGGCTTGTTCGCGAGCCATGCGGAGTTGCTCTTGTTGCATTTTCTCCAAACGAGCCATGAAACCGGACTTCTTTTGAGTACCTTTCTTCTTGGCGTTCTCCTCCATCTGTTTGAGCAGTTTCTCGTCGTCAATAGACCAACGGAAGATCATCGTTTGTAGGATGGTGAAACCTAAGCTCAATAGGTAGTAGTAACTCAGACCGGCAGCATAGTCGTTGAAGATAAAGAGGAACATAACCGGCATGAGGTACATCATCCACTTCATGACCTTCATATTCGGATCGGAAGCCTGGTTCTGCATCGTAATGAAGGTATAAGCGAAGTTAGCCACGGTCATAAGCAAGCAGAAGAGACTGAGGTGCGTTCCGAATAACGGGATATGGTGCGACCATGTCAGGATAGCGTCGTAAGTAGAGAGGTCCTCTGCCCATAAGAACGACTGTCCACGCAGTTCGATGGCGGTTGGGAAGAACCAGAACATAGCCATTAAAACGGGGAATTGGAAGAGCATAGGCAGACAGCCGGACATAGGACTGACGCCGGCACGCTGGTAGAGAGCCATAGTGGCTTGCTGACGCTCCTGCATTTTTTCAGGAGGGTACTTAGCGTTAATCTCATCCATCTGCGGTTTGAGTACACGCATCTTAGCACTCGACTTATAGGAAGCAAAGACGAAAGGCAAGAGGATGAGTTTGATAACAAACGTCATAAGCAAGATAACGAGACCGATATGCAGTCCCCAACCGGTAAAGAGGTCGAACATAGGAATAACGAGAATCTTGTTAATCCAAGCCACAATCTTCCAACCTAACGGAACGAGTTCCTTGAGGTGTAACTTAGCGTCGCCTTCTAAATCGGCATCGTATGCTTTGAGGGTGTTGTACTTATTCGGACCCATGTAGAAACGGAAGGAAGTGGGTTTAGTGCCCGTTATATCGAGGCTGACGTTAGAGGATGTCTGATACTCCTTGATGTAATCACTCGTTTTGTTTTGAGGAGTGGACTCAAATGTGGAACTATTGAAAGCATCGTCAGCAATCAAGACCGTAGAGAAGAATTGATCCTTATAGGCAATCCAACGAACCTTAGCGTTTTCCGTTTGTCTTTCGTGCTTCTGCTCGCTTAGTTTATCCATTTCTCCTCCGAACAACATATACTGGAGTTGTGCGTAGCGCTCTTCAAACTTACGTCCACGCTCTTGTTGCGGAATCAGTTGTGTCCACTGCATTTCCATAGAATTGACGTTGCCGGCAATAAAGTTCTGCATGTTATGCGGAACAATACTGAACCCAAACATATACTCGCCTTTGGGCAGCGTGTAAACGAAGTCCATGTAACTATTCTCGTCCGTAGTCTCAAGACGCATAACGAGCGTTTGGGTAGAGTCGGTCGTAACAATAGGCTGCGGAACAAAATGTAAGTTCTTGGTTGTCAAAATACGGTTGTTAGCCGTAATAAAGGTGAAACTCAAACTTGCCTCGTCGCCTTGGAAGAGCGTTAAGTCATTAAGGCTGTCTCCATAAGCCTTGTACTCTTTGAGTTGGGCACTGTAGATACGACCACCGAGGGTAGAGAAGGTGAGACGAATTTTCTCGTTCTCCATTGTGACGAAATCCTCTTCTACTGCGGGTTCGGTAATCGCCATCTGTTCCGTTATCTCGTTGGAGATACGTTGTGCCTCCGCTTCCATCTGCTGAACCAAAGCGATGGAATCGTTAATACGTTGACGCTCAGCCATTTCTTCTTTGTTGGGGCGGCTGAGCATAGTGTACCCAACAATAATTGCGGCAATCAATAGAAAGCCAATCCAAGTGTTTTTATCCATTGTTTTTTAATTTTTTTGTTTACCAAACATTATACCCACATACAAGCGTGGACCGGAAGGAGTAATAAAATTAGACCAAGCCTTATTGGCATCGGCAACATCTCCTTTTTCGCTACCGAAGGGTAGTAAATAATCTAACTTGAGGTAGAGTGATTTATTCTTTGTAGGACCTAAAAGGATTTCCAAACCTACATAGGGGTCTATGTAAAAGAAAGATGTCTTTGTGAACGAAGCATTAGCAGCGATGTTATCTTCCCAATCCAGTGTTTCTTTCAGCGATGTAGGAACGAAGAGACGACTCACTTTTCCTCCGCCCATACCCAATCCTAATAAAGGACGGATACGACCGGCAGTTATGTAGCCATCTACAAAACCGCCTCCCCAACCGGTACGAATACTACTCTCGCCGGCTAAGGGCATGGTAGAGACATATCCTTCTCCACCAACGTGCATGTGGTCGAACAAATGTAACCGCAACTGACCTCCTAAACCTAATGTCACACCATCTTTTGGCAATGACTGAATAAATTCTTTCCCTTCTAAACTCCAATTGCGGAACATCTCAGCCGGAGTAGTAGCAAAAGCATAACCTATATGCAGCGCCATCCCCCCTGAATAACCAGTGAGCACTTTAGGCCTATCTACGTTCGTACTATCCGTTTTTGCGTATCCCAAAAGCGGAAGCCAGAGTAGAACTAAAAGAAATGTTCTTTTCATTAGATAATATCAAATGCTACGTCCATCATGTGGGTAAAGGAGTTTTGACGCTGTTCTGCGGTAGTGACTTCACCGGTAAGGATATTATCACTAATCGTGCAGATAACGAGGGCTTCGTTACCACTACGTGCGGCGTTCATATACAAAGCAGGAGCTTCCATTTCGACGGCGAGAACACCCATCTTAATCCATTGCTGATTGTCGTCAAACTCGGTATAGAAAGTGTCGGACGAATAAACATTACCTACCTTGTGGTGATAACCATACTTGTCGCAAGCAGCAGCTGCATCACGCAGCAACTCAAAACTGGCGATAGGAGCGTAAGTGCCCGGAAAACCGAACTGATTGGCGTAGTTAGAGTTGGTGCAAGCACCTTGCGCAATCACGAGGTCACCGATGTTGAGGTCTTTGTTGATAGAACCGGCAGAACCAACGCGAATAATCCGTTTTACTCCGTAGAAGTTATAGAGTTCATAACTATAAATACCGATGGAAGGAATACCCATACCATGTCCCATAACGGTAATACGCTTACCATTGTGATAGCCGGTATAAGCTAACATTCCACGAACTTCGTTCACTAACTTAGCATCGGTCAAGTACTTCTCTGCCATTAACTTAGCGCGGAGCGGATCTCCCGCCATAATCATTCTTTCGGCGATGTCGCCTAATTTAGCCCCAATATGAGGCGTAGGAGTTTTGTCTGTCATAGTTGTATAATTTTAATTTTGTTTTTCTTTGACAAAAGACAAAGGACAAAGGATAAAAGACTAAAATGTCTCGTTTGTATAGAGCAAATCAGTACTATAAAGTCCTTGTTCTTTGTTCCTTGTTCCTTGTTCTAAAAACGCCACTGCGTTTGTGAGGTCTTCCGGGGTGTCAATGCCCATCGAATAGGTGTTGCACACCGCTACTTTGATTTGGTAGCCGTTCTCCAGCCAACGCAATTGCTCTAAACTCTCGGCTTTCTCTAACGGCGATTGGGGTAGGGCAGTTATCTGCCTTAATATGTCTGCCCGATAGGCGTACATGCCTATATGCCGATAGTATTTCCCTTGTTCTAACCACTGCTCTTTCGGTATGCCACGTAAATACGGAATCACCGAGCGGGAGAACAGGTGGGCATAGCCCACGATTGAAGATGGTTCTGCCGTAAAGACCACTTTGGGAGTGTTGGGGTTCTCGAGGTCAGCGAGGGTGTCTTCGGCTGTAAAGGGTTTAACGAGGGTGGCTATCTCCGTCGGGAAACAAGACATAATCGCTTGTATCTGCTCCGGCTGTATAAACGGTTCATCACCCTGAATATTGATGATAACCATCTCACTGTCCTTAATCCTTTGTCCTTTGTCCTTGTTCCTTGCTCCTTCTTCCTTGTTCCACTTATCATATGCCTCAAGGCAGCGGTCGGTACCGCACTTATGGTCCGTACGGGTCATTACCACTTCGCCGCCAAAGGCTTTCACGGCATTGTAGATGCGTTCGTCGTCGGTAGCAACGATAACGGTGTCAAGCACTTTCTTGGCTTGCTCATATACATGCTGAATCATTGGTTTACCACCAATATCAACAAGCGGCTTACCCGGAAAACGGGTAGAAGCGTAACGTGCCGGGATGATTCCTATAAAATGATTTACCATTGGACGATTTACGATTTATTCGACGATTGAATTATTTATTTTATTTAGTAGGTGCAAAGCACCGGCAAGGGTTTTGACTTGCTGAACGGTCATATATCTTTTACCTGTTTTATGTCCCGATTTATCTACTTGCTCCACGAGTTTACAACGCTCCGTTTTAGTTACGGCATAGGTCAGTATTTTGCCGAAGACCTCGCTTTGCCAGTAAGCTTCTCTATTCGCAACAAAATAGAGCGTCACTTGCTCCTGTTTGAGGAAGATCTTTTCTATTCCCATTTGACAGCATAACCAGCGTAAACGCACCACATTGAGTAGTTCTTCTGCCTCCTCCGGTAACGGACCAAAACGGTCTATTAGTCGTTTCTTATACTCTGTCAGTTCGTCCTCATTAGCAAGGCTGTCCAACTCCTTATATAGTGTTATTCTCTCCGATATATTCTCAATATACGTATTCGGGAAACACAGGGGTAGGTCACTTTCGAGTTGGCTGTCGCTACACCAGTTTAAGGATTGAGGATTGAGGACTGAGGATTGAGGATTGATTCCTTCTTCCTCCATCCTTTTTCCTTTTTCCTCCCACATCTCGTCTTTGAGTTCTTCTACGGCTTCGTTGAGAATACGTTGGTAGGTGTCGTAGCCAAGGTCGGCAATGAAACCCGACTGTTCTGCACCGAGCATATTACCGGCACCACGTATATCGAGGTCCTGCATGGCGAGATTAAAACCTGAACCCAAGTCGGCAAACGTGGTGATAGCGTTCAGTCGCCTACGTGCGTCCTCGGTGAGCAGTTCCTTCTCGGGTGCAACCAAGTAACAATAGGCTTTACGATTGCTACGTCCTACGCGACCTCTGAGTTGGTGCAAGTCGGCTAAACCGTAGTGCTGTGCCGAATAGATAATCATCGTGTTCACGTTCGGTATATCAACGCCCGACTCAATAATCGTAGTCGATATTAGGATATCGTAATCGTAATTGATGAAGGCTTCTAATTTCTCCTCCATCTCGTCCGTCGGCATCTGCCCATGAGCTACCACGATACGCGCTTCGGGACAAAGGCGATGAATACGGCTTTCTATGCGAGGCAGCATCTCTATGCGGTTATTGACCACAAAGACTTGACCATTACGCGCCAACTCTACATCCAACGCCTCTTTGATGATGTCCTCGTCCTCGGGCGTGATGACCTCCGTTTGTACAGGGTACCTGTTTTGCGGAGCGGTATTGATGATACTCAGATCGCGTGCTCCTAATAGCGAGAACTGGAGCGTGCGTGGGATAGGTGTGGCTGTTAAGGTGAGCACATCCACGTTCGTGCGAAGGGATTTGAGTTTTTCCTTAACGGCTACGCCGAACTTCTGTTCCTCATCTATAATGAGTAACCCTAAGTCGTGCCAACGTATCTGTTTGCCAACGAGTTTGTGCGTACCGATGAGGATATCTATCTTGCCTGCCTGCAAATCGGCTATTATCTCGTTCACTTGCTTGGGCGATTTCCCTCGCGATAGGTATTCGATTCGGACGGGGAAGTTTTGGAAACGCTCTTTGAAAGTGTTATAGTGCTGTAGAGCCAAAACCGTTGTAGGCACTAAGACTGCCACTTGTTTGCCATCGGTTGCAGCCTTGAAGGCGGCACGCATAGCCACTTCTGTCTTACCAAAACCGACGTCACCACAGATTAGCCTATCCATCGGTTGTGGACTTTCCATATCGTGTTTGACATCAGTGGTGGCTTTGGCTTGATCGGGCGTGTCCTCGTATAGGAAGGAGGCTTCCAACTCGTGCTGCATATATCCATCGGGCGTATAAGCAAAGCCCTGTTGCTGTTTGCGCGTAGCGTAGAGCGCAATGAGGTCACGGGCTATATCCTTGACCTTATCCTTGGTGCGCTCCTTGAGCCTTTCCCAAGCTCCGCTGCCAAGTTTAGAGATAGTGGGAGCCGAACCCTCACGACCCTTGTATTTGCTGATACGGTGCAGGTTATGAATACTTACAAAGATAGTGTCGCCATCGCGATAGAGTATGCGTATCATCTCCTGCGGTTTGCCGTTGACAGAGGTGGTTACTAATCCGCCGAACGTACCTATTCCGTGGTCGGAATGAACCACATAATCGCCTAATCGCAGTTGGTTAATCTCTTTGAGGGTAAGGATAGCCTTGCCTCGACGCGACTCCTCGCTGCGGAGTGTCACACGATGGTAACGCTCAAATATCTCGTGGTCGGTATAATAAGCCACTTTCTCGTCCTCATCCACAAAGCCGGCGTGGAGGCTTTGCTGTATAAACCGAATACTTTCCACATTGACCAATTGTCCTTCGTCCTTTGTCCTTTGTCCTTCGTCCAGAATGGTGCGTAATCGGTCGAGTTGCTTTTGCTGTTCGGCAAGGATAAAGATAGTATATCCCGCTTCTTGTTTAGCGCGAATGTCGTCGGCAAAGAGGTCGAAGTTCTTATGGAACGGCGGCTGGGGTATGGTGTGGAACTCTCGCTTGGTATAGGTTGGGAAGAACGACTTCGTATTCATCTCTATGGTAGAAGGGGTGTCGGGAGTAGAGGAATAGAGGAGTAGAGGGGTCGGGTGTTCTTGTCCTTTGTCCTTTGTCCTTGTTCCTTGTTCCAAAAGACTCTCGAGTTTAAATTTGACGAGAGAGAAATCGTTGCTTATCCATAGCGTATTCTTTGCTAAAAAGTCGGTTAAGAATCCGGTGTCGTTATTGTCCTCTAAGGCGGGCGAGATGGCTACCGATTCAACCTTTTCTTTACTCAGTTGTGTCTCTATATCAAATTCGCGAATCGAGTCTATCTCGTCTCCAAAGAAATCGAGGCGGTAGGGTAGTTCGTGACTATAGGAGTATATGTCCATAATACCACCTCGAACGGCAAACTGCCCGGGTTCGTACACAAAATCTACCTTGACGAATGCCTGTTGAGTCAGTTGCTCTATAATCGTCTCCATCGAAATGGCTTGCCCTTTGTGGAGGTTGATGGTGTTGTTGGTCAAGGCTTGGGGCAATGGCGTCGGTTCTGCCAATGCCTCGGGATAAGTCACTACGAAAAGTGTAGAGGAATAAGGGGGTAGGGAGGTGGGGAGTCCTTCGTCCTTTGTCCTTTGTCCTTGCTCCAACAACGCATTGAGTACTTCCGTCCGTTGAATAAGCATTGCCTCGTCCGTGCCTTGGCGTCTCCTTTTCGAAGAAGGGAAGAAGAGTGTCCTTGCTCCTTGCTCCAAAGACTGCAAGTCCTTATATAAATATAGTGCTTCATCGGCATTATCCATCACAATGAGGGCAGGCTTGTTCTTACAAACCTCCCTTAAACGCATTGCTCTTGCGCTGGCGTATAACCCGGTGTATAGATAATGTTTCATTTTGTCGTCTTCTTCGCCAAATTACAATTAGCGGGTGCAAAATTACAAAAATTCGTGTATATGCGCAAGCGCGTGATGATTTTTTCTTTGCGAAAACGACGAAACATATGTTTTTAAACACTTTTTGTTCATTTTATTGCATTTTTATTTGGCAGTATCAAAAAAAAGTTGTAACTTTGCAGCCAGTTTTTCGAAGTGTCGAAAACAAAATAGAGAAATAACATGCGCATCGTAAGTGTAAAGGCATAGGTATCTTCAGCAAAAAAAGACGGAAATTTGTTTATTTGAAAAAATGTGATTAACTTTGTGGTCTGT
>JAZLMS010000035.1:0-54466 GCA_045598805.1 Paludibacteraceae bacterium | reverse complement strand
TTTGCCGACATGCTGATGGAGGAAGTGAAGGGGGTGGGGAGTAGAGGAGTAGGGTGATTCCCTCTAACCAAAAAAAATGTAGAAAATCTGCATTTTTTTTTGCGTATATCGGAAAAAAACGTATCTTTGCAGTAGAGATTTTGCAATCAATTATGGAAAAGCAAGACGAATATAATTTGTCCATCGCTGATAAGATGGGCATCAGCGAGCGTTCGACTAAGCGCTGGCTGAGCCAATGGGCGGAACAAGGGCAATTAACCCATACGCATGGAGTTTATGAAAAAATTGCATAAGCAAAGTGCCAATGGCATTTTGGCACTTTGCTGTAACAAACTATATATTAGCAATTTGTGCGAAAGTGCCAAAGTGCCACTGGCACTTTCGTACCTTGTTACAATGTTGTTTCGCAAAGATATTATCTTTGCTTCCCCCTCTAGGGGGGTAGGGGGCTTCCCTCCAACCTTCAAAGTCACAACATTGTCACAACAATGTTACAACATAGTCCCAACTTTTATAACCTATTGTAAACCTATGAGCACGCAAGGGCACCATTGACGGCAAAACGCCCGAACAATGGCTTGACATTTTCAACCCTCGTTCAGCGTTTAATCGCCACAAACTTCCATAGTCCCCAAAACCTATCTCCACGACCTGTTCCTTCGCCCGAAAGTTTTTCGGGCTATCCTATCTTGTGCGCATTTGGCATTGCCAAGTGCGCATTTTTTTGTGCAAAAGAGCAGAATTATTTGCATATATCGGAAAAATGCAGTACCTTTGCAGCCAAATTGGAAAAGTATGAATACACGAGAAGAACAATTAGCTGCTTTTGATAGACTGCTCACTATCATGGATGAGCTTAGAGAACAATGCCCGTGGGATAAGAAACAGACCTTCGAGAGTCTGAGACAGAACACTATCGAGGAGACCTACGAACTGTGCTCTGCCCTACTCAAGAACGATATGCAAGACATATGCAAAGAGTTAGGCGACGTGCTCTTACACATCGTCTTCTACGCCAAGATCGCCAGCGAGACAGGGGCATTCGATATGGGAGACGTTTGTAACCATTTATCCGACAAACTCGTCTTTCGTCATCCGCATATATACGGGCAACAGGACGGAGAGGCAGATGGGCAACAGGACGGAGAGGCGGAGAGGCAGAAGGCTAATAGTCCCGAAGAGGTAGCCAAACTATGGGAACAAGTCAAACTCAAAGAGAAAGGCGGCAATAAGTCGCTGCTTAGCGGTATTCCCGCTGCCCTACCCGCGTTGATTAAAGCCTATCGGATACAGGATAAGGTGATGAACGCCGGTTTGGATAAGGTGAGTGCAGAAGAGACTTGGACTGAGTTACACTCCCTTTTAGCACAATTAGAGCAACACCCCGACGAAGAGACGATGGGGCAAGCGCTGTTTAAGTTAGTCAAATTAGCTAAACTAAATAAACTTCGTCCGGACAACGCCTTAGAAAAAGAAAACGAGCGTTATATCGCTCGCTTTGACACTACCTTACCGGCTGAATAATGTGCATGGACGCAGGTCCATAGACCGTAGTGGAAGAGCGCAAGAAAAGGGTGATAGTATCCGTTCCTGCAACCGTAGGGATATAGGTCATAGGCATCGAGACACCGCGGTAATAGGGCAAGAACTTAAAATGACCATTTTTGACATCGGTGAACTCGGGAATAAACCACTCATCCCTTACCGCAAAAGAAGCAGCCATATTATTCTTATTCCACGTAACGGACAAGGAATCCAAGACATTGAGAACGGCGTCAGCCGTAATCACAAACGTGATGGTATCCGCCACATGAGCAGTATCGACTAAAATAGAGTTAGACGACGTTTGAACACAATAAAGCGTGTCCGTATGAGTAGAATCCGAACGAACGAAGTAAGAGAAATAGAACATAGGCGTAGATTCAGCCTCGTTCTTCATCTTACAGGAAGTGATAGCCGCAAGGGCAAGGAAGAGAATAAGAACTTTTTTCATAGAGTGCGGCATAAAGGACTCGAACCTTCACTCGTGAGAACTAGATCCTAAGTCTAGCGCGTCTACCAATTCCGCCAATGCCGCTCGTCGAAAAACGCTGCAAAGGTACAATTTTTTTTTGATATACGCAAATATGAATGACATTTTTTATGATATTTTACCCAACGGAGTGCAAATTGTGCACCGAATGACCCAATCTGAGGTGGCTTATATCGGAATTATGGTAGGAGTCGGCACGCGTGACGAGGGACCATTGGAGAGCGGCTTGGCGCACTACATAGAGCATTGCGTTTTCAAAGGAACCGAAAAAAGAAGTGCCCGCGCTATCATCAATCAGATAGAAGGTATCGGAGGCGAGATTAACGCCTACACCACCAAAGAGGAGACCACTTTCTATGCCGCCACACCGGTAGATAGATTTAGGCATACCTTTCATCTATTGGCGGACATCGTTCTCCACCCCACTTTCCCCGACAAAGAAACAACAAAGGAAAAACAAGTCATCTTAGACGAGATAGAGAGTTACAACGACTCCCCCGACGAACTCATTTACGATGAGTTTGAGAGCCTGCTCTTTGCCGGCACTCCCTTGGCGCAACCTATATTAGGTACGCGCAAGAGTGTACTGAGTTTCACTGCCGAACAAGCCTTGACATTCATGCGGCGTTGCTATACCCCGCAGCGCATGGTTATCTTTTCGCAAAGCCGCTTACCGATGGCCATCGTCGTTAAGGAAGCCGAACAATGCTTCGGGACTACACCTTATGATTCAAGCGCGCCTACGCGCGAAAGGAGAGCCTTTATAGACATCACGAGAGCCTCCACAAAAGTTAATCCATCCACCGACGAGCTTATTATTCATAAGAACGTGCACCAGAGTCATGTCATGATGGGCGGTTTGGCTTATCCTTTGGGGCACGAACAGCAGTTAACGGGATTCTTACTCAATAATATCTTAGGCGGCGGTTCACTCAATTCCCGACTTAACCTCAGTCTAAGAGAGAAACGCGGACTGGTCTATACGGTAGAAAGCAACTATACCCCACTCAGCGACACGGGTTATTGGTCTGTCTATTTCGCTTGCGACGAGCAAGACCGCGAGCAGTGCACCGAATTAGTGGAAAAAGAACTGAAGAAACTGTGCACAGAACCGCTCACGGATAGTCAGTTAACAAAAGCCAAAGAACAAATTCGGGGACAGATGGCGATTGCCGCCGAAAACGAGGAGAATAATGCCCTGACGATGGCAAAACAGATGCTTTACTTTGGTAAGTCTCCCTCATGGAAAGAAACATACCAAAAGATAGAAAAAGTAAACAAAATGCAACTTTTAGATTGTGCAAATATGTTTTTTAACACAAATAATATAAAAAAATTTGCATATATCAAAAAAAAGTAGTATCTTTGCGCACTTTTCCACTTAACGTGGGGTAATAGTTACGAATAAAGAGTAACAATAATTATAAAACAAGTATAAATGAAAAGATTAGTATTTCTTTTGTTTTCCGCTATGCTGACGGTGTTTGCAGTGGCTCAAACGAAGGTTACGGGTTACGTTTATGATGACCTTGGGGAAGCCGCTATTGGAGCAAACATTATAGCAGAAGGGACTACAGTAGGTACGGTATCGGACTTTGATGGTTATTTTGAACTGACAGTCCCTGCCGGAGTGAAGAATTTGGTGATCTCGTACATGGGTTTCCGCACCGAGACGGTTGCGGTTAAGCCGAACATTAAGCTGAAGCTCACGTCAGACACGCAGCAGATTCAGGAAGTGGTTGTCCAAGGTATGGTAAAGCAAGACAAGCGTTTGTTTACCGGTGCTGCCACGAAGGTAGATGCTGAAAAAGCCAAATTAGACGGTGTGGCAGATATCTCCCGTTCGTTGGAGGGTCGTGCCGCCGGTGTGAGTGTGCAGAACGTGAGTGGTACGTTCGGTACGGCGCCTAAGATTCGTGTTCGTGGTGCGACTTCTATTTTCGGTGCCTCTAAACCCTTGTGGGTAGTGGATGGTGTCGTTTTAGAGGATGCCGTTGAGATTAGTGCCGACGATTTGAGTAGTGGTGATGCCACCACCCTTATTGCCAGTGCCATCTCGGGTATCAACGCTGACGATATTGAGAGTTTCCAAATCTTAAAGGACGGTTCGGCTACCTCCATCTATGGTGCACGCGCTATGGCAGGCGTTATCGTTGTAACAACCAAGAAAGGTCAAGCAGGACAGAGCAAACTGACATATAATGCCGAGTTGACCTATCGTCAAATCCCGCAATACTTGGACTACAACATCTGTAACTCGCAAGAGCAGATGGGTATTTACCAAGAGTTGGAGCGTAAGGGTTGGTTAGAGTACTCGTCCTTGGCTTCGGCTAAGAACTTCGGTGTTTGGGGACGCATGTACCAACTCATTGACCAAGGTAAGATTGAGAATACGGAGCACGCCAAGAACGAGTATCTGCGTCAAGCCGAGTATCGTAACACGGACTGGTTCAATGCCTTATTCAACAACACGATTATGCACAACCACTCCTTGAGTTTCTCCACCGGTACGGAGAAAGGTCGCGTCTATGCTTCCTTGAGTGCTATGCACGATCCGGGTTGGTATAAGTCTTCTGAGGTTATGCGTTTCACGGCAAACTTAAACGCCAGTTACGATATATTGAAGAACTTGACCTTGAACTTGGTAAGTAACGCTTCTTATCGTCAACAGAAAGCTCCGGGAACGATCAGTTCTAATACGGACCCGATTACGGGTGCCGTATCCCGTGAGTTCGATATCAACCCCTTCTCGTATGCCATGAACACGGCACGCGTGATGAGTCCGACGGATACCTATCGTCGTAACTACTGCGATTTCAACGAGTTAGACGAGTTAGACAAGAACTACTTGGAGTTGAAGGTGACGGATATTAAGTTCCAAGGCGAGTTGAACTACAAACCCGTTCGCGGATTAGAGATTAGTGCCTTAGGTGCTGTTCGTTACTATAATTCCCGTACGGAGCACAATATTATGGACGAGAGTAACCAAGCTCGTGCTTATCGTGCAGGTATTGACCCCGAGAATGCCACTATCCGCGAGCATAACTCCTTCCTTTATACCGATCCCGACAACACGAAGGCTGAACCTATCTCGGTAATGCCCAAGGGTGGTATTTATGACCTGAGCGAGTATCAATTGCTCTCTACGGACTTCCGTGCGACGGTTAGTTACAATTCCGATTTCGGTAAGAACGGTGACCACATCATCAGTCTGTTTGCCGGAGGTGAAGGTAACATGACAGACCGTCAATACACATGGTTCCGCGGTTGGGGTTATCAGTACAACAACGGTGGTGTTCCCTTCTCCGATTATAAACTGTTCAAACAAAGTCAAGAGGAGAACGCGCAGTATTTTGCCAATGAGTTCACGTACTACCGTAACTTAGCCTTCTTCGGCATGGCAACTTACTCGTACAAAGGTCGTTACACGATTAACGGAACCATTCGTTACGAGGGTACCAATAAGTTAGGTAAGTCTCGTAACGCACGTTGGTTGCCTACATGGAACATATCCGGTGCCTGGAACGCTCACGAGGAGAACTGGTGGGCTCCCACGTTTAACAAGGCTTGGACGCACCTTAGTTTGAAGGCTTCCTATTCGTTGACGGCAGACCGCGGTCCGAGTAGCGTAACGAACTCGTTGGCTGTGTTCCAAAGCTATAGTCCCTATCGTCCGAGCACGGACGCTACGGAAACGGGTATTGAGTTGTACGACTTGGAGAACTCGGAGTTAACGTACGAGAAGAAACATGAGTTGAATATCGGTGCTGCCTTCGGTTTTGTGGATAACCGCATTAACGTTGAGTTAGACTGGTATAAGCGTAATAACTTCGACCTGATTGGTTACGTTCAGACCATGGGTGTAGGTGGTGCTACCACGAAATTAGCCAACGACGCCACGATGGAATCGACCGGTGTTGAGTTTACTATTTCTACCGTAAACTTCAAGAACCCGAACTTCACTTGGACCACCGACTGGATTTTTGGTTGGGCAAAAAACAAGATTACGAAGTTAGATTCTTACTCGCAGGTTTATTCGCTTGTTAATGGTTATGGCCGTGTGCAAGATTACCCTGTTGGAGCGTTGTTCTCTATTCCGTTTGCCGGTTTGACCGAGGAAGGTCTGCCTACTTTCTATGGCAACGACGATATGATTATCGGTCCCAACAACTACGAGGAGTTGAATTTCCAAGAGTACGACCCCGAGCAGATTAAGTACCTCAAGTACGAAGGAACGATTGACCCCACTATCACCGGTTCGTTTGGTAACACGTTCGGTTTCTTAGGCAACAGCCTCAAACTTAATGTCTATTTCACCTATAGTTTCGGTGGTGTCGTTCGTTTGGATCCGCTCTGCTACGTGTATAGCAGTCAGTACAGCGATTTGACCGCCAGCATGAAGGAGATGAAGAACCGTTGGGTTGTTCCCGGAGACGAGAATGTGACTACCATTCCGGCTATCGCCACCACGCGTCAGTACAGCACCATCAACAACCTCAGTTGGGGTTATTCGGCATACAACTACAGCGACCAACGCGTAGCAAAGAGTGATTTCATTCGTTTGAAAGAGTTGTCGCTCAGTTACGATATCCCGAAGAAGTATTTCGAGGGTCAGAAAGCCGTTTCGGGCTTTATGGTTAAGCTCAGTGCTCAAAACCTGTGGCTCGCCTATGCGGATAAGAAACTGAACGGACGTGATCCGGAGTTCTATAACACGGGTGGTGTAAGTTCACCGAACCCCCGTCAATTCACTTTAACCGTCCGCTTAGGATTATAATATAAGGAGGAACGATTATGAAGAAAAGTATTAGTATATTTTGCATGGTTTTGGTTTTAGCCGGATGTAATTTCCTCGACAAGAACCCCGACATGCGTGCTTCTATTGACACGAAGCAGAAAGTGCAATTGTTATTAGTGAGTGCTTATACCAATGGTAACACGGCTCCTATCTTGGATTTCACGTCGGATAACGTGATTGACAATGACGCTCCCGATAAGACGGGTCACTGCCGTAACCTCTTGCCATTGGATAAGATGTACGACGAGATCTTCGGTTGGGAGCCGGTAGTGAGTTCCGGTCAGCAGGACTCGCCCAAGTACTTATGGGACGCCCATTACTCTGCTATCGCAGCCGCTAACCAAGCACTGCAAGCCATTGAGAAATTAGAGGCTGAGGGCGTGGATATGACGGCTGAAAAAGCCGAGGCCAAGATGATTCGTGCTTATCACCACTTCTTGCTCACGATGGTTTTCTGCCAAGCATGGCGTGATAAAGACCTGAGTAAGGAGGATTTAGGTATCGTTTACATGACAGCTCCCGAGACGGCGGTTAAGCCCCATTATGACCGCCCCAGTTTAGCCGAGACGTACGAGTGCATCGAGAAGGATCTTGAGGAAGCATTGCCCAATATCAGCGATGGTTATTATGCCGTGCCTAAGTATCACTTCAACGTAGCCGCAGCCAATGCTTTTGCTGCCCGTTTCTACCTCTATACCCGTCAATGGGAGAAAGCGATTGCTTGTGCCAACGCCGTTTTAGGTACCGACGATGCCACAACGCTGAGTAAACTCTTTGACCACTACAACGAGCATATTACGGCTACCGATGTGGAGCAGAGTATGAACGCTTGGATTGACATCAAGTCCCCCAGTAACCTGTTGCTCTACACCACGATGACACAAGCTCCATATACCAATTTTGCTGATTACGGACGTTATCAGTCTAAGGACGATGCACTGAATTTCAGTTTGGAAGGTGCGGGTCCTTGCTGGGCTAATCGTTCTTTAGTAGGAGCCATGAGTGTTTGGAGTATCGGTAGTGACCAATATGGCAGTTTCCTCAGTAAGTTCTACTATAAGTTCGAATTTACGGACAAGGTGAACGGATACGGCTATATCCACGGTGTGACGCGTGCTTTCACGAGTGACGAGACCTTACTTGTTCGCGCTGAAGCCAAAGTCTTTGCTAATGATGAACAAGGTGCTGTCAACGACTTACGCTTATGGTGCGAGAATATGAACGTAAGAAAACGTGTCATGAACATGAACGCGGATAGTACCGTTGCTTTGAATTACAATATCATTCGGGACTTCTATACCAAGAACTACGGTACGCCTTATGCTCCCGAGTTGCACCAAGATCAGGTTGTTCCCGGATGGACGATTTCGGCTCGTCAATTGCCGCTCGTTCATTGCTGCTTACATTTCCGTCGTATCGAGACATTCCACGACGGTCTGCGCCTGCAAGACTTGAAGCGTTATGGTATTGAGTTCACACACAAGCAAGGAACGAAGCCCGAGATGACGATGCAAGTAAGAGACGAGCGTTTGGCTATTCAGTTGCCGCAAGAGGTTCTGCTTGCCGGAATGACGCCTAACCCGCGTACCGACCAATCGGCTCCTACGAGCAGTAACGTGGTAACCACCGCTCCTGCCGACTCTACTCAATTGATGCCCGCTCCGTTTGGATTAGGCACTCCCGTTATAACCACTAAATAAGGAGGACGATTATGAAAAAGATTATCAATATTGCGTTATTAGCGTTAGTGTTGGTAGGAGTAAGTTCCTGCAAACAAGACGAGTTAGATCCCGAGAGTATCTTTAAGGACAAAGCAGCAAAGGAAAACATGTACACCGAGGAGTTTGACCAATGGCTCAACGAATATTTCGTCAAACCCTATAACTGCGAGTTCCGTTATCAGTTAGACGATGCCGCCATGGATCCTAACTACAACGTTGTTCCCGTACGTTTAGGTATGGCGGATACGTTGGCTCACTTGGCTCAGTACTTATGGTACAACGTCTATGACACCGTTATGCACCGTGTAGGCGTCGATTCGTTCCTCTATAATAACGGTCCGCGTATGATTCAGATTGTAGGTTCGTCTATGATCAATGCCGCCCAAGGTACAGAGAAACTCGGTTATGCCGAAGGTGGTATCAAGATTACGCTCATGAAGATCAACAAGATGAACTGGAACGATATGGAGTTGCTCAACGAGTATATCTTCAAGACCATGCACCACGAGTTCAGCCATATCCTGCACCAGAAGAAACTCTATCCGAAGGATTACGAAAGTATCACCCCGGGTGATTACGACCCGACGGGTTGGCAATACATGTCCAACGAAGAGGCTAACACACGCGGATTCGTTACTAATTACGCGCGTTGCTCTACCCACGAGGACTTTGTGGAGACCATTGCCAACTTTATCGTAAAGGACGATAAGACATGGCAGAAAATGATTGCGACCGCTAAGGACGAAGGTGCCGGTTACATCAATTATAAATTGGAGATGGTTACCAATTGGCTTGCCGAGCAATGGAAGATTAGTGTCTATCAGATGCACTTGGAGGTGATGAACCGCCAGATTTTCCTCAACTACGATGAGTTGATGAAGAATAACTTTGACTATCACACCTATCCTAACTTCGATCCGTCAAAGGAGATTAAGTACGACGCAAGTAAGGATGTGATTATTATGAAATAAGGAGGCTGAATATGAAAAAGACTATTTTATATGCATTATTAGCGTTGGTTGTTTTGGCAGGTTGCTCTCGTGAAGAGGAGCGTTTATTCGACAAATCAGCAGCCGAGCGTGCTCAAGCAGCTATCACTACAGCAGAAGACGTGTTAATCGGCGCCACCAACGGATGGCACATGGTTTATTTCGCCAATCCCGAGAAGAAAACCAGTGCTCATATCCAATTGAACTTCGCCAAGAACGGTCAAGTATCGGCTGCTATCGCATCCGGCAAGGGTGTTAAGCGTGATACAGCCAGTATGTGGGAAGTGGTAAACGATATCTGCCCTATTCTGACATTCAACACCTATAATAACGTTATGCACACGTGGGCAGACCCGGGTACGAACGGTTTAGGTTATGAGGGCGATTACGAGTTCCTTATCTTAGAATCCTCTCCGGACCGTATGCGTCTGAAGGGAAAGAAATACGGAGCCTATACGGTGATGTACGCCCTGAAGGACGGCGAGGATATCAACACCATCACTACCGAATCGGATAAACAACTGAATGAGATCTTCGGCAACGGCAACCTCTTGGATTACAAGGACGGCGATAGCGTTTGCACCGTTTTCAACGATGAAGGAATCTTGCGTTTTGCCAAACAAGGTCAGTTGTTTGAGATTGAAGACCCCTACACGCCCGTAACGGGTATGCCCGATGGTCTTCACCTTATGACCACCATGACCGGAGAGAAGAACACCAACCGTCATTTTGTCTTTGAGCAAGACGGTTTGTTGCACGCTGAATCGGCAGTGCTGATGCCCTCCAAACAATATGTCTATAACTATATGAAACTGAAGGGCTTGGGCTGGACATTAGACATGAGTAATACCATTCCTACCGGCATTGATGCTACGTTGAACCAAGTTAACGAGGAGCTCTGCGACTTAGCCGGACAAACGGGTAATAAACGTACCGCTAAGGTTGTAGCTTTACGATTGACCTATAACGAGGACTATATCTTTGGCGAGCAAGTGATTACCTATTGGTTAGAGTTCAAATATACGGATAAGGTCGTTGAATATGGTCACCTCTACTACGAGTATAAAGTCGAATTTAACGGAGAGGACATCACGCTCACTTATGTAGGTGCGCAAGAAACGGACGACCACCAAGCCGAAGACATGTTAACTAAACTGCCTACCCTTAAGACGTTGTTGGAGAGTTTGAACGGTACCTACCAATTCAAAGCCCAAACGGCTATCAACCCTTCAAATGGCGGAACGTTTGAAAAAGAAAACACGGTGATCCATGTCACTGGAACAGAAAAATAACAATCTAAAATTTTAAGTTTATGAAAAAGATTTACTTTTTGATGAGCGCATTGGCACTGACGGTTGCCCTGAATGCGCAACAATTGGCTAAGATGCCAAAAGCTGAACTGGTAAAAACGGACATCCCATCCGCCGTTTATACTGCTGAACTGAGTGCAGAAGGTTATGCAGCAGACGCTGTTCCTTTCAAAGCTCCTGCTGCTACGGAAGTAGATACCGTTGTGGAAGGTCAATACTTCATTGATGGTCAAATGTACATGAGTTACAAACCCGGTTATGTTTCCGGTAACGTATTTTTGATGACTCCTTTCAAGGAAACGACTATTTACAACTCCGTTTACGGTCCCGGCAAATGGGTTTATGAAACGGAGAACGCAGCCGGAACGGCTTATGAGACCGTCACCGTTGACAGCGTTGCGAAATTGGAATATGCTTCTCCTTCCTATGGTTGGAGTTATTGCAACCCCACCCTGTCGGTTTATCCGCGTCAGATTCCCTCTGTTGACGGCAGTGTTTTGTTCAATGTAACCTTTACGGATTACATGTATGCTTATGCTGCAGAGGCTTATTGGCCCGGTGAGATTGCTCCCACAAACATGATGAACGGCTACTGGCAACCCGAGCAAATGACCAACTGCGAGATGATGAACGCTGACCGCAGTGGTGAGCAAGAGAATGCAGGTAACCGCTATATGGTTTCGTCCGGTGCAGCCGGAACGTCTTGGTGCTTCGGTTCGGGTATGACCATCTCCTCTTGGGGAGCCGGAACATTAGATACCCTCGTGAACATCATTCCTATTCCGGAAGGTGCTTCTATGTGGTGCGATACCGTATTCGTTCACTGCTACAACCGTGACGCTACCAACATTGAGCAAATTTTCCCTGCTACCACGAACCTCACGCTCACTATCTATCCTATCATCATTGGTAAAGACCCCGAAACGGGTGAAACGGTTCAATACCTCCGTCATGATTCCATCATGGCACAAGCTACCGCTACCCAAAAGGAATGTGTTGAAGATGGTGGTGGTTACTCCATCCAATTCGTCTTCAAGGAGAAGAACGTTTTCGGAAACTTAGATGTTAAGCCCGCTGCTTTGGGTCAATACTGCTATGCTGAGCTCACCGGTTTCAACGAGAGCAAATGTAATTTCGGTATCTACTGCGATTATTGGGAGACTCCTACCGGTGGTCGTACGCTGTGGAAGAAAGATGGTAAGTTCCACTCTTATGGTGACATGAATATTGACATGGCTTTCAATGCTTACTACACTGACCTGCACTACTTCAAAGACACTCGTATTGAAGAAGTTGGTGGCGAAGGCGGTACACTCCAAATGAGTTACAAGGACGATAAAGACAACTGGGTTGCAATGGATACTTTAGAGATTGCTTGCAATATCTCCACGGACTTTGAGGCAGATGCTGACCTCTATGACGCTGATGGTAATGTCATCAACACAAAGACCAGCAACCTGATTGCTGACTACGAGATTATTACCGGTCCTTTCACCTATGAAGAAGGTGGTAGCGAATTTATCCAACTTGCTGCTTTGGTAACGATAGATGTTAAGGCTAATCCTAAGAAAGAAGCTCGTGAAGAGGTTATTTACCTCAAGGCTTATGGTGCTTCCCTGCCTATCGTGATTAAGCAAAGTGCCGGAACCGGCTTAGAGAACGTTCGCATTATCAACGACAATGTTCGTTACAATATCTTCGGTCAAGAGGTTGACAAGAACTATAAAGGTATTGTGATTAAGAACGGTGTTAAGAGTCTGCAATAATATCGCTAAGCGTTTATTGATAGCATTTTTCTGCCTTGTAGCCCTTGTGGCTCAGGCGAAACAAGTAACCATCACTCCCGTTCGCGGGAGTGCATGGTTTCTTTCTGTGGAGCAGTTAGGTCATCTTGCCATACAGGGAGATAGTCTGATTGTTTATAGCAACGACGGCTCCGAATACGGTCGCGAAGCGTTGACTGATGTGAGAAAGATTGAGGTAGAGCAGCAACAAGAAACGCGACTGAAAAACGTAAAAGCAAAAGACGAAGCAATAAAAATACTTGAAGATAATCTTATTCATATTAGGACTCATTCAGTGGAGTATATTCTCCGGTAACCAGCTGAATTTTCAGACAGACGAGAAGCAATTAGATTCGATAACGGTCGTCACCTACCCGATGAACGACCTCTGTTTCTCTGTCTCAACCGGTCCCACCGACCTCACCATCACCCCCTCGCGGGACGATGTGACTTATATGTGGCAACTCACCGAACCTACCAGTCTTCGCCAGATGGCGGAATACGTGGGCAACGAGTTTCTCACGCCCACCCAGTTCTGGCAAGCTTTTGTGGATGTGCTTTTCTTTGACCCCATCTACGATCTCGAGAAAGGAGCCACTACCCTCAACTATCAGAACTTAGCCATCGAGGATGGTCAATACACCCTTGTCCTTGCCGGTTGCGACAGCACGGGCAGACGAACAAGCGATTTCTTTACCCACTCCTTCCGCCTTCCCGAACGCAAAGCACATACGGTTGACCTCAGTTCTCAAGCCACAGGCAAAGAGGCGGATCCCTATTTCTACCTTTGGAAGAACGGCAAAGCCGTACGCCATTTTCCCTGCTCCGACTGGGATAGTATAAGCATTGTGGAGATAGAGGAGCCCGTTTATCCATATATAGAGGGTTTTGAGTTCCGTTTTGAGTATAACGAAACCACTAATGTAGTGAAGATTATCCCTACCCTGCCGGAGGAGCCGTATATTTGGTGCTTGGAGGACGAGTATCGGGTTCAGCAAGCCGGTGGCGTAGAACGCAGGTGGCAGTTGAATGCGCCCATCAATGTCCAGAACGGGTTTATTGATACGGGTGAGAGTTATTGCAACCTTAATTATGAGATTTGGATGCCCGGAACCTACTATCTTATGGTCGCCGGGTACAATAACGGGCAAACTTCCCCCGTCTTTTCTTACAAAATAACCTCTGCACTCGATTACAAAATTAAAGTACAACTTTAAATTTTACACGGGTATGAATAACGCGTTTATTACAAGAGAGTTATGTGCTAATATTAAGCGCGCGTTTGACTCAAAGCAACCAATAATCCCATAATATGGCAATAATTTGGGAATATAATCCCATAATATGGCAATAATTTGGGAATACAAGTGCTTTTTTGTTAAAAAATTTGCACATATCAAAAAAAAGTTGTAATTTTGCACACGAAAATTCGGAACTATGATAAAAAGGCAATTATTACAACTATTACAATCTGCCCAAAAAGGGAAGGTTACTTTGCTTATTGGAGCGCGGCAAGTAGGAAAAACGACACTTTTAAAAGAGTTGTTAGATAGTCGATCAACAGACGAGGTACTTTGGCTAAACGGAGATATTCCGGAAGTTCGGGCCACATTGGAAGCGGCTAATCTTCAAGAGATTAAACTTCTCATTCGTGATGCTAAAATCGTTGTTATTGATGAAGCCCAACGAGTTAATGCCATTGGGTTAACGTTGAAGATCATCATTGACACGATACCGGATGTTTCACTATTTGTTACCGGGTCGTCTGCTTTTGAGTTGAGAAACCAATTAGAAGAACCATTGACAGGACGCAAAATTACTTACCACCTTTATCCTATTTCCACGCAAGAGTTGTATGAAACGGAGGGACTTATTGCCGTTAAGGAGCGTTTGGCCTCACGATTGATTTACGGCTCCTATCCCGCAGTCATTACCAGCAACTCCCCAAAAGATGTGCTGATGGAATTGGCGGAAAGTTACCTTTATAAAGATGCGCTACAATTGGAGGGGCTGCGTCGTACCAACGCTTTGGAGAATTTGCTAACCGCTTTAGCTTTACAAGTAGGTAGCGAAGTTAATTATAACGAACTTTCTAAAACAGTAGGTATTGATCGTAAGACGGTAGAAAAATATATTGATATTTTGGAGAAATGCTATATTATTTTTCACCTCAATAGTTTTAATCGGAATCTCCGCACGGAGTTAACAAAAGGGAAAAAGATATATTTTTATGACACCGGCATTCGCAATGCGATTATTAAACAGTTTGCTCCTCTTGAACTTAGAAATGATGTAGGTGATTTATGGGAAAACTTTTTTATTGCAGAGCGAATGAAATATAATCATTATCATAGACAATATGTTAATGCCTATTTTTGGCGAACCACAGAGAAGCAAGAGATTGATTATATTGAAGAGAAGGATGGCGAATTGAGTTTATTTGAATTAAAGTGGAATCCTAAGAAACAAGGAACTCGTTTGCCGAGTACGTTTATTAACACGTACCACCCGAATCAAATGAATATTGTCACGTCCGGCAACTATATCAATTATTTATTGTAATTATTTGTAATGAAATCTGCAACTTTTTTTCTTGTTAGGTATTGCATATATCAAAAAAAAGTCGTATCTCTGCAGCCAAATTGTAAACAAAGAGTGTAATCTCTCGCAGATTGCGCAGATTTAGACAGATATTTTGGGTCTCCCGCTCAGCCTATCGGCTTATTACGCGGATGCGGATGTGGGCGGAGAGGCGGAAAGGCAGATTAAAAAATAGTCGATTAATTATTAGTAAAGATTTTAGAAAGGATTTTAAGTAGGATTTCTGAGGGCGTAGCCCGAAATGAAAAAGAAAAGATTTGCTTAAAAGATTTCGAACGGATTTTTAGTAAAGATTTTTTATATTCAGACCTAATATCCTACGCCAAAATCAAACTAAAAATCGACTCTAAATCGGATTAGCACCACCTATTATTAGATTTCGCTTCGCTCAGAAATCTAACTAAAAATCTAATAGAAAATCGTAACTAAAAATCACTAACGACTATAGGCAGATAGGCGGAAAGGAGCAGACGAAACATATATTATCTGCGTAATTTAGGAGAGTGGGCTGAAACAACCCTGTCAAAGCGGAACTTTGACATCTTGTGAAGCCTACTCGACGGGCACAGGGCGTGCGCAGCCGCCCGGAATAAAAATAAAGCGAGGCTATTGCGATGGCGCGTAAAATTATGGAAAAAGTGACAAATTCCACTGCAAAATTATGGAAAAAGTGACAAATTCCACCGCAGAATTATGGAAAAAGTGACAAAAAACGAAAATATATTTGCGTATATCATTTATTTTTAGTACTTTTGCAGCCAGTTTTTCGAGATGTCGAAAACAAAATAGAGAAATAACAACCATAAGTTAGTTATATAGAAGCGAATAAAAATAAACACCTCCAAGATAATGCAATTATGCTAAGACGCAAATTTGAACCCGTTATTGAAAAGTTCCTTCTTGAACAACCCGATAAGATTCTTTTAGTTGACGGAGCACGACAAATAGGCAAATCGTACTTGATTCGGTACGTTGGAAGCCGATTATTTAAAAACTTTGTTGAAATCAATCTAAAAGAGGACAAAGAGGGAGATCGCTTATTCGCATCAGTAAAAAGCTGCCAAGACTTGTACTTACAATTAGCTTTTTTTGCAAAGGGAAAGATAGGTTCTTATGAAGACACTTTGATCTTTTTAGACGAAATTCAAAGTTATCCCGCCCTATTAACGATGCTAAAGTTTCTCAATCAAGAAAAACGTTTCCGTTTTATCGCCAGTGGTTCTCAATTAGGTATTGCCTTAAAACAAACCCCCTCTGTACCTATTGGCAGCATTAGTGTGAAGCACATGTACCCATTGGACTTTGAAGAATTTTTATGGGCAATGAACTGCGGTGAAGAAGTAATCACATATATGTATGAACATTTCTTAAGAGGAGAAGGACTCTACGAATCACTACATCAAAACATATTAAAACGTTTTCAATATTATCTGCTCATCGGAGGATTACCGGAAGCCATCAACGCTTTTTTGGAGGACCAACATATTCAGCGTGTTAGGGAAATTCAAAAGGACATTGAAAATCTTTACAAAATAGATGCATCACAATATGATTTGGAACGTAAACTAAAGATACGCCGTATTTATGATTTCATTCCGAGCAACTTAGAAAATAAAAAGAAAAGAATTATCTATAAGCATATTGAGCAAAAATCAGGAAAACAATATGAGGATTATGAAGATGAATTTGAGTATCTAACCGCTTCTGGTATTGCGATGGAGGTACATGCCATCAGCAATCCCAGATTCCCTCTTCGAGAATCAGAGACTAAAAACCTTCTCAAACTCTATCTAAATGATGTAGGTTTGCTAACGCATATATTGTACGGAAACAATGTCAATGCTATTCTACAAAACGTTAAAAGTATCAACCTTGGAACAGTTTATGAATCCGTAGTTGCCCAAGAACTGCATGCTCATGGATTTCCAATGTATTATTACGATAATAAAAAGATAGGAGAAGTAGATTTTCTTATTGATGATTACGATACGCTTAACGTTTTACCCATTGAGGTTAAATCCGGTAAGGATTATTCCGTACATAGTGCGCTAAGTAAGTTTTTATCTACCAAAGACTACCATATTACAAAAGCTATCGTTTTTTCCAACGAACAACATGTAACTAACAAAAATGGAATTCTTTACTTACCTGTTTATTATTGCATGTTTCTTGCTTATTCTGCCGTACAAACTAAGGATGCAATATTACCAAGACTAGGAACGATAGGAATGCAAATATAACAAATTTACACAAAAAACGCAAAAATATTTGCATATATCATTTATTTTTAGTATCTTTGCAGCCAGTTTTTCGAGATGTCGAAAACAAAGTGGAAAAATAGATGCGGAACGCAGACACGGCGGGTGAGCGAAGGTCGCTCCGGCGACATCGGTAAAAGCGAAGCGAGACCGTCCCTACTATTGATTTATTTAAGGATGGGAGTTTACTCACAATCCAAGAATAAAGAAATAGGCATGGTTGTCCCGATGAAACGGGAAAACCGTATCTAGGGAAAGGGAATCTGTGAGAAAATCGTTCGAGGCTATGCCGAGATAAGAAATCTGTGAGAGATAAAAAAACACACCGAAAACGAATCAGTTATATAGAAGCCAAAAAGTTGTAACGAAAAAAATCGCTATGAGCGCTAACGTTTTAGAATTTAGCACATATTGTATCGGTAATTTAGCAGAAGTGTTGCATATCAATCAAACTGATGTTTACCAACGTCTAGCATCTTCCGGAATTTTGAAAGATTATGTGATGGATGCCTATGATGTTACTCACACTTATAGCAAGACCTCCATTATGCAAGACCTATCCGACCTTATGAAGCAACGCGGTGTACTATGATTACCCTTTATCACACATCGAACCAAATTGTTGAACATCCGAATCTTCAACATTCCCGTAAATTCCTTGACTTCGGGGTAGGTTTCTATCTTACCCCAATACGCGAACAGGCGGTACGCTATGGGGACAAGTTTAAGATTGCTGATAGTCGTGCCTTTCTTAACACATACGTTTTCGACTTAGAGGAAGAAGACTTTATCTGCAAACGATTTGAACATTACAATGAAGAATGGCTTGAGTTTGTTGCTGCGAATCGTTTAGGACTTCCAACGGCTCGTTATGACATTGTGGAAGGAGGTATTGCAAATGATAAAGTTTTCAATACCGTTGATTTGTTTTTCAGTGGTCTTATAACCAAAGAAGAAGCCTTAAAACGATTGCTGCCAATGCGGCCGAATTGGCAAATATGCATACTTAATCAAACAATATTGGATAATTACTTACATTTTCAATCTCAAGAGCAAATATAATGGACGCAAATCCAACAATATTGCAAATGAAATATGCGCGTATCATCGCTGCGATAGCGAAGATGATGCACATTGATGAGGCAGCTGCTATGGATATATTCTATAACTCCGACACTATGCAACTCATCAACGATGGTGTTGCAGATCTCCATTGCCGTAGTGATCTCTACCTCGCCGAAGAAATCATCCGCGAATACAAGGAGAGAATATAACAAATAAAGTTCTTTTTCAACAAAACGACACAAAAAAGTTATAACGAAACCGCTATGCCAAGTTCAGAAGTACAAACTATGATACCCAAGATTAAACAATACTTCGCCTCTCAACCTATTGAGCGGGCTTATTTGTTTGGATCTTGTTCGCGTGGCGAAGAGACGAAGGATAGTGATGTAGATATATTAGTAACTTATTCGAATAGCGATCAGTTATCCCTTTTATCTATCTGTCACATGATGAACGAACTGTCGGACACCTTGGGGCGCAACGTTGATATGGTTGAAGAACAACGACTTCTTCCTTTTGCGGTTAATTCTGTTAATCAAGATAAAATGCTGATTTATGAGAGAGCAAATTAAAGATAAAGGGCGCTTGGAGCATATCTTGCAGAGCATTACCAATTTGCAAGATTTTTCTAAGGGGAAGACCTTAGAGGATATTCAAAAAGATAACATCTTATACTATGCATTAGTCAAGAATATTGAGATTATTGGCGAAGCCTCATATATGTTATCCATTGAATTCAAGAATAGCCATTCTGAGACTAATTGGAGAGATATTATTTCCATGCGTCACGTTCTTGTACATGGATATTATGCGATTAGTCCCGGGCATGTTTGGGCAGTGATTGAGCATGATTTAGAGCCGCTAAAGCAACAGATTGTAAGATACCTCGCTGAAATATCGTAATTCGTTTTCACTATTTCTTTGCCTCTTGCAAGAAAAAGAACAAAAATAGCACTTTTTTCAACAAAATGACAAAAAAATGCAAAAAATACTTGCACATGTCAAAAAAAAGTTGTATCTTTGCAGCCAATTTGTAAACGATGCCTAAGAAAGGCATCCAAAAAAGCAAACAATAAGCAAACAAACGCAAATACACGCGCGCTGAACGCGGGTACAATAAACATTTATTATTAACAAAATGAAGGTTCGTGCTAGTCGAGTAAAAGCTCGCTTTTGCAACTTGACGACGCCGAAGCTCCAGAAAAAACAAAGTTTTTTATGAAAAAATTCTTCTCATTGCTATGCGCTACTTTATTAGTCTTTAGCGCAAGCGCTGCTCCTCAAGCAAAGAAGGCTGCTATCGAAAAGAAAGCCGTTGCTGTAGAGCAAGTTCAGAAGGTTCTGCTTGAGAAAGCTCAAGCCGTGGACCTCAATCAATTCAATGCCGTTCCGGCAAAGAAAGTTGCTAACCTAACGGCTCCTGCAAAGGCTGTTGCTCCTGCAAAGGCTCCGCAAACTATTCAAGCAGATCCCATCGTAGTGGAGATTGTAGGCGAGCCGTCCATTCAGCCCGCAGGCGATGTTCAAGCCATCACGGTTGTTGGCAATGATGGCCTGATTTATGCATGGGGTGTTAATGCCGTTTCTTTACAGGTTGGCAAAACCTATGCTTTTGATGCCATGAGCATCGACTACACCTATCGTTGCTCACAAGACTTTTTCACCACTTGGGAGGATCCTACCGACGCTACTTTCTCCATTGACGCAGAGAACAACATCACGGCTTCTATGGTTACGGAGAGTGGCACCTATATGGTTTACACAAAAGCTCCGAAACCCGAACCTACTTTTGACACTATTCAGGTAACGGTTGCGCAATATTCTGCAAAATACTATGCTTCTTCTAAAGATTGGCAAGTTATTATGTATGACGCTGCCGGAAACGGATATTCATTTGATATTTTTGCTCCCGCAGAAGGTATTGAAAATGGTAAGACTTATACCTCTGAGAACAGTGATTTCGATATAGACTATACTTTTGCGGTTATCAATAAAGTTGAGGATGTAGCCGTTGCAGCTTCCTATACCCAAACGGAAACCGAAGATGCTCTTTCGGTAACAGCCGAGATGACGACTGCCGGCAATCATGTTTATCAATTCACATACGCGTTGGATAAAACGGCTGAGGTTAAAGATGCCCATGGTATCATTACTCAACCTGCTAAAGGTGAAACGAAGGAATACAATCGTCTTGCGACCAATACTTGCTTCTATCTAAATTCATCCGGGCAGACATCCTTGGCTTATCAATCCGGCACGGCTACATTGGTAGAGTGCGAGGATGGTACTGTTTACTGGAAAAACCCCGTAAGTAAGTATACTAATAATGCTTGGATTAAGGGTAAGAAAGAAGGAAGCACGATTACCTTCGCAACCAAACAACCCGTTTCCTATAATTCCAATTATAATGCTACATTAAGTGTTCGTTGGGGATATTTCAGTGGACAATTTGCTGCCGCTGACAGTTATTCTGAGTCCTTTATCTTGGATATCAAGGGTGATTCGTTGATTATGCGTGGTACACAAGCCACATTAGGAAGTACGGCGGCTTATTTCCCCGGAATCTTCTGGGATGACGATAACTCGTTCCAAGGTTATGGTGACTGCGGTGTGAACCTTTATATCCCTGGTTGGACACCGAGTACGGAGCTCATTACTCCTCCTGCCGGCTTAGTAACCGCTAAGATGCCGTTTACCGGTTCGGGTGCTGAAGCAGATTATGCTGACTCGGTATTGGTTGGTTGGGATAAGGATACCGTTTATATCCAAGGTCTTGCAGTGGATTTCCCAACCGCATGGATAAAAGGTGTACTTAAAGAGGGTGTTGTTACCTTCGAGAAGTTCCAATTTGTAGGTAACTATGGTACTATGCCTATCTGGGTATTGGGTACCAATGCTGATGCAGAATTGCTTGACTTCACTATGACGTACGATGCTCAAGCCAACTTATTCAACGCTACCAACATCTTTGTTGTAAATGCTTCCTACGAGAAGATTTATTACTTGGATAAAGTTTCTAAGATAGTTATTGGAGAAGTTGCTCAAGCGGATTGGGGAGAGTGGGAAGACTTTGCACCATTCGGATACAACACCGGTACATGGACATTTGTTGCTATGGCAACTTCGCCACAATCATATAACAACTATGTAGCTCTCGTTCGCACGGACAAGAGCAATGCCGATAACAAGCAAATCAAAATCACCAACTGGGGTGAAGGTTGGTTCGGTGAGGGCGTTGAACTGATCATCAATTGGAACGCAAAAGACAACACTTGCTCTATTGACAAACAGTTTACAGGTTATGTTAACGCTCAATACGGCAACGTATATGTTGCTTCCGTAGAGGACGGCACATACAATTCTGAGACCGGAACCTTTAGCATTAAGGTTGATAACTTCGTTTCTGCAGGTTCCTTTGGTGTAGGTGTTGAGACCTACGTAATGGATGCCAAACAGCCCGGTATGATGTATGATACCGACGCTCCGTTCGAGGCTAAATTCGCTTGGAGCGATATGGAGGCAACTATCGAAGATGGTGTGATTGGCATCTATGCTACCAATGCAGATATGCAGTCTATTGGTTTGGAACTCTATACCAATCCTGCCAACACTACCATTCCTGAGGGAACATACGTTATCTCTGACACCTACGAGGCCGGTACGGCTCTCCAATCCGCCGGTGTTGTAGGTGGTTACCTGACCGAGTGCTGGGCAGGAAATCGCTCTGCTACCGGTGGTATTGCTGACTGCTGGTTCATGGTTGAGGGTACGATTACGCTCAGCTATGACGAGTACGGCAAGCTGAAAGTTGTTGTTGATGCTAAGAACTCCTACGGTCAACCCGTTACCGCTACAATTGCTTACGAGAAGATTGAGCCGAAAACTACGGTTGATTTTAACGATGCTCAATTAGCTGTTTATGAAGGTTATGTTGAGCAATACGGTATCATGAACTTCTACGGTGGCAATGCTGATGGATACGAGTTTGACTTGTATGTATATGCTGACACCATTGCCGGTGACTTCTTAGATGTTATTGACTTCGGTGATTGCGAACTTTCTTCTCCCATGGGAAGCATTGGCATTATCGACGCTTATGAGTTCAAGGTTGAGGCCGATGGTAAGAACCTGACACTGACTACCAAGGTTTTAGGTGCTGATACCGTTCAATACAACATCACCGCTACCGGTTACTATGGCGCAATTGACGGCGACGCAACGGAAGCTTACGAAGGTGAGTTCGCTATTGAGGAAGTAGCTATTCAACAAGTGGCTATCAGCAAAGTGAACTACATCTATATCCAAGGTGCTAACGCCGCAGGTGACAAACTGGCTCTCGTTGTTGAGGGTGAATTGGAAGACGGTGCTATCGCAGCAGGTGAATATACTGAGGTTATGGCTTCTACCGGCTATGATTCACAAGATCAACTTAATCCTTCGTTCGTAACGGACGCTGACAATAACGACTGGTTCATCCAAAGCGGTAAACTGACCGTTGCTGAAGATGGCGCAATGGTATTCGAGGGTCTCAACTCGTACGACCAAGCCGTTAAGGTTACCATTACCGTTTCTGCACCTGAAGTAACCGACTACTACTTGGTAGGTTGGATCAATGGTGCCGCTTACGGTATCGAGGGTGACATCGACAACTTCGGTGACTACCACTTCGTAAACGGTAAAGTAAAAGCTACGTTCAATGAGTTGTCTTATATTCAAGTTAAGGACAACAACAAGCAAATCTACGGTACAGTGGCTTATGTAGCTCCTGTTGATGAGGCTGAAATTACCTTGCTTGCTACCGGAACGGAGAAAGCTGCTGTCAATGGTGGTGTTGAGTACGAGTACACGCTCACCGTTAACCAAGATGGCACGCTCACGCTCGGTTATAAGGCTGCAACGGATGGTCTGGATAACATCAACGCCGGTAAGAAAGCTGCTAAGGCTATCAAGAACGGCATGATCGTTATTGAGAAGGACGGCAAGGCTTACAACGTTCTTGGCATCGCCCTCTAAGTCTCGATTAGAATAGCAAGTATAGAAAACCTAGTTAGCCTAGCAACTCTAGGTAATCTATATAATCTAGAAATCCAAGAAAAAGGAGGTTGTCCCGACGGGGCGACCTCTTTTTTCTATGCTGCATAGGTGCTGCATAGGCGCATTGACCGACTTGTGACCGACTTGTGACCGACTTGTGACAGTCGGTTTGCCGTCGGGTGACTGTCGGGCGACTGTCGGGTGACTGTCGGAGATTATAGGGAGATGAAAGCAAAAAGGAAGCCTTGCCGACTATGGGTTTAGAGAGAGGGAGAATACTTAATAAAAAGGCATTTTTTATTGCAAAATATATTTTTTTTCATAAATACTTGCATATTTCAAGAAAATTTATTACCTTTGCAGCCAGTTTTTCGAAGTGTCGAAAACAAGTAGTTCGCTATTACGCAAATTACGCGGGATTGAGAGCTCTCGCAGAACTCGCAGAACTCGCAGAATTATAATCTCTCACAGATTTCACAGATTGACACAGATTATATAATTTATTATTCCTTTTGGTTTTTCTATTGTCTGACCGAGTAAACTCTCTCATCCAATAACAAAAACGCAAAAGAAAAAGGAAGCCTCTTTCGGCAGAGCCGAAATCACCTTCCACACTGTACTAACGTACATCGTCATAATAAATTATGGGATAGAAATTCCGCAGATGCGAGAGAAGATTAGATTGAATAGATTTTTGAAAAAGATTTTTAGTTAGATTTCTGAGGACGTAGTCCGAAATGAAAAGAGGGATATGCTTAAAAGATTTGGAACAGATTTTCAGTATAGATTTTTATTGATTGTCTGAACTTATAAACCCAAGTAATCCTCTCGCTAAAATCCAACTAAAAATCGGTTCAAAATCGGGTAAGCACCCCTTTTTGTTTAATTCGTCCTTTGGACGAGAAATCATTCCAAAATCTTTTCTATAATCTCAACTAAAAATATAGGCAATGACATCTGTGGAATAAAACCATAAATAATTTTTATTATTAAGTGTGCACTAAAGCACACCGCAGTGGAACAAGGTGGAACTGCGCCTACTATTGATTTATTTATTGGACATGGAAGTTTACTTACAGGGACAAAAATAAATAAATAGGAGGAATAAAAAGATAATCTGAGAAAATCTGTGAAATCTGTGAGAGATAAAAACACACAGAAAACGAAACAGTTATATAGAAGCGGATTTGATAATACAAACACACTAATACATGAAAAAACGCATCCTTCTTGGCACACTATGTGCCCTTTTCTCCATTATTGTGGCTGCGCAGACGAAAGTGACAGGTGTTGTTCTGGACGAGAACGGCGAACCTGCTATCGGTGCGAACATAACCGTGGAGGGAACAACATTAGGTACCGTTTCCGACTTCGATGGCAAATTCGAACTCGTAGTCCCCGACGGAACTAAGAAAATCAAAGTGTCTTACATCGGTTACAAAGAAGAATTGGTAACCGTAGCTCCCAGCGTCAAAGTGAGACTGAACCCCGACACCCAGCAAATTCAAGAGGTGGTCGTTCAAGGTATGGTCTCCCAAGACAAACGTCTGTTCACCGGTGCTTCTACCCGTATTGAAGCGGACGAGAACCTCGTTTCGGGTATGAACGATGTGAGCCGCAGCCTCGCCGGTCGTGTAGCCGGTGTGAGTATGCAGAACGTGAGCGGTACGTTCGGTTCGGCACCTAAGATCCGTATCCGTGGTGCAACGTCTATCTACGGTTCGTCCAAACCATTATGGGTAGTTGATGGCGTGGTGATGGAAGATGTGGAAGAGATCAGTGCCGACGACCTCGGTAGTGGTGACGCTAACACGCTGATTGCCAACGCTATTGCCGGATTGAACGCCGAAGATATAGAGTCGTTCCAAGTCCTCAAGGACGGTTCGGCCACCTCTATCTACGGTGCTCGCGCGATGGCCGGTGTGATCGTTGTGACGACGAAGAAAGCGCAAGCGGGAACGACTCGTATGAGTTATACCTCCGAGCTGACCTACCGCCGCAAACCTTCCTACAGCGATTATAACATCTGTAACTCGCAAGAGCAGATGGGTCTCTACCAAGAACTGGAGCAGAAAGGTTGGCTTGAGTTCACACGCCTGAGTCAAGGTAAGAACTACGGCGTTTACGGTAAGATGTACGAACTGATAGACACGTACGACGTGACCGCCGGACAATTCGGTCTGCCGAACACCACGATAGCCAAGAACGCTTATCTGCGTGAGGCCGAGATGCGCAATACCGATTGGTTCGACAAACTGTTCAACAACACGATTATGCACACGCACTCGCTGAGTATCTCCTCAGGTACAGACCGCGCACGAATATACGCGTCTCTGTCCGTAATGCACGACCCGGGATGGTATAAGTCGTCCAATGTACTCCGTTTGACGGGTAACGTGAAGGCGACCTTTGACCTGACCAAGAAGTTGCAACTGACCATCTCCACGACCGATAGCTATCGTTCACAGAAAGCTCCGGGAACGGTGAAGCAGGAGACGGACGCTATCACGGGTAAAATCAGTCGTGAGTTCGATATTAACCCCTTCTCGTACGCCATGAACACCTCGCGTACCTTGGACCCCAAAGAGCAGTATCGCCGTAACTACTGTAACTTCAATATCTTTGATGAGTTGAACCTCAACTACATGGACTACAATATCCTGGACACTAAGTTCCAAGGCGAGCTCAGTTACAAGCCCGTTCGCGGATTAGACCTTCGCGCGCTGGTTGCCTATCGTTACAACAGCAACCATATCGAGCATAACATGATGGACCAGTCCAACCAAGCCCGCGCTTATCGTGCCGGTGTCGATCCCGAGAACCAAACCATCCGAGACATGAACTCGTACCTCTACACCGACCCCGACAACAGTCAGGCACTGCCCGAGACGGTACTGTCCAGCGGCGGTATCTTCCATGAGACGACGAAGACCGTTTCGCAGTTTGACTTCCGCGCAACGGCTTCCTACAACCGCGACTTAGGCAAGGAGGGACACCATATCATCAGCCTCTTCGGCGGTATGGAGATGAACATGGTAGATCGTAAGACAACCGAAGCCTATGACTACGGCTACCAATACGACTACGGAGGAACGGCTTACATGAACTACATGCTCTTCAAGCAAATGCAAGAGGAGGGCGGTTCGTACTACGATAACTACATCCGCTACTCGCGTTCACTCGCTTTCTTCGCGATGGGAACGTACTCGTACAGAGGTCGTTACACCATCAACGGAACGATTCGTTACGAGGGTACGAATAAACTCGGTAAATCGACTTCCGCCCGTTGGTTGCCCACGTGGAACGTGTCGGGCGCATGGAACGCCCACGAGGAGCGTTGGTGGAAACCGACCTTCGGCAAGTGGTGGTCTAACCTCACCCTCAAAGCCTCTTACTCGCTGACCGCAGACCGCGGACCGGCTTCTGCCGATAACTCGCTGGCTAAGTTCTACAGCGAAGTGCCATGGAGACCGCTCAGCAGCGTACAAGAGACAACCATTTACCTCTCCGCTTTAGAGAACTCCGAACTGACCTACGAGAAGAAACATGAGTTGAACATCACCGCCGAGTTGGGTTTCATTGATAACCGCATTAACTTAGAGTTCAGTTACTACCGCAGAAACAACTTCGACCTGATTGGTTACGTCAACACCCAAGGAACGGGAGGTCAAATCCGCAAGTTAGCCAATGACGCGTCAATGCAGACAGACGGTGTGGAGTTGGCACTGAAGACAATCAATATCAAGAAAAAGCACTTCACTTGGTCCACGGACTTCACGTTCTCGCACAATAACGAGAAAATCACGCACCTGAACAGCACGAGTAAGGTCTCGGCTCTGTGTTCCCGCTACGGAGCACCGAGAGAGGGTTACCCCATTCACTCGCTGTTCTCTATCCCGTTTGCAGGACTGGACGACGAGGGTCTGCCTATGTTCTACACCGATGCCGAACATACCCAAACGACGACGACAGGCATAAACATGCAGGAGTACAATAACACCGATTTCCTCAAGTACGAAGGCACTATCGACCCCGTTTGGGAAGGTCAGTTCCGTAACACGTTCCGCTTCTACGGCGTGACGATAGATGTTAACCTGTTCTACTCGGGCGGCAACGTTCTTCGTCTGAACGACCTATGCTACGTTTATACCTCCGACTACAACGACATCACCGCCAACATGCGCGAGATGAAGAACCGTTGGACCCTGCCGGGCGATGAAGCAAAGACCACTATTCCGGCTATTGCTTCCTCCCGTCAGATGAGTAGCATAACGAACCTTAACCGCGCTTATCAAGCCTATAACTACTCGACCGAGCGCGTGGCAAGCGGTAATTTCATACGTTTGAAGGACGTTTCGATCGGTTACGACCTGCCCAAGAAACTGTTTGCCGACCAGAAATATGTTCAATCCTTCGGCGTTAAGTTGACGGCTACCAACGTATGCCTACTCTATGCTGACAAGAAACTGAACGGTCAAGACCCCGAATACTACAGCACCGGCGGTGTTAGTTCACCCTCCCCGCGCCAATTCACCTTATCTATTAAACTGGGATTATAATGATTACGACTATGAAGCACACCTTATATATATTATTAGGAGTAGTGATGCTCACCGCCTCTTGCTCCATACTGGATAAGAATCCGGATACGCGTACGACGATTGATTCCAAGAAGAAAGTGCAACTGCTGTTAGGTAGCGGTTATTCGGAGGCTAACCCCAATATCATTGCGGAAGTGACCTCTGATAACATGATTGACAACAACGCTCCCACGGCAGATGGACAAGTCTATTACTTGAATGCCTATAACCAAGTCTGCCACCAACTCTTTGCCTTTGAGGACGTTAACTCGGGCACGACGCAAGACTCGCCCCACTACCTGTGGCAGGGTGACTACAAAGCCATTGCCGTAGCCAATCAGGCACTGGAAGCCATTGACAAGATGATTGCCGACGGCGAATGTACGGCAGAAGAATTGGCTAACGAGAAAGCCGAAGCCTTGCTTATTCGTGCTTTCCACCATTTCCGCTTGGTGCAAATCTTCTGCCAAGCCTACGGAGGCGAGGACTGGAACAAGAATAACTTGGGACTCGTTTATATGACCGCTCCCGAGACCACCGTTCACCCCGTTTATCACCGCGAGACATTGGCGGAGACCTATGCCCATATCGAAGCCGACATCGCCCAAGCGATGGAGATGTACACGGATGACAGTTATATGACCGTTCCCCGTTACCACATGAACGTGATGGCAGCCCACGCTTTTGCAGCGCGTTTCTACCTCTACACTCGCCAATACGAGAAAGTGATTGAGCACGCCAATTACGTGCTCTCCGACGCTCACGACGCTACCCTACTGCCCAAACTCTTTGACGCAGACCAAGCCTGCAACCAAACGCCCAGTAGCGACCAGGAAGTTTATGTTTGGATTGACGGTACGGCACCCTGGAACCTGATGGTTCAGACCTCCATGTCCAGTCAGTTGCTGCTCCACCAAACGAGTTACGGCCGATATAATTTCAATGGCGATGCCAAAGCGTATAGCGTGAGCGGTAGCGGTCCTAACTGGTCCAGTTCGTTCCCCGGTATCCGCAGATGGCAGTACAAAGCCGAATACGGTATCTTCATTGCGAAAATCAAATACTTCTTTGAGTACACCAATAAGATTGCCGGCACGGGTTATCGCCACACGATGCTCATCAACTTCACCACGAACGAGACGCTTCTTTGCCGTGCCGAGGCAGAGGCTCATTTGGGTCAACTCGACTTGTGCCTTGCCGACCTCAACCAATGGTGCACCAAGTACAATATCAAAGCCAGTGCATCGCCCATCTCGACTTTGACGGACGCTCAGATTCGCACGTTCTACCGTATCCCCACGAAAGATGTGATTGCCAATGCTTCCTTCGCGCCGACACTGCATAACACCGAGTTGGATCCCACGTGGGTGATTGACAACAATAGCCTACCCTATGTTTATTGCTGCCTGCATTTCCGTCGCATTGAGACCATGCACGAGGGTCGCCGCTTTGAGGACCTGAAGCGTTACGCCATTGAGTGGAAACACACTATCGGCGAATATGCCGACGTTAAGTTCATGAAGTGGGACGACGACCGCCGCGCTATCCAATTGCCCGACGCTGTTATCCAAGAGGGATTGGAAGCCAACCCCCGTACCAATGTGGGAGACCACGTAACGCCGCGTACCATGCCTCGCGAAGCACGTACAGGAGACCCCACCGAGGATGAGATAATAGCCTCCGAATTATCTTCCACCATCACTGAAGCATTAGATTAAGCCATGAAAAAATACCTCTTTTTATTCGTTTGTATGGCAGCCGTGTTTGTTAGCTGCCAGTCGGATATGATCGACAAAGATCACAGTATCATCGTGGATCCCGCCTTAGACCCCTCCACCCCGACGTATAAGTTTGACCAATACACCCAAAAACGCTTTGGTGAGACGTATAACGTGGAGATTATCTACCGCTGGCGCGATAATGCTACCTCCGCCAGTTATAACTTGGTGCCCGTACGTTTGAGCCGTATTGACACCATCGCGCACCTCACCCATTACCTGTGGTTCGATGTCTATGACCAAATGGTAAACCCCGATTTCCTCAAGGTTTATGGCCCGCGTATGATTCAGTATATCGGTTCAAAGGGCTACAACTCGAACGGCACAGCGACCTTAGGTACAGCCGATGGCGGTATCAAGATTTTGCTATACGGTATGAACGAGCTTATCATCAGCGACATCAGAGAATTGAACCAGTACGCTTTCCACGTGATGCACCATGAGTTCAGTCATATCCTGCACCAAACAAAGACCTACCCCAAGGAGTTCGAGTTCATCTCGATGGGCTTATACGACCCCGACCAATGGCAGAACCAAAAGGACACGGTGATGCACCGTCGCGGTTTCGTAACGCCTTATGCGTCGAGTGCTCCTCACGAGGACTTTGTGGAAATCATCTCCACCTATGTCACCAACTACGCCGGTCGTCCGACCCAGTCATGGAGTTGGGACGAGATTTTAGCGGACGCTGCCAAGGGCAAACCCAATCCTGCGGACACACTGAGGGGAGACCAAGTGATCATCAATAAGTTGGAGATTGCCCGCACATGGCTCAAGGACAAGTACGAAATCAATATCGACTCGCTCCGCAGCGAAGTCATGCGCCGTCAACAACGTATCGACTCGCCCCTGAAGATGGACAGTATCATGAACGAACTCTACATCGAAGACGAGAGCCGCCGTATTCCGCACGACTGGAACTTTGCAGAACATGAATAATAATATCTAAACGCCTACGAATATGAAAAACAGTATCTATATTTTACTTCTCAGTGCAGCCGTGATTTTATGCTCTTGCAGCCGCGTGGAGGGTGAGATTTTCGGTGAGTCTTCGGCTCAACGCCTCGTCCACTACACGGATAGTGTGGAGAACCTGCTCACCTCCGCTGAGAACGGCTGGGAAATGATTGTGTTCCCGACCACCGATATGCAAGGTATCAATGTTCTGGTTAAATTCACCAAGGATCAGATGTTCACCGCCGCAGCCAAGAACAGCATTACCACCGGCAACGAATACAAAGAGGCAGGTGGCAGTATGTGGCAGATGGTGAGCAACCAAGGTCCGTGCTTGAGTTTCGATACCTATAACGACGTTATGCACGCTTTTGCGGAGCCTACGTTGGACGGTTACACGAAGGGTGTAGGTATGAAAGGCGACTACGAGTTCCTCGTTCTCAGTGCCGAACCCAATCAGTTACTTCTCAAGAGTAAGAAACGCGGCACGTATAACCTCATGCGCCGACTGAACGCCGACCAAGGTTGGGAGGACTATTTCAAACAGATAGCCGCCATGTCGGGAAACACGTTCGAGCACAATAATGTCCTTACCGCGCGCGTAGGTAATAAGGAGTATGCCCTCTATAACGGTTCTACGGGAACGTTCCAACTCACCGAGAAGGGGCACCCGAAGGTAGATTCGCTCTGCACCGCTTATCCCTTTGCCTTCACGTTGCAAGGTATTTGCCTTATGAACGGCTTCCCGGGTAGAAAAGATGTCCGTATCTTGGACATGGCGGACGAGACATGCTATGCCAATGGCGATGTGGTTATCTCAGCCGGTAATGTGAACCGCTATGTAGCCGATTACTGCTACACGCTGAGCCACGGTTGGAAAATCAAACCCGCTAACCTTCCCCAATCCACCCAACAACTGGTGGATGCCGCTTCCGCTAAACTGCAACAATTAGGCGGCTCCAAATCGGACGGTGTAACGAACCTCAATATCGCCTACAAACAGACGGCAATGAAAGACGGACACAAAGTAGATATCAACACGTTTGTAGTTCAAGTCGATTATAAACTGACCGGCAAGACGCAACAGCCCGTTAATTTCGGCTTTACCCTCACGACTACGGATGTCGATTTGAGTTTGCAGTACGTAGGTCCTACGGACGATAACTCGCAGAAGTTCTTGGACGGTGTACCCGAGATAGAAGCCGTGTTCAACGCATTGAGCGGCACCTATATCGCTTCCACCAAGTATCCGCTCAACCCCTCCTACGGAGTAACATTGACCAACAAGGAGAATGCTGAGACGACAAGCATCAGTTTTACCTCTGTTAAATAACCGATTTATTAACTTAACACTTTTTTCTCATGAAAAAACTTTATCTATTCTTGGCTGCTGCTCTATTAAGCAGTTTAGCTATGGCTCAGATTCCCGTGACCAGCATCACGGTTAATCCAGAGAGTTACGATTTGGAGAAAGGTTACGAAAGCACATTAGAAGTAACCGTACTTCCTAAAGACGCCACTGACCCGTCGGTAACATGGTCCACCTCTGACGCGACCATCGTTACTGTTGATAACGATGGTACAATTCACTACAAAAAAGATGGTATTGCAACCATTACCGCTACTGCCAATGACGGTAGCGAAGTTAAAGGTACTTGTACTGTCTATGCCGGACAATATGTGTACAATGACACACCACTCATTGAAGGTTATGCCAATAGCGGTATCTACACTATTAATAATGTATGGACTTCCCCTGTGGTTCATGAAAACCAAACCATTCAAATCGGCACTTTCAACACTCGTCCGGAGAAAGCAGAAAAACGCATTCAAATCACTAATTTTGGCGCACCGAAATGGTCTTCCAAAGGTGTTACTATTGATATCAAATGGTTTCCTGCCAATGACTCGCTTTATATTATGAATGAGCAACTCATCGGTAAGAAGAACGGTAGTGATTATGACCTCTATATCGCAGGTCGTGGCTATTTCTCTGGAGATGCAGCCAACACCAGTCATATTGATCGTACCACAGGAACGCTCTACTTAGATGCAGACTACTTCTATTATAAGACTGCGGGTGCTGACGCAAGCAAATATGCAAGAAAGACAGATGTCTTCCAACTTAAAGAATCAGGCGGACCGGTGACAGAAGTCACACTCAGCAGCCATAGTTATGACCTTGAGAAAGGATACACAACCACACTTCAGGCGACAGTTCTTCCCGAGAATGCTACGGATCCCTCTATAGTATGGACTTCCTCTGACGAAAGTAAAGTGAAAGTAGATGCTACCGGTAAACTGACATACGTTAGTGATGGTGTTGCCATCATCAAGGCTACAGCCAAGGACGGCAGCGGTTGCAAGGACTCTTGCGTCGTCTATGCCGGACAATTTATATATGATAACACCAGACTCATTGATGGTTATGCCAATAGCGGTACGTACACGATAAATATCACTAGTTCTAAGCTATGGACAGAACCCTTTGCTCATGAAAATCAAGTCTTCCAAATAGGAACCTTTAACACTCGCCCGGAAAAAGCAGATAAACGTATCCGTATCACCAATTTTGGTGCACCGGCATGGTCTGCTTCGGGTGTTGTTATTGATATCAAATGGTTCCCTGCGAACGACTCGCTTTACATCATGAACAAACAACTCATTGGTGTAAAAAACAGTGATGGTTATGATGTCTATATCGCCGGTCGTGGCTACTTCAAATCAGATGGAGCCAACACCAGTTATATTGATCGCGCCACAGGAACGCTCTACTTAGATGCAGACTACTTCTACTACAAGGATCCTACAAGTAGTACAGCAAGTTCTTATGCAAGACAAACAGACGTCTTCCAACTTGACAAATTAGGCGGACCGGTGACCCAAGTCTCAATCAACACCCACAGTATTGACCTTGAGAAAGGATACACAGCCACACTTAAGGCTTCCGTTACACCTGCCAATGCTACGGATCCTTCTATAGAATGGACTTCCTCCGACGAAAGCAAAGTGAAAGTAGATGCTACCGGTAAACTCACATACGTTAGTGATGGCGTTGCCTTCATCATGGCTACTGCCAAGGACGGCAGTGGTTGCAAGGACTCTTGCACCGTCTATACCGGACAATATGTGTTTGAAGACACCACTTTAGTTGAAGGATTCTTGAATACGGGTACATATACCATATCAACAACCATAGACGAGTTAACTCCTGTCACAATGAAGGAGCAAACAATCCAAGTAGGTTCATTCAACAGCCGTCCCGAAAAAGCGGAGAAACGTATCCGTATCACTAATTTCGGAGCCGGTTCTCTAACGCAAGATGGTGTTGCCATTGATATCAAGTGGTTCACTGAAAACGATTCCCTTTATATTATCAATAAACAACTCATTGGCGTTAAGAACGCCTCCGGTCGCGACATCAATATCTCCGGACGTGGCCAATTTACCTCGGACGCAGCCAACACCAGTCATCTTGACCGCGCAAAAGGTCTATTGTCTTTAGACGCTGACTATTTCTACTACAAAGAAGGCTCTTCTTCAGCGTCTTCCTATAAAAAATTAACGGATACCCTCCAATTGGATATCAAGAAAGATATTCCTTATATCATTATTGCTGACACTAAGAATGCTATCACGATTCCTACCCTCGGAGGAGAATCAGAGCCCTTCTTGGTTCGCACGAACACCACAAGCGATCAATGGCAAGTCAATCTGCCCGACGGCTATTCCTACACCGCTACTCCTGCCAACGAAGACACGGTTGCCATCACAATCAAACACGAGGGTTATATCAAAGCCACCTACGCAGACACGATGGCTATTGCTATTGAAAGCGAGACATTATGTAAGATTGCCTACAAGCAAAACGGTATCATCATTCAATACATTGACGAACCTATCGCTGAGTTCTGGGCTGAATATGAGGCCAATAGCAAGTTCTATTACACCGCAGCTTCTGACGGCAAGAACTATTCGCTCTATCACTTCTACACTCCGCTCAAACGCGCTGATGTTGAGGTATCCGCTCCCGATTGGTGCGAAGTCAACCTGCGTGACTCTGTTTACAAAGAGCAAAGCGTTTTGTCTTTGACCATGAAAGCTCCTGAAGAGACCCAAACCGAGCGCACGGGCGAACTCAAGATCCAATACAAGGGCGAGGATATTTTAGTTTATAACCTCCGTCAATTAGGCTTCCACCCCTATGCTAAGGACATCTATTCCTCTCAAGGAGAAGGTGGTACAGTTAGCGGTAACGGTGGACAAGTGAAGTTCATGCGTTACACCAACACCGAGTGGTTATGGAAGACCAATGTCGAATTCGCCAAGTGGTCTATTGAGGCTCCCGAATGGATTCAAACGACCCTCACAGCCAGAGCTGCTGACACCATATCCTTGAAGATGTTTGTTGAAACGAAAGATTACTCCGTTGAAGGTCGTACGGGTACTGTCACTATCAAGGCTGACACTCTTACCTTGACGCTCACTATCACCCAAACGGCTGCTGTGAAATCCATGTCGTACTATAATGTAGATGGTGCACTGTATTACGGTACGAGCAATAACGCGACCGCTTACACCACACAATATATGTACGTTCCGTACGCTGACTCTGTGGCTGTTGTCAGCCAAGTAGGTCCGGGTACTTGGTACGGCGGTAAGAACCACGCTATTGACTCTTCGTTGATTGGTTCGGACACCTATTGGGTATATTCACCTTCGAATGTCAACAATTATGTGATGTATATGCCTTACTTCCAATCGGAGATCAAAGATCTCTATAACGAGTGGCAATGGGGCGGTGTGATTAAGTATCGCGCTAACGCCCGTATGCGTATCGGCACCGGTAAGAAAGCATACCTCTGCGCTCCGCAGTATCACCCCGATAGCCTCGCTTCCAATGGTAATACCTCCGATATGTACATGCGTTCGGGTACGTTCAGCGGTCAGTCTATACACTACTGCTATGGTACTAAGGTGGGTAATGAGGAACAAGGTTACTACGACTCTATCGGTACTTATATCCACACCAACGGTGTTGTTTGGGCAGACTCGCTCTACCTTCCCATCTATAGTTACGCTATCTACAAAGAGGGTGCTCCTCAAGAGAAAGCCACTATCTTTGGCGAAAACGGAAAAGTAACCCTCACCATCTATCCGGCTACGACCAATGCTGACGGAACTCCTAATGTTGATCGTGAACACCCCATGTATGAGGTTACAGCGGACAGTACGAATTTCTTATGGAACGGTTCGAGTGCTTACAAAGGCGCTATCACCTTCGTGAAGACAGCGAAGAACCCGCTCGGTATTGAGGAAGTGGTTCCGTTCATCAGTGATGGTGGCGACTTCTATATCGAGTTCACCGGCTTCAACGAGAGCGGCGTGGACTTCGGTCTATACAGCAACGGTTATGCTGTTGCCGGACAAGAGAACGGTTTAGGCTGGTTCTACAAGAACGGCGAATATAAGAAGGTTTGGAGTAAACAATATTCGCTCTATATTACCCTGTACGGTTTCTTCCCCTTCATCAAGACCATGTATGGTGCAGAAGAAATCAATGTCAACGTAATGGGTGATGAGGTTTCTATTCTTTATCCCGAATTGGCAGAGAAAGATCAAATACAAAGCGACCTGCTCATACGCGCCAACCGCGACTTCGGCGAGTGGGAAATCGAGAATCCGGATTGGGTAACCTTGAACTTCGATACCACCGATATTTGGGATGCCAACAACTTTATCGACATTACGTTCGAAGTTGAGCCGAATGAAGGTCCGGAGCGTGAAGGCGAGATTGTTCTCACGAACCACGGTGTAAGCAAATTCATCACCATTAAGCAAGCTGCTGATGTCAGTGGTTTCATCAACCTCTATGATCGCAAAGACCAACAGAACGTTGACAAACTTCTCAAGAACGGTAACATCATTATCCGCCGCGATAACGAGACCTTCACCATTGATGGCCGCAAACTGGAATAACCGAAAAGTATAGACAAACTTGATAGTTTAGATAGTCTATAATGATTAAAAAACGCGATTTTCGATTGAAAGTCGCGTTTTTTTTTGCATATATCAAAAAAAAGTCGTAATTTTGTAGCCTAAAATAAGAGTACTATGAAAAAACTATTATTGAGCATTTTGGTTGCTCTCGCAGCCCTTCCCCTTGCAGCGGCTCTTCGCACGGAGTCACAAGCCGCATCGATGGCGAACGATTTCTTCTCCTCTCTCCCCGTGGTACAGCAGGGAGCCAAGGCTCCGCAGCCCATAGCATCGGCTCGCTTGGTACGTACCATCGACTTTGCGCAAGAGGCTATACCTGCCGTCTATGTCTATCAACAAGCGAATAGTGATGCGTACGTCTTTATCGCAGCCAGCGATAAGGTTGATCGTATCCTCGGCTATACCGACGAACCCCAATCACTCTACTCCTATGCCCCTCTCCCTCCAGCCCTCGAACTATGGCTACAAGCCTATGCGGATGAGATAGCCCTCTTGGAACAAGGACAAGGAGAAGTGCATCAACTGACCGCTCGCACGGCTATCTATCCCGTGCTCAAAGATGATAAAGGCAACCTCATTCAATGGAACCAAAAAGCACCCTTTAACCTCTTCTGCCCGTACTTAGACGGAGAACAAACAGCGACCGGTTGCGTAGCTACCGCGATTGCGCAGATTATGCGTTATTACCGCTATCCAGAACGCTCTTCCGGGAAAAAGTCCTACTCGTGGGAGAAAGGGGGAAAGACCTTATCCATCAATTATGACACCGTGCCTGCCTATGATTGGGCGAACATGAAAAGCAAGCAGAGCAGTTATACCACCACAGCACAAAAGCAAGCGGTGGCTCGACTGATACGCGATATAGGCTATTCGGTAGAGATGAACTATGGTCCCAGCAGCGGTGCTACTACCTCCAAATGTCTCGATGCATTACCCACTTATTTTGGCTATAGCACCGACATCTTCATGATTGGAGCACTCAGTCTGCCCACGCAGGAATACGAGGACTTGGTTTATACGTCCTTGGAGAAAAAGCACCCCATCCTACTCACCGGAACGAAGATCAACGGCGGTGCCCACGCTTTTGTTTGCGACGGTGCAGATGACAAGGGTTTCTTCCACATCAATTGGGGTTGGGGAGGTAGTTATGACGGATATTTTGACCTCTCTATCCTTGATTCTAAAGGTACAGGAACGGGTGGTTCTACCGCTGCCGGAGGTTATTGCGCCCACCGCAGTGCCGTATTCAATATCCTACCGCCTACAGTTCAAGATATAGTCACCAAACCGGCTAATCTTCACCCCTTAGCCGCAGACTCCATCACCATCAGCACACCTACCCTTCATACCGGCGAGACGCTGACCGTCTATGTAGGTCAGATAGTGAATACCCAAGGCGAACCCTGGTCCGGTTACTACGGAGTGCTGTTAAGCGGAGAGAATATGAGTTCACGTTATTGGATGGGAGGGCAGTCCTCGACCACCAATTTTAAGCCCGGTTATCTGCTCTCTAAAACAGCCAATATCACTTATTCATCGCTCGTCAATTACTGCACCGAGCCCGGTGTTTATTACCTCAAACCCTCTTACAAAGCCAAGACCGACGGAGCTACGGCTAATACGATGCCCGTGGCGTTCGGTCCGAATAAAGTGAAACTGACACTCGATAACAAGGGCGTTTTCACCGTTGAATTAGACAGCGATTCCACGCAACCGACACCTCCTGAGCCGTCCTTTGAAGTGGCGCTTATCGATTTGGAGAACGACTCGGCTGCTTGCCTTTGGGAAGGACCGGAGACGATGGCGTATTGCGAATATACCGTTACCGCAGCGGATCAATCCATCAGTATTGAGGGCAGTTCAACTTCCTTAGATGGGGACGACGTTATCTTCCGCTACTATACCAACAGCACCATCACTATTTCCGTGACGGCTTACACCGATAAAGGAGAGGTCATTGGTACGGATAGCGACCAAATAACGCCTACTGTCAAAACTGATTTTACAGCAACCAACGCTTCGTACAAAGTAGGAACGGACTCTATCCGCTTCTCGTGGTCCGGTGCTGCACCCGTTTATCAAGTTATCCTCTATGAAGGCACAAAAACTATATCTCCGGCGGCACTGTTTGAACCTACGGAAAGCGAGTCTTTCACATGCTCGGTTATGAGGTTTGAACCCGGCTCCTATAAAATAGGATTACGCCCCGTTAGTCCTACTAAGAAAGCATATCTTGGAAACGAGAAGAAGTTTACTTTCACCCTTTCGGATCCTACAACCCTTTGGGAAGGAACACAAGAACCGCTTAAACAAGACATCAAAGTCATTAAACAAGGACAGATATATTTCCTGAAGAATGGCAAACAATACAATATCTTTGGACAAGTTATACACTAATATCATAAACAAAAAACACGTACTATTATGAAAAAGTACAATTTTAATGCAGGACCCAGTATCCTGCCGCAAGAAGTGATTAAACAAACGGCGGAAGCTGTTATCGACTTCCAAGGCGAAGGACTCTCGTTACTCGAGATCTCTCACCGCGCCAAGTATTTCCAACCCGTAATGGACGAGGCAGAAGCCCTCATGAAGGAACTGCTTAACATCCCCGAAGGTTATCGCGTACTCTTTATCGGAGGCGGTGCCAGCCTGCAATTCTGCATGCTTCCGTACAACCTTATGGAGAACAAAGCCGCTTATGTCAACACCGGCGTTTGGAGCAAAAAAGCCATCAAGGAAGCCAAGGCTTTCGGTGAGGTTGTTGAACTCGCTACCTCTACCAACTCTATTCCAACAGACTACACCATTCCGCAAGATTGCGATTATCTGCACATCACCACGAACAACACCATCTTTGGTACAGAATGGTCGAACAGCAAACTCGAAGAACTCTACAAGAAAAAAGGTACCGTTCGCCTCGTCGCCGATATGTCTTCGGATATCCTTTCCCGTCCTATCGACGTGAGCCAATATGACATCATCTATGGTGGTGCTCAAAAGAACCTCGCACCTGCCGGTGTGACGTTCGTTATCGTGAAAGAGGAGTGCCTCGGTCATGTTAGCCGTCATATCCCAACGATGCTCGACTACCGCACCCACACGGAGAATGGTTCCATGTTCAACACGCCTCCCGTACTGCCCGTTTATACCGCTATGCTCACCCTTCGCTGGTTAAAAGCCAATGGTGGTGTACAGTGGATTGACGCTCGCAACAAAGCCAAAGCCGACCTGCTCTATTCGTGCATTGACAACTCCAAACTGTTCATGCCAACCATCACCGAGGTGGAAGACCGCAGCCGCATGAATATATGCTTCGTTCTCAAACCGCAATACGAGGACTTGTTCGACGAGTTCTTTAAGTTTGCTTCCGCACGGGGCATGGTAGGTATTAAGGGTCACCGTCTCGTTGGCGGTTTCCGCGCTTCGTGCTACAACGCGATGGATATAGAAGGCGTACAAGCCCTCGTTGATTGCATCCACGAATTTGAAAAACTACATTAAAAAACTATACTAACTAGATTTACTAGACTTACTAGAATATGAAAATACTCGTAGCAACAGAAAAGCCCTTTGCGAAAGTAGCCGTGGACGGCATTCGCCAAGTGGTGGAGCAAGCGGGTTATGAACTCGCCCTCCTTGAGAAATACACCGACAAACAACAACTGATGGATGCCATCGCTGACGCTGATGCCGTAATTATTCGTTCTGACATCATTGATGCTCCGGTGCTCGATGCCGCCAAGAACCTACGTATCGTTGTTCGCGCCGGTGCCGGTTATGACAACATTGACCTTAATGCCGCCACGGCACATAAGGTTGTTGCCATGAACACCCCCGGACAGAACTCCAACGCCGTTGCCGAGTTGGCACTGGGTCTAATGGTGATGGCTGTACGTAACATGTACAACGGTACCTCCGGCACCGAACTGAAGGGTAAGAAACTCGGTATTCACGCCTTTGGAAACGTAGGTCGTAATGTAGCCCGTATCGCCAAAGGTTTTGGTATGGACATCTACGCTTACGATGCTTACTGCCCCGATGAGGCGATGATTGCAGCCGGTGTAACCCCCGTTCACAGTGCAGAAGAACTCTACCGCACCTGCGATGTGGTCAGTCTCCATATTCCCGCCACGGACGAGACCAAGAACAGTATCAACAAGGCTTTGGTAGGACTGATGCCTAAAAACGGTTTGCTCGTTAACACCGCTCGCAAAGAGGTTATCAACGAAGACGAACTGGTCGAACTCATGCAGACACGCACCGACCTCAAATATGTGGCCGATGTTATGCCCGCTGCCGATGCCAAGTTCCGCACCCTGTTCGCAGACCGCTATTTTGCCACCCCCAAGAAAATGGGAGCACAAACAGCCGAAGCGAATATCAATGCCGGTATCGCAGCAGCCAAACAGATAGTTGATTTCTTCACCACGGGCAACACCCGCTTCCAAGTCAATAAATAAGTGAATACGCTTCTCCTTATATTGTCGCTCTTTCTCACGCCTAAAGGAACGGCAGTGATGGAAACGAATGATCAGGACACGATTCTCATCTTTGCTAAAGGTGAGAGTCATGCCCTTGTCAGTGCAGAAAAAACGGATTGGTATCTCCTTCCCGATACAACGAACGCCTTCCTGACGAACGCCGATGAGTTCGACGTTCGTAACGGGGACGGCGTTGCCGTTAAGCATAACGGTCAATGGATATACCGTTATATCTTTGAATTAGATACTACGTCCTATGCCTTGACCGTAGAACCCACCTGCACTTCCACGCTTATCGCATTGGATAAGCCCGTCACGCCGATGATCTATCTGAATGCCCAAATGCAGAACCAACGTATCGACCGCGAATTGACGTTCAGTTACGATAACCTCGTTTGGAACAACGAGAACGGCTGGACCAGTACACCGCAAACGACAACGATGAAGGATAACGGAACAACCTATTCGTTACCCCCTATCTACGAGACGACGTATGTCACCTTAAGCGTCGATTCGACATGGCGTAGCGAGTTAGGAATGGCATCTATTGAAACAGCAGAAGGCTTGACACAACCCATCGCTTTTGCTATTCATCCGATGTCCGTTACCACAACTCGTTGGGAGGGACAAGAGCAGATGAACGAGGTAGAAGCCCCCACTAAAGCGGATTTTCTCAGCGGTTCGGGACCCTTGGAGATATTGTTCCAGTCCAACCCCACCCCTACTACGGAGTGGTTCACATGGGAGATATACAAAGGTCCCACCCTTCTCTTTAGCCGGCACGACCAAGACCAACGTTACACGTTCGAGGAAGGCGGCAATTACACCGTAACCGTCACAGCCTCTACTACCGATTGCCCTTGTGAAAATGAGGACACGACATGTTTCAAGAGTTTTGATATTCACATAGCCGAATCGTTCTTGCATGTACCGAACGTCTTTACACCCAATGGAGATGGTGCTAACGACGAGTTCCGCGTGGATTATAAGTCGATAGTGGATTACCACATATGGGTTTATAATCGTTGGAATAAACTTGTTTATGAGAGTTCTAATCCGATGGAAGGTTGGGACGGCAATATAGGCGGTCGCCCCGCAGCAGAAGGAGCGTATTTCTATGTCATCCGCGCTAAAGGCGTTGATGCCGCCCAAGGGGCAGACTATATGTCGAAAATCCGTTTCGATAAGAAACGCAAGTCGGCTAATCCCGAAGAAGTACAATCCCTCCTCGGTATCTACCAACTCTCCGGAGACATCAACCTATTGAGATAAAAAAAAGCGGCGTGTGCCGCTTTTTTTATTGTCATTTCAAGTCTTATTTCTTTAGTCCATCGCGTTTAAGCAGAGCGTCGATAGAGGGTTCACCACCACGGAAGCGACGATACAGAACCATCGGTTCTTCCGTTCCACCTTTCTCAAGGATGTTCGTACGGAAAGCGTCTGCGGCTTGTTTATCGAAGATAGAACCGCGTTCTGCTTGTGCTGCTTGGAAGACGCTGAAAGCATCGGCGTCTAATAGTTCTGACCACTTGTAGCTATAGTATCCAGCCGAATAGCCACCGCTGAAGATGTGCGTGAACGCTGTCTCCATCTGTGTTCCCTCTACGACAGGCATAACGGCTACTTGATCCATCGCCTTATTACCGAAGGCAACCACGGAAGCCAAGGTGTCACCGTCCTTCACTTCAAAAGGAGCGGTTAAGGTATGGTATGCCATATCGAGGTAACCGAAACTCAATTGACGTACGCAAGCGTAAGCAGCGTGATAGGTGTTGGCACGTTGAATTTTATCAATGAGGTCTTGCGGCAAAGCTTCGCCCGTCTCGTAATGTTTAGCGAACGTATCGAGGAACTCTTTCTCGCCCAAGAAGTTCTCGTTGAACTGAGAAGGCAGTTCCACAAAGTCGCGAGGAACGGCTGTTCCGCTTTGAGCGGCATAGTGACAACGAGTGAGCATGCCGTGCAGGGCGTGACCGAACTCGTGCAAATACGTCTCTACCTCATCATAGGTGAGCAGAGCGGGTTTCGTCTCGGTCGAACGTGTGAAGTTCATCACGTTAACAATATGCGGACGGTGATCAACTCCGTTGACATCCACATATTGGTCTTGGAAACCGTTCATCCACGCACCGGCACGTTTGCCATCCCGTGGGTGGAAATCAGCGTAGTAAACAGCAAGGAACTGACCTTCTGCGTCAAAGACCTCATATGCCTTCACTTCGGGGTGATAAACAGGGATATCCTTATTCTCTACAAAACGCAAGCCGTAGAGGCGTTCAGCCAAGCCGAACACACCCTCAATCACGTTCTCCAGTTGGAAATAAGGGCGAAGAACATCGTCGGAGATGCTGTATTTGGCGTCCTTGAGTTTCTTGCTATAGTAACTCCAGTCCCAAGGTTGAATAGTACCGGTAAAACCAAGGGTAGCAGCATAGTCTTGCAGTTCCTTTACTTCTTGACGAGCCGCGGGCATATACGCGTCGCGCAGGTTATCAAGGAAGTTCATTACTGTCTCTTGGGTCTCAGCGCATGTCTTGTGCAGCGATTTCTCAGCATAGGTTGTCTTGCCAAACAGCTGGGCTAATGCCAAACGGGTGTTGACGATTTCTACGATAACAGAAGTGTTGTCAAACTCACCTCCAAGGGCGCGTTGGTTGTAGGCAATATAAAGGACTTGTCTCAGTTCGCGGCTGTCACAGTCCTGCATAACAGGGATATAAGTCGTGGGCTTGAGGTCAAGCACATACTTACCTTCATGACCGTACTTCTTACCATTAGCCAGTAAGATACCCTTCGTGTCCTCATTGAGGCCGCTCAGTTGAGCCTCGTCCTCAACAACATAAGTCCAAGCGTTGGTAGCCTTGAGGGCATTCTGTCCATAGGCTGTGGTCAGTTCGCTCAAGCGCAGACTGAGTTGACGATAGGTCTCTTTGTCTTCCGGACTGAGGTTTGCACCGTTATTGGCAAAACCTTCGTAAATGTCCTCCAATAGTTTGCGTTGGTCGGGACGAAGGTCAAGGCTCTCGCGTTGGTCATAAACGGCTTTAATGCGTTTGAAAAGTCCTTCATTGAGGCGGATAGTAGTGGAGTATTCGCTCATCTTGGGACTGAGAGCCATCTCTAACTCTTGGATCTCCTCATTGGCTTCTGCGTGCGTGAGGTTATAGAAGCAACCAGCCACTACGGTTAGCAGTTCACCGCTATTGGTATAGGCTTCGATGGTGTTCTCGAAAGTGGGTTCTTCGGGGTTATTGACGATGGCATCAATCTCTGCCAGACCTTGTTTCATGCCTTCCTCAAAGGCGGGCATGTAATGTTTCGTTTGAATTTGGTCAAAGGGATACGTTCCGCGAGGGGTGTCCCAGTTCTTGTAGTTAAAGAACGGATTGTTGCCACAAGCGGCAAGCGTGAGGGCTGTAATAGCCATAATAGATAGTTTTTTCATTGGTAAGTTAATTATTAGTTATTAGTCATTTTGACTTTCTACTTTCGAGTGCAAAGGTACGGATTTTTTTTGATATATGCAAATTTATTTGTTGATTTTGCCATTTTTTTGAGCCGAGAGTCGGCCGACACTCTCTTGAGGGTCTCGCAAGGGTTTTGACGGACGCGGTAATCACGCCCTAATCACGCGGTAATCACGCGGAGAAGACAGTGCAAGTACCTTACAGTCATAGCGTTAGCCTATGGTGCTATGTGGGTGCTACGTTAGTGGTAGGTTTACAGACACACGGCAAGCAGGGAAGAAGGAGAAAGGAGAAAGGAGGAAGGAGAAAGGAGAAAGGAGAAAGGAGGAAGGAGAAAGGAGAAAGGAGAAAGGAGAAAGGAAGAAGGAGAAAGGAGAAAGGAGAAAGGAGAAAGGAGAAAGGAGAAAGGAGAAAGGAGAAAGGAAGAAGGAGAAGGAAGAAGGAAGAAGGAAGGATATTGGGCTTGGGCAGAAAAAAGATTGCCCTCCTAACCTTCCCTTTTGGGGATGGTCAGGAGGGCAAAGTATCGAAAATAATTGACCTTAAGGAGCAACGCGGTTAATATCACGTGGGAACATAGAAGCTTCCTTCACGTTGGCAATGTTCAAGAAACAAGCCGTGATACGCTCCAAACCGATAGCAAAACCTCCGTGAGGCGGCATACCGTTCTTAAACGTATCTAAGTAGAACTTAAACAAGTCGGGGTTCATACCGCGACGAATCATCTTCTCACGATAAGCCTCTTCACTATGCATACGTTGACCGCCGGAGGTAATCTCCAAGCCACGCATAAGCAAGTCAAAACTCAACGTCAAAGACGGGTCTTTCGGATCGTCCATAGCATAGAAAGCACGGTGCTCGCTCGGGAAATGGGTCACGAACACAAAGTCCGAACCGAACTTATCCAAAGCGTACTTGCAGATGGCACGTTCCTCTTCCGGTGCCAAGTCATCCTCTCCGCGGTGATCCTCTGTGAGATGCTCGTTAAACAGTATCTCGTGTACCTCACTCAGTTTCCATGTCGGAATAGAGGCAGGCAGAACGGGCAAATTAGTTGCACCAAGAAGTTCCACCTCATGCTTGCAAACAGTGCTCACACGCTCAATGATAAAGCGGAGCAACTCTGTCTCGAGGTTCATCACGTCCTCTTGTCCCTTAATGAAACCCATCTCCACATCAAGAGAGATATACTCATTGAGGTGGCGAGATGTAGCGTGTTTCTCGGCACGATAAGCAGGAGCCACTTCAAACACGCGCTCATAGACGCCTACACCAATCTGCTTATAGAACTGCGGCGACTGAGCCAGATAGACTTGTTTGCCAAAGTAATCCATACGGAACACATTAGCACCACCTTCTGCACCCTCAGACACAATCTTCGGAGTAAAGATTTGGGTAAAGCCGTTCTCCGTCAGGAAATCGGCAAATGCCTTCGCAATGGTCGATTGCACTTTTAGAATAGCCATATCGCGAGGATTACGAAGCGTTACTTGACGGTTATCGAACTTATAACGCAACAGCGTCTCTTCGTCACCAAACTTAAGGGCATTCATATCCACTACCTCAGCGGTGGTCGGGCGTGAAAGAACCTCTACCTTATCTACGGCAACCTCAATGGTTTTATTAAACGCAGCGGGATCTTTGATATTTGCCTCATTCACCTTACCGGTGATGGTTACTGCCATCTCGCGGCAGAGGTCTGACATGGTAATCTCTTCACCTTGCTCATTAAAGAACTTAGATTGATTACCTACCACCGTCTGAAGCAAACCGCAACTTTTACGCAGGATGATAAAACCACCCCACTTGGTTACGCGTACGTTATGAACCATACCGGAGACCTCGACGAGGTCTCCGGGTTTGGCGTTATTGATGTTTTGCAACATGATTACTCAGCTTTGGGTTCTTCAGCAGCAGGAGCCTCTACGGGAGCTTCAGCAGCAGCGGCTTTCTTACCGGAACGACGAGTGGTCTTCTTCGTAGCCACCTTCGTGTCCTTCAACATGTTCTCGTTATAATCAACGAGTTCGATGATACACATCTCAGCAGCGTCACCAAGACGGAAACCGGTACGGAGGATACGGCAGTAACCACCGGGACGGTTAGCGATTTTCTCGCTTACGTTTTGGAAGAGTTCGGTAACCACTTGTTTTTGTTTGAGTTCAGCAAAGACAAGACGACGATTAGCGGTCGTATCCTCTTTAGCTTTAGTCAACAACGGCTCAACATACATGCGCAGAGCCTTAGCCTTAGCCAGCGTAGTGGTGATACGCTTGTGCATAATGAGCGAGCAAGCCATATTGGAGAGCATTGCTCCACGGTGGGCTGCTTTACGGCCAAGGTGATTGAATTTCTTATTATGTCTCATAATAATGTTTGATGTTTAATGTTAAATGTTTTGGTGATTAATCAACGTTGATTTCACGATAACGACTGATATCCATACCGAAAGCTAAGCCGTTACGCTCCAGCAATTCGTCCAATTCGGTAAGAGATTTCTTACCAAAGTTACGGAACTTGAGCAGATCGTTGCGGTGGTATTTAACCAGTTCTCCAAGGGTGTTAACCTCTGCTGCTTTAAGGCAGTTGAGAGCACGAACGGATAGATCCATGTCCTGAAGACGTTGATTGAGCAATTGACGCATACGGAGAATCTCCTCGTCCAAAGCGCTGTTCTGCTTCTTGCTCTCTTCCTCAAGCACGATACGCTCATCGGAGAAGAGCATAAAGTGATAAATCAGAATCTTAGCTGCCTCTGTCAGGGCATCTTTCGGCAGAATAGAACCATCTGTGTCAATTTCAAAGGTCAGTTTCTCGTAGTCCGTACGTTGTTCCACACGGAAACTATCAATAGAGAAACGAACGTTCTTGATAGGCGTGTAGATAGAATCGATAGCCAAAACGCCAATGGCATCATTTGACTTACGATTCTCATCAGCAGGTACGTAGCCACGTCCCTTATTGATGGTGATCTCGATCTCAAAATCAGCCGTATCATCAAGTTCGGCTAGTACAAGTTCGGGGTTAAGAACTTCAAAATTAACCAAGGCGTCATTCAACGCAGCAGCCTTGAATGCTTTGGATTTGAAAACATGAAGTTTAATGGTTTCACCCGCAACTTCTTCTTCCGACTTACGAATAAAACGGACTTGCTTGAGGTTAAGGATCAGGTTGGTGACATCCGTGATGACACCCGGGATAGTGGCAAATTCATGATCAATACCGCTGATCTTGATTGAACAAATAGCATAACCCTCCAACGAGTTCAAAAGAACGCGACGGATAGCGTTACCTATTGTGGTACCATAACCCGGCTCCAATGGACGAAACTCGAAAACACCTTTCGTCTTTGAGGAGTCTAACATGATCACCTTGTCAGGTTTAATAAAATCTAATATTGCCATGAATTTAATTTTTATTTAGAGTACAACTCAACGATTAACTGCTCTTTGATATTCTCAGGAATCTCCTCACGCGGAGGGATATTGAGATATTTACCGGCTTTCTCGGCCTCATTCCATTCGAGCCAATTATACTTAGCGTGATTGAAACCTTCAAGCGAAGCAGCAATAACCTCTAACGATTTAGCTTTTTCGCGAACAGCAACAACTTGACCGGGTTTAACTTGGTAGGAAGGAATATTTACAACTTTACCGTCCACAGTGATGTGAGCGTGAGAAACCATTTGACGAGCAGCTGCACGAGTAGGAGCTATACCCAAACGGTAAACGATGTTATCCAAACGACTCTCAAGAAGTTGAATCAGGATTTCACCGGTAATACCTTTTTGACGGGATGCTTGAGCAAACAGAAGACGGAACTGACGCTCCAATACACCATACGTGTATTTAGCTTTCTGCTTCTCTGCCAACTGAGTTCCATACTCAGAGTTCTTTTTACGACGGTTTACACCGTGTTGTCCGGGAGCGTAATTACGCTTATCAAGAACCTTGTCCGGACCAAAGATAGGTTCACCAAAACGACGTGCAATACGTGATTTAGGTCCAGTATATCTTGCCATAATTATTACTAATGTTTAATGTTTAATGTTTAATGTTTACATTATACGCGACGACGCTTCGGAGGACGGCAGCCATTATGCGGTAACGGAGTAACGTCAACGATTTCAGTTACTTCAATACCGGCGGCAACACAAGCGCGGATAGCGCTCTCACGTCCTTGACCGGGACCTTTAACGTATGCTTTTACTTTGCGAAGGCCAAGGTCGAAAGCAACCTTGCCGCAATCCTGTGCTGCCATTTGAGCGGCATAGGGAGTATTCTTTTTAGAGCCACGGAAGCCCATTTTGCCAGCCGAAGACCAAGAAATAACTTGACCATCAGCATTAGCCATTGTTACAATAACATTGTTGAAAGAAGACATTACGTGGAGTTGACCAACACCGTCAATCTTTACAACGCGCTTCTTAGCTGCAACTGTTTTCTTTGCCATAGTTGTTTGATGTTTATATTAAGAGTTAAACTCCTAATGGGTTGATTACTTCGTTGCCTTCTTCTTATTAGCAACAGTTTTCTTTTTACCTTTGCGCGTACGAGCGTTGTTCTTCGTCGACTGACCGCGAACGGGTAAGCCAAGACGATGACGAACACCACGGTAACAACCGATATCCATCAAACGTTTGATGTTGAGTTGAGTCTCAGAACGGAGGTCACCTTCTACCTTATACTTGGCACCAATGATCTCACGAATCTTAGCTGCTTGGTCATCCGTCCAATCCTGTACCTTGATGCTTGGGTCAACGCCTGCTTCTGCCAGGATCTTCTTTGCGCTTGAACGACCTAATCCGTAGATGTAAGTCAATCCGACTTCACCGCACTTGTTTTGCGGCAGATCTACACCGACAATTCTTATAGCCATTTTTCTATTTAATTAATTTGTTAATACTTATGCGTTCCTTCTTAGCCCTGACGCATTTTCATTTTGGGCTCTTTTTTGTTAATTACATAAAGCTTACCTTTGCGGCGCACAATCTTGCAATCCGCATTGCGCTTCTTAATAGATGCTTTTACCTTCATAGTAATAAGTATTTTATTTATATCGGAAACTAATTCTTCCTTTTGTCAAATCATACGGACTCATCTCTACTTTTACACGGTCACCCGGTAAAATCTTAATGTAGTGCATACGCATCTTTCCTGAGATGTGAGCCGTAATGACATGACCACTCTCGAGCTGTACTCGGAACATCGCGTTGGACAAGGCCTCCGTGATAGTGCCATCAACTTCAATTGAATCTTGTTTTGCCATAAGTAGTATTGACTAATGCTTGTGATTAATGCTTATTGCTTAGTGGTTATTGTTAAATAAATCTTTCTTTTAGAACTTCCTTAATGTAATCAAACGTGGATAGGATATCAGCCTTGCCGTTTCTCACGCACACGCTATACTCATAATGAGCAGCCGGTTTGCGATCCGCTGCACGGGCAGTCCATCCATCATCTTCAATGATTACATTACGTCGTCCCATCATAACCATGGGCTCAATAGCGAGGGTCATACCGGATTTTAAAACAATCCCATTTCCTCTTTTACCATAGTTGCATACTTCAGGATCCTCATGCATCTCGCGTCCGATACCATGACCGACAAATTCGCGAACTACATTGTATCCGGTGCTTTCAGCATGATTTTGTATCGCATAACTGATATCACCTAAGCGATGACCCGTCACGGCCTGTTCTACACCGAGCATTAAGCACTCTTTCGTTGTACGCATGAGCTTAAGCACCTCCTCACTCACCTCTCCGACAGGAAAAGTGTAAGCCGAATCAGCATGAAAGCCGTTAAGCAAAACACATCCGTCAACCGAGACTATATCGCCGTCTTTTAAGACCACGTCCTTGCTTGGAACGCCATGAACAACCTGCTCATTAACCGAAGTACAAAGCGTGGCAGGATAACCTTCATAACCCAAGCACGAGGGGATGCCTCCATGATCACAAATAAAGTCGTGAGCTATCTTATCCAATTCCCAAGTCGTCACCCCCGGGACAATGGCTTTGGCTACTTCGCCATAAGCCATGCCCAAGAGACGATTGGCTGCTCGCAAGAGCTCTACCTCTTCATCTGTCTTTAGAAAGACCATAATTCAATTAGTAAGCCATTGCACCCGAGCGACCCTTAATGCGCATACCGCCTTCAAAGAAGCCGTCATAGTGACGCATCAATAGGTGAGACTCGATTTGTTGCAGCGTATCTAAGATAACACCCACCATAATCAGCAAACTCGTTCCGCCAAAGAACTGCGCGAAGCCCATACTTACGTTGAAAAGACGAGCAATAGCAGGCAGTACGGCAATAACGGCTAATAATAGCGAACCAGGCCACGTGATGCGATCCATGATGTTATCAATATACTCTGCGGTTTTCTTACCGGGTTTAACGCCGGGAATGAAACCGTTGTTGAGTTTTAAGTTCTCTGCCATTTGTACGGGATTGATAATAACAGCCGTGTAGAAGAACGTGAAGAGGATGATAAGTAACGCAAACACGATATTATAACCCAAACTATCATTATTCATAAATGTACGTGCAAACCAACTCGAACCATCTGTATTGAAACTCATAAATGCAATCGGAATAAACATGATAGCTTGTGCGAAAATGATAGGCATCACATTAGCAGCATTCACCTTTAACGGGATGTATTGACGCACACCACCATATTGCTTATTTCCAATCACACGCTTTGCATATTGTACAGGAATTTTACGAGTTCCTTGAACCAACAAAATAGCAAAAGCGAGAACAAAGAGCAGAGCGATAACCTCACCAATGAAGAAGAACAAACCGCCGGTAGCTCCGGTTAAACGAGAGGTAAACTCTTGTACCAATGCCCCCGGAAGACGAGCAATAATACCTATCAAGATAATAAAGGATATACCATTACCCACACCACGATCGGTAATACGCTCACCCAACCACATGACGAACATAGAGCCCGCACATAAAATGATTGTCGAGGATACTGTGAAACCAATAGCTGGCCAAGAATCAAAACCAATGGCTAACGATTGACCGGCTTGGTGCATCTGTACATTCAAGTTAACGAGGTAACTCGGACCTTGGAACAAGAGAATGGCCACCGTTAAGTAACGGGTTATCTGGTTCATTTTCTGACGACCGGACTCTCCTTCTTTCTGCATCTTTTGGAAGTAGGGTACTGCAATCGTGAGCAGTTGCACTACGATGGATGCAGAGATATAGGGCATGATTCCTAATGCAAAAATAGAGGCATTGGAGAATGCTCCACCGGAGAACATATCAAGCAGAGCCATCAAGCCACCTGCCGTTTGTCCATGAAGAGCTCCGAGTGCGTCAGGATCAATACCGGGCAGAACAATGAAGGATCCGAAACGGTAGATGAGCACGAACAAAAGCGTGGTCAATAAACGATTTCGAAGATCTTCGATTTTCCAGATATTCTTAATTGTTTCAATAAATTTACGCATAATCTTAGAGTTTTACGATGGTTCCGCCTACCGCTGTGATAGCCTCTTCAGCTTTCTTGGAGAAAGCGTTGGCTTCTACGGTCAGTTTAGCAGTTAGGGTACCGGTTCCTAAAATCTTAACCAAAGCGCTTTTCTTTGTAAATCCAGCCTCATGAAGTTCGTTTAAACCGATCTTCTCAACCTTCTTCAGTTCAGCAATTTGTTGCAGAACATGAAGGTTGATGGCTTTGTACTCAACGCGGTTAATGTTTTTGAAACCGAACTTAGGCAGACGACGCTGCATAGGCATCTGACCACCTTCGAAACCAATCTTCTTCGAGTAACCCGAACGAGATTGTGCACCTTTGCTACCACGAGTAGAAGTTCCACCCTTGCCCGAACCGGCACCACGACCGATGCGTTTGCAAGACTTAACTGAACCGGCAGCCGGAGTTAAATTATTTAATTCCATAATGCTTCGTTTTTTAAATTGTTAATCAATAACTTTTACCAAGTGTTTAACTTTCTCAACCATTCCAAGAATAGACGGAACAGCTTCGTGCTCAACAATGGCGTTCATCTTCTTCAGACCTAAAGCCTGCATGACGAGTTTTTGATTCTTCGTACTCTTAATAGTACTACGAACTTGTTGAATTTTAATCTTTGCCATAGTCTTTCACTTTTTATCCGTTAAACACAGTACTCAAACTTACACCGCGGTTAGCGGCAACCATACGAGCGTCACGCATTTGAGACAGAGCCTCAATGGTAGCTTTTACTAAGTTGTGAGGGTTCGAAGAACCTTTGGCCTTAGCCAGCACGTCTGTAACACCTACGCTCTCCAAAACGGCACGCATAGCACCACCGGCCTTTACACCGGTACCGTGAGTAGCGGGTTGGAGATAAACGAGAGCTCCGCCGAACTTAGCCAGTTGCTCGTGAGGAACAGTACCCTTGAGTACGGGAACTTGAATGAGATTTTTCTTAGCAGCTTCGGTACCTTTGGCAATAGCAGCGGTGACTTCACCGGCTTTACCTAAACCATAGCCTACGATGCCAGCCTCATTACCTACAACAACGATGGCTGCAAACGTGAATGTACGTCCACCTTTCGTAACTTTCGTCACGCGGTTAACGGCAACCAGGCGCTCCTTGAGCTCCAGGTCTTGTGTTGATTTAACTCGATTCATACCAATCAATTGTTTTAGAATTTAAGACCTGCCTCGCGAGCAGCGTCTGCTAATGCTTTAACTCGACCATGATAGAGATAGCCGTTACGGTCAAATACAACTGCCTCTACACCTGCTTGTTTAGCAGCTTCAGCAATTTGTTTACCTACCAATACGGCCTTCTCGGTCTTGGTCATCTTATCTTTGATAGCCAACGAACCGGCGCTTGCGAGCGTCTTTCCGCTAAGGTCATCAATCACTTGAGCGTAAATCTGGGCATTCGAACGGAACACAGTCAGACGCGGTTGCTCAGCAGTACCCGATACTTTGGTACGAATAGCGGCTTTAATTTTCAGCCTTCTTGCAATTTTCTTAATCATAACTTAATTCCTTTCTTTATTTACCAGCCGACTTACCAGCCTTACGACGAACAACTTCACCTTGGAAACGAATACCTTTACCTTTGTACGGTTCGGGCTTACGGAACGAGCGAATCTTAGCGCAAACTTGACCAAGTAATTGCTTATCAGCGCACTCCAAGAATACGAACGGGTTTTGGTTACGCTCCTGTTTGGTTTCTACTTTAACCTCTTTAGGAAGTTGCATGTAGATGGGGTGCGTATAACCAAGTGAGAAGTTCAGGATATTTCCATTGTTCTCAACACGGTAACCAACGCCGACGAGTTCCAAAGCTGCTTTGTAGCCCTCGCTTACGCCAAATACCATATTGTGGATTAATGCACGATACAGACCGTGTTTAGCACGGCTCTCTTTTTCGTCGTTAGGACGAGTAACGTGGCATACACCATCCCCAAGACTTACCGTGATGATAGGATCAACGGCTTGAGTGAGTTCTCCTTTAGGACCTTTTACGGTCACTACGTTTTCCGGGCTAACGGTTACGGTTACGCCTGCAGGAATAGCTATAGGTAATTTACCAATTCTTGACATAATAGTTCCTCCTTACATTAATAAACATAACACAAAACCT
>JAZLMS010000034.1:0-77423 GCA_045598805.1 Paludibacteraceae bacterium | reverse complement strand
TGTTTCGGTCCTGCGGAGTTGACTGGTAGCCGGATTAACATCTAAGATGATGTCCTCTGCGGTCGGATCGAGCGGAGTAGAGTTCATGATGATATTCACCAGTTCGCCGTTTTTGAGCAGAATCATAGCGTACAGTTTGGTAGTATTATTCTCAAATACGATTTGAACACCAGCAATCGAATAGACAGCAGCATCTTCATCATCGTTGAGATTGTAAACAGAAGCTTGAATATCACCCTTTGCATAACCTTGTGCATCCAATTCGGAAATACCGATAGCGATTTCATATTTACTGTCGTGCGAGTAGAAGACTTGCAATCCGGTCATCTCATCGATTGTTTGCTTCATGTTGTAACCCTTAAAGTTGTGTTGGCTTGCCACCTCAGGAGCGATACGATTTAGGGTCAGGTGATAGCAATTACCGTCGTAGCAGTAGAAGTCAGCGGTGCAAGTGTATTGCGGACCGGTAATCGTAGGCTTCGAACTCTTTCCGGCATCTACGACCTTCACGTTCTTAATCTCAACGACATCCTTAACGAAATCAATCGTTAGATTATTGAGACCAATATAACTGAAATCGGCAAGCACGTTGGGGTGTTCTCCGATGAGTGTTTGTCCCTCAGCGGCGATGGACAAGTTCCATTGCCCGTCTTCGCTAACGCCTAAGAATTGGAAGATACCATCCGTTGCGGTGAAATCGTACACGTCAACAAAGTTGGCAGTAAGATTAACGTCCGTATAGGATTGTGGAACGGCGGGTTTCTTGTAAAGACCAAGAATCTCGTCACCTAAATCGGTTGTCAACCAGAACGAAGCAGCTGTGAGATTGCCTTGTTCATCCAAGGATGGTTTGAATACTGCCTCGGTGATCATGAGAGCTTCTTTCGTCTTAGAGAAATATACGTAGGAATACCCGAGATCAATCTCTTGAACAGAATCATTGTAAGAATAGGTCTTTCCGTTCTCTAATGCACCATCAACCAGCACATCGAGTGTATAGGCATTAACGCCACCTTCGATTTCTTCAAAGAATTGGAACCAAATGTCCGTTCCGTAGTCCGCACTTTGCACTTGCGTGGGTCGAGCAGCTATCTTCGAAGGGTGGTTGAATGCGATATTCTCCCCTTTCACAACATAAACTACGTCATTCTCGCAGATGAAAGTACCCTCTACTTTCCACAGTCCGGCTGAGATAGTGTCTGCGTAGAAAGTACTAACGGAAGTAGGGTCATCGTCGATAGGGTCATTTAACCAGAAGCCATCATTAGTAGTCAAATTATTAACTGCCGAGTAGTAGTAGGAACCTAAAGTCTGCATATAGTTCTCATCATACTCTGTGTTTACGTTGATGCCTACGTACTCATTGACAGTAGGATAGCAGTCAAGTGCTACGTAATAGTCGTCACTGCCATTGGCATCTACACCATAGAGCATAAACAGGTAGTTAGGATAATCATTAGAACCGTAGTTTTCAACCGCGATCTCGTCAATGGTGACGAACACGGTGTCAGGATCGGTTAATACTACTTTCTTGGGTGCTTGAGCCTGTTTTTGGGCTTTAGCGGCTTCGATTGCTTTCTTGTGATCAGCAATCTTTTGAGCGTGAATTTTCTGCACTTCATTGGATTTAGTAAACGTAGGAGCCACTAATCCTGGCTTAGTCAATTGTGCTTTTTGAGCAGGTATCGCAGCAGAAAGCGACAACGAGCATACAAAAGAGACTAACAAAAATAAAATCTTTTTCATACTAAATGTTATTTGGATTAATTATTTATATATTGGGTAAAACCCATTTGTGGTTGCAAAGATACTACTTTTTTTTGATATGTGCAAATATATTTGCAAAAAAACAAGAGAAAGGTGCCTAAATCAGCACCTTTCTCTTATCTTTCAATTCGAAATACAACCTTCTCTCTTAGAACTTCGTTCCAAGAACATTGTAGCGTACGCCGTTAGCCTTGATAATGAGTTGACCATTGACCATCGTCTTAACGGCTTTAGTTTCGGCATTGACGTTATCCAAAGCGGAATAGTCACCGCTCTCAATATCAATAGCTGTGAAGTCAAACTGACCGGCTTTCGTTGCGCCGTCCGAACCATAGGTGGCTTTCTCGCCTACCGTGAAGACAACCTCAGAAGCCTCACCTTCCCAAGTTACGAGTGCGTTCGTCATGTCGTACGAAGTGATTTCGCCCGTCGAAACGGCTATCTCTGCTTGACGAGCCAAGCCCTTATCCGAGATGCAGAAGACAATCTTCGTCATCGGACCGTCCTTGGTGTTCTTGGTCAATGTCAATTGTCCCTTGGCATAAACACGCAAATCTTCGCTGTTGGCATTATAGGCAGGATCATTGGAAGCACCGGCTTTCTCGGCTAAAACGGTATAAGCGCCATCTAACGTGGTGAAGGAAACAGCAGCGTAATCAGCAATCACAATCGTGTGGTCACCACTGGGTTGCTTGCCGCCGATAACTCCCGTTACCGTGAAGGTCGAACCATAGAAGGAAGTAGCATTAACGGTGATAGTGGTGTTACCCATTTCGTCGGGTGTCAAGGTAACCGAACCGGAAACAAAGTAATAAACATCACCATTTACAGTCTCATAGTAACTACCATCAGGATAGCTGTAGAAGTCCATTCCGGTTAAGAAGGCATCTGCACCTTCTTCGTCCGAAATAGCAAATGTGCCTATAGGTTGAGTACCATTGACGGTGCGATAAGTCAGACCAACTAACGATCCATCCTCCATCTCTAAGTAGTAATAAACAAGACCATACTCGGCAAAATACGTCTCATCAACCTCTCCACCGATAGCCGTCAAGTTGAAGGTCTTAGCTTCTGTAGGTTCATAGGGGTGCTCTGCGTCATAAATGAAGGGTTCACCGGTAACAGAGAAACTGTAGGTCAAACCTGCCTCCGTAGTGAAGACACCCTCGATGATGAGGTTATCGCCTTCACCTTCCGATACCTTAACGGAAGCGTCCGAGAGATACTCACCCTCGCTATCTGCCGTAGGGAAGAAAGCACTATATTCTACACCTAAGTTACCGCCCTCAACCGTGAAATTACCGGTTACTTCGTCCTTCACTTCCGTGTAGATATCGAAGGTCACTTGAGGAACATACTCTTCGCTCTGCGAGTTATAGAGAGTTAACGAATAGTTATAAGCACCCTCTTCGCTGTACGAAGCATAATATGCAAATTCAAAAGCATCTAAAGAGGGCAAGAACGTGGTATCACCTACGGGCGTTGGTCCGTCACCGCCATCGGTGAGGGTGATGTCTTCGTAAGTTTCACCATCATAAGCATAAACTTCTACATTATTCATCGTCCAAGTATAAGTATTACCGTCGGTGCCAACAAATGAACCTACAAAATTATAGATACCTTGCTCTACACAAGTAACGGTTAAACTGCCAACAGGATTTTCTTCGTCTGCCATAACGGAGTCATTAGCAGACTTCCAATATCCACCCCAATACAGCGTCCATGTACCTACAATAGAAGTCCCAGAGGTAGCCTCTTCGTTAGCCTGATAATAAAGCTCAGGATAAATATAGTAATACTCTTCGTAGTTGTAATCATTGTAGAAATCGAAATCCCAGAAGCCATCGTAGTAAATAGCGTCAACATAGTTCAGAGCGGTAATCTCTACATCTACACTTGGTGTGGGAGGAGTGGGAGGTGTATCACCGCCTTCGCCAAGTGTAACCGTAATAGCTGTGATACGCGCTTGCTTGGACATCGTCTCCGTCCACGAAGTGGCATTCGGCGTGTAAGAACTGCTTAAACCACCATCGTATTTGCTTTCCGTTACCTGGAACTCAATCTTTGTGATAGTAGAAGTAGCCGAAATCGTCAATTCACCATCGGAATATACGCGCAGCGCTTCGGGTACTTGCTGTTCTTTCGGTACACCTTCTTCATATTTACGACTGCCATAGCCTTTGTCGGTAGCAACCATCACGCCCTCTTTGGTAACAGAGATGGCACTACCCGTACTCGATGTCCCCTTATCTACGAAGTCAACCGGGGCGAAGATAACCGTTTGAGAAGCCATCGGAGCCTTACGAATCACATTGCGGTCAATGTGGCGCAAGTGCTTGGGGGCATGCTTAACGGTAGCAGGTTGAGCAACCGTTTGTTTTTGTACTTGCTCCAAGCGGGGAGCGTTCTTCACAGCCTTCTTCATCAAAGGCGAAAATGAAGCATTGACTCCCATTACGAGAGTCAATGCCATAATCAATGAAAGAATCTTTTTCATTATTTTACGATATTACCTAAAACGTTATATTGTACACCGTTAACCTCGAAGACAACTTGTTTGCCATCGAAATATTTAGCAGCCTTATTGGCAACCTTAACAGGAACGATATCGGAGTGAGACAGAATCTTGCAAACACCACGGAGGATTTGGATGTTACCGTTGTATTTCTCGATTTGACCAACTACCTCAACGTAATCACCCGTTACGGTGCTTTCCTTCGTGATAGTAGCCACAACATCACCGGTCGTATATTTAGCGCAGAGAGGACCATAACCCGTCTTCTCATCGCTCATATAGAACGTTTGGTTGCTGTGCTCGGTATCAAAATCATAAGAAGAAACGACATAACCACGAACAGCATATTTATCTTTTGTGGACGTATTATCTTCCAAAGCAGTACCGATTTCAACGGCTTGAGCTACATTGATAACCTCATACTCAATGGGTTTCGGATGACCTTCGCCAACAACCTCTGCTAAGTAGCAACCTTTGGAAGCTTCGTATTGTTGATTCTTATCATCAGAGTAGTATTCCCAAGAAGAACTATAAACAACAATGGTGTCTCCCTCACCGAATTGAATCTCAGCTTCATCTGTGTACTTAACGCCATCATAACTCAACATACAATAAGCCTCAATGGTATCAGTAGCATTAGCAGTACGGATGTCGCCTAACCAAACGTTGATGTTACCATATTGAGAAATACCGCCAGCGTATAAGCCACCTACACGACCAATAACGTAAGCCTTCTTAGCGAGTTTTTTGTTAGGAGCAGCATCAATCAAAGCAATCATCTCACCTACATTGAGCGTGTCAATTTTTACAACTGGAGCCTGACCGGTATAAATGGTAATTTGTGTAATTTGTGCATTTGAAGTACATGTAAGTGTTACAGACTTAGCATCACCAACCCATGAGCCATTGGTTAATTCAGCAAACGTACCGGATCCGACAACGTCTATACCGGCAATATTTTCACCATCAGAAGTCAATGTAATGGTGTTTTTTGTGTACGTGCGCAAGTTGTACTTACCACTGCTATTCCAAATACGAGTGTCATTACTACCATTCTTTACACAAGAGAAAGTAATACCATCTACTTCAAAGGGAATACTTGATAAATTTGTACCTGCACCTGCAGCAGGAAGGTCGATGCCATAACTTTGAATGGCAGCAGCATCATCAAACTGCATAACAATTTCTTTTGCGTGGACTGCCATGGCTGCCATCGCTACAAGAACAAAAGTAAAGAACTTTTTCATAAAAAAATAGTTTTTTTGAGTAAATAAATTGGGTTAACATAATGAGTTTGAACTCAATATCTTTTCGGACTTCTATATAACTAACTTATGGTTGTTATTTCTCTATTTTGTTTTCGACATCTCGAAAAACTGGCTGCAAAATTACAACTTTTTTTTGATATATACAAATTTATTTTGCTTTTTTAACAAAATAGTGCCACATCCTCCTTGGTTATTGTCGAACCCGACAAAATAATAAGACGCTCCACCACGTTTCTCAGTTCGCGGATGTTACCTTTCCATGTGCGATTCTGCAAGGCTTTGACCGCTTCTTTATCAAACATCTTAACCGCAATGCGCTGTTCGTCACAGACTTGCTTGGCAAAGTAATCCACCAGCAACGGTATGTCCTCTTTTCGCTCATCCAGCGAGGGTACATGAATAGGTATCACATTGAGGCGGTGATATAAGTCCTCACGGAAATGCCCTTCTTCTATCTCCTTGCGCAGATCCTTATTCGTAGCCGCAATCACGCGCACATCGACCTTAATCGGTTTATCCGACCCTACCCTCGTCACTTCACTCTCTTGCAAAGCGCGTAACACTTTTGTTTGTGCCGCAAGCGACATATCGCCTATCTCGTCTAAGAAAAGCGTACCGCCATCGGCTTGCTCAAACTTACCGGCTCTGTCTTTCACTGCCCCCGTAAACGAACCCTTCATATGCCCGAAGAGTTCACTCTCAATCAGTTCGGACGGAATAGCAGCGCAGTTAACCTCCACCATCACCTTGTCCTTACGGGTCGATTGCTCATGAAGCATCTTCGCCACAATCTCCTTACCTGTACCGTTATCACCGGTAATGAGCACGCGGGCATCGGTGGGTGCCACCTTATTTATTATTTCGCGTATGTGCGCGCAAGCCCGCGACTCACCTATCATTTGATATTTCTGGTTAACCTTCTTTTTAAGGGTCTGGACTTGTTCTTTGGTTTGTCCTAATTCGGCGGTCAGAGACTGATGGTCAAGGGCGTTCTTCGTCGTAACCAACAAGCGATTGAGGTCAAGCGGTTTCTCAATAAAGTCCCACGCCCCTTTCTTAATGGCTTCTACCGCCGTCTCTATGTTTCCATGACCGGAGATAAGCACCACGGGTGCCTTAATCTTATCACGAGTGGCGTCCAACAGGTCAAGACCGTCCAACTCGGGCATCTTGACGTCCGAATAGATAAGGTCAAACTCGTTCGTGAGGGCTTTAGCAACCCCTTGTTTGCCGTCTTCGGCGAGGTCCACGGTATAGCCCTCAAACTCTAAAATCTCTTTGAGCGTATTCCTAATCGCCCGCTCATCATCTACCACTAATATTTTTGCCATAGTTTAAAAATTTTCTGCAAAGATACACTTTTTTTTGCATATATGAAAAAAAAGTTGTAATTTTGCAACGATTTTTTCGTGATGTACGGTAAAAATGCACCCTACACGATGATTTTAAGGGAACTGAGCATATTGAATTACAAGAATATCCGCGATGCGGCAATCGCTTTCTCGGATAAACTGAACTGTTTCGTTGGGTTGAACGGTCAAGGCAAGACAAACCTTCTGGACGCTATCTACCTACTCTCCTTCACCAAGTCCGCCTTCTCGCCGATTGACAGTCAGGCGATTATGCATGGAGAGGATTTGTGTTTTGTACGAGGGAAATACGAAACCGTTGAGCATGCAGAAGGTAGGGTTGAGAGGCAATCCGAACAAGAAAGTTTGGACGTGATGTGCGGATTAAAACGGGGCGTGAAGAAGCAGTTTCGGCGAGGGACGAAGGATTATAAGCGGCTTATCGACCACATCGGACTTATTCCGCTCGTGCTAATCAGTCCGGAAGACAACGGACTCATTGCGGAAGGCAGTGACGAGCGACGCCGTTTCTTGGATACCGTTATTGCACAATACAACAAGATATATCTGGAGCGGTTGACGAAATACAATGCACTGCTCAAGCAGCGGAATGCACTTCTTAAGGACTTGGAGGAAACGGAGGAAAAGAACAGAGGTGAAGACCTATTAGAAATATTGGAGATGCAGATGGCTCCCCTTGCGCAAGCGATATATGAGGAGCGCACTCAGTTTGTGACGGAGTTTATACCCGTCTTTCAAGCGTTGTACAACGAACTGAGCGACGGGCGAGAACAGGTGAGTTTGCATTATATCAGTCAGTTGCAAAATCGCGACATAGCGACTGCTTATCGGCAAACCCGGGCTCGGGATCTCATCCTCGGTTGGACCAGTCAGGGCATACACAAGGACGAATTGGAAATGCTGCTTGACGGCTATCCGCTCAAACGAGTCGGCAGTCAAGGGCAGCAAAAGACATTCCTTTTATCTATGAAACTGGCACAAGCCATACATTTAGGCAAGCCGATTTTATTGTTGGATGACATCTTTGACAAACTGGATAGCGAACGGGTACAACGTATCATTCAACTCGTGAACAGCAATCGGTTTGGTCAAATCTTTATCACGGATACCAATCGTCAACACCTGACCGATATCATTCAGCCGGATGTTAACGCAAAAATATTCATAGTAGAAAATGGAAGCATCACACCCAATTGACAACAAACGTAAGACAAGAAAAATCAAGACGCATAAAAAATTGCTATTGTCATCTAACGATTATTTAGAACAGATAATCAAGATCGAAAGTCTCAAGGAACGACGCATAGCAAAACGGGTTTTGTTATATTTTTCATTCGCGTTTATCACCATACCTCTTCTTATCCTCTTAATATCTTATATTTTTGGGTTGGGCCTTTCGTTGGTGAATGTCGGTATTTCTCTTCCTCTCTTGTTGGGAATATTAACTATGCTTCTTTTCATAATCTGGCCCATCGCTGACAAAATCGCAGATTGGTTAGGTCTCGAACGCCCGGATTTAGAAACCGCTGCTAGTATTTTAATGTGCATAGTCGGACTAACTAGTTTCCTATTTGCAATTTTGACGTAAAATACACTATTAAATAAACAAAATCACAAAAATATTTGTCCATGTGAAAAAAAAAGAGTATCTTTGCAGCCAGTTTTTCGAGTTGTCGAAAACAAAATGAAAAAATAACAACCATAAGTTAGTTATATAGAAGCGCGATTAGGAAACATCAAACATAATTAATATTTATACAACAATGATTTACTCAAAGGAAGTGCAGAACATGTGTTCTGTAGCCAAAGGTCCTCATCATGGACCGGCTCCTATACCCGAAGAGGGTAAGTGGGTAAAAGCCAAAGAGATTAAAGACATCTCGGGCATGACCCACGGTATTGGTTGGTGCGCTCCTCAACAAGGCGCGTGCAAACTGAGTTTGAACGTTAAAGACGGTATTATCGAAGAAGCTCTCGTTGAGACCATCGGTTGCTCGGGTATGACCCACAGTGCCGCTATGGCTGCTGAGATTCTGCCGGGTAAGACGTTGCTTGAGGCCCTCAATACTGACCTCGTTTGCGACGCTATCAACACCGCTATGCGTGAACTCTTCTTGCAGATCGTTTACGGTCGTACCCAATCCGCTTTCTCGGAGGGCGGTTTGACGATTGGTGCCGGTTTGGAAGACCTCGGTAAGGGTCTTGTATCGCAAGTAGGTACGCTCTACTCCACTAAGGTGAAGGGTCCGCGTTACCTCCAACTGACCGAAGGTTATATCACCAAGGAGTACTTGGATGAGGATAACGAGATCTGCGGTTATGAATATGTTCATATGGGCAAGTTCATGGACGCTATTAAGAAAGGTGTGCCTGCTGACGAGGCATTGAAACAAGTGACCGGAACGTATGGTCGCACGACCGTAGAGCAAGGTGCCGTTAAATCTATTGACCCAAGAAAGGAGTAAGTTATGATTCGTCCAGTACAATTTGAGTCGCAAGACCGCCGCGAGAAACAGATTCTCGCCGCATTAAATGCCAACGGCATTAAGAGTATAGAAGAAGCCAACGAGATTTGCGAGCAATACGGTCTCGACCCGTATATCACTTGCGAAGAGACACAGCGTATCTGCTTTGAGAACGCCAAGTGGGCTTATGTTGTAGGTTCCGCTATTGCCCTGAAGAAAGGCTGCAAGAACGCCGCTGACGCTGCCGAGGCTATCGGTATCGGTCTGCAAGCGTTCTGTATCCCCGGTTCTGTAGCCGATGACCGTAAGGTAGGTATTGGTCACGGTAACTTGGCCGCCCGCCTGCTCCGTGAGGAGACCGAGTGCTTCGCTTTCCTTGCCGGTCACGAGAGTTTCGCAGCCGCCGAAGGTGCTATTAAGATTGCAGAGATGGCGAATAAGGTTCGTCAAAAACCGCTTCGTATCATCCTTGATGGTCTGGGAAAAGACGCTGCTATGATTATCAGCCGTATCAACGGTTTCACCTATGTTCAAACGGAGTTCGATTACTTCACCGGCAAGCTGAACGTGGTTAAGACCAAGGCTTACAGCAATGGTCCTCGCGCTAAGGTCAACTGCTATGGTGCAGACGATGTACGTGAAGGTGTAGCTATCCTGTGGCACGAGAACGTGGATGTATCCATCACCGGTAACTCCACCAACCCCACCCGCTTCCAACACCCCGTAGCAGGTACCTATAAGAAAGAGCGTATCCTTGCCGGTAAACCGTACTTCAGCGTAGCTTCCGGTGGCGGTACAGGTCGTACGTTGCACCCCGATAACATGGCTGCCGGTCCCGCTTCTTATGGTATGACCGATACGATGGGCCGTATGCATAGTGACGCTCAGTTCGCAGGTTCAAGTTCCGTTCCGGCACACGTTGAGATGATGGGCTTCCTCGGTATAGGAAATAATCCTATGGTAGGTTGCACCGTTGCTTGTGCAGTGAATGTAGCGTTGGCACTGAATAAGTAAACGACAAAAATAGTCGTATCAACTCAAAAAATTCCTATTATCCGAAGACAATAGGAATTTTTTGTTTTTTATTCGTTGAAGCGAGATACGAGCCTATCCTAAGCGTTGTTGCCATTTCCAAGCGGAGCGGAGAACGTCATCAACAGGCGTGTCAGCTTTCCAACCAAGGACGTTATTCGCCTTATCGGCTTTCGCCCACACTTGCTCTATATCGCCTTCACGACGACCAACAATCTCATAATTCAGCTTAACCCCCGTAGCGGACTCAAAATGACGGATAATCTCCAAGACACTCAGTCCCCTACCCGTTCCGAGATTGAAAATCTCTACACGGTCACGGTCTTTGACGGTCAGCATGCGGTCAATAGCTTTGACATGCGCTTTAGCCAAGTCAACGACATAGATATAATCGCGAATACACGAACCATCGGGAGTGTTATAGTCATCTCCAAACACACGCAGTTTCTCGCGAATACCGGCAGCCGTTTGCGTTACAAAAGGCAGTAAGTTATTGGGTACGCCATTGGGCAGTTCGCCAATCAGTGCCGTAGGATGTGCTCCAATCGGATTGAAATAACGCAAGATGGTAGCATTCAGTTCGGGCACAGCATGAGCTTGGTCACAAATGATATCCTCATTGATCTGTTTAGTATTGCCATAAGGCGAGGTAGCGGTCTTACGCGGAGCCGTCTCATCCACAGGCAAGTGCTCGGAATCAGGTTGACCATAAACAGTACAAGAGGACGAGAAAACGAGGTTATTAACGCCGTGTTGCTGCATAATAGTGAGCAGATTAACGAGCGAACCAATGTTGTTGTTGTAATACAGAAGTGGTTTTTGAACGCTCTCACCTACTGCTTTACTGGCAGCAAAGTGGATAACGCCCACTATATCCTTAAAGCGATCAAAGACTGCATTGAAATTCATGAAGTCCAAGCAGTCCACGTTCTCAAAGTCTGGACGCTTGCCCATGATGGCCTCAATACCATTGAGCACCTCGATATTGGAATTGCTGAGGTTATCAACAATTGTTACGTCATAGCCGCTTGCCATCAGTTCAACAACGGTGTGTGAACCTATATAGCCGGTACCACCGGTCACTAATATTCTTGACATAATTAGAAAAGTTTTTCGGGGTAAACACCTTTCTTCACTAACTCGTTCAGTTTCATAACCACTTGTGGGCGGTCTTCTGCATACGTTACGCCAAACCAATGCGAAGGCGTGTCCAGCACACGGCACGTAGCCTTACCTGCTTTGATAAGGTCATTAACCACCGTCGGGATATAAATCTCTTTCTTCATCTCTTTTCCGAACTGATTCAAGAAGGCGATGAAAGCCTCCTCTGAATACTCGAAATACTCGGGTGTAAAGCCCCACATATTCATGCTAACTGGCGTATTAAGAGGTATTTGGACATCCTTACCATTTTCGTCCTTATAGACAATGACTTTGCCTATTTCCTCGATATTGGTACATTCTACCACATCGGTAAGCAGACCTTTTTCGTCCATTTGGCACACACCACGATTGACGGTACCGTTCTCGCTAAGGGTATTCTGTACGCGGTAACCCACCATGCAATATTCGTTTTGTTTATTTTCAACGCTCCTTAAGAAATCGGCTAAAACTTGGAAGGACTCTTGTCCGTAATAGTCGTCGGCATTGATAACGCCAAAGGGCTCGTTAATGAGTTCTTGTCCCATCATGACAGCATGATTCGTTCCCCAAGGTTTGGTACGGTCTTGAGGAACAGTAAAGCCTGCAGGTATCTTATCCAAAGACTGGAAGCACACTTCACAAGGGATTTTATCTTCGTACTTACGGAGAACGATTTCACGGAAGTCTTTTTCAAAATCCTTACGAATAACAAAAACAATCTTACCAAATCCAGCTTTGAGGGCATCGAAGACGCTATAATCCATAATCGTCTCTCCGCTGGGACCTACACCGTCTAATTGTTTAAGTCCACCATAACGACTGCCCATACCGGCAGCTAAAATAAATAATGTTGGTTTCATATATTTAATCAATATGTATATTATGTTTCTTATACCATTCGGTTCTGCGCGCTACGAAATCCGGATGCTGTGCTTCCCACTCTTCTCGGCGAGCCTTAGCCTCGGGGTTCTTTGTTTCATAATTGATACGCAGTTTCTCGAAGAATTCGTGCCTTTTTTGGTAGTACTTATCCCTACTCTCCTCAAAGCGCGAGCGATGGACGATCCACTGTCCGCTTAACTCAGAGCAGTTACCTGCTGTCATAAAGACTTTCAGATCGTTCTCATTCAAGAACTTACACAAAGCAGCATATTCGTCGGTGGATAAAAGAGATTGAATCTCGATTTGTTTTTCTCCCGAATAACCACCCGTCACTTCGTACATGGAGCAACCACGCACCAGGTCATTGACAATAAACTTACGAATGGTATCGTACTGAGGCGAGATGATGCACACGCGTTTACGTTTATTAAGTGAAGTTGTGAAATAGTCCACCACTAAGCCGTTAATCCACGTTCCAATAAGACCAATCATCACCATTCGGAAATCGTTGATAGCGAAAGCCGATAAGCAGATGATAGCACCACCAATGGAAACGGAAGCGCCTATATCGAAGTGTAGGAACTTATTGATAATCTTAGCCAATATATCCAAGCCGCCGGTAGAAGCGTTCATGCGGAACTCAAATGCCTGGCAGATAGATAGGCAGATAACGAAGCAAAGTAAGTCAAACCACACATCCCCCGTGCCTAAACCGGCAGACATGACGGTATCTTTAACTTGCTCCAAAACATGTCCGGCACGATCTAAAATATACGGATTGCCGTGTATATCCAGAACCGTTTGTCCTAATTGTAGTTGGTCTAACAACTCGGGATCAGGATTAGCTAAAATGCGGTGCGTCATGTTTGTATAAGGATAGATGCGGTCCCAAACTTGAATAAAAGGACCTAATATCATCGCCGTATAAACAGTTTTGAGACCGAACTCATTGCCAATAAGAATAAAAGCCAACACTAACAAGAAAGCGTTAATCGCCATCACGATATAGGACAACGTGTCGGCATTACCGCCTATCACCGTGTTGATGACCAACGAGAGACCCGATATAGAGCCTACGATGATGTGTGAAGGCAGGAGGAAATAGTAAACGGCAGCGGCACCAACCAACATACCGATGGTCATACCGATTAGTTCCTTCCAAAACTTCTGCGTTTTAATAACACTTAGCGTCAAAAGACCTAATTCTTTCCAAAAATCAGCAGTGAAAAACCGCTTAAAAATAGTTGTGTTCATGGTTATAAGATTAGTTCCCTATTACAGTACCCTGTTGCTCAGGGTGTATAAACGAACGTATATATAAGGGGATGTTTTTCTCAATGAGCGGACCTACCGTCTCGGGGTGAATGATTTGTGCCCCGTTATGCGCCAATTCACGAGCTTTATCATAGGTAATCTCCGTGAGCAGCACAGCATCTTTCACCTTACGCGGGTCCGCAGAATAAATACCTGCCACGTCCTTCCATAAAGTTACGGATTCGGCATCCGTCAGATTGGCTAAGATAGCCGCTGTATAGTCTGACCCTTCCCTACCGAGGGTGGTTCGTTTGCCATCTGCTGTACCTCCGATAAAACCTTGCGTCACATAGATATGCGCGGGATGCGCTTGCATAGCGTGCGAGAGCAGTTGTTTGGTTGTTTCAAAATCCACTTTTGCAGCACGGAAGTGGTTGTCGGTACGGAGAATAGAGGTCATGTCGAGCCACTGATTAGCGATACCAATATGTTGGAGATAAGCACTAATAAAGCGTGACGATTGGAGTTCGCCGCAACTCACCACTTGGTCGTAGAGTTCATCAAAGGCTTCGCCTTGATAGCAGTCGTCTCCGGCTAAGGCTTGGGTAAAGACTTCTAATTCATTGGTCGTCTTACCCATAGCAGAAACAACGATAATGAGATCGTCCGTCTCGTGACGAACAATCTCACCTAAGTTATGAATGCGCTCCGCATTCTTCACCGATGCACCGCCAAATTTGTATATTTTCATTGTGGATTGTGGATGGTGGACGGTTATAAATTTGCCATACGAATAGCTGTTACGGCACCTTCGACACCTTTATTACCCAGTTTACCTCCGGCACGATCGAGGGCTTGCTGCTTATTGAGAGTGGTTAGAACAGAAAAGACAACAGGTACCTTACCTTCCATATTGAGCACGGTCACTCCTTGCGTCACCGATTGGCAGACGTAGTCGAAATGAGGTGTCTCACCTTGAATAACGCAACCTATCACAATAATAGCGTCTAAGGAGGGATAATGCTGCTGTATGACACGCTTAGCCGCAAAGGTCAGTTCGACCGTACCCGGAACATGAGTAACAAGGATATTGTTCTCGTTCACCCCGTGCTTAAGCAGCGTTTTGATAGCACCGTCCGCCAAAGCAAAGGTTATATCCTTATTCCAGTCGGCCACAATAATAGCATAGCGCTGACGTGCAAGCACATCAGCGTTAGGCATTATCGTTTCGTCATATTGACTTAAATCGGTAGTCATTATTCGCAAATAGCGATATATTTGTCAATATCAGAAGCCTCCTGAGAAAGAGCAAAATCGTTCTTAATGGTAGTGAAAGCTTTCTTAGCGGCTTTCTTATTGCCCATCTCTAAGTAAACGATACCGGCTTTCTTCAAGCTCATGGGAGCAATTAATTTATTACCAGACTTAGCAGCAGCCTCAAAAGCCTTAACCGCCTTCGCATATTCTTCTAACTCCACATAGGTGTCGCCCAATAATTGAGCAGCAGCAGGACTAATCGTCAAGTCTTTGGCTTTAAACTTCTTAAGGAACTTAGCAGCCTCATCATACTCACCTAATTCAAAGTAGCAGATTCCGGTGTAAAGAGTAGCCAACTTACCTTGTTTGTACAAACCATACTGATTAGCTACAGCCTCAAAACCAAGGCACTCATCTTCATCACCATTCAGCGCCTTAGCATAATCTCCTTGTAGGAAATAAGCTTCGCATTTAGCGTTTTGATCGGCAGCTTCAACACCCTTAGGTTTAATAACATAATTAGTCAATGCTACTACACCTAAAACGACAATAATAACTCCGATTAAGATCCATGACAAGAGGTTACCATTTTTCTCAAACCATTGACCTGCGGTACTCAGAGCCTCGTCCACTTGCTGGAGTTGCTCATCTTCTTTTTTAAAATTTTTCTTTGCCATAATTGTATAATTTAAATATGATTTTTTCAAAAACGCTGCAAAGATACGTTTTTTTTTGCATATATGCAAATAAAAAATGCGATTTTCGACAAAATCGCATTTTTTTTGGTGTTTGGTGTTTGGTGTCTGGTGATTAGCGTTTGGTGTTTGGTGTTTAGTAGTTAAACTAATTTCTTGTAATGGATACGTTTGGGGCGAACACTGTCCTCGCCTAAACGCATCTTTTTATTGGCTTCGTAATCGGAGTACGACCCCTCAAACCAAAAGACTTTACTATCCCCCTCATAAGCAAGTATGTGCGTACAGATACGGTCAAGGAACCACCTATCGTGACTGATAACAACGGCACAGCCCGCAAAGTTTTCCAGTCCTTCCTCTAAGGCACGGAGGGTATTGACATCTATATCGTTCGTCGGCTCATCGAGCAGGAGCACATTAACTTCCGATTTGAGTGTCAATGCCAGTTGTAAGCGGTTGCGTTCACCACCGGAGAGAACACCACATTTCTTCTCTTGGTCACTTCCCGCAAAATTGAAGCGGGACAAGTAGGCGCGAGCGTTAATCTCTTTGCCTCCTACGCGGATGAACTCGGTTCCGTTAGTAATGGTTTGGAAGACGGTCTTTTCGGGGTCGATGTTCGAGTGTACTTGGTCAACATAGCCCACTTTAACCGTTTCACCCACAGCAAAAGAGCCGGCAGTAGGTTGTTCCATTCCCATAATCATTCGGAAAAGGGTTGTTTTACCGGCACCATTAGGTCCGATAACGCCTACAATACCATTCGGCGGCAACATGAAGTTCATATCTTCAAAGAGGAGTCGGTCGCCAAAGGCTTTAGCTACGCCTTCGGCATTGATAACCTTATTACCTAACCTCGGACCATTAGGAATGAATATCTCGAGTTTCTCCTCGCGTTCCTTCTGTTCCTCGTTCATCATGCGGTCATACGCAGCCAAACGGGCCTTACCTTTCGCTTGGCGGGCTTTGGGAGCCATTCTCACCCACTCTAACTCGCGCTCCAAGGTCTTGCGACGCTTGCTTGCTTGTTTTTCCTCCATTGCCATACGGGTCGTTTTCTGCTCCAACCAAGACGAGTAATTGCCTCGCCACGGAATACCTTCCCCACGGTCTAATTCGAGTATCCAACCTGCTACATGGTCAAGGAAATAGCGGTCGTGCGTAATACAGATGACCGTTCCAGCGTATTGCTGCAAGTGCTGTTCAAGCCAATCGATCGACTCGGCATCGAGGTGGTTGGTAGGCTCATCAAGAAGCAGTACGTCGGGTTGTTGTAAGAGCAGACGGCACAAAGCCACTCGACGGCATTCGCCACCCGAAAGAGTTGTTACGGAAGCATCGTCATTCGGACAACGAAGGGCATCCATGGCTCTATCCAGACGCGTGTCTATATTCCACGCATCGGCAGCGTCTAATTTATCTTGCAGTTCAGCTTGACGAGCTAACAGTTTATCGTAATCAGCCTCGGGGTCGGCAAAAGCATTATTGATCTCGTCATACTCGCGCAGCATATCCATGATGGGTTGCACGCCCTCTTGGACGCACTCGCGAACGGTTTTGTTAGGGTCAAGCTTAGGGTCTTGCTCTAAGTAACCAACACTATACCCGGGCGAGAAAACAACCTCGCCTTCGTATTCTTTCTCCACTCCAGCGATAATCTTCATAAGCGTCGATTTACCGGCACCGTTAAGACCGATAATACCAATCTTAGCCCCATAAAAGAAACTGAGGTAGATGTTATTTAATACACGTTTTTGCGGGCCGAAGTTCTTACTCACTCCGACCATGGAAAAAATAATCTTCTTGTCGTCCATATTGTGGATTGTGCGCCACTTTCGTGGCTTTTGTGGATTATGGATCGTGGATGGTGGAGGGTTATTGTACCACCACTCCCATTATATTATACAGGTGTTCGCCTTGGCGGATATATATTTTGCCGTCTATAATAACCTTATTTCCGCAGTCGAAACAGGGTTCGTCCGCAGGCTGAGCATAGATAACATCTATGTCGGAAGGATCTTCTTTCCAGCCATTAGGATACTGCCCAAAATCATCGTCATAAGCGCATACTAAGTGGTCAAACTCTAATTTTTGATCCTTCTTTTCTCCCCAAAAGAACTCTGCCAAATAGGGATAATCGATAAACGGATTACGGTTACCTTGCGTCTTTTCGATACCGTCATTGCGCTTGCGCTCCTTATCGGAAACAGGGTCTTCACGATGCCATTTCATGAGCAATTTAATAGAGTATTGTGTGAATCCGTAGCCGCCTGTAGAGGTATAGTTGCAAGTAAACATCTCACCCCCTTCACTCTGTTTCATATTAGAATGTTTCCACTTAATCATGGTTCCCATATATCCACGTGCGAAATCACCTTTGTATTCATCTTTAGGTTCAAACACCTTCATAGCTTTGCCGAACTCGGTAGAAGATGTGCCTAAATAATTACCGTTATAACTATAGGTCGCACTGCGTTTATCCTTCACTTCACCAAAAGGATAATTGCTACGCATGCTGTTTACCTTACCATCTGTAGGTACGATATGGAAGATGTCGCAGCCTATGCCGGACTCACTACCCCCCCACCACGATTTAGGAATTGAGTGCTCGCGGTTATAGCAGTCACATTCATCAGAATAATTGCCACATTGCTTGGCATATAATTTAAACTGACATCCACCGTACATATCTATAATGTATCCGCTATCATCCACATCCGTCGTAGCATATGCGATCCATAAGTCTTTATAGCCCAACGAGTTATAACCCTTATTGGCAATAACTGATACTTGGTCAAAAAGTGTTTTGCCGCTCTTGCCGTCCAGATTAACGTAGTGACCCGACTTGGGCGCTGCAAGCGTCCAAGCGGATACACTAATAATAAATAAAAATATAACGAGAATGTGTTTTTTCATGTCGGGATGACACGACTCGAACGTGCGACCTCCTGGTCCCAAACCAGACGCGCTACCAACTGCGCAACATCCCGTCGTCGAAATGCCTCCTCTATCCTCAAAGTGGTACTTCTCGGATATGTTTTTCAAATCGACGTGCAAAGGTACTGCTTTTTTTTTATATATGCAAATTTATCTTGCATTTTTATGCATTTTGTGCCTTACGAAGCTGTATTTGTTCGTCTAAGAAGGTAGGATCGTCGAAATAATCGATTCTCATAGCATGTCTTACGGCTGCTAAGTTCTCCTGTCCCACCTTACGTGCGAAGGCAGTTCCTTCTTTCAGAACATCGAGCACATAACCTAAGTTTTTCTCCAACTCCAGACGACGTTCACGGATAGGCGTGAGACGGTCGTTGAGTACGGCAAAGAGGAACTTCTTGCAAGTTCCGTCCCCTAACCCACCCTTAGTGTAGTGGGCTTTCATCTCGTCTAAGTTCTTATAGTCGGGCAAGAAACGAGCAAAATCCTCATCTTTAGCGAACGCGTCGAGGTAGGTAAAGACGGTATTACCCTCCAAGTGACCGGGTTGAGCTATTTCCAAGTGAAGCGGATCAGTGAACATAGAGTTCACTTTCTTCTTCAGTTCTTTCTCGCTATCCGCCAGATAGATGCAGTTACCCAACGACTTAGACATCTTTGCTTTTCCGTCCGTACCGGGCAGACGTAAGCAAGCAGCGTTATCGGGTAGATGTACTTGACATTCATTGAGGGTTACTCCATAGGTATTATTGAAGCGGCGCACAATCTCGTTGGTCAGTTCAATCATCGGTTTTTGATCCTCGCCTACAGGCACGGTCGTTCCGTGGAAGAGCGTTATATCCGCAGCCTGCGAGATGGGATAGCAGAAGAAGCCCACGGGTATATCGGCTTCAAAATTACGCATCTTAATCTCCGTCTTAACGGTTGGGTTACGTTGTACGCGACTCACGGTGGTGAGGTTCATGTAGTAAAAAGCCAACTCCGTCAGTTCCGGCACTTGGGACTGGATGAAGATGTGGCATTTCTTTGGGTCTAAGCCAGCAGCTAAGTAATCTAATGCTACCTCTAATACGTTTTGACGTATTTTATTCGGGTTATCGGCATTATCGGTCAAAGCTTGAGCGTCAGCAATCATGATGAATATATCGTCATATTCGCCTGATTTCTGCAACTCTACTCTTCTGCGCAGCGAACCCACATAATGTCCAATGTGCAGTTTTCCTGTTGGACGGTCTCCCGTCAAAATAATTTTTTTCATATATTCTTGTTTCTCTTTTCTCGCTTCTTATTTCTTTTATTACTTATCGTGAGTGCCATCCAAAAGAGAAGACGATATTATGCGTCATCGTCTGTAAACCTTCGGGAGTAGCTAATTCGTGGGCATATATGTCACTCCGTTGCCAACGACATTGATAAGCAACGTGCACTATCGCCCAATCGTTGTGATAACCAAATCCAATGGAGGCAAATTGTGAGTTATAAATGTTTTTCCAATCTGTATCCAAACGAACGGTATTAACGGGCTGCTGATAAATCGGTTGTTCTTTTAAGAAATTGGACTCATACGCGTACCCTGCCTCAATCAGAAAACTGCCGTTAATAGCGGCTTCCACGCCCACTTTGAAGGTGTGTATATCGAACGTATTCTTCCAGTGACTCAAGTCATATTGAAAGGCAATGAGACCATATTCGCCTATTTGCACGGCAGGAGACACAGAGAAACGCATCGGAGTGGTAAACTTCGTATCCGTATAACGCACGGCGTAAGGAGCTGTCTTGGTGAACGTTACTATTTGACGCTGTTTGCCCGTCTCGTCTTGCATCTCTATGTTGCTCATTAGTTGTCCGTCTGCTTCTTGGTCAATCTTCATAGTAGTGGGCGTTTGATAAGACGCTCCTATTCGGAAGGCCTGTATTGGATGATAGATTACACCTACCGTTCCATTCACGCCGATACCTTTTTGTCTCCAATAACTTTGAATCGTGAAGTTTTCCGCACCAAAAGTCTCTTTATAAGTCGTTTCTTTGCGAAAATCCAGCCAGTCTATATTCAGTCCAAGTCCCCAATAAAAGCGGTTGCTTACATTCATGCCATAGCTGAAATTGAAGGAATCATGACTTCCCGATTCATCCACAATTATATCGGTATCATAAGACTCATCCTCATATAGCAAGGAGTGGTATGTATCCCCCCCTTGGTTATCCGGATTAATGAGATAGGTGTGATACATCATACCGCTCAACCAACTTATGTCTTCATTTTCATACCATATAGGTGTAGAAGGAATACTAACATCCCCTTCGTTCGCAAGCATCGTTTCAGTGATACCTCTACCAGAGACTTGCTGAGCGGCTAAACCTGTTAGGGAATGTTTCGGACCATAGTTTTTTCCCCGTATTTGGTATTTGGAGTCGTAGGTTCTTACTTTTTGGAAACCAATCATTATATTATTTGCCACCACTCCGTAATCCGAATAGGGATTAACGAAAGAGAATACACCGCTTACTTGTGGAACATCAAAGAGGGTATGTGTCCATTTATTAGACTCATTAAGAGCTGTATTCACTTCGGGTCTTACGGAGAGTCCTAACATAAACTCCCAATGGCGATAAATGCTCAATCCGGCAGGGTTATCCAGTACAGCGGAAGGGTCTCCACCAATGGCGGTCATAGCCCCAGCCATACCTACATAACGAGCCGTTCCGTCTATATCACGGGCGGAAAGGCGTTGGCAGTCCAAGGTTTGTCCTATCGCATTAGTTACGATGAACAACGACAGTAACAGTAGTGTCTTGCGCATGGATAATCTCAATTTGGTCTTTTTGTATTAGGCGGGGTATCGTATCCGCATGAGCCTCTTGAACAATGGTTGTATATTGAGTCGGGGCTATACGGTCTTTCTTATCCACCCAAAAATAAACGTCATCTACGTAAAGCAGGACAAATAATATAAGGAATAGTTTATGCATCAAATGGGTAAATTACGGCTAAACTGTTGATCAAGAATAGTCAGTGTTTCGGTATTGGTAACGTGAGGAATCTCCAGAATCTGGTCATTGAGCAGATGCATAAGGTGTTGGTCGTCCTTTGCAAATAACTTAATCATCATAGCATATGCACCTAACGTGAACTCAGCTTCCGTAACCTCAGGAATATTCTTTAGCTCTTGTACTACCGAATAATACGCTCTACCGGAATCAAGCATAATACCAACATAAGCACAAAGGTTATACCCCAATTTCTTAGGATTAACCACATACCCAGAACCAACAATCGTTCCGTTGTCAAACATTTTTTGTACGCGCTGATGAATAGCAGCGCGACTTACTCCGCAAGCTTCCGCCACGTCTTTAAAAGGCATTCTCGCATTTTGCGAGATAATGCTCAGGATCTTACGATCCAAATCATCTAATAATTCTTCCATATTTGTATAATTGTTAATCCGTCTCTAAGCGGAATCATTACGCTTTTCAGTCTTTCATCCGCTATCACTTTATTGTTAAACGCTCTCAGTCCGAGCGTCTGTTTATCTTTATCGTACTGTGGGTCTATCACATGTCCGTCCCACAAAGTGTTATCCGCCAATATCCACCCTCCGTCTTTCATCAGCGGGAGCACCGCTTCTAAGTAGTCGCTATATTGTCTTTTATCAGCATCAATAAAGCATAGATCAAACTTCTCTTCTTGGTCTTTCATCTGAGCCAACGTTTCCAAAGCGTCTCCCATACGGAGTTCTATCTGTTTGCCCGAAGGACTGAAACTGAAGTTATGCCTAATGATATCCTCTTGTTCATCGTTATGCTCTATGGTTATCAGTTTTCCGTCTGCCTCCAACCCTTCTGCCAAGCATAGAGCCGAATAGCCGGTAAACGTTCCTAATTCGAGGATACGGCGAGGTCTAATCATCTTACTGAGCATAGAGAGTACGCGCCCCTCCACTTTACCAGCCAGCATATGAGGATTGAGTACATTCACATTCGTATCGTGCTCTATAAATCGCAGCACTTCACCTTCGTCACTACAATGCTTCTCTATGTATTCATCCAAATTCATCATTCATTAATTCATCATTAGGAGAAAATTAGGCTTTTTCCTTGATGCTCTCAAATCCTTGTCCGAATACACCTGTCACTTGGCTTTGACTGACAAAAGCTTGTGGGTCAATGGATTTCACAATCTTAAAGATCTTCTGACTTTCGTTCTTGCGCGCAAGCACGGTCACCACTTTTATCTCATTGTGTGAGTATCCTCCTTCAGCGTCCAATATTGTTACACCGCGATGGGCTTCTGTCATGATAACGTCGGCTATCTCACGGTATTTCTGACTAAAGATAAAGAACTGAACCGACTGTCGTGTTCTATTCATCACACCATCTACAGCGGTAGTCGCCATAAACGTGTAGGTCAAACCAAACAGCACTTTCTCCAAGCTCCTTACTTCCGGCAGGAAATAGGCACAACCAATAATAACGAGGTCGCACATGAATAGCACCCTACCCATTGAGACATGCTTGTACTTATTCACAATCATCGCTACAATATCCGTGCCACCCGTTGAACCACCATTCATATAAATGACCGCCAAACCGGTTCCACAGAATAATCCTCCTAACACTACCGCCATAAATGGATCCGTCATATCGGGCACCGCAGGAATAGGAATAAAACGCAACCAGATGGTCATCACAATAACGCCATATATCGTTCTTATACAGAATTTCCAACCTACCGTAAAGACCGCTATTGCCAACAAGACAGTATTGAGCGCCAACGTACTGAGCCAAATAGGAATAGTCATTGACGAAGCGAAATAGATAACCTCACATATACCCGTCAATCCACCGCCTACAATAGCATGCGGCACTAAGATACGGTTAACGGCTATCGCATATGCAGCTGTAAAAAGAGCTATCAAAAAGAGTTCTTTACAATCTACTAACACCTTCCAAGTCTTACTTGACTTGTCAATATGCTCTATCTTGTGTTCAAACTCACTTCGCTTTTGTGCAAAGCGTTCGCGCCTCTGTTTTTGCTTATCCGTCATATCAATATTTAGCAACGAGGTTTCTATCTCCCCAACCATTATCTACACGACCTACAGGAACCCAGAACTTATTCTTTCTCACCCAATCCGTCGGATAAGCCGCTTGCTCGCGACTATACGGATGATTCCACTCATTAGCCACTACCTCATATTCAGGGTGCGGAGCATTAACGAGAACGTTATCTTGCTTATCTGCCTTACCTTCTTCAATGGCGCGTATCTCTTCACGAATAGTTAGTAACGCCTCAATGAAACGATCTAACTCGGCTTTGCTCTCACTCTCCGTAGGCTCCACCATCAGCGTGCCGTGTACAGGGAAACTAAGTGTCGGAGCATGATAACCAAAGTCCATCAAGCGCTTGGCTATATCCGTCTCCGTGATACCAATCTCATGGAACTGGCGGCAGTCTAAGATGAGTTCGTGACCTACCCTACCTTTCACGCCTGTATAAACGATACCGTACGCTTCTTTCAGTTTAATTGCCATGTAGTTGGCACTCAAGATGGCCGTTGCCGTAGCCTTACGTAAACCTTCGTAACCCATCATACGGATATATCCATAGGATATAAGAGCCATATTAGCATTACCATAGAGGGCTGCCGATACGCGGTTCTTATCCTCTGTGGGCATCGAATCAACAAGGTGTTTAGCACAGCAGATAGCACCCACACCGGGACCGCCACCGCCATGGGGCGAAGCAAAAGACTTATGCAGATTGAGATGACATACATCTGCCCCAATGAAACCAGGATTTGTGTAACCGATTTGGGCATTCATGTTGGCGCCGTCCATATACACTTGCCCTCCGTTTTGGTGAATAATATCGCACATCTCGCGTATAGCCATCTCGAAGATACCATGCGTGGACGGGTAAGTAATCATACATCCAGCAAGAATATCTTTATTCTCTTCGGCTTTTGCCTTCCAATCATTGAGGTCCGTATTACCGCCTTCGTCGCATTTAACTACAACGGGGATAAATCCGGCTTGTACGCAAGAAGCAGGATTAGTGCCATGCGCAGACTCGGGAATGAGCAATACTGTACGTTGTTTCTGATCATTCTTCCACAGATAATCGCGAATGGTTATCAAACCCGTATATTCGCCTGCTGCACCGGAGGTTGGTTGTAAGTTACATGCTGCAAAACCAGTAATAGTAGCAAGCATCTGTTCCAAGTCGGTTAACATCTCGTTATACCCTTGTGCCTGTTGGGAAGGAACTAACGGATGAACGTTCGTCCAACCAGACATGGTGATGGGTATCATCGTTGAAGCAGGATTGAGTTTCATTGTGCACGAACCCAGCGGAATCATTGAATGAGCCAACGAAACATCTTTGCGATCCAAACGCTTGAGATAACGCATCATCTCCGTCTCAGTGTGGTATTTCTTGAATACATCTGCCTGCAAATAATCGACTTCGCGAATACGTTCTTCGTTGATTGCCCACACACCGGCAAAAGCCTCATCACTCTCCTCATATTGAGGCATAGCATCCGCCTGCTCGGCAAAGAGTTCAATCAGTTCATTCATATCCTCCACGCTCGTTGTCTCGTTAATGCTAAGCCCAATCCAGCCCTCTTTATCGTAATAGAGGTTAATCTCATGCGCTTCAGCGGCTTTACGGAAGGTTTTGATATCCTCTACACGTATCTTTAGGGTATCGAAGAACTCTGTATTCTCTTGTTCATACCCATAAGCCTGTAACATCTCGTTCAAGTAGGCAGCTTTATGGTGTATATCTTCCGCAATAGCGCGAATACCTTCTGCACCATGATAAACACTGTACATGCCCGCCATCATAGCACTCAAAGCCTCTGCCGTACAAATATTCGACGTGGCTTTCTCGCGTTTGATATGTTGCTCACGCGTTTGGAGGGCAAGGCGATAAGCAGGGTGTTCGTATTTATCCTTACTTAGGCCAATGATACGCCCAGGCATATCGCGTTTGAATTCATCTTTGGTAGCCATGTATCCTGCCGTAGGTCCACCAAAACCGATGGGCAAACCGAAACGTTGTGCCGTACCGCATACGATATCCGCATCCAGCGGACGCAACAGAGCCATCGCCATTAAGTCTTCTATCACCGTTACTTTCATTCCCGCAGCGTGGCAAGCATCAATAAAACCATCATAATCTTCTATTGACCCGTCAGCATTGGGCAGTTGCACAATAGCGCCGAAATACTCAGCAGTGGGTTCAAAAGCGGCATAGTCACCTAAAACCAGTTCGATGCCTTGTCCCATTGCGCGCGCGCGCATCACGCATAATGTATTAGGGAGTATAGCGTTATCTACAAAGACTTTCTTCACTCCGTTCTTCACTTGTTCCCGTGTGCGTAGATTACGCATCATCGTTACTGCCTCAGCAGCAGACGTAGCCTCGTCCAGAAGGGAACAGTTAGCTAACGGCAAACCGGTCAAGTCAGTGATCATCGTTTGGAAAACGAACAACGCTTCCAATCGTCCTTGACTCACTTCTGCTTGATAAGGAGTATAGGAAGTGTACCAAACGGGATTCTCCAGCATATTGCGCTGAATAACGGCAGGAGTGATTGTTCCATACCATCCGCGACCGATATAGGTCTTGTGGTTTCCGTTCTTTTGGGACAGTGCATAGATGGAACGCAAGTGTTCTTCCTCGCTTAAAGGGTCGTCTAATGCGAGCGGTTGGTTAAGAAGAATGTCGGAGGGCATGGTTTGTTCAATCAGTTCTTCCAGACTCTTTACCCCAAGGGTGTTAAGCATACTTTTTGAATCTTCTTCACTAATTCCGACATGTCGGTCTTGTAGGTAAGCAGTTTTAGCCATAATACTTGTAATTTAAAAAAGCGTACAAAATTACACAAATTTATTGAAATATGCAAATTTTTTGTAAAAATATTTGCTTATATGCAGAATTTATTGTAATTTTGTGCTCGCTTTTGACAAATTGTCAGTTTATTATGGTAAAAAGGAAGGATAATGCGTTCGGTAAACCTTGGGAGTTGAATCCTATTTGGGATATTCTCACTCCCGAGCAGAAACTTATGATTGCCGATGAAATAGAAGTCGTTCATTATAAAAAGAACGAGGTCATTTATCATGCCGGTGATCACCCTGCGAACATCATGATGCTTGTTGTTGGTAAGATTCGCATCTATAAGGAAGGAAATAGCCAGCGGCAGCAGATTATCCGTCTTCTAAAGCCTTTTAATTTCTTTGGTTTCCGCGCCATCATCACAGGTGATGACCACACTTCGGGTGCTTCTGCTTTGGAGGCTTGTGTGGTATATAAATTAGGTCGGGACACTTTCTTGAGGTTGTTGCGGGAGAATAACTCATTCTGTTACCATATGATGCTCATGATTGCAGAGCACTTAGGTTCAAGTGAGCAACAAGTGGTTAATCTGACACAAAAACACATCCGCGGTCGTTTGGCAGAATCGCTGCTCAATTTAATAGATAATTACGGTTACGATGAGGATGGTTCCACAATTGCGATGTATATGTCTCGTGAAGATTTGGCGAATATGTCTAATATGACCACCTCAAACGCTATCCGCACGCTCAGTCAGTTTGCACAAGAGCAACTCATCGCCATTGATGGTCGTAAGATTCAGGTTCTTAATGAAGCCGAACTCAAGCGCATCTCCCGCTTAGGCTAATCTATTCACAATCCACACACAACCCTTCATCATTACAAAAAAAGGGACACCCGTTTCGCAACGCGCGCCCTACATAGTAATTAATACTTTTGAATAGATTAACCTTAAATCCAATGCAAAGGTACAACTTTTATTTTACGTGTACAATAGCGGATAGAACTTTTTGTTTTATTGTCCCATTAATTGTTTAATTGTCCTCTCAATTGTCAAATTGTTCTCGGCGAGGAGTTTCGTTGGCGGACGGCTTCGTAGAGCATGATGCCGGCGGCAACGGATACATTGAGACTCTCGATAGTGCCCGTCATGGGAATACGAACCTTATCCGTACAAAGAGCTAAATTAGGTTCATAAATACCCCTATCCTCACTGCCCATAACAATAGCTAACGGTTGCGTCATGTCCATTTCGGTATAGTTCGTTTCACTATGCTCCGTAGCACCCACAACACGCAAACCACTATCACGCAAATACTGCAAGGCGTTCTGCATGTTTTCTACCTTACAAACAGGCAACGAATGTAAAGCACCCGCCGAGGTCTTAATAGCATCTCCATTGATAGCTACCCCACTGCGAGCAGCCACCACAATAGCATCCGCTCCGGCACAGACACAGGTGCGGGCGATAGCACCGAAATTGCGCACATCGGTGATACCGTCCAATACCATGATAAGAGGACTGGTGCCCTCATCAAAACAAGACTGAACAATGTCCTCTAAATGGTAGAACTCCACAGGAGATAGGAAAGCAATGACACCTTGGTGGTTCTTATCGGTGTATTGATTCAGTTTCTCTACGGGCACTTTGACGACAGCGGACTCAATATGCAAGTCACGAAGTTTAGCCATCAGTTCACGACCAATAGAGGACGACATATCACGGCGGATAAGAATCTTATCCAAAGTCTTACCGGTTTCAAGAGCCTCCATCACTGCGCGGATACCAAAGATCATCTCTTTCTCCTTGGGGCGGCGCGTTTCGTATCTATTTTCCATATGTTTAGTTATTTAGCCAATTGATAAACTCCGCTTTAGAGGCGGTGAACCCTAACGGTTGTCCCATAGGGGATTCCGTAGGCGTTAAACGTACCCAATAGGGCTGAGCATTACTGCCAAAACGCTCCCGTTGGAGACGCGAGTACTCTACTCCATCCTCAATGCCGTTACCATTCTCGTCTTGCCGCGAATCGACATAAAGCGTAATGAGCACATAGTCTTGCAAGGCTTTTTGTACTTCAACATCGGCAATCACATTCGCTTCCATCTTTCGGCAATTGACACAGCCATAACCCGAAAAGTCCAACAGGATAGGTTTATTCTCTTGTTTAGCATAACGCACACCCTCGTCATAATCGGTGAAAACAGCTTTGCCTTCTACCTCCATCGGCGGAGCAAAAGCCGCTACCACGTGAACGGGTTTGCCAAATACGCCCTGTGCCGAATAAACGGAGAATAGCATAGACGCTATACCGAGGACGGCAGCCGTTAGTTTACCGGCAAGAGAAGAAGACCGACGCAAGCTGATAAGCAAATAAACACCCATACCCAAGAAACAAGCCGACCACAACACAAAGAACAACCACCTCGGCAGAATACCCCAACCATAAGCTAAGTCCGTTACGGAGAGGAACTTGAGCGATAAAGCCAATTCTACAAAAGCAAGGCAGACCTTGAAAGAGGTCATCCAATCACCCGATTTGGGCAGTTGCTTCATCCAAGCAGGAAACATAGCAAAAAGCGAGAAAGGTAAAGCCAAAGCTATAGCAAAACCTAACATTCCTATCGTCGGAGCTAAGAGCGAACGACCGGCAGCCTCCACAAGAAGCGTCCCAATAATAGGTCCCGTACAAGAGAAAGAGACAATAACCAACGTGAACGCCATGAGTAAGATACTGAGGAAACCCGACGTGGAACGAGCCTTACTATCTAACTTAGTGGACCACGAAGAAGGTAACGTGATCTCGAATAAACCAAAGAAAGAAAGCGCAAAGACAACCAATAAAGCAAAAAAGAAAAGATTCACTATCGCGTTAGTGGATAAAGCATTCAACGCCGAAGCACCGAACAAAACCGTTATCAACAGTCCTAAACCTACATAGATGATGACTATCGAAAGGCCATAGAGACCGGCTGCGCCTGAAAGACCGGGCAAAGCTCTGAAAGACCGCTGCGCTGAAAGACCGCCCTTCGGGCTGAAGGACTGCTGCTTGAGGAAGAAACTGACCGTCATGGGGATGATAGGCCACACACAAGGCGTGAAGATAGCCAGCAAGCCACCGAGGAGACCGAGGAGGAAGATGGTCCACAAGGACCGCTGCGCTGTAAGACCGCTATCGCTGTAGGATCGCTTCGCTGTAGGATCGCCTTCGACTGTGAGAGGTTCGACTATATAGGTCTCCGGGGCGGTGCACATGTGGTCATCGCAGGCGTTGTATCTAAAGTTTAGAGTGTAGAGTGTAGAGTTTAGGGTGATTGTATAGGTACCTTCATATTCCTCACCAATGAGAGAATCGTTGATGGAGATAAGGGTCATATGCCAGCCCTCATCAATAATAGCCGTCACGCGCACACTATCTCCCTCGCGCACCTCCGACCAGTGCACCGGTTCCACCACCTGCGCCTGCAAACCCAGCGACAGGATAAATGCTACTAATATACAAATAAACTTTTTCAACACTAATCTTCCCTTCGGATACAAGCGCCAATAGCGTTAAGGCGACCCTCTATGTCCTCATAACCGCGGTCAATCTGATCAATATGGTCAATCTTACTCGTACCGTCAGCCGACATAGCGGCAATCAGCATCGCAATACCCGCACGGATATCGGGCGAGGTCATGTTATTGCGTTTCAGATTGATGGCATGGTCATGACCGATAACCACCGCACGGTGCGGGTCACAAAGGATAATCTGAGCACCCATGTCAATCAGTTTATCTACAAAGAACAGACGACTCTCAAACATCTTCTGATGTATCAGCACCGAACCACGCGCCTGCGTGGCTACCACGAGGATGACGGACAATAAGTCCGGCGTCAGTCCGGGCCACGGAGCGTCGGCAACGGTTAAGATACTGCCGTCCAAGAAAGACTCAATCTGATAATGCTCCTGAGCTGGGATATAAATATCGTCCTCCTTTTGTATCACTTGTATTCCCAAGCGTCTGAACGCCTCAGGAATAATACCCAAGTCCTTATAACCAACGTTCTTAATAGTCAGTTCACTACCCGTGATAGCCGCCATACCAATGAAAGAACCCACCTCAATCATATCCGGCAGCAAGGTATGCTCCGCTCCGTGCAGTTCCGTTACACCCTCAATAGTGAGCAGGTTACTCCCCACTCCACTGATCTTAGCGCCCATAGCATTAAGCATCTTACATAACTGCTGCAAATACGGTTCGCACGCAGCGTTATAGATAGTGGTTGTACCTTTAGCAAGAACAGAAGCCATCACGATATTTGCTGTACCCGTAACGGAAGCCTCGTCCAACAGCATATACGTTCCCTTCAGTTCGGGAGCCTTAAACGTATAAGCCAAGAGCTCACGCTGATACTCAAAAGTAGCACCGAGATTAACCATACCTTGAAAATGAGTATCCAAGCGGCGACGACCAATCTTATCTCCACCGGGTTTGGCATAGGTCACTTCACCCAAACGAGCGAGTAGCGGACCTATGAGCATAACGCTACCGCGCAGTTTATTACAACGCTGACGGAACTCGTCACTGTGCAGCCGCTCGTTATCTAATTGAGCCGCCTTAAAAGAGTACTTGCCCTCAGCAAGAGATTGCACCTCCACACCAATAAAACGCAACAGGTCGATGAGATTATTCACATCGAGGATATGAGGGATATTACTGATCACCACTTCTTCACGGGTCAAGAGCACCGCACAAAGCACTTGTAATGCCTCGTTCTTGGCTCCCTTAGGGGTGATACTTCCGTGTAACTTATGTCCTCCTTCTACTATAAAACTATCCATGATATTTACGATTTGACTATTAAACTTTCAACTCTAAACTCTAAACATAATTCACCTCAGGTGAGATGGTGATACCGAACTTCTCGCGTACGCTATCACATATCGCTGCCGCCAAATCAATAATATCCTGCGGCGTGGCGTTGTTCTTATTCACTAACACTAACGGTTGCTTATCGTAGCACTGCGCACCACCTATCATCTTGCCCTTCCAACCACATTGCTCTATCAGCCACGCAGCAGGGATCTTATGACCGCTACGCTGTAGGACTGCTGGCGCTGTAGGACTATTGACAGCATAGTGAGGGATAGTGGGATACTGCTGCTGGAGCGCAAGGAACTGTTCTTCTCCAATAACAGGGTTCTTAAAGAAACTGCCTGCCGAACCGAGTTCGGTCACTTCGGGCAGTTTGGTCTTGCGAACGGCAATCACGGCTTCGCGTACGTCTTGTGCCGTAGGCTCATGGATACCCTCTAATGCCGAACGGAGATTACCGTAATCAAGTTTGAGTTCGCCCGCTTTGTGTAGTTTATACACCACGGACGTGACGATATATTGTCCTTTCAGCTCGTTCTTAAAGATAGAGTCTCTGTACCCAAACCGGCACTCCTCGTTGGTGAAGGTACGTGGTTCAGCCGTCTCCACATGGAGGGTGTGCACTTGTTCAATCACGTCCTTAGCCTCCACGCCATAAGCCCCTACGTTCTGCACTGCCGAGGCACCTACCGTACCCGGGATATAACTGAGGTTCTCCATGCCCGTAAGGTTCATATCTACGAGTTGTGCGATAAGGTCATCCAGTTTCAGTCCTGACTCGGCTTCAATCCAGACCTCGTCCCGCGTCTCTTTCAGAGCATGGGCACGGCGCATACGCGAAAGGAGGATAGTTCCCTCAAAGTCCTTGGTGAACAGCAGGTTACTCCCCTCCCCTATGGGTAAAAGACGTTTGCCCTTGCGTGACAAGAGCACTTGGCGGAGGTCTTCAACAGAGTCGTACTCTATCACCTCGCGCGCCTTCACGTCCATACGGAACGTGTTATAAGGCAATACCGATATGTTATTTCTTGAGGTTACCAAAAGCGCAAATATCTGAAGGCATACGTAAGTCACCTCGAGGAGATAAACCTACGCTCACCACTTTAGGTCCATCAGGCAAGCATGAACGCTTGAACTGCTGACTGAAGAAGCGACGAATAAATAAGTGTATCCATTTATTAATTTCTTCCTCGCTATATTGATCTTCAAAGGCAAGCGAAGCCATATAGGCAGTCTTCTGAACAGAGAAACCATAGCGAAGGAAATAGAAAGCAAAGAAGTCGTGCAACTCATAAGGTCCGACCTGCTCCTCCGTCTTCTGCGCTATCTCGCCGTTCTCATCAGCGGGAAGCAGTTCGGGAGAAACGGGTGTATCAACCACATCCAAAAGGATAGAGCGCGTATCGTCACTAAACAGATTATTAGCAGCATAGCGCACCAAATAACGCACTAAGGTCTTAGGGATACCGGCATTGATACCGTACATAGACATATGGTCACCGCAATAGGTAGCCCAACCGAGAGCCAGTTCGCTCAAGTCACCGGTACCAATAACGAGTCCATTATACTGATTAGCAAGATCCATAAGCACGAGGGTACGAATGCGCGCTTGGGCGTTCTCATAAGTAGTGTCGTGCAGATCTAAGTCGTGATTGATGTCGTGCAAGTGCTGGGTAGCCATCTCGCGAATAGGTATCTCGTGAATGGATATGCCGAGCTGTTCCATGAGCGTGATAGCGTTATTATAGGTGCGGTCGGTAGTACCGAAACCGGGCATCGTAACACCTAAGATACGGGTGCGGTCGTACCCTAACATATCTGCGGTCATCACACAAACGAGCAACGCTAAGGTCGAGTCCAAACCACCACTAATACCGATTACTAAGGTATCAGCTTTGGTATGCTCCCAACGGTGCGCCAAAGCACTGGTCTGAATAGAGAACACATCGGTGCAGTAGGAGTCTTCGTCCCCCTTAGCGGGCAAGAAAGGAGTAGGCGAGAACTTACGGTGCGTGGGTTCGCTATAGCCGTTCTCACTCTCGATAGGAGCTACGGTTATCTTACGGAAATGACCGTGCTGATCCTTTGTGAAGTTCGTATTACGCTGGCGGTCGGTACGGAGACGCTCTATATCAATCTCCGAGATGATCATGGACGATTGGCGTTGGAAACGTTCTCCTTCAGCGAGCATATCGCCGTTCTCAGCTATATAAGTAGAGCCGGAGAAGACGAGGTCAGTAGAAGACTCACCCACGCCCGACGAGGTATAGACATAACCGCAATGCACGCGAGCCGACTGCTGCTTAATCATCTCACGACGATAAGCGTGCTTACCGAGAACGCAGTTACTGGAACTGAGGTTAAAGATTATCTCTGCTCCTTGAATAGCTATTTGGGTAGAAGGCGGCAGGGGCGACCAGAGGTCTTCGCACAACTCAACTCCAAAGCAGTAATCGCGCGTATTAAAGAGCAAGTCGGGTCCAAAAGGAACGGGTCCCGCCCACAGTTCAATAGTTGGGATACGAGGACGTGACCCGTCACCCGAACGCTCAATAGTGGCGCGACCGGAGGTGAACCAGCGTTTCTCGTAGAACTCAGCCGTATTAGGCAAGTTAATCTTAGGAACAACACCTATCACTTCGCCATCGGTCATGACGAAGGCGCAGTTAAAGAGGTTATTATCTACTTTAAGGGGTGCACCTACCATGACGATGATAGGTTTCTCCCGCGTGTAGTTACACACATCCTCGAGGGCTGCCAGAGCGTTCTCTTGAAGGAGTTGGGTAAAGAACAAGTCTCCACAAGTGTAGCCGGTCATACTGAGTTCGGGGAAGCAAACCACTTCCACGCCCTCCTCTACGGCTTCGGCTATCTGTTTCTTAATCTCCTGAGCATTAAAGGCACAATCTGCCACTCTGAGTGTCGGCACAGCTGCTGCAACTCGTACATAACCTAAATTGGTATTCATATAGTAGTGTTTAGTATTTGGTATTTAGTATTTAGTGTTTGGTGTTTATAAATGAAAAACACGTGCAAAGATACTACTTTTTAGCCAAATAAGCAAATAAATTTGGTAATTTTCACTTTTTTTGCAAAAAAATACACAAAAAATTTGCATATATCAATTATTTGTTGTACTTTTGCACTCGCTTTCGAAAAGGAAGTGGCGACGACATGGTGCTTTCGTCTAGTGGCCTAGGACAACGGCCTCTCACGCCGTAAACCCGGGTTCGACTCCCGGTAGCACTACAGAGAGAACAAAAAAGACTTGCAACTGCAAGTCTTTTTTGTTATTCAATCACTTGGAGATAAGCCCCTATTCGAAGGCTCCCATTTGGAGGTAGCCTACCTCTTTCTCCGTGAGGAAACGATACTTACCACGAGGAACGTTCTTCTTCGTCAAACCGGCAAAGCTAACGCGATCCAATTGCATAACACGGTAACCCACTTTCTCAAACATACGTCTCACTACCCTATTTTGCCCCGAGTGAATCTCCAAACCGATATGCACACGGTCTCCTTTGGGGAACTCGAGAGCATCCGGGATAACCAATTCGTCATCAATCAAGATACCGGCTCTGAGGGATACTTCATCTGCCTCTTCTAAGTCGCGATCCAAGGTAGCAGAATATACTTTCTTCTTCTCAAACTTAGGATGGGTTAGTTTAGCGGCTAAATCACCGTCATTGGTTAGTAGCAGAACACCCGTCGTGTTGCGGTCCAGACGTCCTACGGGATAAATACGTTCTGCGCACGCGTTACGCACGATATCTAATACGGTGTGACGCTCTTGCGGATCATCAGTGGTAGTAACCGTGTTCTTAGGTTTATTGAGAAGGATATAAACTTTATGCTCACGGTGAACAGGCTGATCATGGAACATAACCTTATCTGTTGGCAACACTTTAGCGCCTAAGTTATCCACCACTTCGCCATTAACGGTAATAACACCGGCTTGGATAAAGTCATCTGCCTCTCGACGAGAGCAGATACCTGCATTGGCCAAGTACTTATTCAAGCGAATAGGTTTCGTAGGGTCTTCAAAACGCTCTCGATATTGGCTACGTTTCTTTTGAGAATAGACGCTTGAGTTACGTTGGGGTTTAACAAACTGACGACGCTCGCCATTGCGTTGGAACGATTTACGTTCTTGATTCTCTCCTTCTTTGTTATAACGAGAATCACGTTCTCCCTGGAAACGGGGACGAGAGCCATAAACGGGACGATCACCTTCTTGATTATAACGGGGTCTTACTTCGTTGTTATTGCTATTAAAACGTGGACGATTAGAATGATGAACCTCTACATGCTCGGTTCTGGGTTGTCCTTCGGGACGGTGCGTAAAACGCGGACGTGAACCTTCTTGATTTCCCTCAAAATGAGGACGATAATTGTCTTGATACATAATACCTTAAATAATTAAATAGGGGTGGGCCTTCACAGGTCCTGTGTAATATAACGGCTCCAAGTAACCTTAGAGCCGTTATAGTTTGTGATACCGATTAGGCTTCAGCAGCTTGCTCGATAGCTAATTTACCACGATAATAGCCACAACTTGGGCAAACAGTGTGGTAAAGGTAATGAGCACCGCAGTTCGGGCAAATAGCCAATGCAGGCATCTTTGCCACGTCATGAGTACGACGTTTCGCTTGTCTGGTGTGCGATTGTCTTCGTTTTGGATGTGCCATAATATAAAATGTTTTTAATGTTTAATGTTTAATGTTTTATTATATAGCATCGGGTTCTTCCGGAGTGCTACAAAGGTGGTTTTGGAGAAGTGCAGCCATTTCTGGGTTGCAACCGCCTTCAGGGTGACAATGCACCAACGGAAGATTTACTATAATCTGTTCATAAGCGAGCCAATCAAGGTCTATAGCCTCTACCTCCCCTAAGAGTGGAGCCATGTCCTCCGTGTTATCCACCTCTATATCCACAGGGTCGAGACAGCGGTCACACGTAACTTGCACTTTGCCATAAATGGTCAACGACAAATCATAATCATCGGCTCGTAAGTCTAATTGCGCATTCACCTCCACTTTTCCGCCCAGCAGTTCAGTCTTCTCTATGGTCGAAAAATAGGTATTATCAAGCTCAAAACGATAATCATAATGCCCAATTTCCAAGGCATTTAACTCAATAATATGTCCTTCTTTCTTTCCCATTAGCAGCCTATATGCGCAAAACAGAATGGCATTACTCACCATTCGGGCTGCAAAATTACAACTTTTTTTTTATATATGCAAATATTTTAGTGTTTTTCTGCAAAAAACAAATAAATTGAGCACTAAACTCTCACCTTTTGCCATAAAATAGCGTCTGATTCTATCGTCCACGCTATCAAACGGGCAGAAGGTAGATACCCCGCTTTCTCGAATAAATGCACCGCATCTGTATTCTTAACCGCCGTGAAGGCATATACTTGCCTTAAGTGCAGAAAATCAAAAGCATAATCTTCTATCTTCTTCAACGCTTCACTCGCTGCGCCCTGTTTCCTAAACTCGGGCGCGATATAAATCCCCACTCCTGCTTTGCGATTACGGGCATCCAGCTCGTAGAGGTCAATACAACCAATCGCACCCCCCTCTTGACAGATAACCATACGCAATTGTCCGTCGCGGTAAATATCTCCTGTCGTGGACTCAATATAAGCGCGTAAGTCCTGCTGAGAGAGAGGATTATGATTATCCGAGTTTTGCCACGATAAGGCGTCGTTCTCCCATTGATAGAGGAACAGGACATCGGTGGGCTCAAGTTTGCGGAGTGTGATCATGTGGATGGTGCGCCCAAAGGGCTATTGTGGATGGTGGATGATGGATGGTTAAGTAAAGAGGCGGTCAAGGATGCCGCGTTTGCGGGGACGTTCTTCGATATTGCCTTCGGGTGCGGGTTGGAGAGGACGACCCGAGTGAATCATTTGATAAATGATTCCCCAATCGGGCAAACCGCCTAAGTTACGGTCGTCTATATACACATCCGCAACCAACTTACGGCTCGGTCGTTCTTCCGGATTCTCCTCCGGATAGTTTGAATTAACGGAATAAAACTCAAGTCCCTTGCTCTTGCAATATTCGACAGCCTCATTAAGTAACTCACCTTCACGAGAAGTCCACAAAATAATCTGGTGATGATCCTCTTGTTGCAGTTTCTTAAGCGTATCAATAGCAAAGGGTATCGGTTTGCCGATAGCGGGATAAGCGTGCTCAACGAGCGTACCGTCGAAGTCTGTAGCGATAGTCATATTAGTTTAGAGTGGAGAGTTTAGAGTGTAGAGTAGCCGTCTAATTTATTAGTTTAGAGTTAATAGTTCTCAATGTCGGGAGGGAGGAGTTCGAGCTGAATCTTACGCGGCGTAGGTTTGGTGAAAATCCAGCCGATAGCAGCGATAGCAGTGACCCACAACATCGATTGGTAACAACCTAACATATAGAAAGCAAAGATACCTAAAACCATAGTATTACTAACCACGATGATACGAATCTTAGCCTCTTTCTTATATTGTGCGTATTTCTCCTTTTCGTCCTCTAATCGGCGAATCTTATCTACACGGCGTTTGAAACCGTACAAACCCATCGGGATAAAGAATAAAGCGTCTGCAATAACCACATACTGAATGGCTTGTCCTACATGCGTGAGCACTCCAATCGGGTCAAAGACACGTAAATGCAAAAAGAGCAAATAACCTAACGTAGCGGAAATGATGGTTAGAACCATCATACCGTAATAATACCAATTTAATTCTTTTGTTAATTTCTGTTCCATAATATAGTGTCTGGTGTTTAGTATTTGGTGTTTAGTGTTTAGTGTCTGGTGTTTGGTGTTTCCTCTACCCACGGAACTCGGTGCGATTGATGATCGATCTTCCGAGGGTGATTTCGTCCGTATACTCGAGGTCATTGCCTACGGCAACGCCGCGGGCTATTTGACTGACTCTCAATGGCTTATCTACATTGATAAACGCGTTCAATCGGCGATAAATATAGAAGTTAGTCGTATCGCCTTCCATGGTGGTTGGCAGGGCAAGAATAACTTCCTGTATATTCTCTGGCAGAATACGCTCCACGAGCGAATCAATCTCTATGTCCTTCGGTCCCACCCCGTCAATGGGCGAGATTATGCCGCCTAAGACATGGTATAAGCCATTATACTGTCCCGTATTCTCAATTGACATAACGTCTTGTATATTTTCCACCACGCAAATAGTCTGTCTATCACGATGGTGCGAGGAGCAAATAGAACACACCTCTTGGTCGGATATATTGTGACATATACGGCAATAATGAACATTTGCTTTGAGTTCCGACAACGCATTAGCAAACGTATTCACCTTATCTTGCGGTTGGCGCAGCAAGTGCAACACCAATCGAAGGGCGGTTTTGCGTCCTATTCCTGGCAGCGAAGCGAACTGATCTACAGCGTTGCCTAATAATATACTCGGATAATTGTCCATTATTTAGTTTATAGTTTATAGAAGTTTTTAAGTTTTGTAGTTTAAAGTTTTAAAGTTCTTTTAACTATCGCCGATGGCGCATTAGATGACTTCTTTCAACTTTCCTTCTCTTTCCAGCGGGCAGGTATAAGCCGATAAGGATATCGCTCCCTTAAGTTATTGGCATTGGGGCAGTCACAACGGTGAATACGTATTCCCTTGGTTATGCTGATAAAACCAAAAATTAAATCACCCGGTTGGGGGTTACAGCACTTACTTAAGTTATAGTCGATATTCTTAACATTAACATCTACCTCGATAGCGAGGTTAGAGTGGAGAGTGGAGAGTTTAGAGTTTGGAGTTGCCGTCTCGTTACGCCCTGCGGTCGGCTGTTCACCTAAACCCTCGTACACTTCGCGCAAACGGAGAAGGTCTTCCTTATTGGAAGCAATAGACTGATAGAGGTCAGAGACTGCCTTATACCCTAATTTCGTTGCCGTACGACTAAGGTCTCCCTCATCGAGGTCAATCTTCCAGTTCTTAAAACGTCTCTCCAATATTTCACGTCCCTCGGCAGCGTTCTTATATTCCACTTCCTTGAGGGACTGATTAATCTTATTCTTGGCTTTGGAGGATACCACATAATTGAGCCAATCCTGCGACGGACGCTGATTGGGCGAGGTGATAACCTCTATCTGGTCACCGTTATTGAGCTTCTGGCGGATACTGACGTTCTGATTATGAATACGTCCACCCACACAATGACATCCCACCTCGGAGTGAATAGAGAAGGCAAAGTCCAACACCGTTGCTCCGGCGGGCAGACGCCTCAGGTCACCCGTAGGAGTAAAGACATAAACGCAGTCCGAACCCGTGAATATATTACCCTTAATACCTTTATACGACCAGTGAGCCGCCACGCCCTGCTCTGCCACTTCGTCCATTCGACGGGAGCGTATCTGTACCTCCACCCATTTATCTTCGGGACCAAGTACCGTCGTGTGCAGACTCTCGTAGCCGTTCTCTTTAGGTACGGATAACCAATCGCGCAGACGCTTGGGATTAGGCTGAAAGACGTCCGTTATCATCGAATAGACTTGCCAACAGTCTGACTTCTCCTTTTCGGGTGCGCTATCTAAGATAATACGAATAGCGAAAAGGTCGTATATACGGTCAATATCACAGTGCTGCACTTGCATCTTGTGATAAATGGAGTGAATCGACTTAGGACGCCCCTTGATTGTGAATGAGAAGCCGGCTTGAGTCAGTTTCTCTGAGATAGGGGTAATAAACTTCTCGATATAAGCATCACGTTCACTTTTCTTTGCACTTAACTCGTGCGCGATACATTTATAGGTGTCGTAATTGGTGAACTTAAGAGCCAAGTCTTCCATCTCGGTTTTAATCTGATACAGACCTAAACGATGAGCCAACGGAGCATGCAACGTAGCCGTCTCTTGAGCTATGTGACGACGACGATTGGAGTCGCCTTCTTTATCCAATTCGCGGAGCAAATTTAGCCTGTCCGTGAGGATTTGATATAGAACTTTATTGCTTTCTTCCATAAATTTGCTGCAAAAGTACAAAAAAATTTGCACATATCCAAAAAAAATCGTACCTTTGCAGCAAATTTGTGAAATTTTACATAAAATACACTACCTATGAAAGCAAAAATCTTTATTCGCACGTTGTTGGGTTTATCCATCGTCGCACTCTCGTATTTCTGTGTTTCCAGTATCGTAACCCCTATTAAGTTTGAGAACGAACGCGCTGCGCGTCAAGTCAAAGTCATTAAAAATTTAGTGGCTCTCCGTACTGCAGAGACTGAGTTTAAAAACGTTAATGGCAGGTTCACCGCAGACGCAGACTCGTTGTTATTCTTCTTGAAAAACACTCCTAAAAAGGAGGTCTTGAAAGAAGGAAGTTTGACTGACAAACAGTTAGAAGCCGGCTTAACAGAGTTTAAGGCTGCTCGAATCTTGAAAAATGCCATCGCTAAAGCGTCCCGTAAGAACAATTTTGCAAACGACGATGAAGCTTATGCTTATGTTTGGGAGAACGATCGTGAAGTAAAGGCAAATAACCTACAAGGCTTCCGTCGTGATACGATTGAGAAGAACATGATCGAAACCATCTTCAAGGGTGCCTATACCGCAGAAACGGTGGACGAAATCGCGATTATCCCCTTCACCGATAATGTGCGTTTTGAAATAGAGGTGAATAACAACTACACCACAACACAAGGTATCGTCGTTCCTCTGTTTGAGGCGCGCGCACATTTCAACACCTACCTCGCTGACCTTAACGCACAAGAGCGCGTTAACCTCATTGATAAGGAGCAAAAGCTGGAGCACTACCCCGGACTGAAAGTGGGTTCTATTGAGGCTCCGAACAATAACGCCGGTAACTGGGAATAATCTTACAGCATAACGGTCCTACAGCGTAGCGGTCACAAAAAAACTATGAGGATTATCTCCGGAATATATAGGGGGCGTCGATTGGCGCCCCCTAAAAATATCACCGCAAGGCCCACAACGGACTTTGCCAAGGAGAGCCTGTTTAATCTGCTCAATAACCGAATAGACTTTAAGGGTCTTGATGTCTTAGATCTCTTTGCCGGTACTGGCGGTATCGGTTTGGAGTTTGCTTCTCGTGGTGCTCGAGAAGTAACGGCAGTCGAATTGGCTCATACACAGCAGAATTTTATTATCTCCGTTTGCAAACAACTAAACTGCCACAATTTGCACCTCGTGCGCGCGGACGCGTTCAAATATATACGCGCGTGCGGTATAAAGTATAATCTCATTTATGCTGATCCGCCTTATGCCTTGGAGCAGTTATCTACCCTGCCCGATTTGATTTTTGAACATGAAATGCTAAAACCGGATGGTCTTTTCATCTTGGAACATAGCAAGACAAACAACTTCTCCTCTCATCCTCATTGGTTTCAAACGCGCGTGTACGGCAGCGTCCATTTCTCATTTTTCAAATAATTCACTTTAGCTCACCTGTATCTCTTTTTTATATAATAATTTTCTGATACAGCCAGTATATCTTTCTTAAATAATTTATTTTAAGCAAGATACAGATGTATGTGCATGCTTTTTAATTATATTGAGCATGTCGCGCATACACGAGTGTTGCGTACTATAAAAATTTTGTATAATTTTGCACTCGATTTTAAACAAAATCAGTTTATGAAACATTTAACTTTAAAAGGAATCGTAATGACCATGATGGCACTTTTGCCTATTTTGCAAGTGTCTGCTGCAATTACGGTACGCGGTGTGGTAAAAGACGCCGCTAACGAACCGGTTGTTGGAGCAAACGTTCTTGTCAAAGGAAGTACTCAGGGCACCATTACTGATTATGATGGCAACTACGAGTTGCTAGTTGACAATGACCAAGCGGTCTTAGTAGTGAGTTATTTAGGCATGATAACTCAGGAGTTAAAAGCTTCTCAAGCACAAGGCAAGGCGATTGTACTGAAGGAAGACACGGAAGTGTTGGACGAGGTTGTAGTAGTCGGCTTTGGTACGCAAAAGAAGGAGAGTCTGACAGGTTCTGTTGCCGTAGTTGACTCCAAACAGTTCATTGACAAAGGTTCTTTGTCAAGTCCTTTGGAGGCAATGCAAGGTCAAGTTCCCGGTGTTATCATTACACGTAGTAGTACCGCCCCCGGTGATGAGAGCTGGTCTATGAGCCTGCGCGGTAGTGTATCCATGAACAGCACGGAGCCTCTGATTATCATTGACGGTATTGCTTTCGGTTCTGTTAATGAGTTGCGCAATTTAAATGCCAACGACATTGAGAACATCAGTTTCCTCAAAGACGGTGCTGCTGCTATTTATGGTAGCCGTGCTGCTGGTGGTGTTGTGCTCATCACGACCAAGCAAGGTAAAGCCGGTAAGGTTAAAGTGGAGTACAGTGGTAGTGTTACCACCAAGATGCCCGGTTTGCAACCTAAACTGATGAGCAATATCCAATGGGCAGACGCTGTGATGCAGACTCTGGAGAACGATAATAATACGGGTAACGTGTGGTACACCTACGGTCAATTAACTAAGAAGTACAACAATATGTACATTGACCTCAGCCAAAGTGCCAACCCGTTCGGAACAGCAGCCTTCACGGACGTTAGCGATTTCGTATTTGCCGAGACCGACTGGTTAGGCGGCTTGTTCGGAAATGCTATCTCGACGGGGCATAACTTGAGTATTAGCGGTGGTGGAGACAAGAACACCTTCCGCGTCTCCTTAGGTTATAGCTACGATGACTCGAACCTGCGCTATGGTAACAATAATAACCACCGCGCCAACATCCGTTGGAACGACACTTATCACTTCACGGATAAAATCAGCCTCACCTCCCAATTAGCTTATGCTCGCCAAGAGCAAGTAGCTCCCACGGAGATCGGTGCTGCTTTGAACATAGGAAACATGCCGCAACCGGGTCTTCCGATGCGTGCATTGAACGGCAAGCCTTACGCTTGGGGTACTTGGGGTAGTCCGGTAGCTAAAGTGGAAGACGGCGGTGACAATAAACTGAGCGTCAGCAATATCAGCATCAACGAGGCGTTCAACTATGACATCACCTCTTGGTTGACCATGAACGTAAGTTTAGGTTACCAAAACAACTTCGCCCAACGTAACACAACAAGCAATTCGATTACGTACTACAACATCACGGGCGAGAAAACGACCCTGACTAGCCCATTGGCCACTAAGTCCTATTACAACCAAACGCAATCCCGCAAGGATTTCTTGAGTGCCAGTGGTTATTTCAATGCCCACAAGAAATGGGCAAATGCTCACTTCACCGGTTTGACGGTTGGTGCTCAATACGAGTATGAACAATACAACTACTTCGGCGTTAAGGCGGAGGCTATTCAACCCGGATTAGAGATTGTTAATGGTACCGGGGACATCACTATTTCTGCGCATGATAAATATGAATACGCTCTCGCGTCTGTATTCGCACGTGCGAATTACGACTATAAAGGCCGCTACCTGATTGAAGGAAACTTCCGTTTGGACGGTTCGAGTAAGTTCAATCCCGAGAACCGTTGGAGAGCTTTCGGTGGTGTAAGTGCCGGTTGGAGAATGAGCGAAGAAGAGTGGTTAAAGACCAACTGGCTGACCAACCTCAAACTGCGTTATAGCTTTGCCGAGGTAGGTAACCAATCGGGAATCGGTTATTACGACGGAGTTCAACTCTACACCCTCACCTCCGCACAAGGTCCGTACTTAGGTGACGACTTAAGTTCGACGATTACGACCAATGGTACTTTTGCTTCCAGCGCACGTACTTGGGAGCGCATCCGCAACTACAACGCGGCCATTGACTTCGGCTTCCGCTTTAAGGGAAATAACTCGACCCACGATATCAACGGTACGGTTGAGGCTTTCCATAAAGAGAACACGAACATGTTGGTTAATATCACCTTACCTGCTATCTTAGGTGATAAAGCCCCCTCAGGTAACGTTGGTTCGTTCCGTGACTATGGCGCTGAAGGTATCTTGACGTATATGGGTAAATCCGGTGACATTAATTGGCACGTAGGCGGAACCTTCACGTGGGCACACAACGAACTCACCAAGTATGAGGGCACTTCCGTTAAGTCTTCGGGCTACACCTCCACACAAGTAGGTTACCCGCTGAACGCTTTGTTCGGACTGCGTCACGCCGGTAAGATCCAAACGCAGGATCAACTGGAAGCTTATGTAGGCAAATACTACGATGGTAATGGTATCGGAATGCCGACCAATCTTCGTATTGGTGATAATATGTATTGCGATGAAAACAACGACGGCGTTCTGGACTTCAACGACTATATTTACTTAGGAACCAGTACTCCGGAAATCAGTTACAGCTTCAACTTCGGTTTTGGCTGGAAGGAGATTATCGATGTTAATATCGTCTTCCAAGGTGCCGGCAATCGCGCCATCTATCGTGGTAACGACAACAACTGGACCGTTCCGAGCCGCGGCTTGTATATGAACAACCTGGCATCTGTAATCGGTAACACCTGGACACCGGACAATCAGGCTGCTTACTACGCACCTCTGACCAACGACGGCAATATCAACGCTTATAACTATCAAGCTTCTTCGCTCACAGCGCAAGACGGTACCTATATCCGTTTGAAAGACGTCACCTTACGTCTGAACTTGCCCCGCAAGTGGTTAGCTAATCAAAACGCCGTTAGCGCGTTCAGCATTTATGTAACGGGGAGCGATTTGTGGGAAAGCACAAAGATTGTGGACGGATGGGATCCTGAAAGTCAGATTACGAAATCGGGTACTACGCTTTATCCCTTTACCCGTAACGTGACGGTAGGTGTTAACCTTACGTTCTAATTGGAATGTGTAATCGATTAATTATAGACAATTATGAAGACAATAAATAAAATAATCAGTCTCTGCTTAGTGGCGCTTGCTGCTACTGCTTGCATGGACTTTGAGCCTAAAGCCAGTTTGGCTGACAATACCACTTGGACGACGGCGGAGAACTTCCAATTGTTCGCCAATCAGTTCTATGGTTGGACGCGTGATATGAAGAGCGGCACCGACTACCAAAATGGCGTTTCCGATGGTGTTCACGGCGATTTCCGTGGTGACTTATTTGCCACTTCTACCAAGAATACCTATAGCCAAGGGGATATCGTAGTTCCCGCTACCGATGGTAACTACACCACCCTCTATAAACGTATTTATTACACGAACTTGCTGCTACAAAAAGCCAAAGACTTCGGTGAGGATAAGATTAAAACTCCCGTAGGTGAGGCTTATTTCTTCCGCGCATATTTGTATTTCGAACTCTTGCAAATCTATGGAGACGCAGTAGTTGTAACTGAACCCGTGGACATGGATAGCGAGAAACTGTACTGCAAACGTGATGACCGCAGTAAGGTGATTGAACTCATCATTAGCGACTTACTGCAAGCGGCTTCTTTCCTGCCTGAGAAAGAAAGCGCTGCCGGCTATCTCAACTGCTACGCCGCTTGGGCTATGCTCGGTCGTGCTGCTTTGTATGAAGCTACTTGGCAGAAATATCATAAGGACGGTAATACCGGTGACATCAACGCTACCGCCAATACCGAGTATGTGGCTAATCTGTTGAAGACCAGTTATGAGGCTTCGCAAGAGGTTATGAACAAGAGTGGTTATACCTTGTTCTATAACGACGTATTAGGAACGTCGTCCTATCGTTATATGTTCATCTTGGAGGATGGCGGCCAGTGCAACCCTGCTAATGTGAACAAATCGGCTAATACCGAGTATATCTTTGCACATCGTCATCGTGATGGTGATAAACAAGCACTCAACGTAACTCACGGTTTGGTGGGTAACGTTTATTGGGTAACTACCAAGTTAGCTGACATGTACCTGTGTCAAGACGGTCTGCCTATCGACAAGAGTCCGCTCTTCAATGGTTATACCGGCGCTACTACCGAGTTCCAAAATCGCGACACGCGTATGGCAATGAATATGCTGCAACACGATGAGAAGTATTGGAATAACGATGGTAAATGGCGTATTACTTGGGACGAGAACGACCTTAACGACTGCTTGACAGCCAATGCCCGAGGGGGTAGCGGTTATATCAACAAGAAATGGGGCGTAGAGCGCAAAGTGGATGACTACTATGAGGCTATGGATTTCCCCATCATTCGTTTGGCGGAGGTATTGCTCAACTATGCCGAGGCTAAGTGCGAATACGGCGAGGGAACTATCAGCGATGACGACCTGAACATCTCTTTGAACTTGGTAAGACATCGTTCTAATCCTAATATGCCCGCGCTGAGCAACGCTTTGGTTAGTGCCAATGGCTTGAATATGCGTGATGAGATTCGTCGTGAACGAACTATCGAACTCTTGTTAGAGGGTTTCCGCGTGGACGACATCAAGCGTTGGGCGATTGCCGCTAACGAAATGCCGAAGGACTTAACCGGTATTCATTTTACCGGCACTTGGTTCGAAACCAACTGGTCAGGTATTTCCTTCCCCATTAACGATGACGGATGCGCAATCCTCTATAGCAGCCGCATTTGGAATGATCGTAACTACTTGTATCCTATTCCATCTGACCAATTGCAGTTGAATCCGCAGTTAGGACAAAACCCCGGATATTAAGTTTCTGATTAGAGTTTAACGAATAAAGTATTTTAAACTATGAAAACAATTCGAAATATATGCTTTGTGGCAGTGTTATTAGGCTTAGCTGCTTGTCAGCCTAAGGAGCAACCGGAACTCAAGCCGGCTTATTGCCCCGCTTCTATCTCTATTAACTTGCCGCAAGCTCAATCACAACTCATTTACGTTGATGAAACGGGTTCCGCTGTCTTACCATTATTAGTAAATGAAAATGTGCAAATGTCTTGCACCATTACCCCTGACACCGTAACGTATAGCGATGTTATGTGGGCAAGTTCTAACGAAGAGGTTGTTTCGGTTACACAAGACGGTTTGATTACCGCTCTTGCCGAAGGTACGACCGGATTTAGCGTTATCAGTGTTACACCCGTTGGTATGTACTCCGGTAGCGGCGTTACAGCAACCTTGAAGGTTCGCGTTAGCGCACAATTAGTACCGGCTTCCTCTATGAGTCTGGCGGCTACGGTAGATACTATTTATGTAGGGGAAAACTCTACCCTCACACCCACTATTCTTCCTGAGAACGCCACGTATCGTACTGTGGCTTGGACAAGTGAGAACGAGGCTATCGCAACCGTTGATCAAAACGGTGTTGTAACGGGTGTTGATGTGCCCGAAGGTACAACCACTGAGGTTAATATTACCGCTACTGCTCTGGACGGAAGCAACGTATCTGCTTCTTATAAGATCGTTGTTATGCGCATTGTTGATCCTGAAGAAATCACAATCGATCCTAAGTTCTCGAAGGATTCTTATGCTTGCGCTATGAACGAGAAGTCCGTTAAGTTGGCTTATACCACCGTTCCTGCCCAATCTACCCAATCACGTATCTCTTGGAGTGTTGACAAACCGGAGATTGCTACCGTGGACGCTGGTGTCGTTACCTTCAACCAAGAGGGCAACTTCGGTGAGTTCACCGTTACCGCTACTCTACCTAATGGCAACTCGTCCTCCATCACAATGAACATGCCTGCCGGTTTGATGCGCGAACTGTTCGATGATCCTAATAATATCACTTGGCACGATGCCGGTCAGTCGAATAATGGAACCGAAACTTCTTATGTATGGAATGAGAATGGTACTATCACTATCACTACTTACTCGCAGAACGCAGAAAAGCAACGTGCCGACATCAAGTGCTATGCTACGCCTGTTTATATCTGCCCGGCTAACTATCCTATCTTCGCTATTAAGATGGACGACGTTAAGGATAAATATGCTGCTGACGGTGTAACAGCTCGTAACATCAACTTCGATACCAGCGGTAACGACTTGGCTGATGACGCTAAGTTCAGTGGTAACGTAGGCGGAAGCAACAATAAGTATGCTTACGACTTCAAGTGCTCGGACGGCAGTCACGTCTTCATTTACGACTTGGCAACCCAAACCTTCCAGACGGGTGGTTTATTCCCCGCTGACCACATCGGTAAGTTCGGAACCTTCCAATTCAAACATGCTGATATAGCTACCATTGACCATCAGATTACGTTTGATCTGTACTGGATCCAATCGTTCCAAAGTCTGGATGCTTTGAAGGCATACCTCACCGCAGAAGGTTTGACATGGGATGAATAATTGGTTAATAAAAGTCTCTTATGAAAAAGTTATTAATTTGTCTTTTAGGCATTTTAGCACTTACCGCTTGTCAAGAGAACAAACAAGGCAAGGTGGACTTAGACGATTACGTTAAGCCCGTTAAGATTGAATCTATTCAATTTAACCACCCCTGTGCCCTCTACACCGCTGCTGACTTCCAACGCGTTAAAACCGCGTTGGAGGCCGGCACGGCTCCCGCCGAAGTGCAAGCGGAGTTTGAGGCACTCAAAGCCAATAAATACACTATGGGTACCTATGGTGTAACCGTTCACGCTCACGAGCAAATAGTGCGTGGTGACCCTAAGGGCACCAAAGAAGGCGTTGAGAACTACGCAGACGCTTTCCGCGATGCAGCGGCTGCTTATCAGTTTGCTCTCCTGTGGAAATTAACGGGCGATAACACCTACGCCGATAAGGCTATCACCATCCTTAACGGATGGGCACGTGTCTGCAAAATGATTACCGCTAACGATGCCAACCACTTCTTAGCGGCCGGTGCACAAGGTTTCACTTTTGCTTTGGCTGGCGAGTTGATGCGTGATTATAATGCTTGGTCGAAAGAGAACTTCCAAATCTTCCAACAATGGATGTTAGACGTGTTTGCTGCCAAGAACTATGAGTTCCTGACCAAACATGCTAATACGCGGTGCGGTGCTCGTCACTACTGGAGTAACTGGGACTTGGTTAATATGTGCTCGTATTTCCAAATCGGTATCCTCACGGAGGACAAAGACATGATTCTCTATATCGTTAACTATTTCCTCACCAACGGTGTAGGTAATGGTCGTTTGAAGTTCCTTTGTTCCGCATCTCATCTTGATCCTTTAGGAACGGGTGAAACCATTATCCAAGCCCAAGAGAGCGGTCGTGATCAAGGTCACGCTGTTATGTCGGCTGCCGTAGCTATCCAACTCTGTCAAGCCGCTTATGCTCTCTACCAGTCCAACCCTACCGTTGAGTCTTTGGACTTCTTCAAACAGCAAGATTATGCTATCTTGCACATTGCCGAATACATAGCTCTGACCAATATCCGTCAGGGCGATGACAAGGCCAATACCACGGGTGCTTGGTTGTTACCCTCGGATCGTATTCCGTTTACCACGGTTGGTCCTTGGTGCACAGGGGATGAGAATCACGAGGCTGCTCGTATTCAAACGGTCTTCTCGGAAACGGGTCGTGGTACTATTCGTCCTGGATGGGAGATGTTACTGCGCTATTGTAAGAAGAACGGTATAAGCGGTTATACTTATACTGAAATGATGGCGAATAAACTGCGTCCTGAAAAGGGTGCCGGTGACACTGACCGTTATGGAGATAACTCAGGTGCTTTTGACCAAGTGGGTTGGAGCACGCTTATGTGCTATGAATAAATGAAATTATTGCTGAGCATATTATTATTAGTGGAAGCTTTTCCGCTACATCAAGTTCACTTAACCGAATCGCGTTGGAGAGATAATCTTGAGCGTGATTCGGCATGGGTGTGCTCTATTACGGCTCAGCAGGCATTGCATAATTTTCGCAACACAGCGGGTGTTTATTCTGCCCTTGAAGGAGGCTACGACGCTTTTATTAAAATGGGTGGTTGGGAATCACTTGACTGTGATTTGAGAGGACATTGTGTGGGGCATTTGCTGTCGGCTTATGCCCTGCTCTATTCTACTACGGGGGAGGACATCTTCCGCCTCAAGGGGGATAGTATAGTACAAGGATTACGCCAATGTCAACTTGTTTTAGGAAGCGGTTATATAAGTGCTTTCCCTGAAGAGTTGATTAATCGTAACCTGCGTGGCGAATCCGTTTGGGCACCGTGGTACACCCTGCATAAGATAATGAAGGGTTTGCGAGATCAAGTCCGTTTATGTGATAACGATACGGCACAAGTCATTTTGCACGATTTTACCCTGTGGGCGCAGAACAAACTGAAGGTGGATGACAATACGCGTCAACGTGCTATTCGCAACGAGTTTGGCGGTATAGCGGAAGCCATTCCCGAGTTATATGGTTTCTTTTATCATAACGACAAGTTAAATCCCCTGTATTTGGGTGATTTTGATATGCACACAATGCATTGCAACACCTTCCTTCCTAAAGTCATCGTTGAGTGTCAGCACTCTGACGAAGGAAGAGCTATGGCATGGCGCTTTTTCCACGAAATGGTGGAGAAACATTGCTTTGTAACAGGCAGTATCAGCGATAAGGAACATTTCTTTGAACCCGATCAGATGTCTTCTCATTTATCAGGATATACGGGTGAGAGTTGTTGCACTTATAATATGCTGCGTTTGGCTAAAGCATTATACCCTTACTATCCTAATGACCCGCTGATTATGGACTACTACGAGCGTGCATTAGTCAATCATATATTAGGTCAACAAGACCCCCAAACAGGCATGTTACACTATTTTTTGCCTATGAAGACGGGTGCATATAAACTATACTCCACCCCGATGCAGTCTTTTTGGTGCTGCGTAGGTTCCGGCTTTGAAAGTCAAGCGAATTATGCCGACGCTATTTATTGGCACAGCCCACAAGGCTCAACCACGCGGGACACTGTCTATGTTAATTTGTTTATTCCCTCCGTATTGGACTGGCAGGAAAAAGGACTGGTGTTGCGGCAACAGACAAGTTTCCCGAATGGTCAATCATCCACGTTGATCATAGACCAAGCGCCGGCAAAAGCCCTAACTATTATGGTTAGGCAACCCGAGTGGACGGGCAAAACGGGGTATAAAGCCTATACGCGTAAGTGGAAACAAGGAGATAAAATCAGTCTCACGCTTCCTATGCACGAACATTTGGTTTATACACCCGACTCTGCTTATGTTGCGATTATGAATGGTCCTGTTGTGTTAGCAGGTCAATTAGGTGAAGTGGATTATCCATTCTCGGACCCGACAAAGCATAATGATTATTACACGTACGATTATAACGTTCCTGACGAATTAAAAACGGTTCGTCTTTCGCAAAGAAACGGTATAGAAACCCAACCTATCTATGAAACACATCATCAAAGATATGTCATCTATTGGAAAAATGAATAAAATACGCTATATATGTCTCTTTTTATTGGTGCTCTGTTACCCTCGCATCTCGCAAGCCGGTCGCATTGAACAGTACGTTGATTCATCGACAACGTGGCTGAGTGATCGGTTGCAGATGCACTGGGTCACATATGCTGACACTACCTATATCAAAGGGGAGGTTTATGACCATCTCGGTCAACACCGCGCACCTGTTCCCACCGTCTGCTTATCCGGCACGCGCGGTCACGCCACCACTTACCGCCATCCTTCTTTGGAGGAAATACCGCCTCGCCACGAGGACGAACGAGGCATGTGGCTTTATGATAACGCTACTCAACAGTATAAGTGGGCACCCATCAGTGAGACGGGAAATATCGCCCAAAGTATCAACCAAGAAATTTGCTCCTTGGCTTTACAGGCGGCTAAGAAGGGAACGCAACCCTATTTGGATATTGCCAACTCTATCTTAAAGACATATATGTACGGCATTCGTTATACCCAAATGCCTCAGGATATCCTTCACGGACATATGCAGACCTTAGTGGGTTTGCAGTCTTTTGAGGTTATTCATGAGAATACCCTGCCTTATATGACCGAGACCTATAACCTCTTGCTCCAATCGCCCGACGCCAGTCGTTTGTTTCCTGACGCTGGTCGAGATACATGTATTGAAAACGCCTTCCGTCATTGGGCGGAGATTATTATAGCCAATGGTGTGCCACACAATAACTGGGACATTATTCAGGCGCGTTTTATCCTCAACGTAGCGTCTGCTTTGCAAGACGATAGTGCCTACGCGGACGGACGTGGTAAGCAGTATTATATTGATGTCGTACTGCACCAAGACTTTGTTCGCCAGTGGAGTTTGAGCAGACTCGCGCAGCAAGGCTTTGACCAAAATAACGGTATCTGGCATGAGTGCGCCGGATATAACTTGGTTGTCTTGGAGGAGTTCGACAAGGCGCGCGCTTTGCTGCTTGACCTAACGGGCAATGATCTCTATGACGAATTACCCATCCTTATCAAGGCACGGCAGACGGCTGCTCAAATGCTCTTTCCCGACTCGCTCACCATCGGTTTTGGCGATACCCACCCTTCGCGTCTTGAGAGTTATAGTCTCTTCCGTAACTCAACTAAAAGTGGAAATACGCCTGCGGAGGCTCTCCGCTCAACTTTATTTTACGCTCCCGAGTCGTCATGGCTGGTGGCGCGGACGGGTATGGAGAAGGATACAGACTTGGCTTTTGCGCTCAACGGCAGTAAGGGTAATCACCAGCATGCTAACGGTATATCGTTGGAGTTATATGGTTGCGGTCTGCGCTTGGGTCCGGACGCCGGCATTGGTTATACCCTCTATAGCGGCTCGGATTACTTGGAGTATTACGGACGCTTCCCTGCGCATAACACGGTGTGCGTGGACGGTGTGAGTGACTATCCTATTATGATGTCGCAACACGCCTTCACTCTCCTTGATAGCGCTTCCACTACTCTCAACTCTAAACTCTCCACTCTACACTCTCCCCTCTCCTATGCCGAAGTGGAGTTTATCGAACCCGAGACACAGGCTATGCAGCGCAGGTTGGTAGTGATGACGGAGCAGTATTTCGTAGATATCTTCCGTAGCCGCAGGCAAGACGGACAAGACCGCTTCAACGACTATTTCTATCATAATCTTGGGCAACGTATTCTCAGTCAAGGAGCGAACTTGCAAGGTACACCCTCGTCCGACTTGGCTTTTGCCGGAGGACACTTGTATGCGTATAGTTATTTCTATGACGTACAGCAAATACCTTATACGACCAACCTGACCTATAGTATCAATAACGACAGTATCTGCATGAATCAGTGGTCTAAGCCCGCCGATCATCGTCGTTTCTACAGGGCATTGGCTCCTTCTACAGAGGGTTTAAGCCGAATTAAAGGTATGCCTTACGATATACGCAACACGCCTACCCTCACTTATATAGAGCGCCAATTCGGCGAAGCCTGGACGCGTCCGTTCGTGCATGTGTTTGAACCAACTGCCAAACACCAAACACCATCCACCATTCAACGGGTTGAGTATCCTAAAGTAACGATAATAGATAAAACCACCGAAAGCGCCGTCGCTGTGCTTATTGTACATAAAGACGGAACACGCGATTTGATTGTCTCAACCGACAACCCACAATCATGCGTGCGCGTGCTCGGTAAGAAATATAAAGGTGCCATTAACTGTGTCAGACTATGAAAAAGACGATTATAATAAGCCTGCTCCTCTGTTTGATTATGAATCCACTGCACGCCGTTGAATTAGGTATTGTGCGTGCCCAAAGCGGGGATACCATCCGTTTAGAGGCGGGGCAGCAGTACGAGGGACAAATCATCATTCGCAATTGCGAGAACGTTGTCGTAGAGGGCAACGGAGCCACACTCATTCCGAAGGGCGGTAGGGGTTACGGTGTCGAGATTGCTAATAGCCGTTATATAACCGTTCGTGGATTGACTACGACCCAAGTACCTACCGGCGGAAGCGAGCACGTGCTCATCGAAGATGTACAGTGTTACACTTCCTACCCTTGGGGCGACGGACTGAATATCTTTGCCTCGTCGTACGTGACTATTCGTAACTGCTATGCCGAGACCAGTGATGACTGCTTCACCGTTTATGCTTCGCGTAAGGGTTACCACGGACATAGTCGTCATATACTCTTAGAGGACTGCACTTTTATGCCGAAGGTGGCGCACCCTATTTTTATCGGTTTACACGGGGCAGCGAGCGATGAGACACACCCTACGGAAACAGATACCATCGAGGATGTCATTATTCGCCGTATTCATATTCTCAACCAAAAAGAACGGCAACTCGACTACCAAGGTTGCTTGGCTATTGTGGCAGGGGATAATAATGTGGTACGAGATATCCTCTTTGAGGACATAACGGTCGATCACATCGAGATAGGCAGTTTGTTAACCTTGCGTATCTTTAAGAACGAGAAATACTGCCAGGCGCCCGGCAAGTGCATTGACAATATCACTTTTAGGCGCATAACGGCTCCTAACGAGGGCAATATAAGCCTTATTCACGGCTATAGCAACGACCGAAAGGTGAGTAATATAACCTTCGAAGACCTCGTTATCGGGGGGCAACATATCTATGATACAATGCCCTCCAAACCCAAATGGTACAAAACGGCTGACTTTGCACGGTTCGTTATCGGTAATTATGTAGAAAATATACAATTCAAATGATACACACTTTATTTATCTTACTCACTACCCTCTTTTCTCCTAACGGACAACTGTCCGCCACTTTTGAGAACCATAACTACTCCCTAACACAGGGCAAACAAGTCATCGTACAACCCTCTTCCTTCGGTCTCAACTTGGACAACTGGACGTGGGAAATGGCTCTCGGCTTCCGCTCACTCAAGCAGTACGACAACTGGATGGAACCAATGGTACTTGATAGCGCGGTACAAGGCGGTATCAAAGACACCTTGTGGATGCCTTTCTATGGTGAACGAAGTCTTATTCACGAGCGTTATAACACCCTACGCCTATACTATAGCCGGCATGACGAATCGCTCTACCGCATCGAAGTGGAGGTGCAATTGTTCGACTACGGACTCGCCTTCCGATATTTCTTACCCGAACACCCTAACGCTATCTTCCATCGCGTAGTGGAGGATAACACATCCTATACCTTACCCGAAAATACAACATACTACGCGCAGTATTGGGCACAAGATAAGATCCACGCAATAGAGCAAGGAACAAGGACAAAAGAACAAGGACAACGGGCAATGGAAACGCCTCTCACCTTCACGCTCCCTAACGGATTATGGGGCACGATTATGACGGCGGATGTGGACCATTGGTGTCATACGCGTCTCTTACCTCGCGGCAAGACTCTCGTCTCACAAATGCTCTCCCCCGTGGATGTGGTTACTTATGCCTATACACCATGGAAACTCATTGTGGTAGGTGCTTCAGTTGCCGACCTCATTGAGCATAGTTCCGACTTCGTGGCTATGCACGCTGAGCCCCAAGCCAAAGGCGATTTCTCTTACGTGCGCCCGGGCAAAATCATGCGCTGCACACAACTGAATATGGACGCCGCGCGACGCACCATCGATTTCTGTGCGCAGCATAATATCGACTATATGCTCTTTGACTGGAAATGGTATATGCCCTGCGCTTCGCACGACGGAGATGCCACCAAACCTATACCCGAATTGGATATACCAGCCCTCTGCCAATACGCCAAAGAGCGTGGAGTTGGTATTTGGCTCTACGTTAACCAACATGCGCTTATGAAACAAGCCCGCGAACTCTTCCCCCTCCTCCACGAGTGGGGCGTAGTCGGCGTTAAGTCAGGCTTTGTTGAGTACGCTACCCACCACTGGTCTGAGTGGCTACACGACCTTGTGCGACTCGCAGCCGAGAACCAACTGATGATGAACATACACGACGAGTACCGGCCTACGGGATTCTCACGCACCTATCCTAATCTACTAACGCAAGAAGGCATATGCGGTAACGAGGAGTTCCCCGACGCTACACACGATGTTAATCTGCTCTTCACTCGAATGCTCTGCGGAGCGGCCGATTATACCGTCTGCTATAAGGACCCGAGACTGAAGAACACCCAAGACCACCAGAAAGCAGCCGCCTTATGTTATTACTCACCCTTAGTCACCCTCTTCTGGTACGATAGAGTAGAACAATACACCGACGCGGATGACCTGACTTGGTTTGAACAACTACCTACCAGTTGGGACGAGACACGCGTCTTGGCTATGGTGCCTAATGAATATGCCGCTATCGCGCGCCGCAATGGCGACACGTGGTATATAGGCGTTCTCAACGGCAACGAGGAAAGAACAGTTACACTCGATTTGTCGAATCTTGTTGGAACAAGGAATAAGGACAAAGGACAAAGGACTATTCACTTGGAAGCCCGTGGCGGAGCGGTCTTTACCGTTGCAGCCACTACGAAGACGGTGGAGCAGACCGTGGCTTATTGCCATCAGCAAATAGAACGTTCGTTAGCTCTCTTACCCCCTCCCGAACAAGGACAGCCGAGGAATATCTTAGCCGGAGACAAAACGTGGAACCTGCGTCCGAATGTACCCGAAGAGTGGTGCAACGGCTTCTGGGCGGGTTGCCTTTGGTACGACTACGCCTTGATGACAAAGGACAAAGGACAAAGGACAAAGGACACGCAAGCTCGCTCCTACACCAAACCCTTAGAGGCGTTGGCTACTCAACCCGTCTATGACCACGACTTAGGTTTTCAGACCATAACCTCTATGCTCAACGGCTATCGTTTTACGGGGGACGAACATTATCGTCAGCTGCTTTTGCAATGCGCCGACTCCTTGGCTACACTCTTTAACCCCCAAGTGGGTACTATCCTCTCTTGGCCGCGGAACAAAACCCTCTTCGGCGGACATAACACGATTTTGGATAACCTCATGAACCTCGAACTCCTCTTTTGGGCTTCCAAACACCAAACACCAAACACCAAACACCAAACACCCTACGCCGCTATCGCTACCGCCCACGCGGACACTACAATGCGTTACCAGTTCCGCGAGGACGGCTCCGGTTATCACGTAGCCATCTATGACACGTTAACGGGTAAGCACCTCTATAACTGCACTCATCAGGGTCTAAACGACTCCTCTACTTGGTCTCGCGGACAAGCATGGGCTATCTACGGTTATACAATGGTCTATCGCTATACACGCGAACCGCGTTTCCTCGCTTTTGCGCAGAAAGTAGCAGACTGGTACCTCGCTCACCTTCCCGCCGACTATATACCCTACTGGGACTTTGATATAGCCCCGCAGAACTCACTTTCACTTTCACTTTCCTATAAGGACGCTTCCGCAGCTTGTATCACGATGAGTGCCCTCTTGGAACTGAGTGAGTACGTGCCCAAGGCGAAAGCTAAGGTCTATCGCGATGCCGCTAACAAGATGTATCGCTCGCTCACCATGAGTTATGAGGCTGGCGAACAAAGCACCGCTATCTTACTCCACTCTACAGGACACCGTCCTGCCGGTTCAGAGATAGACTGCTCCATCATTTATGCCGACTACTACTTCATGGAAGCACTTTACAGAATGCAAAACGGAATCAACTATATACGGAAATAGCCGTGTATTAACTTTTTAATATTAACTCTTTAAATTTAAATCAAAATGAAAAAAGCTTTTCTTTCTTTCGCGCTCATCGTAGCGTCGTTAGTCGCTTCTGCGGCTACTGTCATCAACCCCTCACAAGAGGTCAATTATCGCACCGACAACGGGGCAGCTCCCACCAAATGGTCTGCTTTCAAAGTCGCACAAGGCAATGAGCAATTTGAGGTTGCGTGGACATCACGCTTCTTTGTTGTTCAACAATGGGCTATCCCAAATATCAGCAAGGCTAATGAACTGAACATCTACTACACCCGCGTTAGTGGACAATCAAACAAAGGCAGACTCATTGCTTGGGCTTTCCCTTATGAAGTTCTCACTACCAACTCCTTCTCTAAAGACGAGGGGTCTTTCCTTGATAATGTAAAGACCGTCTTTGGCGCTTATCCTGGCGATGGTACAGAGATTCCGAGCGCTCCGCTCATCACAGCAACTGAAGGTGCAGACTCGTTAGGCAATTATGCACAAATTTTAACGTTCAACGCTGAGGCCATCACAAATCTTAAGTCCGCCGGTACAGTGAACAACGACACTCTTTATGTTAACTTGCTACTCACCACACAGCCAACAATTAACATTCAAAACTTCAAGTACTATTCCATCGGTGCTCAATCGGGCGTGATTAACTACATGACTATCTCCGAGCCGCAAGCTTCGTATGCCGTTGATAATATCAACCAAGCTAAGGGTTATTCCACTTTAGCTGCTGCTGTGGCTGCTGCTGCCGAGAACGATACCTTGGTCATCAATGAGAACGTAGAGATCTCCGGCAATAGATTAGAGACCAGTGTACCCCTCACGATCATGGGTAAGACCGGTGCAGAGAAGATCCTGCGTGCTACCGGCTTGGATAACATCACGATTCTGCCTAAGAAAGTCCTCACCCTTAAGAACCTTATCATGGATGGACAAAACGTTAACCGTCAAAAACCGGCAATAGAGGTTTCTAATGCGTTGCTTACTATGGATAATGTAACCGTTCAGAACTACAAACGCACCGATTCCGATCAAAAGCAAGGTCTTATCACCATTAAGTCTAGTGGTTCGGTTAAACTTATCAACGCTACCTTCACCGCTAACGCTGTGGCAGAAGGCTATGGTGACATCTTCTTAGGTGACAAAAAACATTTGTATCTTGAGGGCAATAACGTTATTTCGAATGGTATCTTCATTGAGAAGAACGATTCTATTGAGGATAAAGGCACCACCCACACCACTCCGATTGACATCCTCGTGCCCGAGACCCGCACCGTTGGGGAGGCTACTCCGCTCGTTGTTGGAACCACGGACGCTACCAAGTACAACCTCGTTGCCGCCAATGAGAACTGGGAGATTGCCGCTGGCGAGACCTATCTGTATATCAACGACAAGGGTGCTTCTACTTCTTTAGACAATCCACAATCCACAATCCACAATCCACAAAAACTCCTGCTGAACGGTCAACTCCTCATCCGTCACGGTGAGACCCTGTACAACGTCCTCGGCACTAAGTACTAATCACCATCCACCATCCACCATCCACCATCCACAATCCACCATCCACAATAGCCCTTCGGGCGCACCATCCACTAATGAACAAACTTCGATTCCTAATAGCGGGCTGCCTCTTGGCGGCGATGCCTTTGGCAGCCCGCACTTTTACCCACCCGGGCTGCACCTACACCGAGTCGGATATTATCCGTATGCGAGCTATGATTGAGGCTGAGCGCGAACCCTATTTCACTGCGTTCCAAGCCCTCAAAAGCAGCAAATACACTTCCTTAACGACCTCGGTCTCCGACCGCGGAACCGAACTGCCCACCAACTCCAACTATAACGGTATCATCGGTGCAGACGGACGTCGTGCTTTTGACTTGGCACTACTCTATCGCCTCACGGACGATAAACGCTATGCCGACAAGGCGGTGGCTTACCTAAACGCTAACTCACATTATACGTCTTGCGCTTCGGCGACGGCGGCTCTTGACTTAGGCAAGATAACGCTTATGATTGAGGCTGCTGAACTGATGCGCGATTACGAAGGCTGGAAAAAAGCCGACCAAGACCGCTTCAAGGCGATGCTCGTTTACCCGGGTTATAGCACCAAGAGTGAACCTACGGGAAATAAGACCTTCTATTGGAACGTTTATCAGGGCGACAAAGGTCGTTGGGGCAACCAAGGGCTCTTTGGTTTACGTGCTCTGATGGCGATGGGTATCTACTTGGATAACGACACTATCTACCAACGCGCCTACCGTAATCTGATGGGACTCAAACACCTCAGTTATGATCTTGCCTATCCCGCAGGACCGCCTACGCAGGGCAAACTGGTACCCGATAACGGCAAACACGATAACGGCAGTGACGAGTACATGAACGTCTATCAGAACACCGGCAAGTACGGCAATCAGAAAGACTACGGTTACGATGAGCAGTTGCAATACTACATCTTCGATAACGGTCAGTGTCAGGAGTCGGCTCGTGACCAAGGTCACACTATGTTCGGTCTGTTCGAATATGTACACCTCGCCGAGATGGCTTGGAACCAAGGAGATGACCTGTACGGTGCGCTTAATAGTCGTATCTTACAGGGTTTGGAGTGGACGTTCCACTATAATCTCTCCGCTGTTCAAGCCTATCCCGATCAACCCAATCCGTGGTCGCCGCCTACGTTCTATCAATACACGACACGCAGCACGCGCTGGCAGTTCCTTAAAGTCTATGACAAGGACCGTGGGGACAGTTATACCGATGGTGGCATGCGGGAAGCGGCTTTGGCTCATTATGCTGTAAGGGCGCATAAGGACTCGTCCGAGTTCGTGTGGTTGCAGCGTTATCGCGATTACATGATTGAGCATTTTGGTTATGAGTGCGGCGGCAAACACGGCTTAGACGCGCAGGGCAAGCCCTCCACGGACAACTGGTTTTACGAGTTCCCGGGTTGGGGCACGCTCACCAAGCGTCGTGAGGCTTTGATGATTGGAGACCCCGTCACTTTTGCTTCGGGTCAGGTCGTTTATGCTTTACCGGACGCCACTCAAGGTTGGTTAGCTGCTGATTTTGACACGTATCAGTATGGTCGTGCCGGAGAAGGTCACACCTACCATAACACCACCTCTTATGCGTCTTCTTATCGTCCGGACGCCACGGCGGAGATCACGCTCCGTGAGGGTGAGTATGTCTTAGACGGATTAGTAGCCGGTGAGTGGTATAATTATACGGTTAATGTACCGGCAGCGGGAACTTATTGGTTGCAGTTGACGACCAAGGGGTCTGGTTCGGTAGCTGTTTCGGTGGAGTCTTATCCGGAAGAACTGGTCTTACCGAAGGGACCCGTGACCTTGCGTATTCGTATAGAGGCGGTCAACGGAGAAGTGGCTATTCGCTCAATGCAGTTAGTGACGGAGCAACCCATTCCCACGCCTCTCATCCAAACGCCGGACAACAAACACCAGACACAGGACACCAAACACCAGACACCCAAAGCCTTGCATAACGGCTTAGTCCTCGTCTCCCACTCCACGGGCAACTACACCATAAACGGAGCAAGAGTGAAATAAATAGTAAACAATCAATTGTAAATAGTAAATAGTAAATAGTCCAATCGTAAATATATTAACCCTTAAATTTCTTATTGACGTGAAAAAGACACAATTAATTTTAGCCGGTTTCCTCCTGCTGGCAAACGTATGTTGGGGGGGGGGGGGGAAGTCACCTTAACCCCTGTCAATGAATTGGCATTTAGAACAACCGGAGCTGTTTCCGGTAGTGGAGAAACGTTATCTTTCCAAGCTCCTACAGGTTGGGCAGGAGGTTTTCCAAAAACAGAAACAGATGCCACTAATCATGCTATTGAATGCAATTATAGTAATCAATTCTTCGTTTTGCAGATGTATGATGTAACAGAGTATGATTTGAACTTTGTTTCTTCGCTTACTTTGACAATTAACATGCAAAATGCTACAACCTATAAATTGGGTGCGTGGGTATATCCCGATGCCGATTGGACAGAAGCAGACCAAAAAAAGTGGGCAGAAGGTCGATGCCCCATTGTTGAAAAGTTCAAGTCTGTAGTTGGTGTCTATCCGGGTCATGTTAACACAACGGAAACTTACTTAGTGCAAGCCGAACGTAATACTGAAAATACAATTCAAACAATGACTTTCTCTGGTGCTACACTCAAAGCATTAGCAGATGGTGCCGTTAAAAAAGAGGATAAAGTCTATGTCTCATTGATTATCACCTTCAGTGAAACGAAAGCCAGTTATTCAACAAACCGCAATCCGAAGATGTATTGTATGACGGCAGCGGAAGATAAGCAACCGGTTATGAGTTTTGAATACAAACCATATGTAGAGGGACAACCTACTTTGGAGTACCAATACAGAACAAAAGGTAATAACGATGGTTGGAACGACAATAGCTACCCAAAGGCAGCGTCTGCTGATAATAAGGCATTGGAAAATGGTTTCCAACAGCATTTCGCAGTAGGTATGCAATACGCAGTGAAAGGTCTAGATAAAAGTTGCACATATACCTTAAAATTGGATATTGCATCGGGTCCTTCTTCTGCTATGTATGCTTGGGAATATCCTAATGCAATTCCTACAATTAACGCAAAAGAAACGGCTATTGCATTAGCCACTTTTGTTGAAGAAACAACGGGAACAGCAATGGGCGGGAATACTGCTTTCACAGGCATTCCGTTGGCAGGTTCTGCTTGCGTAAACAGTTGGTGGACATTGAATATCAATGCGGCTGATTTGCAATATGCCACCGAAGATGCTTGGGGCTATGTTTGGCTAAACCTCATTTTGTTACAAGACCCAACAAGTGCAAACAAACCGAAGATTGCATCTTCATTTGACGACAATCCGGATCATCGTCCTATCTTTACTACAGCATACGCCAACGTTTACAACGAGACGCAAGACCTAACCTATGACGATTTGAATACAGCTTGCGGTGCTGCCAATACTAACGATATTATTCGTGTAAATAACGACCTATCAACCAATGCTCGTATCAACATCACTCATAATCCTGTTACTATCTATGGTCGTACACCTCAAACGAAGATTAAGTTCACGACATGTAGAGCGTTGATGTTCTTAACCAAAGATTATTCAAGCAATGATAAAACATATATCAAGAACCTTACCTTAGTCAATGATAATAATAGTCCTCGTGACGCTCACGGCATAGAGGTCAATAAACCAACAGTATTAGAGAACGTAACTTTTGTAAGTGAGGCAGGATACAATGACGGCAAATGCGATGTTTACTCCTCGCAACAAAACGTAACTTTAGTGGGTAATAACATTCTTCCCGGAGGTATTCTGTTGGCAGATAACAGGCGCATCGACGATGGTATCGATGGCTCTTCTCCCCGCACGACCCACACCACGCCTATTGCTGTCACGTTGGCAAATATAGGTGAGGATAAGATGGTTGTGGCTCACGGTTGGGGTGCACGCAAAGACATGTACCAACTCACCAACGAGGGATACGCTCTTTATGTTGTCGCAGGCAATGGCGACTTAAAGACCTTTGCTATTCAGCCTATCACTCTTTCCGAAACCGAAGATAACACCGATTTGATTGCCAAGTACAAAGGCATTGAAACCGATATCACCCTCTCCCGTACTATAGCCGGTTCGGCAAGTGATTACTCCACCCTTTGCTTGCCGTTTGAGACAACGATTGGCGAACTCGGTGCCGCTGAAGTATTAGCTTACGATTACGCAACGGTTAATGGCGACGAAGCCACACTGACCTTCTCTTCCGTCACCGATTTAGAGGCTGGCAAACCTTACCTCGTTCGCTTTGCAACGAATCAAACGAACCGCGTCTTTACGGGCAAAACGATTACCGCTGCCACTCCCGGCAAGTACGGAGATGAGCACTACGAGTTTATCGGACTCTTCAATCAAACGAAGATTACCGAAACGGCAAATCACTCTATGATGTACTTAGGCAATGCCAACACCCTTTATTGGGCAGGCAACAACTGCACGATTAAGGGAAGTAGAGGTTATCTCAAAGCCGTTTCCGCTCCGGCTAAAGCGGCTCGTCATGTAGCCATTGGCGGTCACGGTGCACCCACATCTATTGACAATCCAACAATAGGCGATAGCCGCACCATCCACAATCCACAAAAACTGCTCCGTAATGGTCAACTCGTGATTATTCACGGAGAACAAGTATATAACGCTCAAGGTCAAATGATAAAATAGGAGGACACATATATGAAAAACTACACAGAACCACAAACTCTCGTTGCTTTAGTTTTAACTGATCCTCGAGTTATTCAAATGGCAAGTTCACGCCGCTCCGTAACCTTAAGTGGTCCTACCGGCGAAGGCGATGGCAGCGGAGCTAACTAATAAAATAGTAAGTTTACGCATATGTTTTAATGTTTGATTAGTACAAATTTTTGACATATGCAAGAGAAAAGGACAAATTATTTCATTTATTTGCAGAATTTGGCTAAAACTCGGTCGCGAGCCGCTAATGCCTCTTGGGTGTTGGCGGCTTTTTTTCGTTCGTTTTCTGCCGGCATTATATGTCGGCTTTTCTGTTATGCCCTTTTTGTCACTCGCTTTTTTGACTCTCGCTATTTTATATATTGTCACGCATCTCAGCGTGATAAATATAGAACATACATAGAACATACATAGAACATATATAGAACATACATAGAACATACGTATACCCAATGAATACCCAACGAATACCCTCTGAATACCCCTCCTCACCTTGTACAGTACCCATTTGATGCCGTACCCATTTTCTTGGAAACTCATTTATTCGCAAACCCTATCCCATTTGCAGAATCTTTGCTAATTTTTGCAAATAAAACACAAAATATTTGTGTATATCAAAAAAAATCACTATCTTTGCAGCGATTATTAGATCATATGGAAAAACTATGAACGGAAAATTATTTGTTTTACTTATTTTGGGCTGGTGCACAATGAGTGTGCATGCACAACGAGTGGAGTTCGATTACGCCTTCGGTCAAGAGGGTAATCGCGCTTATATCCGCCTACCCCGCGAGCAAAACGAGATACAAGCCCTACTCTATTGTCATCAAAACATGACCGAGGAGGTTCTGTTCCGCAGTCCGTTCTTTACCCGTAAAATGGATAGTCTCGGCATCGCTATGGCGTTCATTCAACGCGGTTCGCAAGACTGGGATGTGAACGTTAAAGACGAGAACGGACAAACGTGTCAAGAGCGGTTTGAGCAGATAATTAAAGCCTTTGCAGAAGGCACTAACCACCCCGAACTGCTAACCACTAAGATTATTCCCTTTGGGCACTCGGCTCAAGCCACTTTCCCTTGGAACTTCGCCGCGTGGAACAAAGAGCGCACCTTATGTATCCTCTCCTATCATGGCGACGCGCCTCGCACTAACCTCTGCGGATACGGTAGAGCCAATATCGAGTGGGGACGCACGCGGAACATAGACCGCATACCGGGTCTTATGATAGAAGGCGAATACGAGTGGTGGGAAGCCCGTGTCAACCCTGCTTTAGCCTTTCGGATGCACTATCCCGATAGCCGTATATCCTTCCTCTGCGATACTGAAAGGGGACACTTCGACTTGGGCGAAGAGACCCAAGCCTACATAGCCCTCTTCATTGAGAAAGCCCTCCATTATCAACCTGTCTCCACCTATTCGCCCGACGGCGATGAGCAGTTTGTAGCAGAGGCTGTGGATGGTGTACTCTACTCCCGTTGGCGCGCCGATGGTAAGCCAGCCGATAACGTCCACGACTGTTTCTGGTACTTCGATAAAGAAATGGTCAACCTCACACAAGTTCGCTATGAGCGTTCCTTAGGCAAGAAGATGCAGTACGTATCCGCTAAGATAGACGGTCAACTACTTCCCTATAACCCCAAGAGTCATATCAAGATAAGTTACAGCACCGATAAGCAAGAGTTCCGTTTAGAACCCGTCTTCGTGGACGAGACGCGCAGCCACGAGGTGCAAGAGCATGCAGCGTCTCAACCTCGCGTGGTACTCATCTCCGGTCCGGCTATTCAGACAGGTGCCTATACGTTTAAGATAGACGATGATTATTTCGGCAAAGACCCTAAACGATTATGGACGGGTATCACCATCTGTATTGAGGCTGAGGGCGACAAAGAGTACAAAGGTGCCGTACAAGAGGTGAATATTCAAACAAAACACAAATAACTTTTCTTATATAAAAAAACGTATGTTTACTAAACCGACACGAACGAAAGGATTAATCCTTGCCCTGACATGCACTATATTAGTCTTTGGCAGTCCTGTTCAAGTACGCCACTTAGGTGGTCCCGAGGGTTTGAAAGACCTGCTCATTAATGTTATCCATCGCGATTCAAGCGGTTTGGTATGGCTCGGCACCGGTTCGTCCGTAGAACTATTCGACGGCATACGTCTCACCCACTTCCCTTTACCCGGTAATAACGATTTCTCCCAACGTGTGACAGCTATTGTGGGCAATAGTGATCAACAGATATTCGTAGGCAACGGCAACGGTTTATACAGTCTATCAGCACCCACTAATAAACCTATCGCCCAAGCACAATGGCACCCCATAGGTGAGAAACAGATAGTAGGAGCCATCAGCGACCTCTACCTTCATAATAACCTTCTCTACATTGCTTCCGACCACGGACTATACACCTACGACCTTCACCAGACATCGGACACCAAACACCAAACACCAAACATAACCCACTATCCCCTTCACCCTAACGACCTGAATGCCGCCAATCAGTTACGACACTTAAGTATGGGTAAAGACGGCGTGTTATGGATGACCTCTCCCTTAGGCTTACACGCGTTCTTCCCCAATCAACAAATAGCCCACTTCGTTTATCCCGACTTGCCGGAAGGTGGGTTTAGTAGTATATGTTACGCAAACGACACCCTTTACTTAGGCACGTTCCACAACGGGATATACTATTTCTCTATTCCCAACACCACTTACGGCTTATTCAAACCCGGAGTACAACCCATCAGCGCTTTACAAGCCATTGGCAACGACACGCTCCTCGTCGCTACCGACGGAGGAGGAGTGCAAGTGGTACAAAGGCGTGAGGCTGGTGCGCCAATAGACCAATGGAGGATAGCCGAAGGTCGTTTTACATCGAAGAACGTCTATTCGATACTCTATGACCAAGAAAGACTGCTATGGGTAGGTTATTACCAACAGGGATTGGACTACACCGTACGTCAAGACCAAACCATACAGGTATATCAAACCCCCACGTGGGATAGTTATGGTAAAGCCGTTCGCGCTTTTGCCGCCTATAAAGAATGGAAGATAATAGGTACCCGTGACGGACTATACATGGTCAACGAACAAACGGGCAAAGTGAGAACCTTTGCAGAGAAAGAGCTCAATGCTCAGATGGTCTTTGCTATCTGCGCATACAATCAGAAGTTTTATATCGGCACGTTCGGAGGCGGCTTATACTCCCTGTCCTCCACCGGTCAACCTACCAAAGTGAATGACGAGATCGGTTCGCAGATCTTCTGCCTCACGACCGACAAAAACGGATTACTTTGGGTGGGCAGCGAGAAAGGTGTATATGCCCTCAACGGCAATAGCATCGTATATCACTTCAACGCCTCTAACTCCCGCCTACCCGACGGAAACGTATATGCCATCTTCTTTGATAACATAGGGCGAGGTTGGTTCTGCACCCAATCGGGAATGGCTATCTACGACGCAGAACAACACACCGTCAGAACCGACGTCTTCCCTAACTCCTTCCCTCACCGACAAGCCGTTCGCTCTATCTTCCAAAACCGACAAGGAACATTATTCTTCCTGCCCGATAAAGGACACATCTTTGCCTGCAACGAACATCTGCGTTCGGAGTCCGTGAACTTACCCAACGTAGAAGGACTATTCATCACCCAAGACGCACAACAACGCATATGGCTCGGCACAACCAACGGTTTGTACTGCTTCAACAACAGCAACGGCAAACTGACCTTAGACAACTACTACGATTTCTCGTCCGGCCTACCCGATAATATATTCACCCTCTGTCACCCCTATTGGGACAAGGACAGCACCTTGTGGATGGGACATAGCCGAGGATTAGTGTATATGAAGAGTGAAAGTGAAAGTGAAAGTGAAAGTGAAAGTGAGAGTGAAAGTGAGAGGGAAAGTGAGAGTGAGAGTGAAAGTGAGAGGGAAAGTGAGAGGGAAAGTGAAAGTGAGAAAGGACCACGGGTGATTGATGTACAGCAACACAAAGGGAACATAACGTTCTTCTTCTCCGACCTGCGCTACACCCTTCCCCAGTACTCCCACTACACCTATCGCCTCAAAGGATACGAGATAGAAGAACACGTCTTAGACGGGAATAGTTGGTGCTCCTATTCGGGTCTGCCGATGGGCAAATACACCTTCGTTCTGCGCAATAGCTATCAACCCGATAACGAATATACGTACACTATCCGTGTACCGATGTCCCTACTGGACGCACTCACCTTCACCTTGTTACTCTTGGGCGCAATCATCATCGTTCTGCTCGTACTGTATCTCAGACACCGCAAACGCTATCATCCTAAGGACGAAGGACAAAGGAACAAGGACAAAGGACAAGAAGCATCCGACTCGGGCTCTGCCTCTTACCGTACGTTCCACATGTCAACGCAAGAGTTGAAGGTTCTTAGTGCCCGTTTCAGTCAGACTGTTGAGCACGAACGGCTATTCCTTAACCCCACCCTGCGTATAGCCGACGTAGCGGACAAGATAAAAGTAACGTCCTATTCGCTCAGTTATATGCTCAACCAATATCTGCACACCAACTTCAACGATTATATAAACAAACTGCGTATTGAGCGTTTCTGCCAGCGCGTCAAGAAAGGAGATGCTAAGCGGTATTCGATAGATACGCTCGCCCAAGAAAGCGGATTCGTTTCCCGTGCAGGGTTCTTCCGTAATTTTAAGAAAGTGATGGGCAAAACACCGAACGAGTATATCCAATCCTTGAAAGAAGAGTGAAAGTGAGAGTGAAAGTGAGAGTGAGAGTGAAAGTGAGAGTGAGAAATGATGAATTGTTTTTCATAGATGTATCCTCCCTTTTAGAAATTAACATTTAAACCAAACGTAAACGTACGGCTTTGCGGATAGTTACCGTAATCCACGCCGCCACCCACTTCCGGATCGTAACCACTGTATTTGGTAATGGTAAACAGGTTACTTGCCGTCATATATACCCTCAAGCGTGAGCAACTGAATTTCTCCGTCCACTTGCGAGGGAACGTGTAACCAATCTGTAAGTTCTTCAAACGGAAATACGAACCGTCCTCCACAAATCGGGAACTGTTGGCATTGTTCGTGGAAGCACCGCACGGATTAGGAATAGTGCCTTTGCGGTTCTCTAACTTATCAACATCCAGTCCTTGCATCATAAGAGCAACCTGCACATCATTATTGTACCCTATCCAAGCCTGATCTTTCATATAGGATGCCATCAAGTTGGTTGCTCCCGAACCTTCGGTGCGTTCACGCAGAGCGTTGTAAATCTGGTTACCGAATACGCCTTGGAAGAAGAGTTGTATATCCACTCCGTAGAAATCGGCACCCGCATTGATACCATAGGTCAATTTCGGGAATGGGTTACCGATATAGGTCTGGTCGTCTTCGTTAATCCTGCCATCACCGTTGATATCGGTATAACGGGCATCACCGGCATGAACACCGATGGTCTCTTTCGTATAAGCCGTCAGTTGTTGTAAAGCCTCTTCATCCGACTGATAAACGCCTTCATATTTATATCCCCAGAACGAACCTACCGGCATACCAACATCCGTCTTGGTGCGGTCTCCCCAGAGGGGCGAACCGCCATTGTTGTCGGTCAGGGTGTTCTTAATATAACTGATGTTCCCACCGATGTTATAATGCACTTTGCCCACTTTGTTTTCGTGGTTAAGCGTAATCTCAACACCCTCGTTTCGGATGTTTCCTACATTCTTAACCAGCGGATACATATTGCCGACCTGTGCCGGGGCAATTACATTCATAAGCGCGTCCAATGTATTACGGCGGAAATAGTCAATGGCACCATTTAACTTCCCGTTCCAGAAACTAAAGTCAATACCGGCATCCCATTGCTCATTGGTTTCCCACTTGCCATCCATATTAACTTGCGTCAGTACGGCAGCTCCCGGGATGACCTCTTGCGGATACAGTCCTAACGGATAATCGGTGAACACGAGTGTTCCCGTAGTCATCGTTTGTTGGAAGGCGTTGCTACCTACCCCATCATTTCCCACTTGTCCCCAACCGGCACGGATCTTCAAGTTATCCAGCCATGCGGCTTTGCCTTTCACCCACGGCTCTTCACTGATACGCCATGCCAAAGCGGCAGATGGGAAGAATCCCCACGGGTTCTTGGTGAAGCGAGACGAAGCGTCCGCACGGAAATTGACGGTCACCATATAACGGTTGTCATAACTATAGAACGCACGACCCAAGAACGATAACCGGCGGATACGGCTCACTGCATCCGAAGACTCGGTCTTGTCCGTAGTGGTGTTGCTCAAATACCAGTTACTCGGGTCGGTATCTAGGATGTTTGCACCCGAACCTCCTATCGAATAGGTATTGTACTCCTGCCACGTCTGACCGACCATAACGGAGAACTTATGTTTCTTTATCTCGCGACCATACGTGGCGGTCGTCTCCTCCAAAAGCGAGCAGTAACGACCCATATTTGATCCCACATAGTTATCTTCGCTATAGTTGTAGGAAGTGTAGGTGTTCGGGTAAGCAAACGAGCGGTCTCGCGCCAACGTATAGTCTGCCGAGATAGACGGACGAATAACTAGTCCTTCCACCGGTTTGAACTCCATATAGAGGTCGCCCACCACGCGCTCCGACTTATTGTTCGGTTCGGTATTGAACGCCATCTGGAAGGGATTGGTCACGTTCTTGAAGTTAGAGCCGGCAGAGTAGTTGCCCGATATGTCCTTGCCGTTGATGTTCACGCTGCCTTGGGGGTAATAGACGGGGTCCCAAGGAGCCATTGCCAACGCGCCCGACAGGATACTGGCACCGGCGGACGAGGAGTTGTTCATAGCATTGCGCCCTGTAGAGTATTTGAAACTTAGGTGCTCACCGATAGTCCACCATTTGCGAACGGCGAAATCGGTGTTCAGACGCAGGGTTAAACGCTCGTAGTTACTACCGATGATTGTACCGTTCTGACCGAAATAACCGGCCGAGAAAGCGTAATGCCCTTTGTCGCTTCCGCCATCAACAGAGAGGTTGTAGTTGTGCATAAAAGCATTCTTGACAAACACCTCATCCTGCCAGTCGGTGTTCTGCGCTGCATAGTCAAAGTTGGTGGGATAGTATTCTGATTTGCCTAACTTGTAGTTCTTCAGCCAATAGGTAAAGTCGTTGTTATAGTAAGCACCTATCTGTTCGGCACCATCTTGCATAGCGAGAATACCGAGCATTGTTTCTGTATGGGTTTTGCTATCGGTGATAAGGTCTAATTTCTTCCATCGGTTTTGGAAACCCCAATAAGCATCAAACGAGATAACAGGTTTAGCCCCCGAGTCCCGTCCTGTCTTGGTCGTAATAAGAATCACACCATTCGCACCTCGACTACCATAGATAGCCGCGGAAGAGGCATCTTTGAGCACTTCCATAGATTGGATATCCTGCGCTGCCAAGAAAGAGATATCACTCGTAATCACTCCATCGACCACATACAGCGGGTCGTTACCGCTCATGGCAGAACCGATACCGCGGATACGGATGGTGGCGGCTTCACCGGGTTGACCGCTGTTCGTCACTACCGTCACACCGGCAGCACGACCTTGCAGCGCTTGATCGACACCCGACACGGGGGCTTTCAGCAGTTCCTCTGCTTTGACCGTCGTCACCGCACCCGTCAAGTCACTCTTGCGCATCGTACCATAACCCACTGCCACCACTTCGTCCAACATCACATTGTCGGGTTGTAAGGTAATCTTTAGGGGAGCCTCACTCGTTACTGTCACTATTTGAGGACGATAACCAATGTAGGTAAACACCAAGGCATCGCCTTTGTTTACATTTAGTTCAAAAACGCCATCATAATCCGTTACGGTTCCGTTCGTGGTACCTTGAATAATCACATTGGCACCTATCACCGGATCCGACTCGCCTTGCGCCATCACTACACCCGTCACGGTAATCGTTTGCGCAGAAGCGTACGCAAACATAAATGATAAAAAGATAAGAAGAATTCTTCTCATAATATTAGATTTTAAGATTCGGCTGCAAAGGTACAACTTTTTTTCCATATATGCAAGAAAAAAGCGATTTTTCGATTGAAAAAATCGCTTTTTTAGAAAATTCAGCGGCTACGCCACTAAAACTTTTCAATCATTCCAACCCCAACGTAACGGGGTCATTAAAATCTGCGTATTGGTAGTACGTCACCGTTCCTTTTTCACGGTCATAAACCATCGTCCAACGCGTAAAATCCTTAGATGCAACCGCAGCGATAGCCTCAGTGATAGTCTCCTCACTCATTATAGGATGAGCCGTTTCGGCTTGTTGAAGCAGGTCATAACGACGGTGCGAATCCTCAAAATAAAGGGACGAATCTTTCTTGCGCGTATCCGCTAAATAATGATTGGTACAGATAGCCGTTGAAGCCACCACCATCTCATCATCTACCCACTCCACTACAACGCTATGCCCTTGTGCATCACTGATAGCCAAGTGATGAGCAAACCCCGCATCGGAATGCATATCCCATTGTGCCAACAAAGCCACTGCCTCCTCGGTCGTCGCCGCTTTATCTAATAAAACACGAATAGCCGTCGTGGTCGTCACGTCGGTGCGATGAGTCTGCTGATTGGTTACATCCTGATCCCCGGCAACAAGGTCTGCCACAAAGAGCCCTTTTTCGTTGAAACCATCGAGGGGAACGCAGATACACGCGAATAACATCATACGACTAACCATCGAACCCATCGGCTGAAAATCCTCGCCAAAACCTAAAAAAGCAAGTTGTGTAGTGGCAATAGAAGCGTACCCGTTCTTCGGTCGGTTTTTCACAATGACGATATCTCCCTGTCCATTGGGCCAGTCAAAATTGCGGGCAGTCAAGTAGTGTCCCCGTTCATTGGGAGCCGTAATAAAACTGCACCCAAACATCTGCTTTACAACCTCGTCCGGGCATGAGGCACCCCCATTGTCCAAGAACTTGTTGATACCATCATCTCCCTCAAACGAAAACATATACATCTGCTCAGCGATTTTCTCTACCGATTGAGCAGCTTGGAGGTATGGTCTTGCTATTCCATAGACCACTCCTACAACAAGGATTATCGCTCCTGTAAGCGATAATCCAATGATTGTTCTTTTCTTCATCTTTTTCACCTCATCTTCTTGATAGACGACATATCCTGCGTCTCTTTGTTGAGTATAATCGGATTGCCCTTATAGTGAATCTTTGATGCGTCCTTGGATTGGGCATTCAACGTGCCGGTAACATTGACGGTTGCCTTACTGGCATCGGTGCAGCAAATGGTCAAATGCTTGATCTCAGCCTCTTCAGCCTCCACCCTACTGGCATCACTGATGCGCATATTCACCGTACCAAACGATCCACGCACCGTGGCTTTGGAAGCGTCCTTGACAACGAGCGACCGTAATTCCGGCATCGAGATTTGAGGCGTGGTACGCCGGTGATAACTAAGTCCTGTGATATAGAGTACACTATCCTCTACCCACGCTTGCATACCCAACGGATGCTCTGCCTTAAAACGACAAATACTATCCTGCCATATCTCGACTGAACAAGCGTCCGAGACCTTGACCGAATGCCAACTGTCCTCAAGGATTAACGGACAAGCGAAACCTTCGTCTTTGTTTTCGTAGTCATTTAAAGCCATCGCTACCACATCTTGGGCGCTTTGGAAATCGAGACCTTCTTTGACCGCTATCAAGCACGTGCCGGCAATAGATGCAATCCAAAGTAGAAGGGTGATAATCCAAAACTTTGCTTTCGGGAAAGCCTTATCGCGAATAAGACAAATGATAGTGTGGATAATCATATAAACAGGCATGATGACCACCATCAGGGCGCAAACGATGCCGACTACGGGCATGGCAAAAGCCATCCCGACGGCAAAAAGGACAATGCACACCATTGCAATCACAAACAGTAGCACCGCCAAGGGCACAGCACTAATAGCCCCTGCAACAAAAAGCAGCAGTTTGGCAAGCGGAGACATCGGTGTCTTATTACGTGGTTTAACCTTCGGACGACTCGTTTGTCCGAAGTCGGAGGGTTGACCAATCTGATTAAGGATTGGCTGCAAGAGGGTAAGTGTTACCACTCTATCGGAAGTAAGAATCATCTTCTGTCCGATGAGTTCGGAGATACGTGCTTCGACATCCTCCATTACTTCCTTTTTTTCGTCTTGAGGAAGGCGGGATTCGATATCTTCTAAATAGGTTTTAAGGGTTTCGTAGGCATCCTTATCTAACGTATAAGCGAGACCTGCTAAATTAACGTTTACTGTTGTTTTCATAATGAACAGATTTTTTCGATGGAACCATTGATTTTAGACCATTCGGTTTTCAATTGACTAAGAATATTTTTGCCTTCCTCAGTCAGCGCAAAGTACTTACGCGGAGGGCCGGACGTGGACTCTTGCCAACGATAGGATAGCAAACCCTCATTTTTAAGACGAGAGAGTAAGGGATAGAGCGTACCCTCCACAACCAACAAGTCGGCTTTTTTCAACTCCTCCAAAATATCGGAAGTATAAGCCTCTTGTTGATCAATGATGGTAAGGATACAGTACTCTAAGACCCCTTTCCTCATCTGAGACTTTAGGTTCTCTATCATACTATTCCGGTTGTGGCATTACGATGCAGAGTAAGATATAAAGCAGTAGTCCGGGGAAGGCAGCGGTGAACATACTGAGAATGAGATACAATACGCGAAGAAGCGTAATATCCCATCCTAAATACTCTGCGATGCCGGCGCATACTCCCGCCAACATCTTGTTACTCGACTTAGTTAACTTACGACTTAAATTTTCCATAAAACTTTAAATTTTAAATTGTTAATAAATATGTTTATTTTCCGATTCCACTACCGCTTCCAAGGCGTGACGCCTCATCACTGACGCCTACTTTACGTTGTTTCTGGAACTGTTGCTGTCCGAATAGCCACGTCACACCTATGCTCACACGTTGCATATTGAGGTTGGCATACACATTGGAATAATACCCTTCGCCTAATCCCAAAATAGTCTCATTCACCGTATAATCAGACCTCAGTATATCGCTCACTTGAACAGAAAGCGTCACCTGTTGAGGTTTCCACGTTTTTTTGAACGCAAAATTTATGCCATAATTACCCTCGTGTCGCTGATAACCTATCACCATCGGCGCATTCCACCTGCCATCTACACTCATTTGTATATCTTTCGGCAGATAACCGGTCAAAGAACCATACACTTGCGCCCAGTGATGTCGTTGTACATAGTCCGCTTGTCCGCGAGAGATAAAATTGAAATAGGACGCATTCACCGTCAATGCCAACCACGCACCATTCACCTTATGTTCCTCATCGAACTTCGGAACTAACGGCAACTCGGTCAAACCAAGCATTCCGCCATGGGTGGTACACGTGCCGAAGTTAACCCACATCTGTTGCTGATCTCCGTATGGCATCACCTGCGCTTTTTGGTTTAACATATCCTGCGTATGAGAAAAGTTAAACGCCAAACTCACATATTGCGACCAACCGAAATTAAGATCCACTTGATGATTGAACTCGGGCTTGAGTGCCGGATTACCCACCGTTAGCGTGTGCGGGTCGAGATAAGTCACAAACGGATTGAGCTGGTAGTAACTCGGACGTTTGATACGACGCGTATAACTCAAACTCATCGACCATTTCTCGGCAGGAGTATAACTGACAAAGGCCGTCGGGAAAAGGTTAAAATACGAGTACCTGCTCATCGTATCCGAACTAATCCAATTACCCAAACTGTATGTATATTCGCCCCGCAAACCAAGTTTAGCCGTCACTTTCTCCCATTGCTTAGAAGCCGTTACATAAGCCGCAGCCACGTGTTCATCGTAGTTAAAATCGTTGGTCGATTGATGCGTCTCTTTCGCTAAGATACTATCCGTCACCATGCGGTTAACTGAACCCGAATACACATACTTCACCCCCGCTTCTAACATACCCGATTGCCAGAATCGCGTTTGGAAATCGAGTTTCGCGTCAGCGATATTGTTGTATTGCTTCGAATCAATATCCAATCCCGGAACCACCGGATGGGTATAGGGAGAAACAACATCAACGTATGCAAAATTACGTTGCGAATTCAGCGACTGGTTATAGAACCGGATATAGTCCGCATTCACCGTCAACTCACGAGAGAGCGAATCACAGAACACGTGCGTGAAGTTCAGGTTGAAGGTGTGTTGAGGACCATAATCCGACTGCCTTCCCTTCGTAGCAACATACTGAAGGTACTCCTTATTATACTTTATATAAGAATGCATCTTACTCGTGTCATCCGTTCCTGAGCCGTGAGTAAAGAACGGAATATTTGCGATGAAACCGAAGGTATTGACGCTATCAATATACCAGTCATTGCTCACCCTCAGCGAGTAGTATTGCGATTGATCCTCATATTGTGACAAGCCCCTCATCGATAACGTATCTTTCGGCTCTTGACCTTCCACTCCTACCGGCTGCCTATTCTGCGTCAGAGGAGAATAAGACAAGTCGTTATATGCCTGAATAAGAGTTATATTCGTATAGGTCTTGGCGGTGCGATAATTGAGATTAAGGTACACATTTTCCGTAGAATGGAAACGATTCACATCCTTAAAATACATGCCACCATAATTAGCACTAAGTATGCCGTTGAACCCACGCATCTTATTGCGTTTGAGTTTGATATTGATGATTCCGCCTTGACCCGAAGCGTCATATTTTGCCGATGGATTCGTGATAATCTCCAACTTCTCTATCATCGTTCCGTTTGAGCCCGTGAGCATCGCGTTGAGTTGGGCTCCGCTCATATACGAAGGGCGACCATCAATATACACCTCTACCGATTTGCCGTTAACGGTTATGTTTCCGTCCTTATCTACCATCACGCCGGGGGCTTTTTTCAAAATCTCGACTCCGTTACTGCCAATAGCAAAGGGCGATTCCGACACGTTCATCACAATCTTATCCCCTACCCGCTCCACCAAGGGACGCTTGGCACTCATCTCCACTTCCTCTAACTGCGCCGTCGTCTCATGAAGGACGAAATCGTAACTTTCGACTTTTGACTTTTGACTTTCTACCACCCGATATTGTGTCTCATACCCTACAAACGAGGCGGACATAATAAACTCACTTTCACTAGCCCGTAGGGCGTCACTTTCACTTTCCACTCTCCACTCTAAACTATACAAGCCGTTCTCATCCGTAATCGCACCGGCAAGCAGCGTGCTATCGGCATTCATTAACGAAATCGTTGCATAGGGCACCGGTTGTCCGGTTGCCCCATCAACGACCCTTCCACTCAACGTTTGTGCCCTCAACCCGAGCACCTGAGCCATCAATAATAATGTAAATAAAATACGTTTCATCTATCAATAGTTCGTTAATTTTTGTTTAATAAGTTTATTTTGTGGTAGTTAAGTACTTCCGGACTATAATATCATTCAGTTCGCTGGCTCTGACTAAAAGCCTTCAAAAAAAAGTGTTCT
>JAZLMS010000033.1:0-29295 GCA_045598805.1 Paludibacteraceae bacterium | reverse complement strand
GGGCGGGTGAAACGACTACACTGCGGGCAGCAAACTCATGTAAACCGACGTCTGAGGGCGGCTCGTCCGAGTCGGAGGGTAGAGCGCGATAGAGTCGCTTAGTAATAATCGACCAAGATTAATGATGAACACCCGTAAGGGTACAGAACCCGGCTTATAGGCTTGCTTTTTTTGATTTACGATTAGACGATTTATCATTTACCATTTTTTTTTGATAAATACTGCAATAAATCCAATCGTAAATAAATCGTAAATAGTAAATAATTAAATCGTAAAAAACGCCATGAGACATTATCTAATTGCATTATCCCTCTTATTGTCATTGTCATTAACCGCAGCACCGAAGATTCAACGCGCTGAACCGCTGTCTTGGTGGACGGACATGAACTGCCCACTCTCCCTGATGCTACAAGGGCAAGACTTAGCCGATGCGCAAGTCTCCATCAAACCCGCAGAAGGACTCATCGTAAAAGGGCAGCACAATGCCGAATCGCCCAACTACCTCTTCGTCGATTTAGACGTACAGAAAGCAGGCACCTACACCATCACCCTCAAGAAAGGCAATAAGAAGACTTCCGTTCAATATACAATCAACACCCGTCGCGAGGGTAGTCGCGAGCGCGGCTCGTTCACTACGGCTGATGTTATCTACCTTATCATGTCCGACCGATTTGTGGATGGTGACGAGACCAATAACACCATCAAGACCTGTGCCGAACCCGCTCGTAAGGACTACATTCATGGTCGTTGGGGTGGCGATATACAAGGTATCATCAATAGTCTTGACCATATCATTGAAACGGGTGCTACGGCTATTTGGCCTACTCCCCTACTCTGCGATAACGAAGCCGAGTGGTCCTACCATGGATACGCTTGCTCCGATTATTACCATATTGACCCTCGCTACGGTACGAACGAGATGTACCGCGAGATGGTAGCCAAAGCACACGAGAAAGGACTGAAGTTCCTCATGGACATGGTGCCCAACCACTGCGGTTCTACCCATTGGTGGATGAGCGATTACCCGTATGCTGACTGGATCAACACCTTCCCCAATTACACGACCACGAATAACGTCTTCTCGGCTAACTACGACATCAACGCCTCCGTTTATGACCGCGAACTGAATAACTCCGCTTGGTTTGACAAGGCAATGCCGGACATGAACATCCGCAACCGCGACCTCTTGCATTACTTCAAGCAATGGGCTATCTGGTGGATTGAGTATGCCGACCTTGATGGCCTGCGTGTAGATACCTACCCCTACATAGAGAAAGAACCCGGAGCCGAATGGTGCCAAGCTATCTTGGACGAGTATCCTAATTTTAATATCGTAGGTGAAACGTGGACGCGTCCCGCTTCCAATGTGGCTTATTGGCAAGCCGATGCTAAGAACTATGACGGTTTTAACTCGCACCTGCCTGCGGTGATGGACTTCCCCGTAGAGGAGGCTATTCGTCAAGCCTTAGAGAACGACGGTAGCGGTTGGGGAAACGGTATGATGAAGGTCTATGACGCTATGTCGCAAGACTACCTCTACGCTAACCCTTACCAACTCTTACTCTTTATTGGCAACCACGATATGGACCGTATCGCCGATGTGGTGAAAGACAACGATTATCGTCGCGTTAAGTTGGCGCTCACCATGATTGCCACGATGCGCGGTATTCCGCAGATTTTTGCCGGTGACGAATATGGCGTTCGTTCGTCCGACATGTCGATGGGACACTCAGGTTTGCGTCGCCCATTGCCGGAGTACGACACGTTGTCCGCGGAGCAGAAAGACCTCTATGCGTTCCACTCCAAACTCTTTGGTTTCCGTAAGACGGAGCCTATCATTTGGAACGGAAAGACGATGCATTTCGCTTCACGCGACAATACTTACGCTTATTTCCGTTATACGGACGAAGGGGCAGTTTTCGTATATATCAACGCTTCGAAAGAGGAGCGCGAGGTGCCCGTCAGCCATTACAACGAGATTCTTGGCGAATATAATCCGCAAGGAACGAACGTAATGACGGGTGAAACGATTGACCTCTGCCCCTTCACGGCTCGTTTCTCTCCTATCAAAATCGCTCCGCTCAGTGCATTAGTCGTTAAGTTAGAGAGATAGTCAACGCCATCCGTTAATGAGCGTACTCTGTATAGAGAGGATAATACTCGTCCACTATTTCCGTCTGATGATAACGCTCAGCCATCTGCAACGCATAACCGAAGATACTCGACTGATGTCCAAGAGTCTGTTCTACAGACGCAAACAAGTATTCATCTAACGAGTCTCCCCACTTCAAATACTCAACACAGTTATTTGCCAACTCTCGGACGATGGTATTAGCCATCTTAATATCCTCCTCTCTGCCCAAACGATAGAACATCTGCGCATATCCGATGGAGGTATAATCGGTAGAGGCATAAGGGATATTATACGTCGGCAGCACCTTCAGCGAATAATTCAGCACCTCGCGAGCCTTATCGTACTGACGCTCATTAGCTAAAGCTTCTGCCAGTTCCAAGAACATCATACGATGCGTGTGACACGTACGATGTAAGTTTTCGTCAATGTAAACACCAGGGTAATCGAGGTTACCAAACTTAAACTTATGCATCATATTTTCGTACATAACCTCCGTATTCACGCGTGGCTGACCATCACGACTACGCGTAGGCGTAACGCGATAAGCCAAACCGGTTATCTCGAAATAGGGTTTGAGTCCTAAATAATAGGAGTCACCACAAGAGACAGCGAAATAGAACGGACGCTTCCAGTCGTTATGCTCCAACATCTCCATTATCATCAACTCCGAGCGAGTATAGTAGTTTTTAGAAGCTACGGGAATCTGCTCTCCGTTCGGTCCGTCGAAATAGAGGGACTTAGAGGGGATATAACTCTCGCCGTCCATCTTGGTACGCGGATTAGTCGAGCGCACAAACTCAAAGGCTTTATCTATTGACAACGGATCCGTAAGGCGAGGATTAACGCGAACCACTTCGTTTTTACTTTCCATATAATCTTTGTACTCCCACTCTATCGGCAGTGCTTGAGACTCATAATAAGGACGTTTCATCTGGTCGATGTACCAATCCGTTTGGAGGTAACTGAGGTTACAAACACGCAAATCCGTTCCCTCACCCTCTACTTCTTGGTTATACCACAAGGGGAAAGTATCGTTATCACCATTGGTAAAGATAATACCCTGCGTCTCGCACGACTTCAAGTAGTTAGCACCAAAGTCACGGCACGAATAACGCGGCGAACGGTCATGGTCATGCCAGTTCTGCTGAGCCATCAGAGCCGGAACACCTAATGTTGCGATCACGATTAAAATCGCAATTAGGGTGTTTAGTGTTTGGTGTTTGGTGTTTAGAGTTGTCAACCAATCGATGAGACCGAGAACACCGAGACCGATCCAGATACAGAAGGCGTAGAAACTACCCGCATACGCGTAGTCACGCTCACGCGGTTGATAAGGAGTCTGGTTGAGGTAGATAACAATAGCCAAACCAGTCAGGAAGAAGAGCAAGAAGACAATCGTAAACGAGCGCAGTCCTTCTGTATCCTTTTCCCCTACACGCTTGATTAGTTGCCAAATGATACCTATTAGTCCCAACAGCAAGGGCAACAAATAGTAAACGTTATGTCCCTTGTTCTCTTTTAGAATAGTCGGTAATTGGGACTGGTCACCTAATCTAAAGTTATCTAAGAACGGGATACCCGAGATCCAGTTACCCTTCGTTATATCACCATAGGACTGCAAGTCGTTTTGACGTCCGGCAAAGTTCCACATGAAATAACGCCAGTACATAAAATGTACTTGATAACGGATGAAGAAACGCAGGTTCTCGCCAAACGTGGGGCAATAGTCCGATTTCTTTTGACCGCAATCAAAATACGTCTCTTTCTTTCCTCTTACGTCCCCCCACTCTTTGTAAGCGTTCACGTGGTCGCCGGAGGCGGAATACATACGCGGGAAGATGGTGCAGAAGTTCTTGTTATAAATCCAAGAGGTTTTATAGCCGGTGAGAACGTACTTGTCTTTCTGTCCATCCACTTGCGGAGCGGGAGCATAATTGGCATGACCTATCTTCTCAACAGGCACGCAATAATTACCTTGGATTTTACGCTCTACCGAAGCGTTATAATACTGTCCATAGAACAATGGACGGTCACCGTATTGCTCACGGTTAAGATAAGACTTAAGGGCAAAGACGTTATCGGGGCTATTCTGATCCATCGGTGTGTCGGCATTAGAACGAATAACCGTAGCCGCATAAGAACCGTAACCTACCAAGATAACAGCAACCATCGTGATAATAGTATTGAGAATTGATGCCTGTATTTTGTTCTTTTTGTAGATAAGAACCAGCAACGCAGCAATAATCAGAACAATTCCGATAAGAACACTACCCCACAGGAAAGGCACACCCACAAAAGAGGCAGCCACTACCGTAGCCACAATAGCGCGTGTTTGGAGTTTAGTGTTTGGTGTCTGGTTAGCATTTTGATGAGTCTCGTAAATAGCCCAAACCAACGCAGCAAAGGTCAAAATCAAATAAACGAACAGACCCGTATTAAACGGACAACCAAAGCCGTTAACAAAGAGCAGTTCGAACCAACCGGCAATTGTAGGAACACCCGGAATAATGCCGTATAGAATGACTACAAGGATAAGGCACGAAACCAAGAAAGCAGCAATCACACCTTTCCACGAGAAAGCATAGCGGCGGAAATAATACACGAGCACGATAGCCGGAATCGTCAGCAGGTTAAGCAAGTGCACACCAATACTCAGTCCCATGAGATACATGATAGCAATCAGCCATCGGTCAGAATGAGGCTCGTCTGCCTGCTCATCCCACTTGAGGATAAGCCAGAAAACGATTGCCGTAAATAGGGACGAGGAAGCATACACCTCTCCCTCCACCGCCGAGAACCAGAAGGTGTCCGAGAACGTATATGCCAATGCACCTACAGCACCGGCTCCAAGCAGACCTATCGTCTTGGCTAACGTGTCGGGCTTAACCAATTTACGACCTAACGCCGTAATCGTCCAGAAAAGGAAGAGAATAGTGAACGCCGACGCTAATGCCGAAAGAGCATTAACACACATCGCCACATGCGCCGTATCTGACGCAAAGAGCGAGAAGAAATGCCCCATCATCATGAAGAAAGGTGCTCCGGGCGGATGACCTACATCAAACTTATAAGCACTTGAAATAAACTCGCCGCAATCCCAAAAAGAGGCAGTCGGCTCCATCGTAAGCAGATACGTTGCGGCAGCGATAGCAAACACTACCCAGCCACACACAATATCCCAAAAATTGAACTTTTTCATTGTGATTATTGTAAAAACGCTGCAAAAGTACAAATTTTTTTGCACATATACAAATTTTTTTGTAACTTTGCGCGCTTTTTCGGAATTATGAATAGTGAATTTCGAATAATAAATTGTAATTTAACGTTTTTTATTATAGCATTATGAAATTAGATGAGAGAATCATCGCGGTTATTGGCCTTGGTTATGTAGGTCTACCGTTGGCTATCGAGTACGGTAAGAAATACCGCGTTATCGGTTTTGATGTCAATCAAGCCCGCGTGGCTGAACTGGAGCGTTGGGAAGACCACACGAAGGAGGCTGACATGGTTGGAATGCAGCAAGCGCGTGATGCTTATGCCTCTACCCGCAAAATCGGCTTGACTTTTAGCAGCAACATCGAGGATTTGCGCCAAGTGAATACTTACATTGTTAGTGTCCCCACTCCTATTGACCGGTTCAACAACCCCGACTTGACACCTTTATTGAAAGCGTCGGAGACCATTGGTAAGACCCTAAACAGGGGCGATATCGTTATTTACGAATCCACCGTTTACCCGGGTTGCACCGAGGAAGACTGTGTTCCCGTGTTGGAACGCGTGAGCGGACTGAAGTTCAATGTCGATTTCTTCTGCGGTTATAGTCCCGAACGTATCAACCCTGGAGACAAAGTCAACACGCTGACTAAGATTAAGAAGATTACTTCCGGTTCTACGCCCGAAATAGCAGACTTAGTTGATGCGTTATACAACTCCATCCTTCTTAACGGAACGCACAAGGCTTCTAATATGAAAGTAGCTGAGGCGGCTAAGGCCGTAGAGAACAGTCAACGCGATGTTAATATATCGTTCATGAACGAGTTGGCACTAATCTGTGACCGCGTTGGTATCGACACCAACGATGTGATTGAAGCAGCCGGTACCAAATGGAACTTCCTCAAGTACCGCCCGGGTTTGGTAGGCGGTCACTGCATCAGCGTGGACCCGTACTATCTGGCGCACAAAGCCAAATCGTTAGGTTACGAACCGCACGTCATCTTGAGCGGTCGCGCCGTGAACAACTCCATCTCTAAGTTTATTGCCGACAAGACCTTAAAACTCATGATTCAAAAGGACCATAAGATTAAGGACTCCAACGTGCTTATCTTAGGTGTTACCTTTAAGGAGAACTGCCCTGACTGCCGCAACACGAAAGTGATTGATATTGCCAACGAGTTGGAAGACTTTGGTTGCAAGGTCGATTTATACGACCCGTGGGCTAATGCCGAGGTGGTTAAGCACGAGTACGGCAAAGAACTCATTAGCGGTATTGACCCAGACAAGCGTTATTCAGCCGTTATCGCTTGCGTTAGTCACGATCAGTTCAAGACCTTTGATTTCAAGAAATACCATGACCAAGGTGCGGTTATCTTTGACGTTAAGGACTTTGTTGACCGCAGTTTAGTAGATGGTCGCCTCTAATCACTTTATATTCTTTTGCTTATGAAGATTGCAGTTGCCGGAACCGGTTATGTAGGTTTATCTATCGCTACCCTACTCGCTCAGCATAATGAAGTGACAGCGGTTGATATTGTCCCCGAAAAAGTGGATACGCTCAATCGTCGTCAGTCGCCTATCCAAGACGAGTTTATAGAGAAATACTTGGGAGGTCAGGACGCGGAGGGCAACCCTATTACACTCAACCTCACCGCCACTTTGGATGCCCGACAAGCATACCAAACAGCGGATTTCGTGGTTATTGCCGCTCCTACCAACTACGATAGTCAGAAGAATTATTTCGACACCAGTGCCGTTGAATCCGTTATTCGGCTTGTCACGGAAGTTAATCCCAACGCTATTATGGTAATTAAATCGACTATTCCCGTTGGTTTTACGGAGAGTATTCGTCATAAGACGGGAAGTCAGAATATCCTTTTCTCGCCCGAGTTCTTGAGGGAGTCCAAAGCCCTTTACGACAACCTCTATCCCAGTCGTATTATCGTGGGCACAGACTTGCAAGACGAGCGTTTAGTGAAGGCGGCACACACGTTTGCCGGTTTGTTGCAAGAGGGGGCTATCAAGCAGGATGTGCCTACTCTGTTCATGGGTTTCACCGAGGCAGAAGCGGTTAAGCTGTTTGCCAACACCTATTTGGCACTGCGCGTCAGTTACTTCAACGAACTGGACACCTATGCCGAAATGAAAGACTTGGACACACAAGCCATCATCAACGGCGTTTGCCTTGACCCGCGTATCGGTACGCACTATAACAACCCCTCCTTCGGGTATGGCGGTTATTGCCTGCCTAAGGACACCAAGCAACTGCTGGCTAACTATCAGGACGTGCCCGAGAACCTTATTGAGGCTATCGTCGAGAGTAACCGCACGCGCAAGGACTTTATTGCCGACCGCGTGTTAGCCAAGGCGGGTTACTACGCCTATAGCGAGGACAACAGTTGGAACAAGGATGCCGAGAAATCTATCACGATTGGCGTCTTCCGCTTAACAATGAAATCTAACTCCGACAACTTCCGCCAGTCCTCTATTCAAGGAATAATGAAGCGCATCAAAGCCAAGGGTGCTAATGTGATTGTTTATGAACCCACCCTGCCAGACAACACCAGTTTCTTTGGCAGCAAGGTGGTTAATGACATAAACGAGTTCAAGCGCATGAGCCAAGCTATTATCGCCAATCGTTACGATACTGTTTTAGACGACGTACAGGATAAAGTTTATACACGCGACATCTTTAAAAGGGATTAAACATGGGATTTTTTGGATTATTCAGTAAAGAGAAACAAGAGACTTTAGATAAGGGTCTCGAGAAAAGCAAAGACAGTGTATTATCAAAGATCAGTCGTGCCATTGCCGGTAAAACGACTGTAGATGACGATGTATTGGACAACTTAGAGGAAGCGCTTATCACTTCCGATGTGGGCGTAGAGACCACATTAAGGATTATTGAACGCGTACAAGCGCGCGTAGCGAGGGACAAATACCTCAACACCTCCGAACTGAATAATATCCTTGTTGACGAGGTTTCTTCCTTATTGCAAGAGAATAACGCCCAAGAGGTGCCCGATTTTGATGCTCCCCTACCCGCCAAACCTTATGTTATCATGGTGGTGGGTGTTAATGGTGTGGGCAAAACGACCACGATTGGCAAGTTAGCGCACCAGTTCAAACAAGCCGGCAAGAAAGTGTATTTAGGTGCGGCAGATACGTTTAGAGCCGCAGCCGTTAACCAACTCTGTATCTGGGGTGAGCGCGTAGGCGTACCCGTCATTAAGCAAGAGCAAGGCTCTGACCCTGCTTCCGTTGCTTATGATACCCTATCCTCTGCCAAAGCCAATGATGCCGATGTAGTGCTGATTGATACGGCAGGTCGATTGCACAACAAGATCAATCTCATGAACGAACTGACCAAAATCAAGAACGTTATGCAGAAGGTAGTGCCCGACGCACCGCACGATGTGATGCTCGTTTTGGACGGCAGTACGGGTCAGAATGCTTTTGAGCAAGCCAAACAGTTCACCAAGGCTACGCAAGTGAGTTCGCTTGCCATTACCAAACTGGACGGCACAGCCAAAGGCGGTGTCGTTATCGGTATCAGTGACCAGTTTAAGATTCCCGTTAAATATATCGGACTGGGCGAAAAAATGGAAGACTTGCAAGTCTTCCATAAAGAACATTTCGTTCGTTCGCTTCTTAAGTTAGGCGATTAACGTCTCACCGATCCGCCGGACGAGCGTACGGCACCTCCGCTGAAACTGCCGGCTGAACGGGTTGAACCGCTAAATCCACCTCCACCACTATTTCCTCCGCTGTAACTTCCTGCACTACGGGTGCTATTGTACGAACCTGAATACGTTGAACTCGGAGTCGAGGTATAAGTCCTCGTTTGGGTCGTAGCTTGCGTACTACGAGTAGCCGTGCTTGCGCTACGTGTAGGCGTCGTATAACGTGTACTTGCTTGTGTACTGCGAGTACTTGTGCTCGTTGTGCCTGTGGCGCGAGTAGCCGTTCCCGTACTGCGTGTAGCCGTCGCGCTGGTACTGCGAGTAGCCGTTGTTCCTGCACTACGCGTCTCTGTTCCGGCGGCGCGAGTAGCGGTAGCCGTTGACCTTGTAGCATTAGTAGAGGCTGTGCGGGTAGCAGGCGTTCTCGTTGAGTTAGCAACTGTCGTTCGGGTGGTGGAGGCAGTGCGATTAGGCATATAAGAACTTTGCTCTGCGTAGTGTGCACGCGAACTGACGGTAGCACCTGTAGCACGCGAGTTAGCTACCGGACTGGCAACACGTGCAGCCGTTCTCACCTCTTGCGTTGTGCGGAAAGAGCAATAAGGATGAGCGTGGTGATACACGTGGATGTGGTGTGCGTACCAGTCGTGACCCCAACAGGGAACGGGGTGCCACCAAACAGGCCAGTAACCCCAGTAATAAGGCGAGTTCCAACAATACCAGTTAGGACCCCAGAACCAGTCGTAGATAACAGGACGATAGATATACACGGGCGTGATAACGTAGTTAGTGCCATAGAGTTTCTCGTCACCGGTGATGGTCACTTGTATATTCTGCGACTCATCTTTCACTACGCGGATAGAAGCCACATCCTGGAAGATATCCTTTGCTAAAATAGCTTGCAACACGATGAGGTGATTATCTCCGCTACCCGTCTCAACCACGCGTATATAGTCGATATCACCATCGCCGTTGAGGTCTAAATTAACAAACGACGAATCCGGGTTATTGAGGATAGCCTCGAACTGCTCCAAGTCTTTAGCCGACGCAAAAATCTTAGCTACGGCTTTCAAGTCCAAACCGGCAGCAATTTCACTACTTGTGGAGGAAACGGTGATCGTCTCGTCCGCCTTAACCGACTCCGTGACGCCTAGCGCCAACAGAAGAGTCATCATCCAAGTCAAACGTCTCATAACTAAACTAAATTTAAATTGTGGTGCATTTTCTCCTTCTTCGTCCTCATATACTTCAGGTTATAAGGATTAGGAGCTACTTCTATAGAAACGTTCTCTACAATTTCTATGCCAAAACTCTCCAGCCCTACTCTCTTGACCGGATTATTGGTCATCAGACGCAGTTTCTTAGCGCCCATTATTTGCAGTATTTGTGCCCCCACGCCGTAGTCGCGCTCATCGGGTTTAAAGCCTAAATGTACATTAGCTTCTACCGTATCTTCACCTTGCTCTTGCAGTTTATAGGCGCGTATCTTATTCATCAGACCGATGCCGCGCCCCTCTTGGTTCATATAAACGATAATTCCCTTACCCTCTTTTTCCACCATCTGCATTGCCTTATGCAACTGCTCTCCACACTCGCAACGTTTGGACGAGAACACGTCGCCCGTCATGCAGGACGAGTGAACGCGGCACAATATCGGCTCGTTCTCTTGCCACTCACCTTTGACGAGCACTATATGCTCTAATCCGTTACTCAGTTGGCGGAAAGGTGTGAGTTGAAAATCGCCGTATTCGGTAGGTAGGAAGACCGTCTCGCCTCTCTCTACAAGGGGAGACTCAACAGGGCGGTTGCCTGCATCGTGCGCCATTCGATAGGCGATGAGGTCTTTTATCGAAATCAGTTTGAGGTCGTACTGCTCTGCCACTTGCTCTAATTGCGGCAAACGCGCCATTGAACCATCCTCGTTCATTATCTCTATTAACGCCGCAGCAGGATTAAGACCTGCCAAACGTGCCAAATCGACGGCGGCTTCGGTGTGTCCTGCCCGTTGCAGAACGCCATAAGGATTGGCGTATAAGGGATTGATATGCCCGGGGCGACCGAAAGACTCTGCCGTTGCAGCGGGGTCTGCCAGAGCACGAATCGTGGCGGCGCGGTCATGAGCACTAACGCCTGTGGTGCAGCCTTCTAACTTATCGACCGTGATAGTAAAGGGCGTCCCTAACATCGACGTATTATTGGTCACTTGATGAATCAGTCCTAACTCAGCGCAACGACTCTGAGGAAGAGGAGCACAGAGCACGCCTCTACCGTGTTGCAGCATAAAATTCACTTTCTCGGGGGTTATCTTCTCGGCTGCAATAATAAAATCACCTTCGTTCTCGCGCTCCTCATCATCTACGACTATCACGAATTTACCTTCTCTAAAGTCTTTGAGCGCTTCTTCAATGGAATGCATTTGTCTTTTATGTTTAGTATATATTCTTTCACTTTGTTGAATACCTTCACCCACGCTTCGGGGTTGAGTAAGGCGGAATCGGTAGCGGCTTTGTAGGTAAGGAAGATACCTATCGGCAACAGCACAAACGAACTGAGCCACATACCTTGCCAGCAAGGCCATAACGCTTCACGTGCCATCTTATAGCCCGCCGTGTCGATGATGTAATAAATGATGAACATAATCACCGAAATAACCACCGGTGCACCTAATCCTCCCTTACGGATAATAGCACCTAACGGGGCACCGATAAAAAAGAAGATAAGACAGGCAAAGGCCAAAGTGAACTTACGGTGCAGTTCAATCTCGTGCTTACTGATATAGCGTTTATAATCTTGCAGAAGCAAGGCGTTATAGGCTATTGCATCTTTCTGTTGACGGGCTTTATCCACCATCGTTGTCATGACGGAGCGTTGTTTGCTCTCGGACATACGAGAAAAGATTGAGTCCGGGTCTAAACCGATTCTTTCCTTTTCCGTCTCTATCGGAAGGACTGTTTTATCCGTTGTCTGTTCTCGCCCGAAGTAACGCGTGGATATTAAGGCTTTACTCTGTTCTTCGCTTTTCTGAACCTCCAACGTGTGGACGGAGTCTATCGAGTGAATGAGCTGTTGGGCGTTCTTACTCACATGCTGATCGTCCAAGACCGACTCGTCGTAGCGACTGAACTCAGTATTAAAGTCAACCAGTATCTGTTTCTCCTTAAACGTCTCGCGACGATAAGGCACGTTCTTATCCGACGACACACGTTGCTGTTGCTGATTGAGGTTCTCGAACGACTCACCGCTGTATAAGCAGAAAACGAGGTAACGATTATCGTCGGTAAAGAGTATCTTACCCGAGTCGGCAACCATGACCGTGGCATTCTTAAAGCCCTTCGAGTAGTCGTAAATCATTAAGTCTTCTAACTTACCCGAGCGGGGGTTTTTCTTTCTCACGTAGATATTATAACCGCTAATGCCGTCGTAGAACTCACCGGCAGGAATATCCAACTCAGGCGACTTCTGCCTAAGGGAGAAGATGAGTGCCCACAGTTTGACTTGAGAAACGGGCAGCACGTAGTTACTGAAGAAGAATGCGCCTACGCAGATAAAAGCAATCGCTATCGTTAGAGGGCGCATGATACGGAAAAGGGATATACCTGCCGCTTTCATGGCGGTCAGTTCGAACTTCTCACCGAGATTGCCAAAGGAGATAAGGGACGCTAATAAGATAGCGAGCGGTAGTGCTAAGGGCACCACCGACGCCACTGCATAGACAAAGAACTCCGCTAAAACACTCACCTCCACACCTTTACCCACCAAGTCCTGCACGTGCATCCACACGAACTGCATAAGGAGAATAAAGATACAGATAAAGAACGTGAGCAAGAACAATACCAAGAAGTTCTTGAGCAGATAAATATCTATTTTCTTAAATACTTTCATTATCCCTCGAGGTTCTCGCTAACGAAAACGAGGGGAAGTAAGTCTGCGGCGGCTTCGAATACATAAACCTCTTTTTCTCCGTAGAGTAGCACTTCCATTTTTTGGTCATAGCGGTGTTCTGTCTCGAGCATCACTTGTCGGCACGCGCCACAAGGAGCTTGGGGTTCTTCCGTAAAGTGTCCGTTTGTATAGCAGGCGATAGCCAAACGGAGAACGGGTTGTTCGGGATAAGACGCACCGGCGGCAAAGAGGGCGCTACGCTCGGCGCATAATCCGCTGGGATAAGCGGCATTCTCTTGATTGCAGCCACGCACTATCTCGCCGTTCTTGAGCAGTACAGCAGCACCTACATGGAACTGTGAATAGGGGCAATAGGAGTACTTCGTTTGTTCTTTAGCGATGGTCAATAACTGACGTTGTTCGTCGTTGAGTTCATCCCAAGTCAGCACTTTGACTTGTGTCTTAAAAATTAGTTTTCTCATATTTGGTTTTGTATGCTTCCGTTCTGGAAAAGACAGCCATAATCGTAATTATTTATTTGTTTTTGCAGTTTTGCGCTGCAAAGATACGATTTATTTCTGACATATGCAAATATTTTCTACTTTTTTTATGTTCTGTCCCTTGTTAGCACATTTCATCTAGATCTTTTTGTTCTTTTGTCCCCGCATTTTATGCGGGTTCTCGTTTAGCCCTTTGGGCGTCGTTTCTTGTCTCTCCGCCCTTCTGCCTCTCCGCCTATCAGCCTTCCCTCTCTCCCCCTCTCCCCCTTTTTGGTCGCGCTTTGCTGCGCTGCAGCGCTCCTTTCAGCCTTTCGTTAACCTTTTTGCTATTAAAATTTACCTTTTGACCTAAAAAACGCAAAAATATTTGCTCATTTCAAATTTTTGTTGTATCTTTGCCGCCAAATTGAAAAATTTAAGATTGCACTTTAAATTTTACATAATACCATCTAATTATATGATAAACAGAGATTTGCAGCACACTATTTCGAATGCATTCAAGTATTTTTCGGTAGTTACTATTGTTGGACCACGTCAATCCGGCAAGACTACACTATGCCGTAATTTATATCAAGATTTGCCTTATAGCAATTTAGAGGATATAGCTACTTTGGCAGAAGTACAACACGATCCCAAGGCTTTTTTACACAAACATCCTCAAGGGATGATTATTGACGAGGCACAACGTTTTCCTGAGATATTCTCTTACTTGCAAGTGTTAGTCGATGAGGATCGTATTCAAGGTAATACCCAACGGCATTTTATAGTCACGGGTAGTGCCAATTTCTCATTGATGCAGCAACTCACTCAGTCTATGGCTGGGCGTACGGCAGTGTTAGTCTTATGTCCTTTGTCCACCCATGAGATTATCGCTTATGCTCCTCAATCAACCACGGATGAGCGTATCTTGCGAGGTGGTTATCCTGCGGTGTGGACTTCCGATGAGGGAGGCTTAGCTCCGTTGCTATCTAATTACTATACTACCTACGTAGAGCGCGATTTGCGTGCTTTGTCTCAAATAAAGGATTTGCGGCAGTTTAATACTTTTATCCGGCTCTGTGCTGGTAGAATTGGAAGCGAGTGTAATGCTTCCGCTTTGTCTGTGGAGGTAGGAGTTAGTGTTCCTACTATTCAATCGTGGTTAAGTATATTAGAGGCATCGTATATCTTATATTTAGTGCCACCTTTTTATGCTAATATCAGTAAACGTTTAGTAAAAACTCCTAAGGTCTATTTCTATGATACCGGTTTGGCATGTTGGTTGATGGGTATACACACTACGGATCAATTGGCAATTCATCCGCTGCGTGGCAATTTGTTTGAGAATATGGTAATAAATGATCGGATGAAATATTACACCAATCAAGGTGTTGAACCTAATTTATATTTTTACAGAGACCACCAGCAGCATGAAGTCGATTTATTGGACATCGCGGCAGATGGTCATATTCAGGCATTTGAGATTAAATCCGGCAAGACTTATCGTTCTGATTATTTTGATAATTTACATTACGTACAATCGGTACTAGGAGACCGCGTTGTTTCCACTTGTGTTATTTACGATGGTGACCAACAATCGATCCAGCCCTTTGATGCTATTCGCAGTTACGATAGTTTCTAACTCATTTCTCGTTTCTTTATTACCCTGTTTCTTCTCGGCGAAAGTCTTTCGCCGTTTTGTTAGTGTCTTTCATCGCAGTGCGCGGACGCACCCCGCGACTCGCAACCGCGGGCTTTTGTTTCTCCATCCTCTGCCGCGAGCGTCTGTGCGTTGTTTTTTGTTCTTTTGTCCCCGCATTGTATGCGGGTTCTCGTTTAGCCTCTCTACCTATCAGCCTGCCGCCTATCAGCCTATCAGCCTTTCTGCCTATCAGCCCCTCCGCCTCTCTGCCCATAGATTACCTAGTTAAGCGCAGCGCCCTAAATTAGCTATCAAAAACAAACCGCCCCTCGCACAAGCAAGAGGCGGTTGTTGAGAGAGGCTACTTAGCCTTGAAGTTATTCTGCGGTAACATCGCCAGAACCACCAGTTACGTTTAAAAACAGACCGCCAACAGGGGCAGGACTGCCGGTGAGTAACTCCGATGTTGCACTAACTTTGATTTCCTCACATAGAGGAGCAAAATATTGATGTTTCATATTATTTACTGATTACGATTGAATTATTGAATTTCGATACCCTGTGCATTATAGGTCTTACCCTCCTTCACAATCATGAGTTGTCCACCTTTCAGCACCTTAATAGCCGATTGCTGATTACTGATAACTGATTGCTCTAATCCTGACGGAGATTGGCGCGGAACGCCAATGCAACGCAACGGAGCAGATGCCGGTTGCTCGTTAGTAGGTACTTGGCTCATATCAAGATACGCGCGGCAAGCAGGAACTGTAACTTTGTTGCCATCTTCGACTACATTAACTTGATTATTAGCAATAGCAGCAACGTCGCCATCGGATTCAATAATCGTTCTTGCAACTGAGCCGTATAAACCTCTTTCTGTTAACTCTTCACCCGTCAACGTAGCGACTCCACCATGATTGATAATAACCGTCTCTGCCGTTGCTTGGAAGACATAAGGAGTACCGGCATCTAAACTTGAAACTTCTTCAACATAAAGTTTATCTACGCCATCAAAATAGTTGAGTTTATAGAAAATAGCACCTTCGAAAGAAGTTGCGGCATAAGGCAAACAAATGGTACCCCATTGATCTACACTCATCGTACGAGTGTAAGGAGTTGCCAAGCCTTCAATCTTTACATATTTTTTCTTCAGGGAGCTTGCCATATCCGTCGCAGAGGAATGAGCAATAACTTCAGTTTCATCAGCATCTTCACCAGCGTTCAGCACATACGCATCAGAGATATAAATATCAGATGCATTAGTTGAAGCACCAATACCTTTTCCAATACCCGAATATCCTCCATTTGCTATAACTTTACCGCCATTGATAGTGATATTAGAGCCAGAACCATTTAGTCCACCACCAATACCGGCAGCATTCGCTCCACCTATTGCCATAATCTCTCCTCTATTGATGGTGATGTTAGAGCCATAGCCGCCTTCGCCATATCCGCCACCTATACCAGCAGCTTGAGTTCCGCCGGTTGCCGAAACTTTACCGCCATTGATGGTAATGTTCTTGCCTTCATTATTATATCCCCCACCGATACCGGCAGCATACATTCCACCATTTGCTTCGAGTTGACCGGACTGATTGGCTTGGCCATAGATAGTAAGGGAGTTGCCATCACTTGACACTTGAATACCTGCAGTATTACCATCGAGTCTTGTAATTCCCGTTGCGGTGAGTTTAGCGTCATCCGCAAGAATAAGGCGAACATCACCGACGCAGATTGCACCTTGGGTGAGTTGTATATGCGTATCGTTTATGATATACCAAGATGTTGTGCCTGCCGTACCCCACAAGACGAGTCCATCAGAAGAGGGAACAGGGTTGGCTGTGATATTTTGTTCATCGCCATTCTCATCAATGTAAGTAGTCTCAACAGACTCAGGAGCAGCTGTAGTTCCTATTGTTGTATATCTTTTCAACTTGCCTGCAAGATCAGTACCGTCATTATCAATTACGGTTGTAGGGGGATTGCTATCATCAACTTTTATGATACACGCTGTATTTATAAAGATGTCTGAGCCTGAATTTTGTTTTTCCGTATAAAAAGCTCCATCACCAATACCGGCAGCGTCATTGTCACCATTTTTTCCGCCATTTGCATTTATCTCACCGCCATTAATGATAATGTTGTAGCCTTTCGTTCCTTGAGTGGCTTGTCCGCCACCGATACCGGCACCACCGTCATAACCTCCATTCGCGGTAATCGAACCGCCATTGATAATAATGTTAAAGCCATTCGCATTACTTCCGCCTCCAATACCAGCACCTGTGTATACAGATGAGGCTTTTACCCTACCGCCATTAATGGTGATATTTGAGCCATGTTCAGAATCTCCACCACCAATACCAGCAGCGTTGTCTCCACTATTTGCTTCGAGTAGTCCCATTGCATTAAAGACCGTAGATTGACCATAGATTGTAAGGGAGTTGCCATCACCGGATACTTGGATGCCAGGATAACGTTTGTACGATTCGTTTATCCATCCAGTTGCGGTGAGTTTAGCGCCATTGGCAAGAATAAGATTAACTGCGCCAGCGCATACTGCACCTTTAGAGAGTTGCACGTCTTCGCCTTTAACCACATACCAAGTGTTTTGTCCTGCCGTACCCCAAGTAACGGCTTCGTCAGAGGATGTGACTATAGTAGCCTCCACCTCGTCGGTTTTCCACTCTTTAATACCACTTTTGGCGTCACCATTAGTGTTGTATACTGGGTAGAGATATTCAACCGTCTCTGCCCACAGTCCCACGCTTAGCGTCAGAACTGTAAATAAAGAAAATAGTTTTCTCATAAGCTTTAATTTTTTTATGTTTAACGTATAGTATTTGTTTGCTTCACAAAAATTCGTGCAAAGGTACGATTAAATAATACATATTTTGGCGCAAAAAAGCCAATTTTACTTAAAAAGTAAGAAAAAAAGCATTTTTTATTTGCATATATGATAAAAAAATCGTACGATTATTTCTACAGTACTCTTATAGGTAAGGAGGGGTATTCGTTGGGTATTCGTTGGGTATTCATAGGGTATTCATAGGATATACGTATGTTCTATGTATGCTCTATGTATGCTCTATGTATGTTCTATGTTTCTCACGCTGAGATGCGGACAAAAAGAGAAAAAAGCGAAAGAAATTTGCACATATCAAAAAAAAGTAGTACCTTTGCACCCGAAATTGTAATAAACAAAATACAGAACCAATAAAACAATTTACTATTATGAAAAAGATGACTTTATTACTCGCGCTCTTTTTGAGTTCAATGTCTCTAACGGTAAAAGCTGACTTTTATACCGATGGTATGAAACAAATACTCACGGAAGGTTTCTCCGCCTACGATCCCGGAGAATTGGAGTCCGCCTTACGGCAAGCCGGTATTAATGAGGAGACTTTATCCGTAAACGACATCATCGACGTTACCGCTGAACTGATGGGAACGTATTATAAGAAATATTTCACCGATGAACAGTTTGCACAATACATGGACTTCTGTAGCCAACCGGAAATGTCTGCGTTAATCAAGAAAAACGCCAAATTTACAAAGTCGTATAAGGAACAGCTCCAAACATTCTTGACAAGTGCGATGCTACAAATGCGACTTGGCAATTTCCCTTCTAACGTCAAAGCTGAGCGTTGCTCAAAAGCCTATAAGGCAGATTTTGAAAGATTTTGGGACTACAATAACATGGATTATGCAATGACGACGCTGACCGACGTATTAGATAAGAGCACTGAAGGACAAAACGCAGACACTAAAGCACTTATCCAAAGACTAATCAGTTATATCGAAAAGAACCTTCCCGTTTTTACACGCAATTCACTCACTAACGTGATGGACGAAAAAGAACTCCACACTTACCTCACGATAACGGAGCAACCCTTCTCGGAACCGCTCAGTAAAGTGGGTAAAGTGTTCTCCGAAGGACTAACCGACTTCACAAAGGAACTCCAAGATAAACTTACGGTTAAGATATACACCAAACTATATGGTCCCATCGACAACATCAGTGAGGAAACGAAGCCTACTATTGCTAACGACGAGACTGAAGATAAGAGCAATAACGAACCTGAGGAAATAGACGAACCTGTTTTCTTAGTAGTGGAAAAAATGGCTCAATTCCCCGGTGGTCAGAGCGCTCTGAATGAATACGTAAAATCACATCTCCGTTATCCGGAGTCTTGCTACAACGTTAAGATTGAAGGACGGGCTATCATTCAATTCATTGTAGAGAAAGATGGTAGTATAAGCACTATCACTGTCGCTCGCTCTTCCGGCTCAAAAGACTTGGACAATGAGGCTGTTCGTCTCGTTCGTCAAATGCCTAACTGGGTACCCGGAGAACAAAGAGGTAAACTTGTTCGCTGCAAATTCACGCTACCTATTAACTTCCGCATTGCTGACGTGCAAAAATAAGGTTAGGTTACTCTGCCGCCTATTATGAAACATCGTCGATTACTATATCTCTTACTATGCCTTATTGGGCTTAGTACGACACCTCTTGAAGCGGCTACATCTATACATTCGGTAGAAGATTCGCTCAACCAATACTTCTCGTACCCCCCGTGCGTCCCGAAGATTCATGTCAAGAACATCCGCGTCAAAGGGAGTTATGTCACTATCTACTCCAACAATATCCTCTCTTGCCTCAGTTTCAGTCCCGCCGAGGTGACCCGACTGCGCAAGGACATCAGTCGTTGGGTATTCGGGCACGAGAACGGCAAAGTGACTATCTACTCCGACCAACATGAGTTGGGCAGTCTTGTCACGGCTCGGTATAAACCCGTCAAAAACCCGTATTTGACAGGCAAGACACCGTTCGGTAATGGCGGCAGTTTCATCAGCAACGACAACAAAGGGTTCGCCGTCCACAAGGGTCTGCAAGGGAAGCACCTCACCGTTTGGCCCAGTCACGGACTATACTACAACCTCACCCAAGACCAGTGGCGTTGGCAACGCGCTACGATGTGGTCTATGGTAGAAGACGTTTATACGTCCCAACTCGTCAATCAATGGCTCGTACCTATGCTCGAGAACGCCGGTGCTTATGTCTTTGAGCCGCGTGAACGCGACACACAAACGGAGGAGATAATGCTCGACCGCACCGACACAAGTAAGGTCATAACCGATGGTTCGGGACTAAGGTTCACCCCTACCCTGACGCAAAACGGAGAATACGGCGTTTATATCCGTTACCACCGACCCACCGACACCAAAGCGCATAAGTTGGACATCACTCATGGCGGTATCACTACGCGCTACACCTACCACCCCCAACAACTCGACTCGACCTGGCAGTGGCTCGGGAAAGCCTATTTTACTACGGATTCATCGACAAATTATATCCTTGCCGACTCATGCGTGGATGCCGTTCGGTTAGGTGGCGGTTACGGAAGCGTTGAGCGTTACGGTCAGACGAGCGGTCTGCCCCGTTGGACGGAGGCGGCACGTTACTGGCTGGAGTTTGCGGGTTATCCCGACTCCGTGTGGAACGTCAACCGCGACAGCAACGACTACCGCGACGACCTACAGAGTCGCGGATACTGGGTTAATCACATTAATGAGCAAGTGCCTATCGACTTCTCTTTGGCAGTGCACACAGACGGTTATTCGGTGCCTGTAGATACGGCTATCATTGGCACGTTGGCACTCTACACCAACCGACCCAACCGCGATATAACGGACTTTATCCAAACGCAAGTGGTAGAGGATATACGCGCCCTTTTCGACTCCACGTGGACGCGTCGCGAACTGAGAGACGCACATTATGCGGAAACGAATTATCCGGTAGTGCCGGCGGTACTGCTTGAGGTGCTGTCGCACAAGAACTTTGCCGATATACGTTATGCGTTGGATCCGAATTTCCAGTTTACCGTTAGTCGCGCTATCTACAAAGGCATATTGAGAGGACTGAATATCGGCAAATCGTTTGTCGTGCAGCCCCTTCCCGTGCAGCGCGTGCGCGTAGATAAACAAGGAGAGAGATTAGCCCTCTCGTGGCAACCGACACCGGACGAGTTGGAACCCACCGCCGTTCCGGGTTTCTATATCGTTTATACCCGAAAAGACGGCGGCAGTTGGGATAACGGAACGGTCGTGAAGACAAATTCTTATGCCTTCAAAGCCCAACGGGGCGTGCAATACGATTTCCGAGTGGTGGCAGGCAACGAGGGCGGTATCAGTCTTAAGTCCGAGACGCTGTCCGCTTATCTTGCACCCACAGAAGAGGAGAAAGGCACTATTCTGATTCTTAACGCCTATCACGAGGTACGCGGTCCGCAATGGTTTGCCGACACCACGTATGCCGGAATCAAGCCTGGTAGTTACGCTATCCCTTACGGTAAGGGGCAGTGCTATATCGGGGAGCAGTTTATCTACGACCGCCGATTAGACTGGGTAGATGACGATAACTGCGGTTTAGGTATGTGCCACCAGAACTACCGCGGACAGTTACTGCACGGCAATAGTTTTGACTACCCTGCCCTGCACGGACAGGTTCTTAAGCCAATGGGTTACTCCTACGTGAGCGGTGATGTGCACGCCTATGATTTCATCGACACAATCTACGATGCCATCGACCTTATTTGCGGCAAACAAGACAGTTGCGATTTCAACATCGACCTAATCACGCACGCCCCCGTGCCCGTGCTTATCTCCGGTGCCCACTTGGGAGCACTACACTTCCCTATCCGCGCTGCCAATACAGCGGTAGAGGGTTCCGTCAAACTTCTAAACGCCGTACACCAAACACCAGACACCAGACACCAAACACCAAACACCCCTATCCTATACACCACACGCCCCAACGCGGAACGTCTATTCGCAGAGAGTTGCGACGCCTTGCAAGCAACGGAAGAATCCGTCGTTTTAGGGCGCTTTAGCGAGAACGGGTTGCCGGCGATTATAGGACAAAGGAATAAGGAACAAGGACAAAGGACGCTTATTTATGGCTTTCCGCTGGAGAGTGCCGTAGATTTTGAAAGTGTATATAAACAAGGACTTAAATGGTTATTTAGCATAGAACAAGATAATGAGTAGAAGAAACTTACCTATTTATCGGGACATTTTGATTACGGGCGTGGCAGCCGAAGGCAAAGCACTGACCCGCATTGACGATGTAGTCATTTTTATTCCCTATTGCGTACCCGGGGACGTGGTCGATATACAAGTGACCAAAAAGAAACACTCCTTTATGGAGGCGCGAGTGATAGCTTTTAAGCAGTACTCCGAGACGCGTTGTCAGCCGGTGTGCAAGCACTTTGGCACGTGTGGCGGCTGCAAATGGCAGAACCTGCCCTACGACAAACAACTCGAATACAAGCAGCAACAAGTGGTGGATAACCTCACCCGAATCGGTAAGGTTGAACTGCCCGAGATAGAACCCATCAAAGGCAGTAAGGAAATCTACCACTACCGCAATAAGTTGGAGTTCACCTTTGCCGACCATCAGTGGCTCACCACGGAGGAGATGAAAGCTGGGGTGCCCTTCCAACCCGGTTTAGGTTTTCATATGCCTTCCAGTTTCGACAAGGTCATGCAAGTGGACGAGTGTCACCTCATGGCTCCGCTTAATGACGATATACGCAATGCCGTTTATCGCTTTGCGGTGGAGCATGACATGACGTTCTACAACGAACATTCGCACGAAGGGCAATTGCGTAACCTTATCATCCGCAATAACCACAAAGGCGAATATATGGTAGTGGTAGTCTTCGGCGAATCCTTCAGCGAAGCGGTCTTACAGCCAACGGCGGTCTTACAGCATAGCGTTCCTTATTCCTTGCTGCAAATGATTCATGACGAGTTCCCGCAAATCATCAGCCTGCAATATGTCATTAACGAGAAATTGAACGACACCATCGGTGACCTCGACGTGCACGTCTTTTACGGAGAGGAAGCCATCATCGAGGCGATGGAAGACTTGCGCTTTAAGGTAGGTCCTAAGTCCTTCTACCAAACGAATACCGAGCAGGCGTACGAGCTCTACAAAGTGGTGCGCGAGTTCGCTCAACTGACGGGTAAGGAGTTGGTTTTTGACCTCTACACCGGCACGGGAACGATCGCCAATTTCGTAGCTCATCAAGCCAAACAAGTGATTGGTATAGAGTACGTGCCCGAAGCTATCGAAGACGCCAAGATTAACGCGAAGTATAACGGTTTGGATAATACCCTCTTCTTCGCGGGCGACATGAAGGATATACTTAACAAAGGTTTCATCGAACAATTCGGGCGACCGGACGTTATTATCACCGACCCGCCCCGCGCCGGTATGCACGAGGATGTGATTAACACTATTCTCTTTGCGGCTCCCCAACGGATTGTGTATGTGAGTTGTAATCCGGCTACCCAAGCCCGCGACCTCAATCTGCTGGACGCACAATACAAGGTCGTTCGGGTACAACCTGTAGATATGTTCCCCCACACCCAACACGTAGAGAATGTCGTGTTATTAGAGAAAAAGAGCAAATAAATTTGCATATATCAAAAAAAATCCGTACCTTTGCAGCGCAAACTGCAAAAAAATATAAATTTAGAATTATGTCATACACACAAATGGCTCAATTAGAGGTGTTAAATGCCGTTAGAGGCATATCCTCAGAAGTGGAACTTAAAGAGTTTCGAGATTTAATTGCGCATTATTTCGCACAAAAAGCACAAACTGCCATTGATGCGATGTGGGATAATGGGCAAATTAATTCCCAAACTATTCAAACTTGGGGTAATGAACACATGCGTACTCCTTATCGCCATGCGTCCCATCGTTCTTGATACCAACTGCTTATTACAAGCATTGCCATCTAATAGCCCTTACCATAAAATTTGGCAAGATGTATTAGATGGTCAATTGAGTTTGTGTGTAAACACAGATATTTTAGATGAGTATGAAGAGGTTTTGTCTGAAAAGACAACTTCAGAAATTGCACATAATGTGGTAGAGGCTATTGCTCGGTTATCAACTACAATATACCAAGAGACTTATATCCATTTTTCTCTCGTTATCGCAGATCCCGATGACAATAAGTTTGTAGATTGTGCCATTGCATCGGGCGCGGAGTATATTGTTACAAATGACAAACACTTTGATGTTTTGCAATCTATTCCGTGGCCACAATTGAATGTTATTTCTATAGCAGATTTCGTTAAGAAATTATAATCCATCTACTCATAAAAGATAATATTGAGCCAAAATAACCCCGCCTATGATGACCGATATCGGTCGGCGATGCTATAAAATATAAAATAACTATAACCAAAAATGCCTATGATGTAAAACAAGCAAGAAATTTGCACAATAATAACTAACATAACGTTAGCTTAATTCTCACTCATTCGAATATCGCCAATTTTCGCAACGAGAAGTAAGTTTTCGTTCACGTAGTGCGTGGACTTTACTTCATAATTCGTTGCAAGGGTGTTTGGCGATGCCTGAATGAGTGGATTAAAAGTTTAGTCCACTTTTTTGTGCCTTGTCAAGAAACGGACGGAAAAATCCTTTGTCAGTTCGGGCTTGCTTACAAAGAACTAATGAATTAGCCCAATTAATTATTTATTTTAAATCCGATGCTCAATGGAATATAAGTGAGCAAAAAAGAAAATGAAAAAAACTATAGCTATTGTTAGTCCCATTGCATTCAGCGTGTATGTTGTAGGTATACTATTCAAGCTTCTTCATTATCCTTGTGGTGGCATATTATTGCTTATAGGGAGCATCTTAATGATATTAGCAATTATTTTAGGATTAAGTTATGCTTTGAATGGTGGTAAAGCAAAAGGGTTTAAGATTTTTTCTGCTTTCGTTGCATTACTTCTCGTGGTTGCATTATCCTTTACAATTTTACATTTCCCCGGATGTGTTATATTAGTCCTTTCTTCAGGTCTATTCCTTATTGTTGAGTCCTTTTGGGCGGCTTGCAAATTCGCAAAATAGATAGTTAGAAATATTCACATATCGCTAATTGTCCCCGTGTTTTTTATTATACGGGGCTTTTTTATTCCCCTTTCTACATCTCGCGGAGGAGGGCAGCACGGACGAAGCGGGAGGGAGCGTTGATTCACTAAATATCAATATCTACCTTTTAGCCATTCGCCAAAGAAATAGTCATAGACACGGTAAGAACCATTTTCTTGGGTAATTAAATCCTCTTTCAACAAACCTTTTACGGCAGCCTGCACCGAACTGGGGGAAGGTAACTTATAGGTCTTGATGAAATTGCCCGATGTGATTTCTTTAGCCACTCCTGCTTTTGCAATAGCAAGAAGAACTTGCTTTTGTTTAGAAGGAATATGTTCCATCAATTCGCGATATGCCATATCCTGTCGCTTGATAATGTGCAGACTTGTTTCGTCTAAACGATTGATAGTGTACGTTTCATTGGGAGCTGTCGTAGCAAAGATCTCGTTCATCATCATCTGCACAAACCACGATGTACCATCGTATTTATGATAAACGGCTTCGATAACATCTTGGGTGATAGATTTCCCTCGTTCAGTAAACTTATCTTGTACAAAAGAAGAATAGGAATCCAAAGGAATGGCATCTAATCCCATCGAAACGGCACTTTGATAGAACGGTTTAGTGGAAGAAAAGAATATTTGTGTCATCAAATGGCGTTTACTTCCTGAATAAATGAATTGTGCATTTTTGCAGTGCTGAATCTTTGTTCTTAATTTGGCTTCTACACTTTTATCATCCGTATATGTAGATATCTGTTGAAACTCATCTAATGCAATGACGCAACGCTTATCCGCTAATTCGATATATTCGAAAATCTCATCTAAAGTAATATCAGGAGTTTGAATATCACCAAATTGCAAATTCAAATTGGGAGTTCCTGATATAGGGTCAAATTGTACACCTACTTGCAAGGATCGCACAATTTGAAAGAACTTCTCTTTCCAAACGGTTGGTTTGGGTTTAAGTTGCTCGTAGATACTTTTTCCCAATAAATAAACAAATTCTGCAAACGAATTAGTTCCGTAAATATCAATGTAAAAGGTGTAGAATTGCTCTCGTATAGGCGATTGCAAGAAGACATGCTCTATCAGTCCCGATTTACCCATACGACGAGGAGAAACAAGGGCAACATCACGTCCATTGATAATATGCTGCATCAACATATTCGTCTCTTCTATGCGGTCACAGAAATATTCAGGAGCAACATATCTTCCTACAACAAAGGGATTTTCAAGGTATGGAATCATAGTTATTGTGTTTATAATTATTGTATTTATAATAATTTCGTGCAAAGGTAGTGAAAATAAATGAATTGTGCAAATTTATTTGCATATTTCGGAAAAAAAACACTGAAAATTTGTGTATGTCATTTATTTTTACTAATTTTGCAGCCAGTTTTTCGAGTTGTCGAAAACAAAATGAAAAAATAACAACCATAAGTTAGTTATATAGAAGCGCAAACTGCAAATAACCCCGCCTATGATTGACCGGTCGGTCGGCGATGCAATAAAATATAAAATAACAATAACCAAAAATGCCTATGGTATAAGACAAGCAAGAAATTTGCACAATAGATAATATAGCGTTATCTTTGTTTCACACATTCTATAAATTTCGGCAAAATTTTTATATGTGTAACTGTGAAGTAAAGTTCAACGCTCACTCTGTTTGAGTGGGCTTTACTTCGTAAATTCAGTTACAAAGGTGTTTGCCGATACCTATAGAATGTGGATTAAAAAGTTTAGTCCACTTTTTTGTGCCTCGTCAAGAAACGGACTTACCTTATTCGTAGCAAACTAGACTCATTACTACGAAAATAACAATAGAGTCTATTTTATTCACTAAAAAACCGATGCTCAATGGGATAAGTGAGCACAACTTGTAATGAAAAAATTAGCAATAGTTGTTGTTTTATTTGTATATTCATTAGGCCTAATTGCACAACAACGTTACGAAATCGGAGATGTCGTTCCACAGGGTACATGGAATGCTTTAGTTGTTTATGTAGATGAATCTGGACAACATGGACTTTTTATGTCTCCAACAGCATGGCGTACAGGAACATTAGCACTGAAAAGTGCAGCAAAAAAAGCAGGATTATCCATTGAAGATTTTGCGGCACAGTTACCACTGCCACTTATGCCAGCGGGTGAAAATGATAGTAAAATTCGTAAAGTTCAAAAGGCGATGTTACAAAACAACCTAAATGGTGTTACAGGAGTTGAAAACACGCAAAACATAGCAAATTATTGCGAAGAAAATGGTCTTCCTATGGAAACATACTTTCCAGAGGCATATTGGGCAAGTCAATTAGGCGATGGATGGTTTATACCAGGAACAGCGGAATTGGAATTATATGCCAATACTATTGCCTATGGTGTAGGTAAAAAGAACTATAAAGGAAACTACTTGCATGCAGATAAAAAGCGTCAAGCATTAAACCAACAAATTATAGAACGCGCAGGACAAGATGCTGGAGTTTTCTTTCCACAATATATGGGGTCATCAACCTTTGCTGATAATGTTACTTTCGCAAAAGATCCTGCAAATAAAGAAAAAATAGCAAAAGTAAATGGCTTAAGTATTGCAGGAAACATTAAGTCTCTCTATTTTGGATTAGCTCTTTTTTCTAATGGCTACATGCAAAGCTGGTATACCCTAAATAATAAAGGCATTAACTATCAACCATATACTAACGCATTTAAATGGTTCTAAATATGAAACTGAAATATTTATTAATCTCTATTGCAGGCATTGTTTTATGTGCTTGCAAAACAACGGCACTAACTGTCCCAGTGGAACAGCGTATTGAACACGGAAATTTTGGAACCGAGCAAATGGAGTTCATAGGATTTAAGAATGTTAACAAAAACAATGTTTTCATAAAAACATACGGACAAGAGTTAGAGCGTAGTCATTTGGCTATCAATAAGCAAGATTATTATATGGGGATTTATTCTTTGCAAGAATTGGCGTCATATAAATCTTCGAAACGTTATGTTGCATTTATTGACGTAATCAAACACCAATATGCATATAATGATGCTATTGCGGATAAGCCAGATTTAGCTCTTGGAGGATGGATTATTGCGGGTTTTACATGCTTTACCTTGTTTCCCGTATATGTTCCAATGATATGCTGTTCACACAAAAATGAATGTCAGATGACATTGAATGGTGAATATGTACTATATCTCTATGATACAACAACAAATGAAGTGGCTTTGACTGTTCCAATGAACATCAATGTTGGTGAAAGATACAAAGGGCAATATTTAAATGATGCTACAAATAAAATAGCAGTTCAAGATCGATACCGAACAATGTTGTTCAACTTGTGGAACGAAAATTTTGTTAAGGCACATCAATTTATTGAGAATTTAGAAAAATAATAATTCAGATACCCCTATATGGTATAAAAATAGGCTGTCTAACATCGTTTAGATAGCCTATTTAGTTTATCAGCGATAGAAACCTCCTCCGAAAAGGAACAGGCTACAAACAAGCGGAGATTGGAAAATCTCGGAAAAAAACACTGAAAATTTGTGTATGTCATTTATTTTTACTAATTTTGCGGTCGTAAAATAAAAATCTATATGAAAGCACGATTAACAAAAGATTTAATTGAATCTTTGTCCGGACCGATGGGGAAAGATTTATACGCCAGCAACGCGCCGGGTGAACCCGGCTGGGTCATTATCAAGAAGAAACCCGGTCCACGTAACCCTAAAGGTAAACGTACTAATCTGTGGGTAATGTCCGAAGAACAAGCTCAGTATGTGCGCTCGTTCAAAAACATGCAAGAACAAGCTTCCCAAGAATATGCCGATCCCGAAAAACGTGCTCAATGGAATGCAGAGTTCTTGGCTTGGCGAAGCAACGAACGCCGCCACGGCAAAGAGGGAAACCTACTAAACGGCAAGAAAGTACGCTACTTGTGGGATTATGTAAGAATACGGTTACAAGAGATGAACCGTTCGTGAACGATTCGGTAATCACTCCCTAATGACATAGTCAAGACTGCTACAGTTACCGAGCAGATACCGAGCAGTTACCGAGTAGTTACCGAGCAGATACCGAGCAGATAGTAAGTGCTGAAAGCAGGGGAGAAGAAGGGAGGAAGTAGGTAAAGAGGAAGGAGGTAGAAGCGAGAGGGAGCGCCCCGCGGCAAGGGGCACAAGAATGCCCCGACGAGCGGGGGAGAACCCGCATACAATGTGGGGACAAAAGAACAAAAACACCACTCGCGGACGCTCGCGGCACAGGACGGAGAAACAAAAGCCCGCGGTTGCGAGCCG
>JAZLMS010000032.1:0-17105 GCA_045598805.1 Paludibacteraceae bacterium | reverse complement strand
AAATACTGCATCATGTGCGCAAAGTCGCCACTTACATATTGACAAATAGAGATGGTACGTTGCTGACCATCTATGATTTCGAAAGTGCCATCTCCACGATCAGACCAGTACATCACGTTGAGTGGGTAGTCGTTGACTACGGTATCAATGACAGCGTCGCGCTCTTTGTCGTTATACACGAACTCGCGTTGATACGGAGGACGCACGTCTAACAACCCGCCAAAGGCACGCACACCCGCCTCGGCATTATCGACATAATCTTTACTCAGTTGACCGATTGTAATCTTTTGTAATGTGATTTCCATAGTATATTATTTTTTGCGTTTGCGAATAAATACACGCGTATATGTCGCTTTCCCATTTAGAACAGGAGCCCCTAATCCCCCTCCGTATTTAATTGTTGGATTAAATTTTAGTTCTGCTAATATCTCCTTTGGTGCATTTGCATATGTATTACCAGATCCCTGCCATATTATTTCAAATTGATTTGGATTATACTTATCTAAAAATGTAATTGGCACTCCCATTATCCCATCGTAATCACAGGGAATATCTATATATGTATTCACATTAATTGCATCGTAATTATCATATCTTGGATATTCTTCAGGAGAATAATGTTTATACAAGACTAATTCTTCTTGATGTTTTTGAACTGGCAGATTTGTGTACCAACAAGAAGTAGAAACCCGTGCTATCTTTTTACCATCTTCAATATGATGATATTTCTCAAAATCATCTGGCACATAGAAAAACATTCCTGTATTAAAATGTGTATAACCCGTCCTTATTCTATCTGCCATGAACATTTGAAAGACTTCCTTACAAACAAGAGTATTTGTATTACCCATAATGATAAATTGTTTATTAAATTTATCAAGTTGTACAACGTATTCTCTAAATAGTGAAAAAGGAGGATTAGTGACAACGATGTCAGCTTGCTTTAATAGCTCAACACATTCTTGACTACGAAAATCTCCATTACCTTGAAGAACGGAAATAACATTCTTGTCATTTTGCATAAGATATTGAATATCGGCTAAATTGATGGCTCCGTCGCCGTTTTCATCTTTTACTTCGGTTATCTCAACCTTATAGGCAATCTTTTTGGGGTCTTCTACAGTATCGCCAAAGTCGAGCAATAGTTCATTTCCCGAAACGGGTGAGCCGTTGTAACAAGTGGCGATTAGTTTCTTCAATCCTAATGAATTGAAATTAAGAGCAAAGTACTTAAAGAAATTGCTTTCGTAAGGGTCATCGCAATTACAGAAAACCACTTTATCCTTGAAATAAGGACGATAATGACTTAATTCGAGCTGAATATCCTCTAATCGGGTATAAAACTCATCCTTTTTTGCTCTAGCAGCTGCATGTAAATCTGAATTTCCGGCCATAAATGATAGTTGTTGATGCATAACTATCATTTTCTTAAAAGAAAAAAGAAAAGGGCACAAACCTCTGCTTCACGTTCATGGGAAGTCCGGACAGAAAACCCAACCAATGCAACAAAAGTTCACACCCTAAATGTGAAGCTATTTGCATTGGGTTGGCTGTATAGAACAAGCCATGAACTATTCTTTTTCGATTTCAGAAAATCGTTGTCCGGACTTTTTTCTTGAACGCGAAATAATAGCTAATGCTTAATTAATATGTCCCCCTATTTTACGTCAGTGGGTGACGGCGGAGCGCCTCCGCAGGCAAATATCTTTTATAACCGCTGCCGGTCAATCATAGGCGGGTTGTTATTGTTCAGTATTTTCCTCTAATGGACGAATATAGTCACTCGCTTTCTCGGATGAAACAATGGGTCTTCCTGTTTGTGCCTCAATCTGCTTGCGAGTATTACCGGCTATTTTTCCTCCGCGTTGTGCTACTTTTGCACTCGCAGCAAACCCTTTTGGATTCTCGGCTCGCGAGATTTCTGCCGTTGTGGCTTCGGCTAACATGTTTAATGCGAGTTCCATTGTGGTCATATTATCTCGCAAACTCTCTTTTTTCAATCTCTTAAGATGCTTATATTCTTTAGTAGTAAACCCACTCCAACCTTTGGTGATAATATCGGTCAAAGTGGCATATTGTTGCCCCTCTTTCACTCCGGCTCTATCCCATTCGTCTGTTAGTTCTTTACGCGCTTTTATTGCTTGTACCCGTTGATTGATCCATCTATCCGAATAACCAAGTCGTTTGAAATCCACTATTGCTTGATGAATACTTCGTTCCGGGTCCTGCAATTGATTAAGTCGCTCTTGACCTAATTGAGCAAGCCATTGCTTAACCGGCTCCGCTTTCTTACTGGGAACAGATTGCACCAAACGCAAAATTTGCTCCGTATCTGCCACATCGGTGAGATAGAATTTTCCATCTGAATGTGAGGGCATTTTCAGTTGGTGACAACTTGTCACCGACTCATTTCCTTCCGCGAATAGACGCTGCTTTAGTTTGTTCCAATACTTACGAGCTGTCAAATTGTCATTTTGCTCTGTTAATACTTGGATAACATCAACAATAGAGAAAAAATATTTCTCTTGTTCATCATCCCAAATCACGCGTACGCTATGCGCATCAAGCATTTTAACTAATTGTTGTTGGCTCATAATAAAAACTGTTTTACATCTCGTGAGCGATGGCGGAGAGGTGCGTCCGCGCACACCGATATATCCGCAGGCAAATCTCTTTTATGACCGATGCCAGTCAATCATAGGCGGGGTTCTTTTTCGTATTTTGCAGTTTTGCGGTGCAAAAGTACAAAAAATAATTGAAACTGCCAAATAAAATTACAACTTTTTTTTTGATATTTGCAAATATATTTGCATAATTCAAGATTTTTCCGTACCTTTGCACCAAATTTCGCGAAATTAACAAATACAAATTACAAAATACTATGTCATTAAACAATATTTTTGCAGCATTGTTACCCAAAGAGGATAAGTTTTTTCCGCAATATCAAGCTATCGCAGACCGCATTGTGATGGGTGCAGACCTATTCACAGGCTTGGTTGGAACGGAAAACCATGATAAGCAAATAGAACTCTATACCAAGATTAAGGGATTGGAAACCGAGTGTGACCACTTGATTATTAAGGTCTTCGAGGAACTGAACGATACGTTTGTAGCTCCTTTTGACCGTGAGGATATGCACCAACTATGCGACGACTTGGATGATGTAATGGATTATATCAACGCCTCTGCTAAGCGATTGATGCTTTATCGTCCCTCTCATATTCCTGCCAAAGCACTACATATGGCGGAAGTTATTCTTGAAGGAGCCAAAGCAATTCAAGCAGCCACTCGAGAACTGCCTCATATGCATAAACGTCCCGAGATTGCTTTGCAACAATGCGAGAAACTGCACGACTTAGAGCATGAGGGTGACGATGTATATGACAATTTCGTTAAGGAACTCTTCGAAACGGAAAGTGATGTCAAGGAATTGATTAAGATTGAAGAGATAATGCAGAACATGGAGGAAGCTACCGACCGCGCCAACCATGTGGGCAAAACCATTAAGACCATCATCGTAAAGTATAGCTAATGACCTCACTAATTATCATTATCGTCTTAGCTATCTGCTTTGACTTTATCAATGGGTTTCACGATTCGGCGAACTCGATAGCTACCGTTGTCAGCACCAAAGTGCTCAAACCGGTGGTGGCTGTTGTGTGGGCTGCGTTCTTTAATTTCATTGCTTTCTTTGCGGCCAAATACCTACTCGGTTTTAATATCGCCAATACGGTGCAGAAAGTGGTGGAAGGTGAGTTTGTGACGTTGCCTATTATCATTGCCGGACTGAGTGCGGCTATTGTGTGGAGTCTTATTACGTGGTGGAAAGGTATCCCCTCCTCCTCATCCCACACCCTTATCGGGGGTCTCATTGGCGCAGCCATTTGCTGCAAGGGGTTTGCTGCCGTTCATTGGTCGGTAGTAGGAACGATATGCGCCTTTATTATCGTGGCACCGCTCCTTGGTTTTATAGCAGGAAACATTATTACCCTCGTTCTTTATTGGTGTTGCCGCAAAGTCAAACCTCATAAGATGGACACGTGGAGCAAACGTTTACAACTTGTTTCAAGTGCGTGTCTTAGTACCGCTCACGGCTTAAACGATAGTCAGAAAGAGATAGGTGTCATTGCGTGTGCCCTCGCCGCTTATGGTGCACAATACGGATTGAGCGACCTCCCCTCGTGGTTGCAACCGGACACACTGAATGCCGCAGCCGAAGTGAGCAATAACCTCACAGGCGCCCCCACGTGGATTCCCGTAGCTTGTATAACGGCGATTGCTATCGGCACTATGTCCGGAGGGTGGAAGATTATCAAAACGATGGGCAATAAGATAACCAAAATAACCCCTTACGAAGGTTTCTGCTCGCAAGCGGCAGGTGCAGTAACGCTCTTTATAACCCAGAACCTCGGTATCCCCGTCAGTACAACGCACGTTATTTCTGGTTCTATTATGGGCGTGGGTAGTGTCAAGCGACTCAGCGCCGTCCGTTGGGGGGTCAGTAAAGAACTGATTACAGCGTGGATAATAACCATTCCCATCTCCGCCATTATCGGTGCCGTTGTTTATGGAATAACATTGTTGTTTTAGAGGAAAGTGAGACAGAAAGAAAAAGTGATAAGAAAACAAATACCAATTAGTGTTTTTGCAGCGATATTGAGTGTCATCAATCTGCTGCTTTATAACATTCCGTTCTTTGCGTTCATATCCGAACATGCAGAGTTCGGGACGTGGGCGCGTGTAGGATTGATGACGGCAATGGTTATTATTGTGTTGGTTCTCAATTATGTTGTCTTCTACACTTTATTGCAACTATTGCGCTATGTCGGGCAAGTGCTTATCAGCCTTCTCTTCTTCGTTAGCGGAGTATGCACATACTTCATTTTCGTCTATCATAACTTTATGGATGAAGCGATGATAAGCAATGTCTTCAATACGCGCGCGAGTGAAGTGGCAGGGTTTATCAATCCCTCTTTATTTATAGGTGTGGCTCTATTAGGACTTCTGCCGATGGTATATGTGTTGCTTCAAAAAACACAACGCCAATCGTGGAAGTTATTCGGTATCTGTACCGGTTCGGGTTTAGGGCTGACGCTCGTTGTTATTCTCATTAATCTCAATCAAGTGCTTTGGGTGGGTAAATACGATACCGAATTAGGGGGACTAACGATGCCGTGGTCGTGGATAGTGAACAGCGGACTTTATGTCAAACATAATAAGGCCAAAGACGCGAAGGAGCGTCCTCTGCCGGCTGCCACCATCAGCAACGATAGCAAAGAAGCTTTTGTACTCGTTATAGGCGAGTCCTCTCGTAAGGCCAATTGGCAACTCTATGGTTATGAGCGCGAGACGAACCCGCGTTTGAGCCAAAGAAAGGATTTGATTGTCTTGCAAGCAGAGGCTTGTGCCACCTACACCACAGCGGGGGTAAAGAGTATCTTGGAGTATAAGGCAACATCGGATTTGTACGAGATATTACCCAACTATCTATTTAATGCCGGGGTAGATGTTGTTTGGCGCACCCATAACTGGGGAGAGCCGCCTGTGCATGTGGATGAATATGAACATATAAACGATTTGGCTGCCCGTTATGGTACCAATCGCGATTTTGACGAGACATTGTTAATCAGGCTTAAGGATTGCATTATGCAAAGTGACAAGAATAAAGTGCTTATCGTTCTGCATACCAACACCAGTCACGGTCCGGACTATCAACGGCAATATCCTCCCCAATACGAATATTTTGTACCCGTTTGTTCCCGTGTGGAGGATGCCCAAAAAGAACCCGAACACTTGATGAACGCGTACGACAATACGATTCGCTATACGGATGCTCTTATTGCCAACCTTATTGATACATTACAAACGATAACCGATTACGGTTGCTCTATGCTGTACGTGTCCGACCACGGGGAATCGTTGGGAGAGAATAACCTATTTATGCACGGGCTACCTCTCAAGATAGCTCCCAAAGAACAATATGAGATTCCGATGGTTCTGTGGACAAACACCCCTCGCAAGGTAAAAGAGGTGGGAACGGTGGATCAACACTACGTTTTTCACACGGTACTCACATCTTTGTCGATAGAGAGCGAGATATATGACACAGAACACGATTTATGGCTTAAATAACAACAATCATATGAAACGTTTTAACGAATACAAAAATCTGAATTTAACCCAAATAGCCAATGATGTATTGGCAGACTGGGAAAAAGAAGACCTCTTTAAACAAAGTATGGTACAGAAAGGACCTAATCCCAAGGACTTTATTTTCTTTGAGGGTCCTCCTTCGGCTAATGGTATGCCCGGAATCCACCACGTGCTCGCCCGCACGATTAAGGATACGTTCTGCCGTTACAAAACCATGCAAGGCTATACCGTTCGCCGTAAAGCAGGTTGGGACACCCACGGCTTACCCGTTGAACTTGGTGTAGAAAAGATGCTTGACATAACCAAAGAGGATATCGGCAAAAAGATTTCCGTAGATGAATATAATGCCGCTTGCCGTCGTGAGGTGATGAAATATACGAAGGAGTGGACTAATCTAACCAAACAAATGGGTTATTGGGTAGATCTCGACAATCCGTATATCACGTACGACAATAAGTATATCGAGACTCTTTGGTATCTACTCAAAGAACTCTATAAGAAAGGCTATCTGTACAAGGGTTATACCATTCAGCCCTATTCGCCTATGGCGGGAACGGGCTTATCCTCCCACGAACTTAACCAACCCGGTTGCTATCGCGATGTCAAAGATACCACCTGCACGGTTAAGTTTAAACTCTCAACTACTCTCAACTCTCAACTCTCAACTCTCAACTATCCAACATACATCATCGCTTGGACAACAACCCCTTGGACGCTACCGTCTAACACCGCTCTTTGCGTAGGTCCAAAGATTGATTATGTCGCTGTTCAACGAAAGGAGGATATTATTATCCTTGCCCAAGCTCGCGTGGAGGCTTACATGAAGGAACTTGCCGAACTCGATGCTGACGGCAACCCAATGCCGCTCAATATCATTTGGCAAGGTAAAGGCGCGGATCTCGTAGGATTGCGCTATGAGCAACTCTTCCCATGGGTAAGCCCCGTCGAATACGACAAGAAATCCAATGTCTTTACCGACCGAACCCAAGACGCTTTCCGTGTTATCCCGGGTGATTATGTAACCACCGAAGATGGTACGGGTATTGTGCATATAGCTCCTACTTTTGGTGCAGACGATAAGAAAGTGGCAGATGCAGCCAACGTACCGGCACTGTATATGATTAATAGCAACGGGGAACAACGCCCAATGGTCGATTTCACCGGTAAGTATTGGCTTCGTGAAGAACTGCATCCGGAGTTTGTGGCTCGTTTTGTGCACGATAGTTATGCTACACATGAAGGTGAGTTCGTTAAGAACGCTTATGACCGCGAACACTTCTGGGAGGATAATCGCTATAACGAAGCATTAGCCCTCAAATCCGAGAACTTAGATGTCCGTATGTGCATCGAGATGAAGACCTCGGGTATCGCCTTTAAGGTAGAGAAACATGTGCACACTTACCCCCATTGCTGGCGAACGGATACTCCTATCATCTATTACCCTCTCGACTCGTGGTTCATTCGCTCTACGCAGGCTCGTGAGCAAATGATAGCCCTCAATAACACTATCCATTGGCAACCCGAATCTACGGGTACAGGGCGTTTTGGCAAATGGCTGGAGAACCTCAACGATTGGAACCTCTCCCGTTCCCGTTATTGGGGCACACCGCTGCCTATCTGGCGTACAGAGGATGGCAACGAAGAGATCTGTATCGGTTCCATTGAGGAATTATTCAACGAGATAGACAAGTCTATACGGCTTGGCTTTATGACCGCCAATCCGTGGCCTAAACATAAGGTAGGCGATTATAGTAAGGAGAACTATGACCCCGCCGTTATTGACCTTCACCGTCCTTATGTAGATAATATTGTTCTCGTTTCGCCTTTGGGCAAACCGATGCACCGCGAATTAGACCTGATTGATGTATGGTTCGATTCAGGTGCTATGCCTTATGCTCAAAACCACTATCCGTTTGAGAACATAGATGCTCCACGCACGGCAGACTTCATCTCCGAAGGCGTGGACCAAACACGTGGTTGGTTCTTTACCTTACACGCTATTCACACGATGATAGAGGGTAATGTTGCCTATAAGAACGTTATCTCCAACGGTTTAGTGCTGGATAAGAACGGCAATAAGATGAGTAAACGTTTAGGCAATGCCGTTGATCCGTTCGGAGCCATGAACCAATATGGTGCTGACGCTGTTCGTTGGTATATGCTCACCAACTCATCCCCATGGGATAACCTCAAGTTCGATCCCGAAGGAGTAGATGAGATTCGCCGTAAGTTCTTTGGAACGCTTTATAACACCTACTCTTTCTTTGCCCTCTATGCCAATGTGGATAATTGGAGCCAAGAAAACAGCATATCTGGCAATGCCGGCATATCCGGTTTAACCGAAATCGACCGCTGGATACTCTCCAAACTCAATAGCCTCATTAAGGAAGTCACCGAAGCCTACGAAGCCTACGAACCAACGAAGGCAGGACGCGCTATCTCGGATTTTGTACAAGACGATTTGAGTAATTGGTATGTCCGCCTCAACCGCAAACGTTTCTGGGGTGGTCAAATGACGGAGGATAAGAACGCCGCCTATGTGACACTCTATACCTGTCTTAAAACCATTGCCCAACTAATGGCTCCTAATGCGCCTTTCTTTGCCGACCGCCTCTATCGCGACTTAACACCATCCACCATCCACCATCCACAGTCCACCAGTGTTCACCTCACTCAATGGCCTATAGCGGATGATAGTTTGATTAACAAAGACCTCGAGTATAGTATGAGTCTGGCACAGCACGCCACCTCTATGATTCTCAGTCTTCGTAAACGCGCCGAAAAGAACGTTCGTCAACCGCTCCAGAAAGCCGTTATCCCCGTTCAAGACGAGAAAACGCTGCAAGCCTTGGAGCGCGTAAGTGATCTCATCAAAAGCGAGGTTAATGTCAAGGAACTGAATATCGTTCGCGCTGAGGAGAGTCAGGTTAAACTCGTCAAGAAAATCAAACCCCAATTCAAAGTGTTGGGCAAGAAAGTGGGAAGCATGATGAAAGACCTCGCTGCCGCTATCGGACAGATGAGCCAAGACGATATCGCCCGCTTCGAAGCCGAAGGACACTTCGAAATCAATCTTCAATCTTCAATTGTCAATCTTCAATTAGAAGATGTGGAAATCCTCACTGAAGATATGCCCGGTTGGCTCGTTATGAACGAAGGTTCAATGACTATCGCTCTTGATATTGAACTCAGGCAAGCACTTATCGAAGAAGGTATCGCCCGCGAACTGATTAACCGTATTCAGAACCTACGTAAATCGTCCGGATTAGAGGTGACAGACCGTATATCCATCGTTATGGAGAATAAACAACCGGCTGCCGCAGCAGTAGAACATTTCCGCGAATATATATGCTCACAAGTATTGGCCACCTCACTGACCTTAGCGGATAAGGTGGAGGGCGAGACCTTTGATATGCAAGATTATACTATTAACGTTAACATAACCAAAGCATGAAAAAATCCATTCTTTTCGTATTGAGCTTAGTGCTCATATGTGCAACCTCTTGCCAATTGGAAGGAAACAAAGAAAGTTACCTCTATGGTAAGTGGGAAAATGTCGATAAACCCGGAGACTATAAGGTCTATGAGAATAGTGCCGTCATTCCTATTCACGAAGAAGACTCCGTCTTCAAAACCTACAAATGGGGACACGAGTGGTACGAAGCCGAACGCTCCGAATCACAGCTCGTTCATCAAGGTAATGGTTGGTATATGTGGAAACTACAGGGCAACAACCTCTATGAGGTATCCATGACCGACCGTGTTTGGGAAGGTTCCCTTACTCCTGTTACCCTTACTATTTCTACCCTTACCTCCGATATGTTCATTTTTGAGCGTCACGGCAGAACCTATACTTTTAAGAAAGTACTGCAATAATGAAGCGTTTCTTCAAGATATTTGGAATCACCCTCGGCTCCCTCGTTGGTCTGGTATTGGTGATAGTCGGTTTAGCCGTTTACGTCGTTCTTACGCCTAAACGCCTAACTGCTGTCGTTCACCGCGTAGCCGATTCTTTTATCTCCTGTCCTTATGAGATAGGCAAAGTCGATTTGACCATCGTCAAGACGTTCCCTTATGTAGGATTAGAGGTACAAGGTCTTTATGTTATCAATCCCACAGAAGGAGCACCTTCTGACACGGTTTTGGTTGTGCCAAACTTAGTGGTAGGTGTGGATATAATAAAGGCTCTGGATGGCGACATCTATATTAAGACCTGTGCCTTGGAGGATATTGAAGCCAATATCTATATTGACAGCTTGGGTAATAATAATTTCACGGTTTGGGCGGAGACAACAGAGGAAGACACGGAGTTAGAGGAAGACAACACGGCTTCTGCGTGGCGTTTGCGTTCTATTGGTTTGGAGGATGCTATCCGATTCTCTGCACGTAAACTGTGTTTTGTTGATAAGAAAGACTCGTTGGTAGCCGGGTTGACGGATTGTAGTATTCAACTGAGCAGTACGGAAACGGATAGTTTGTGCAATGTCAAGCTGGATTTAGACGCTAATCATGTGTCTTTCCAAATGAAGGAGGAGCAGTTTGCTAACGATCTGCATCTGCGTTTAACCCTACCCGCGCTCTTCCGTTCGTCCGAACAGATAACCATAGATGGCGCGCAAATAGCCATAGAGGAATATACTATCAATGTGGATGGTTATGTGGGTTCTCCCTGTTTTGCTTCGGGGGTTTATAACATGGACGTGACGGTCAAAACCAATGAGTGGAAGATATCCAACATCTGGCATCTGGTGCCTCCTTCGTATCAGTCCCTTTGGCCGAAAGAGGTGGATGCGGACGGTCATCTGCAACTCTTTGCTCACGCCATCGGTACGTATGACTCCATCTCAATGCCGTTGATAGATGCGCAAGTACTATTGACCGGAGCGCAAGGCCGATACACCCCATTGCCGTATTACTTTGACGAGGTGCAAGCAGACCTCACGGCGCACGTTGACCTTAACAAGAAAGCCAACATGACCGCCACCATCAACAACCTCTTTGTTCAAACGGGCACAAACACCGTCCGCCTCTCCGGTTCGGCTAATCATATCTTCAAGAACAAAGATGGCTTTGTTATTGACAATCCTGCCGCCGATATCAAGGCAGAAATTAATGTCGATTTAGCCGAAGCCAATCGTTATCTCAATTCAGACAGCAGCCAAATGAACGTTTCCGGTCGCGCCAAGGGTACTCTTACTGCCGCCGGACGATTGGATGACATAACGAATAGTCGTTGGTCCAAACTCAAAGCGCAAGCACAACTCAACCTAACCAAGGTCGATTTCCTCTCCGACTCGCTCCAAGCCGCTATCACCAGCGGACAAGTGAATGCTCGTTTGGATATGCCTAAGGATGAAACGAGTAATATTCCCACTATTGCCCTTCTTTTTGACTTAGACGATGTACAAGCGTCGATGGATACCCTCTTTGCTCATGTTGTTCACCCCATCGGTAAGGCTACTATCAAAGCCACCCGCCGCGACCCAAGCGCTCAACGCGTGGCTGTGGCATTCTCGGCGGAGGCAATGCAAGCCAATATGGGAGATTTGACCGATATACAAACAGGCAATATCAGCATAGAAGCTACATCTCGCTATAACAAAGAAGGAGAGAACATCTTCTTCAAATGGAATCCGCGTCTTAAGTTTGACCTACAGAATGCGGTAGCACACACACCAATGGTACCGGTCGAGATTGCCGTTCCGCAGATACGTTTCAGTTACTCCAACCGCGATTTTGCTATCGACACCTCGCGTATCGTTCTCGGCCAATCGGACTTTAACCTGTCTGGAGATATACGCAATTTCGGCAAGTGGACGCAACATAAGGACACCCTCGTGGGTGTACTCAACTTCACGTCTTCGAATACCGATGTAGATGAGTTACTCTCGCTCCTTCCTAATGGCGAACAGGACTCGATCCCCCAATCTCCGGACACCACACACCAAACACAAGACACTACTGTAGTCAAACCCTTCATCGTTCCTAAGACGGTTAACCTCACCCTCAATACGCGCATCGCTAATGCCCACGCTTTTGACCAAGACCTCAAGAACTTAGGCGGTAGTCTTGTTATGCGAAACGGGGAGGTCTATCTCGACCAAATGGGATTCGTCTGTGAGGCGGCTAAACTACAACTGAGTGCTATTTATAAAACTCCCCAAACCGACCATATCTACGTAGGACTGGATTATCACATGGTCGATGTGGATATCCAACAGCTGATTGGGATGATTCCGCAAATAGACACACTCGTTCCTATGCTTAACTCCTTCCGGGGCAAGGCGCAGTTCCACCTGGCGGCGGAGACCTATGTTAACGAGCGTTATCAACTCAAACCCTCTACCATCAGAGGTGCTTGCTCCATCGAAGGAAAAGATCTCGTACTGCTTGATAGTGAGACCTTCTCTAAGATAGCCAAGATACTCATGTTCAGCAAAAAAACGGAGAATAAGATCGATTCTCTCTCGGCACAGATAACGCTTTATAAGGACGAGATAACCGTCTATCCCTTCTCCATCAGCATGGGTAATTACCTCGTTGCTTTGGGTGGAAACCACTACTTGGACATGAACTTTAACTACCATGCCGACTTACTCAAACCCCTATATATAGGGGTCGATGTGAAGGGCAATCTGGACGATCTTCATATAGTTCCTGCTACCTGTATCTATGCCCAAGACTTCCGACCTATCATTCGTAAGGACACCGATACCAAGAGTCAAGAGATACGACGTATCATCAGTGACAACCTCAAGAAAAACGTTAAAATTAAATAATATGCGCAAAATCTTTTTATTATCCGTTATCGCTATGAGTGTAATAGCTTGTCAACAAAATCCGCTTCTTAATCAACCCGCTACTCCTTACGGTGTTCCGGCATTTGATAAGGTGCAAGTTAAACATTATATGCCCGCTTTTGAAGAGGGTATTAAGCAGCAAAAGACCGAGATTGAGGCTATCGTCTCCAATCCCGAGATGCCTACGTTCGACAACACCATCGCCGCCCTTGACCGCACCGGTTCATTACTCGCTTCCGTCGAGGGTGTGTTCTTCAATCTCCTTGAAACCGATGGCAATGATGAGATGCACGCTATTGCAGAAAACATCATGCCTCAACTTAGTGAACTGAGTGACGGTATCTACATGAATGAAGCTCTCTTTGAGCGCGTTAAAGCCGTTTATGCTGAACGTGAGACTTTAGGTCTTAATCCCGAACAAATGCGTCTTTTGACAGAGACATATAAGGCTTTTGCCAATAATGGCGCTAACCTCAGTGCAGAAGCCAAAACTCGCCTCATGGAGATCAACAAAGAACTGGGTGTCCTCACCCTGCGTTTTGGTAATAACCTCGTTGCCGAAACGGCGCACGACCGGTTCTTTATCACCGACGAGAACGAACTCAAAGGCTTAAGCGACGACATCAAAGCGGCTGCCAAAGCCGAGGCACAAGCCGCCGGACGTGATGATGCTTGGCTCTTCACAACCGCCCGCACCTCCTTCACTCCCGTGCTCCAATACTGCGAGAATCGCGAACTGCGTAAGCAACTGCTCCTCGCCTATGCTTCTCGCTGTAATCGTGGCAATGAGTACGATAATAAGGCTATCATAAAACGTCTTCTCGAATTACGTATCGAGAAAGCCCAACTGTTTGGCTATAACACACCGGCAGACCAGATATTGGAAGACTGCATGGCCAAGACGGCTCAAACAGCCTACGGTTTTCTCCTCTCCGTTTGGGAACCGTCCTTAGAGGCGGCTAAACGCGAAGCCACCGAACTGCAAAAAATGATGGACGCTGACACCAAACACCAAACACCAAACACCAAACTCGAGCCATGGGACTGGTGGTACTATGCCGAGAAACTGCGTCAAGCCAAATATGCTCTGGACCAAGACGAGATTCGTCCTTACTTTGAGTTAAGCAACGTGCGCAAGGGTGCTTTCTTGCTGGCTCATAACCTTTATGGTCTCAACTTCGAGAAACTGGAGCATATGCCCATCTACCACCCCGAGGTGGAAGTCTTCAAAGTAACCGATGCCGAGGATAATTTAGTAGGTATTTTCTACACCGACTATTTCCCCCGCTCTACGAAGATGTTCGGTGCATGGATGAACGAGATACAAGGTCAGTTCGTTGATGCTAACGGAGTGGACCATCGTCCCACCATCATCAATGTGGGTAATTTCACGAAACCTACGGCAGACAAACCCTCGCTCCTTTCTTTGGACGATGTAGAGACCCTTTTCCACGAGTTTGGACACGCACTGCACGGACTGATGTCCAAGGCTACGTATCACTCGCTCAGCGGGACAAACACGCCCCGCGACTTTGTCGAACTACCTTCACAGTTCATGGAGAACTACTGCTATCGTCCGGAGATTCTCAAGACCTATGCTTTCCATTATCAAACGGGCGAACTCATCCCCGACTCGTTGGTGGAGAAACTGCAACGCGCAGCGCAGTTCAATCAGGGTTTTGTTGAAACCGAACTCCTCTCTTCGTCTATCATGGACATGGATTTCCATATGCTCTCTTCGGCAGAAGGACTGAACGTTGATGCTTTTGAGGCTGCTTCGATGTCGAAAATGGGTATGATTCCTGAGATTATCACTCGCTATCGTCCCACTAACTTCAACCACATCTTTGGAACCTCGGGTTATCAAGCCGGTTATTATTCCTACACTTGGTCTGCCGTTTTGGACGCCGATGCTTTTGCTGCTTTTGCCGAAACGGGAGATATACTCAATCCCGAAGTGGCAGCACGTTTCAAACGCTTGCTTGAGCAAGGAGGCACTATTGATGCTGCCGAGAACTACCTTCAGTTCCGTGGTAAAGAGGCAGACCCGCAATACTTCCTCCTTAAGAAAGGATTCATCCGCTAAACACCATCCACAATCCACCATCCACAATCCACAATCCACAATCCACAATCCACAATGCACAAACACCTATTACTATTACTCGCGCTATGCGCCTGCGCATATACGTTCGCGCAAGACAAACCCAAAGGACCCGATTTGCAAACCATTGATGATGGTTTCTTTGACCCCACCAAAGAAGACAAGGTGAAAGAGGACTACCATTTCGGTGTCGAATATCGTTTGGAAATAGGTTATGTTCAGAATCAGCAACGGACGAAGAACAAGACCTATCCCGACATGTATCTTCACGGAGCACGTGTAGGTGCAACCTTCACTTTCCTACTGCCGCAGCATTTTTCCATGGAAACGGGCTTGCTGTATTCGGTAGCAGGCAATACGAACAAACAACATTATGCTATGGCGGAGACAACGGATATGAAGCAGTTGGTATCCAACACCATCGTAGAGCATAATCTGGTTGTTCCCGTGAGGGCGTTTTATGTTATACCTTTGTGGAAACAACTCAATCTTTTCTTCTATGCCGGACCGCAGTTGCAGATTGGTTTGGCTCAGACGGATAAGGTCAAACCTAATCTCTCTGACCAAGCTTTGATTGAGTACGAGAAATTGGGTGTTCCTCTTACTAATTATGATAAATATACCTCCGAACTCGTTCGCGCTAATATCCAAATGGGATTAGGTGGCGGTTTGGAGTGGGATAAATACCGCCTTCAAGCGGGCTATGATTTTGGTCTGAATAATATGGTTCGCACCAAACTTATTTCCAACCAGCACATGTGGGAGTGGGGGTGGTACGTCAGCTTCAGTTATAAACTCTAAACTCTCCACTCTAAACTATAATAATGCCCACCATTTATTGCATAACTAACGAAGTGAGTGCTAATTTCGTCGCCAATGCTCTCTTGGCTATCGGTGCCTCACCGATTATGTCCTCTGCCATCGAAGAGGTGGACGACTTATGCGCTATAGCGGATGCTTTGCTGCTGAATATCGGCACACCCTCTCAGGCGCAGTTCTCAACCATGTTAGCAGCGGGTAAACGGATGCACGAACTCGGCAAACCTATTGTTCTTGACCCGGTGGGAGTTAATGCTACGCATTATCGTTTAGAGATGGCGCAGACGCTCATTCGCGAGGTGCATCCGACGGTCATCAAAGGTAATGCCTCCGAGATCCTCGCCCTTGCTACCAACACCGTCCTCGGCACGGGCTTAGACACACCTCTAAACTTTCAACTAAACAACTTAAAAACTTCTTTAAACTATAAACTTTCAACTTTAAACTCTATCGCCGACGCTTTGGCTCGCCAAACGGAGGCAGTTGTTGTCGTCTCCGGTCCCACCGATTATATCACGGACGGCACGCATACCGCTTCGGTCACATTAGGTTCGCCTGATATGGCAAAGACCACGGGTACAGGTTGTGTCGCCTCTGCTATCATCGCTGCTTACACCGTACACCAAACACCAGACACCAAACACCAGACACCAAACACCAGACACCATACACCAGACACCATACACCATACACCATACATAGCAGCAACCATTGCTGCTATGACCCTCATGGGTCAAGCCGGCGAAGATATGCCCCATTTCCTTGACCGCCTATCCGCTTTTTCGGCTTAGTCCCCCACTGACGTAAAAGAGGGACATTTCAGTAGAAAAGTGCATTTATATTTGCGTATATGAGAATTTTTTAGTACTTTTGCAACCGAAATTGCTAATGTATATAACATAATGGATATTTCAAAATACATAGGAGAAACCACTGAATATGACAAGAAGCAAGAAGTTGAACGTCATAAGGTAAAAAGTTGGTTGAAAAGTGTGAGCGCTTTTGCAAATGGCAATGGCGGAACATTACTGTTTGGGATAGCCAACGATGACACATTAGTTGGATTATTAGATGCCAAATCCGATGCAGAGTTTGTTAGTCAGAAGGTCAAAGAACGGATTGATCCTATTCCTCAAATAGAGATTGCTATTGAGCGCGAAGCGGGAAAGGACTTACTTCTTCTCCATGTTCAAGGAGGAAGCGATACTCCCTACTATTACATAGGAGAT
>JAZLMS010000031.1:0-4349 GCA_045598805.1 Paludibacteraceae bacterium | reverse complement strand
AACATCACTTGTTGTCCCCGAATCATATAGATACTATTCTTCAATGATTGTTCATTGACGATTTCAGTTCTCGATATTTCGCTATCTTTTGCCATATATCTTAATATTCGTTGTCTGTTTATTCATCTTTTATCCGTTTTTCAGACGAGATTTTAGCAATGTCCAATTTACTTGTACCATGAACGAACTTGAGATTTGAAATCGGCATTAGAAAGCCCATGTTCTCCGGCAAGTGCTTGATGAGTCGCTGACTGAACACGTTGCTGCGCCTCTTCTATTGAATAACCACAAGGAGATGGAATATTTAATTGCAGAATGAACGCATTAATCTGTTGCATTGCCTGAATATCGCCTAAAAAGGGTGATAAATTCTGCAATAAATTGGATCGCATTTGAGTTGCACTCATAAAAAAAGTTTTTTTAAGATAAAGCCACTACCTTCTAATTTCAAATTCGGGTGCAAAGATACAAAAATAAAATGATATATGCAAGAGATTTCGTGAAAAAAAACATTTTGTTTGCATATATGAGAAAAATGTAGTATCTTTGCAGCCAGTTTTTCGAAGTGTCGAAAACAAAATGAAAAAATAACAACCATAAGTTAGTTATATAGAAGCATGAAACGAAATCTCCTTATATTTATTGCATGCCTATGTGCATGCGTGAGCGCATACGCGGGCGTAACCACGTACGAGTTTAAGAGCCTTAAATGGGCAAGCCAAGTGGGCGCAACGCCTTGCGATGGTAAGACCGACGGCTGGACTTGCGACAAAGAGGCGTCCGAGTATATGACCGGTCGCACCGATGCCCAAGGCCGCCTCTATAGTCAAGGCGTAAGCGTGAAGACGGGTTCCTCAGGCGCCGGCGCTACGTCCGTTAAATCGTTTACCAACGTTCGCCGTATTGACTTCAATTTTTGCCAAAACTCCAGCAAAGGACGCGGAATCATCTATGTACAAGTGGGCGATAACCCCTACGACAGTATCATCGTCTCTAAACCTGCCACCTCCGGTTCGGGCGTTTATATGCGCGACTCAATCGTTCGCTTGTCCACCCCTTACTCGGGAAAAATACGCTTCTGGATAACCTGCACCGAGAACGCCATCAACCTCAACGCTATCTCTATTCGCGCTGAGGAGGGAGGAACGAATCCGTTTACACAACCCTCCTACCAATTAGTCACCGATGTCAAGCAACTGCAAGATAGTGACCTCGTTATCTTTGGCGTAGCCGATGGCGTGACGAATAAGATAATGGGGTATTACGACCCCGAAGTGAGCAAGAATAATATCCACGCCGTGGCAGCCAAATATGCTTACAACCGCACCGAAGTGGAAGCCAATGAAGAAATGGCTTACCTCTTCCACTACCTTCCCGAACCCGGCGGAACCGACGGCGTATGGTACATCGAGGACGTGGGTTACGGAGACCTCTTCCTCGTTGCCGATGGCGGCAGAACGAAGAATAAACTGACCCTTTGGGACAAGATCGACTCGCCCTCGTATGGTAATTTTGGTATGTGGACCATCACGGTGGCGGATGATGGTGCCGCTATCGTGGAGAACCAAGGAACGAGTGAGCGTAAGTTCATGCAGTATAACGCTACCGACCAACTCTTTGGCTGCTATGCCGATGCCAATAGTCAAACTAAGATAGCCCTCTACCGTTATACGGAAGCGCAGGGCACGGACAATCCGGCTATCGTTGCCCCGATGGTTAACTTTGGCAATAGGAGGTGGAGTGCCTCCACAGGCAGTGTGAGTGCGACCACGGGCAGTTTGACAATCGAGGTCAACGCCAACAAGTTGACGGAAGATATAGCCGCTTGCTTGACGGAAGGCTCTATCTTCTCGCTCAGCGCCACCACCTTAGACCGGGACGGTGACCAACTGACCGTTTCGTTTGTAGCTACGGAGGCAGGACATTATGCGGACACATTAGTGCTCCGTTCGTCGGGAGTGGAGAAAGCAGTGCCCGTGATGGTGAACGTGATAGGTATCAAGACCGTGGCAGAGGCGGTACAAGCCAATGATTTTGAGATGATTTATCTGAACGATGTGGTGGTCACCAAGAAATATGACAAATACATCTTCGTCAGGGACGAGACGGGTTCAATGCTCATCTACGACACCGAGAACCCCATTACGGGCAAGCCTTACGGTCAAGGACTGGAGAACGGACATGTGCTCACCAATGTACAAGGTCGCTTTAAGAACTACTACGGCGTACCCGAGATAACGCCTACCGCCGCTTGGACCGTTGCCGCACAGAAACAAACATGCCTCCCCGAAATAGTAGAACAAGTGGATAGCAGCGATGTCTGTCGGTATATAACCGTCACACCATCCACCATCCACAATCCACTATCCACCATCCACAATCCACAATCCACCATTGTCGATGCCTTTAATACGGGCATTTATGTCAATGAGGAAGAACCGTTTGACGCTGTGGTGATGATCAGTCACGATGAGTTGCAGTTGTGGATAGTGGCACAAAAGGCATCAACACCAATCGACACCCCACAAAGCACTGCGCACCATGCTAAATACATAAAAAACGGACAGGTAGTGATTGAACACAAAGGACTTTACTTCACCCCTCTTGCTCAACCACAATAGCCCTTTGGAATCTACAATCCACCATCCACCATCCACCATCCACAATCCACAATAGCCCTTTGGGCGCACCAGACAATGAAAACTCGTCTAATAGACAATAAGGAGTACGTGTTTTGCGAATGGCGACGTAAGTTCGTGCGCTTGACACCGGAAGAGTACGTGAGGCAAACCTTCCTCACACGCCTCATGACCGACTACGGCTATCCGAAGGAGAAAATAGCGGTGGAGGTCTTCCTCGGGGGCAAGCGCGCTGACGCAGTCGTTTATGGTGAGGCGTTGCAACCGCTTATGATCATCGAGTTCAAGGCGGAGACAGTAGCCTTGACCCAAAAGACGTTGGATCAGGCCGCCGTTTATAACCGCCAACTGCATGTGCCCTACCTTATCCTGCATAACGGTCCCACCTCTATCCTCGCCCAAATAGAACCGGATGTAGTGTTTCTCAATGAGATTCCTATCTACTCTAAACTAATAAACTAGACGGCTTCTTTCAACTTTCAACTTTCAACTATCAACTTTAATATGGATACTCTTATCGAACTAAACTCCAACCTTGACACCCCTACTTTCTATGGTGTAAACAACCGCAATATGTCCACCCTCAAGGATCAGCACCCGCAGGTGCGTGTCGTGGCGCGTGGCTACCAAATCAAAGTGAGCGGTAACGAAAAAGACATCCTTCGCTTTGAGCATAACCTCCGCTTGTGCGAGTCTTTCTGCTTGCAGCACAACGTACTGGACGAGAATCGTATTCTGATGCTCATTCATGGCGAACAACCCTCCGAAAGCATTGAGGACAACCTCATTCTGCACGGTGTCAACGGGCGCGCTATTGTGGCTCGTTCGGCTAATCAGCAACGCCTCGTAGCGGAATACGAGAACAATGACCTGCTCTTTGCTATCGGTCCTGCCGGCAGCGGTAAGACCTATACTGCTATTGCCCTTGCCGTTCGTGCCCTCAAGAACAAAGAGGTACGGCGTATCATCCTTAGCCGTCCTGCCGTGGAGGCAGGTGAGAAACTCGGTTTCCTACCCGGCGACATGAAGGAGAAGATTGACCCCTATCTGCAACCGCTTTATGACGCTCTCCAAGATATGATTCCCGGGGTTAAGTTGGCTGAGTTGATGGAAAAGGGCACTATTCAGATTGCCCCTCTTGCTTTTATGCGTGGACGCACACTGGCGGACGCTATCGTTATCTTGGACGAGGCGCAGAACACGACCATCCCGCAACTCAAGATGTTCCTCACGCGTTTGGGTATTCACGGCAAGATGATTGTTACGGGCGATCTGACACAAATAGACCTGCCCGCCTCGCAGCGTTCAGGTCTCAAAGATGCGATAGAGCGTCTAACCGACATACGCGGTATCTCCATTGTGGAGTTCAATCAGAAGGACATCGTTCGCCACCCCTTAGTGGGTAAGATCGTCACCGCCTACGCCAAACCTACAGAAGAATAGTTCTTCTCGTTTCTGTACCCTGTCCCTTCTCAGCGAAAGTCTTTCGCCGTTTTGTTAGTGTTTTCTCTTTATCGGAGTGCGCGGACGCACCCCGCGGCTCGTAACCGCGGGCTTTTTGTTTTATCGGTGTGCGCGGACGCACCCCGCGGCTCGCAACCGCGGGCTTTTTGTTTTATCGGTGTGCGCGGACGCACCCAGCATTGTATGCGGGCTATCCCCCGCTCGTCGGGGCGTCTTGTCGCCCCTTGCCGCGGGGCGCTCCCTCTC
>JAZLMS010000030.1:0-8081 GCA_045598805.1 Paludibacteraceae bacterium | reverse complement strand
GATGCCGGTCAATCATAGGCGGGTGTTATTCATAATGTCCATAGGATGATAAAACCACCACTAAGACTTCATTATCATAAATTTCATATACCATACGGTGCTCCCGATTGAGACGGCGAGACCATGTTTCGTTTGGATAATGTTTCAGTTGCTCTACCTTTCCCGTACCAGAACGTGGGTGCTCTTTTAACTCATCCACCAATCTATATAACTTGGGTAACAAATTAGGAGCGTGCTTTTGCAATAGGATGACATCCTTTTGCGCATCCTCGGAAAAATGGACTACATACATAACCGCTTGATAAATTGTTCACCAGTTTCATTAGGAAGCATAGCAACATAATGCCCCGCTTTAGCTTTAGCACTAGAAGCATTAATTTTGGCACGGAACTCTTCTTCCGTCATTTTTACCTTCGGTGTGGCTGCTTTACGAGCAGGAATAGTTTCGATATTCCATCCCATATTGGCAGATAGACGCTGCAAATAGCGTGCGTCTATGAGTGGCAAGGTAACCTGAATTGTTCTTACTGCTGTTTCCATAATACGACATTTTCTCAATTTCGGCTGCAAAGGTACAACAAAAATTTGGAATGAGCAAATATTTGAGGCACAAAATTGATTTTTTAATCAAATAATAGTACTTTTGAGATATATTTTGGGAGCTCGCTCACGGATTTTCCCTCCACTTCCTGTGTTGGGTTTTTCTTGGGTTCTTGTTGGGTTCTTGTTGGGTTATTCTTGGGTACGCTCAAACCCTTGCTCGGAGAATGCGAGGAACGTTCGTATAAGGTCTATTTAAGTATTTCGCTTAAATTGGATTCGTACAGACTACCGAAACCTTTGTGTCCATATACGCACACGTGAGAAGCGACAGTGGATAGGAATAGTTGGTTATACAGGTAGGCAAACGACTGCGTAGGGGTGTTAATCATACAGTCCTGCAACGTGGCGGTAAAACGATTACTCATCCACACATTCCAATTATAGTTATACTCGTCCGCCAAAGAAGACTCATTGGCGTTGGTGGCCGTGAAGAACAGCATACCCTTGTGGTTATCTGCCGCCTCCGCTATACCGCCGGAGTAGCAAGCCTCAATACAGCCAATCAACTTGCGGTAATTGCCCGATTGTTCCAGTCGGGAGAGACCTCTTTCTAAATCGGCTTTCGTAATGCCCGCCCAAGTATCGAGCCAGTGTAACTTCCCCTGTGTACCATGACCTGACCAGAAAAAGAAGATATTATCATCACTATCCGCACGTATCACATGCGGTAAACGTTCCGAAGCATGACCCAACATAATCTCAGTTATATCGGTGGGGTTCAACTGTGAGGGGTGATAATCCACCTGCACATTCTCATAGACATTAACGCCATCCATTCGCGAGTACAAAACACCCTGTTCCGGATTATTCGCATTCTTCGCCAAGTCATCTTCTATGATAATGACTATGTGGTCGTCGTCATAACCGTTTTTCTTAAGAATCTGATAGATATTCAGCACATCTACCTGATGGCGATAATTATCCCATCCCTTTGAGGAGGCTACTAACAATGCCCAACGTTTATCCAACGGAGGATAGACACGCTCCTCGCCCTCATACGATATATCCTGCTTTTGCGACTTTTTCCAGTTCCATGATGCCAACGTAGGGTCGGTTCGGCGTGAACCGTCCGTGGTGTTATAGTCCAAGAAGATGTACTTCTGTTGATAGACCAAGTAGTTGTAATAAACCGAGTGCAAGATGTTGGTATAAACTCGGGAGTCAAAGTCCAACGAACCGGAAGCACCACTAATATCCGGATATACGCCATCGGCAAGCATAGAGGCTAACCACGCAAAATCTTCGCTCCGCCAACTGCCATTGCCCTGTTCGCGACCGTCCACCAGTTGGCGCATAGCTTCCTTAAACGAGAGTTTTTTATGGAGCATCTGAACATACGAAGCAAAGGCAATCAGCATGGCGGCATCATACACTTGCGCTTCGCCCAAACAGGGCATTCGGTTGAAGCGTGCCTGATAGGCTATATCAAACCCAGACTCCGGATTGGCACCATAACACACGCCCTCAACACCTTCCATCAACTCTCCTAACTCGCTGATAGCATTACCTGCCATTCCCGATTCAGCCATTAGCATACGGTTGCTATGCGGTGTGGATTGCATCGTGCTCAACACCGTCTTCAGTTCCTCTACTGAACTGGAAGCACACAGCACATAGTCTGCGCCCGAGGCTAAAGCCGCCTTGGTCTGCTGAGCAATCTGCTCTACACTGCCGTCGTAGGAATAAGTACCTTTGTTTTGCAGCCCTAACTCTGTCGCTTGGAACGCGTACCAGTCCAAGAACGTCTGACCGTACGCATCAACGCCGTTGACCAACAGCGCCACCGATTGGGCGCCATATTGCATGGCTTTACTGAGCAGTACCTCACATTCGGTAACATCCGTTTCGGTCATTATCCACAGATTGCCTGTTGCCGAATAGGCTCGCGCTAATTGTCCGGCTGTCCCCAAGGTAAAAAGAGGTTTTCCACCTTTGCACAACACCGACGCCAACTGCATTGCGGACGACGAGTGGTGACCGCCAATCACCGCTACTATATCCCCGCGTGCCACTAACTTGTCTGCTAAAGCGACGAGGTCTTCCGTCGATTCGTCATACCACTCAAACTGCAATTTTACCCCCTTGCCGGCATAACAGAAACCCGTCTGCAAATTGGTATTGCAGAGCTCCAAGCACTGTTCCCACTGCTCGCGTAAGCCGTTTTCAAAGGGTAGGACGACTGCCACCTTGCGTACCTTGAGGTGATCAACAGTACACTCCTCCGAACGACACGCCGTCAGCAGCCAACTACTCAGCACCAGTAAGCACCCACTCAATATAACCGCTATTCGCTTCAATCTTCTCATATCGCTTCCAAGGGATATAGTTCAACCAATCATTCAAGTACTTCGCTACTAACTGATCCATGTGTTTGACCAGACTGCCAATCACATTAGAGGCGTATTGGCTTTGGTCCACATCCATGCCTGCCACTTTGGGTCCGTCCGGATGCTCGCGCAGATAGCGCTAAATACCCATATTCGAACCGCCCATAACGGGATAGATGAAGTCGTATTTCTTACTTTTCTCCTCCATTTGTTGATAGGTAACAGCGGGCATACCAAAACCGTGCCAATCGTTGCTAAGCAATGCCGTGTCGGGACGCACACCCGTTACCGAATGATAGCCGTCCGAGAAGCCGTCCCGCGATAATTGCAGGATATAATCTTCTTCGCGTGCCAACCAAATCAACGGGGTTTGGAAACCCATCTGAGCCACACTCACGCCGGCATCATAACTGCCCCAATACATATCTACGGAAAACGCTGACACGTGGTCAGCGTTGCGTCCCTGAGGCAGTTCATCTACCTCAAAAATAAGGATATCCACATGGGGATTAAGCGTGGAATCTTGGATATATTTCTCCGCGAGGGGCTTATAATCCGACCCTGCCAAAACAATCAATGTGCTATCGTATGCGGCTGCCCCTTCGTGCGAATAATAATCTGCCATCTGTTCTGCCTGTTCAAACGTGACAGGGTTACAATACAGCATATACACATCCTCCGGCAAATTTAGATAGACCTGTTCCGCCCCCAAAAGAATCAAATCCACATAGCCGTGGTCTCCCAGTCCATTGACGGCGGAAAACATCACAATCTGCCGTGTCGCGGTCTGTGGCATTGGAATCAATCGCGGTTCGCAACTGACTCCAATGAACAGACATAGCAAATATATCCAAAACTTATGTTTCGTTAGCGTACGTTAATGCACCCAAATAGGATCATACTTTCCGCCATACGGATCGTCATCATCATTGTCGGGGTGATGTCCGGGAGGAATACTGTCTTTATCGTCCTCCTGCTGAGTTCTAATTTGTTCCTTGTTTTCAGGCGGGTACGGATCGACATCTTCTACGTGGCTCTTACATCCCGTGATAGCGGTGGTGGCTACAAAAGCGATAACCATCAGCACATAAAACATTCTTTTCATAATCGTAATAAATCTTTTGTTTTATTGTTTGTTTTCAAATTCGGCGGCAAAGATACAACTTTTTTTTGATATGTGCAAATTTTTCCTAAAAAAAAGTGCATTTTTTTGCGTATATGAAAAAAATGTCGTACCTTTGCACCAAAAATCAATTATAACCATGAATTTTAGCGAACAAGACTTGGCGCAACTGGAGCAACATGGCATTAGCCTAAGTAAAGCTCAAGAGCAGTTGCAGAACTTCGTAAACGGTTTCCCTAACCTCGACATCGTTGCTCCCGCTTCAACCAAAAAGGGCATTATCAACCCATCCAAGGCGGAACAAGAGACCTACGTTAAGGCTTGGCAATCATACCTCCAAGAGGGGCATAAGGTCGTTAAGTTCGTTCCCGCTTCGGGCGCGGCTTCACGTATGTTCAAGAACCTGTTTGAGTACCTCGAAACGGGCGAAGAAACGCCCTTTATTCAGGAGTTCCTCTCCAATAAAGACCGTTTCGCTTTTGGTGACCAACTGGAGGGCAAGGACGGACAAGACGCCGTGCGTTTCTTGCTTGAGGACATGAACTACGGTCAGTTACCTAAGGGGCTGCTACTATTCCATAAATATCACGACAGCGCCCGCACGCCCGCGTTAGAGCATATGGTAGAGGGGGCTATGTACGCCGCCTCGGGGGGGGTAGTGAACATCCATTTTACCGTTAGCCACGAGCATCTGCCGCTGTTTAGAAAGCATATAGCCGACCATCTGCAAGCCTTGGAAAAGAAATACAACGTACGTTTTGACATCTCTTTCTCGGAGCAGTCGCCTGCTACGGATACTTTAGCCGCTAATCCCGATGGCACGCCCTTCCGTACCAAGGATGGCAAACTCCTCTTCCGTCCGGGTGGTCATGGCGCACTCATTGAGAACCTCAATGCTATTGATGCCGATGTGGTCTTTGTTAAGAACATCGACAACGTCGTTCCCGACCGCCTAAAAAAGGATATGGTTCACTACAAACAAGTGCTGGCAGGCGTACTCGTAACCGAGCAAAAACGCGTGTTTGAGCGTCTGCAAGATCCCTCTATTAGCGAGGAAGAGCGGCAGCATTTGAATCGTCCTATCCGCGTTTGTGGTGTGGTTAAGAATACGGGCGAACCTGGGGGCGGTCCTTTCATCGTGAGGGACGAGGACGGCACCGAGAGTTATCAAATTTTGGAGAGCAGTCAGATTAAGGATAAGTCGCTCATGGAGAAGGCTACGCACTTCAATCCGGTTGATCTTGTTTGTGCTGTGAAGGACTATGAGGGTAAACATTTCGATTTGCCTCAGTATGTGGATCCTAAGACGGGCTTCATCTCGTCTAAGAGTAAAGACGGCAAGGAGTTGAAGGCGTTGGAGTTACCCGGTTTATGGAATGGTGCGATGGCTAAGTGGAACACCATTTTCGTCCAAGTTCCCATCTCGACCTTTAATCCCGTAAAGACGGTTAACGACCTCCTTCGTGACCAACATCAATAAGCCTCCTGTATCGGTAGTAGAACGATAGTACACCGTACTATTCCCATAGTGTATGAGTGAGAATATAGAAATAGAACGTAAGTTCCTCGTCAAAGACGATAGTTACAAATCAATGGCTACGGAAAAGCATGTCATTGAGCAGGGATATTTATGCAAAGACCCCGACAAAACGGTTCGCGTGCGTATTTGGGACGACAAGGGTTTCCTAACGATTAAGTCCGCTAAGAACCAAGTCGGTTTCTCTCGTTTTGAGTGGGAACGCGAGATTAGTCTCAGTGATGCTAAGGAACTCATGTCTCTTGCCCTCCCCGGTAAGATAGAGAAAACCCGTTGGATCATCCCTGCCCACCATCCACAATCCACCATCCACCATCCACAAGTATGGGAAATCGACGAGTTCCATGGTCGTTTGGAAGGTTTTGTGATGGCGGAGATTGAGTTGGGGAGTGAAGAGGAAACATTCGTCAAACCGGCCTTTATTGGGGAGGAAGTGACGGGCAATCCGCGTTATTATAACGCAAATATGTAAAAAAAATACGAAAAAAAGCAAAAATATTTGCGTATATCAAAAAAAAGCAGTACTTTTGCACTCGCTTTCGTTAAGAGAGCGCAGTTTGGATTGAATCCAGCCTCCCAAAAAGTCGATTCGTTCGATGGAGTAGGGCTCCCAAAAAGTCGATTCGTTCGATGAAGTAGGGTTCCCAAAAAGTCCCACTTTTTGGGAAAGAGGAGGAATCGCGAGTACTACATGCCAAACGGAGTTTGTCATCGTACTAAGCGAATTCCGACGAAAGGAAGGGTGGGTGAGTGGCTGAAACCAACAGTTTGCTAAACTGTCGTACGGGTAACTGTACCGGGGGTTCGAATCCCCCCTCTTCCGCAAGGCCGATAAATAAAGGGATTGAGCCGTTTTGAGCAAAAAAACTCCGGCAGAATTCCGGCAAAAAATTTTTTCGGCGATTCAGCAAGATTTAATGGGAGTAACTCTCCCGAGCATTTTTCTTCGAGGATTATCAGTTTTAATCCCCGAAGAAAAAAAATGCAATTTTTTGAAATTGAAAATTTCGCAGTTCCCGCGAAAGAAATTCCGATGAATTACGTACCCGCATGTTTGCGGCATACCAGCAGTGAAGGTTGGTATATGGAGTATTCCTGTTATAACGAGATGATTGATCATCTTGAAAGAAGACGTGTGTATCTTAATATGTATAGGAAGAGATACCGCACACTTGCTGAGTTTAGAACATGGGCAAACGGTATCATTTCCGCAACTAATATTAAGCTTATGGGAGGTTGGACTCCCTTTGGTCAACGAGAGAATACACGAAACTTCCTTCCTCTTGTTGAAGTTTGTGATATATTCTTAAAGGAAAAGAAGCGTGAGCTGACCGAAGCGAGTTATCGCTCTTATAAAAATTTCTGTGATCGTTTGTGTGTATGGGTAAATAAGAATCTGCCTAATTGCCTTGTAGCCCAATTCACTGGTGCTCATGCGAACTCTTTCCTTGATTATGTTTATACAACTCCATGTGTAAAGGTTAAGGAGGACTCGGAAAACCATAAGCGGATGGTGAAACAAGGCAAATACATTGCCAAAGAGGCGAAACTGATGAGCCCCAATACGTTTAACTCTTTTCTAAAGTTTGGCAAAGCCTTTTGGGGTTGGTGTGTCAGCAAGGAATATATAAAGGAAAGTCCTTTTGAAAAGATTAAACCGAAGATGAAGGTCGAGAAGAAGCGTGAAATGATACCATTGGATGTACGTCAACAAATCGTTGAATACATTCGCAAGGAGAATCCTGCCTTTGAAATCATATACCATTTGGTTATGACAGCTCTGATTCGACCGGTAGAAATTACTCGTCTTCAGATTATGGATGTAGATATCGCAAGCCATTGCATTAAAATCCCCGGCACGAAGACGAAGAACCACCATCCGCGCGTTGCTCCGCTTACGGATGCCGTGTGTGAACTTCTTAAAAAGCACATAGAAGGCTATCCGGAAACATACTATCTATTTAATTATAAGTATGTCCCAACAGACAAGCCTTCAAAGCGCATTGTATTTGATAAGTGGTGGACAAAGATGCGCCAAGCTTTGAACTTGGATGACAGTTACCAACTCTACTCTCTCCGTGATACCGGCATGAATACTATGATGACCGAATGCGGTCTAGATCCGGTGACTGTTATGGAAACGGCAGACCACTCCGACTTGAGTATCACGACCAAGTATATTAAGCATTTCCACGGAGAGCACGTAGAGAAGGTAAGAGCGGTAGCACCTGCTATATAAATCCTACCACGACGACCAATGGCTAAACGAATCGTCCACCTTCCAAAACTCTCCTTTGACTAACTGCGACTTTCCTTTCTTGGTGAAGGTCACAGTTAGTTTAGAGCAAAGGTATCTATTGCCGGCAATAAAGAACAACGAGCTCACATCCGGAATAGTATCTGTTAGGAACTTAAACGTATATTTACGTGTTCGGTCTATTTCGGGCATTGGCTCATAAGTAGAGCTTTGTAAGTCATGTAGGCGTAACGA
>JAZLMS010000029.1:0-57186 GCA_045598805.1 Paludibacteraceae bacterium | reverse complement strand
TTTCAAACAATCATTAAGTATTCAAGTACGGTTTTGCACGCTCGCGTTTCGGCGTGAGTTTTTGTGCGTACATTTGAATACTTAAAGGTAGTCGAGAACCTCAACAAATCAAATGAAGCGAACGAAAGTTCACGCTTTTTTGTGTCTTGCACCGAAGACAAATAATAACATTAATATAGAAAAAATAAATTCAATGGAAAGAATAGAATCATCAACAAAACGAATAGAATACATTGATGCCATGCGCGGATTTACGATGTTTCTAGTTGTAATGTGCCATGTCTCTGCATGGGGACTTAATTGTGATGGATATAGTTCTATTTTTAGCACTTTTCGAATGCCACTATTCTTTTTTATAAGTGGTTTCGTATTTTACAAAGTTAATACTCTTTGGAATTGGGAGCAAACTATATCTTTTCTAAAAAAGAAATTACCTGTACAAATAATATCACCATTCCTATTTTTAGTCGCATATATCGCTGTTAATGACTGTAATTTACTTGATTCTTTAGTTATGGAATCCAAAGCAGGATATTGGTTTACATTTGTTTTATTTGAGTTTTTTGTTATTTATATCATTTTACAGCAAATATTTAAGTTTTTGCACATACGAGGGGTCTGGAAAGACATTGCTTTTACTGTTGTTGGTTTAGCAATGTATATTCTAATGCACCATAAAGTCATTGGAAATTCAGTCCTTGTTACAACATTATGTTGTGTTAATTGGAGATATTTTATATTCTTTATTCTTGGTTCAATAACTAAGAAATATTTTCATAAATTTGAACAATTATTAGACCATACCCCGTTAATATTGAGTTGTATTATTATTTTTGTTGGTTTCTCTATTTTTCCCGTTTTGGATTATATTAGCGTATATCTAACTCGTCTAGCGTTGGCAATTTCAGGTATTGTTGTCGTATTTGCGGGATTTAGACATTATCAAAATATATTTAGTAAGGAGCATGCAATAGGTCGTATAATGCAATTTATTGGTCGCAGGACACTTGATATTTACTTATTGCATTATTTCTTTGTATTCGGAGGAATCTCCGCAGTATTTGCTGATATTCCCTTTTCCGAGGCTCCATTTATGGGATTTGTTTGTTCATTGATAATTTCTTGTTGCGTTGTAGCTTTTTGTTTGTTTGTGTCTCAAATTATACGATTAAGCCCTTGGCTTGCTCATTTCTTATTTGGGCAAAAGTTGAGCAAATAAATCATTCTCTTATACCTATTCATACCTTAACACTCTATCGCAGCCTCTCGGGGTTGCGATGGTTGTCTGGCTCCTTTCGCGAACAACCTCTTTCTGTCCGTGAAAATTCAGACTAAAATCGTAACATCTTAATTTACAGCACTATAACTATGTGAGGGTATGTGAGGGAATTTGAGGGAATTCGGGAATTTCCCGAAAGTTCCCGGAATTTCCGTTTACTACTTTTTGGGATTGCGGTGGTTATGTTTGCGGACATGTGGTTATGTGGGTCATGTTTTTCTTAAACCTCTACCGCGCGCGAGAGGGAGTTTTAGAAATACATGTCCGCAATGGTCTTTTGACCTGCGCACCACTATCTTCACCGTATCTGTAAATCTACCACTAACATAGCACCCACATAGCACCATAGGCTAACGCTATGACTGTGAGGTGTTTGCGCTGTCTCTAGTGTATCAATACCCGAACCTCACCGAAATGTCACAGAAGGATCACCGAACGGTTGCCGAACGGTCAGAGGAGGATAATCCTCCTCGCACTCTCCTCGCACCGCTCGACCGGGGGTTTAAGCAAACCCAAGAATAACCCAAGAACAACCCAAGAAGAACCCAAGAAATACCCAACACTGAAGGCTATGGGAAGTTGTTTGTGTACTTTTTATGGTTAGATTACATCTATTTTGCCTAAAAAACGTAATTATATTTGCTCATTCCAAATTTTTGTTGTATATTTGCACCCAAATTTGTGCCTTAGGCTACGGAAAGAAACTAAATAAACAAATAATATGGAACTGAGTGAACAAGAATTAGTACGCAGACAAAGTCTGCAAACCATGCGAGAGATGGGCATTAACCCCTACCCCGCTAATGAATATGTAGTAACCGGCTATTCAAAGGACATAAAAGCAAACTTTGAAGCGTGGGAAGGCAAAGACGTCACCATTGCCGGACGACTGATGAGCAAACGTATCATGGGTAAAGCCTCCTTTATCGAGATACAAGACTCCAAAGGACGTATCCAATGCTACGTTAGCCGCGATGATATACAATTAGCGGAAGATGCCGAAGTACCAACTATGGACGCCAATGACCCGAACGGCAATCTGTCTGCGGAGACTCTCCGCCAGATGTACAATGTGGTGTTCAAGAAACTACTTGACATAGGCGACTTTATCGGTATCGAAGGACACGTCTTCCGTACCCAAATGGGCGAGATCAGTGTTCACGCTAAGAAACTGACGGTACTGTCCAAATCGCTGCGTCCCCTTCCTATCGTCAAATACAAAGACGGCGTAGCTTATGACGGTTTTAACGACCCCGAACTGCGTTATCGTCAACGTTATGTCGATTTGGTAGTCAACGAGGGCGTGAAGGACACTTTCCTCAAGCGTGCCACTATCCTGCGCACGATGCGTCAAGTCTTTGACGAGGCCGGTTATACCGAAGTGGAGACCCCTATCCTGCAACAGATAGCCGGTGGCGCCACGGCTCGTCCGTTCATCACGCACCATAACACGTTAGATGTAGATATGTACCTGCGTATCGCTACCGAACTGTACCTCAAACGACTGATAGTAGGCGGTTTTGAGGGCGTGTATGAGATTGGCCGTAACTTCCGTAACGAAGGTATGGACCGCAGTCACAACCCCGAGTTCACGTGCATGGAACTGTACGTTCAGTATAAGGACTATAACTGGATGATGAGTTTCACAGAGCAGTTACTCGAGAAGATAGCCATTGCCGTTAATGGTACAACCAAAGTCAAAGTAGGTGATAACGAGATAGACTTCAAAGCCCCCTATCGCCGTCTGCCCATCTTAGAGGCTATCAAAGAGAAGACAGGCGAAGACTTGAGTCAAATGAGCGAGGAGGATATTCGCAAAGTGGCTATACGCTACGGCGTAGAAGGTACAGACAAGATGGGTAAGGGTAAACTGATTGACGAGATCTTCGGTGAGACCTGTGAGGGTACTTTCATACAGCCTACTTTCATTACTGATTATCCGGTAGAGATGAGTCCGCTGACGAAGATGCACCGCTCCAAAGCCGGTCTGACGGAGCGCTTTGAGTTGATGGTCAATGGTAAGGAACTGGCTAATGCTTATTCGGAGCTCAATGACCCGATAGACCAGTACAACCGCTTTGTAGAGCAAATGAAACTTGCGGACAAGGGGGATGACGAGGCAATGGTGATTGACCACGATTTTGTAAGGGCACTCGAATACGGTATGCCACCGACGAGCGGTATCGGTATAGGTATTGACCGATTGGCTATCCTGATGACGGGGCAGAGTTCGATACAAGAGGTGCTCCTCTTCCCGACGATGAGATATACGGAGTGATGGAAAAGAGAGTTGCTATATTAGGAAACGGTAGTTGGGCAACGGCATTAGCCAAGATACTGCTTGCTAATCAACAGCAGATCAATTGGTATATCCGCCGTCCGGAAGCTATCAGTGAGTTTAAGGCAATAGGCAAAAACCCCAATTATCTGAGTAATGTGCGCTTTGATACGAACCGCATCAATTTCTCCAGCGACATAAACGAGATTATCAGTAAGTCCGACGTATTGGTCTTGGCCATCCCTTCTCCGTACGTCAAGATGACACTGAATAAGGTTAAACGTTCGCTACGACAGAAACTCATTATCTCTGCCGTCAAGGGCATGATTCCCGAAGAGAACATGATAGTAACGGACTACCTCAAACATAAGTTCAGCGTCCCCTACTCTAACCTCGCTGTCATTGCCGGTCCTTGCCACGCAGAAGAGATAGCCTTGGAACGACTGAGTTATCTCACCATCGGTTGTGAAGACCTGTCCATGGCAAAGAAAGCAGCATCCTTATTCGAAACGGATTATGTGAGAACGTGCATCAGCGACGATGTAGCCGGACTGGAATACTCGTCCGTGATGAAGAACATCTACGCTATCGCAGCCGGTTTATGCTACGGTCTGCATTATGGCGACAATTTCCAAGCGATATTGATTGCTAATGCTATTCAGGAGATAGACCGTTTCGTCATGGCGTTTGACAACAGACATCGTAATGTAGATGCCTCCGGTTATTTGGGAGACGTATTGGTGACGGCTTACTCTAAGTTCAGTCGTAACCGTCAGTTTGGACAGATGATAGGTTTAGGCTACAGCGTCAAAGCCGCTCAGATAGAGATGGAAATGATAGCAGAGGGTTACTACGGAACCAAATGTATTCATGAGGCTAACACACATTTACAAGTCAGACTTCCTATCGCAGAGGCGATGTACGATATACTGTATAATCGCCAATCGCCCACGATTGTAATTAAAGAATTAACACAAAAACTACAATAAAATGAAACTGAATATTCAAAATGCTGCTTGTTTTGTACCTGCCGGTACATTAGAGCGCGAAGCTGCCAAGACGGCAGCTGCTAATGAGTTATTAGAGAACGGTAAAGGTGAAGGAAACGACTTCTTAGGTTGGGTTCATCTGCCCTCCGAAACGACGGACGCTTTCCTTGATGAGATTCAAGCCACAGCCAACCAACTGCGTGCCAAAGCCGAGATTATCGTAGTAGCCGGTATTGGCGGTTCGTACCTCGGTCCTCGTGCAGTGAACGAGGCTCTCGACCACACGTTTGGTCTGAACGGCAATAATCCGAAGGTCGTTTATGCCGGAAATAACATCGGCGAGGACTATTTGGCAGACCTTATGGAACTGCTCGAGGGTAAGACCTTTGCTATCATCAATATATCTAAATCGGGAACGACAACGGAGACCGCTTTGGCTTTCCGCCTGCTCAAGACCCTGCTCGAGAAACAAGTGGGTAAAGCTACCGCCAAAGACTTAATCGTTTGTATTACCGATAAAGCCAAAGGTGCTGCACGTAAGGTAGCTGAGATAGAGGGTTACAAGACCTTCGTTATTCCGGATAATGTGGGAGGTCGTTTTAGCGTACTGACTCCCGTAGGACTGCTGCCTATTGCTTGCGCCGGTCACGATATCAAAGCCCTCATCAAGGGTGCCCAAGACATGGAGAAAGCCACGGGTGTGGATGTCGAATACGCCAATAACCCCGCTTGCCAATATGCCGCTATACGCAATAGTCTGTATCAGTTTGGTAAGAAGATTGAGATCATGGCGAACTTCAACCCTAAGGTTCACTATTTCGCCGAATGGTGGAAACAGCTGTACGGAGAGAGTGAAGGTAAAGACCACAAGGCCATCTTCCCTGCTTCCGTCGATCTGACAACCGACTTACACTCCATGGGTCAGTGGATTCAAGATGGTGAGCGCACTATCTTTGAGACCGTTATATCAATTGAGAAAGCTAATAAAGAGGTTATCTTCCCTCACGATGAGGCTAACTTAGACGGACTGAACTTCCTTGCCGGCAAACGTGTAGATGAGGTTAATAAGATGGCTGAATTAGGAACGCAGTTAGCTCACGTGGATGGTGGTGTACCGAATATCAAGATTAGTTTCGAGAAGGTAGATGAGTATAATTTAGGTCAGTTCATCTATTTCTTCGAGCGTGCGTGCGGTATCTCGGGGTATATGTTAGGCGTTAATCCGTTCAACCAACCCGGTGTAGAAGCATATAAGAAGAATATGTTTGCGCTGCTGGATAAGCCCGGCTACGAAGAGGAATCCAAAGCGATTAAACATCGCATTGGATTAGTTGAAAGTTGATAGTTGAAAGTTGAAAGAAGTTGATAAGTTTTATAGTTTATAGTTTTAGATGGAAGAAAAGTGGACAACAGAGATACGCCCAAAGGATAAACTACTGAGTGTAGATTTTAAGGAGATTTGGCGTTATCGCGACTTGATGATGCTGTTCGTTAAACGTAACATCATCACACAGTACAAACAAACGGTTTTAGGTCCGTTATGGTACCTCATTCAACCGATGATGACAACCGTCATGTATATGGTTGTGTTCGGCGGCATCGCTAAGATCTCCACCGACGGACTGCCTCAACCCCTATTCTACTTAGCAGGTATATCGTTTTGGCAGTACTTTGCCGATTGCTTGAATAAGACGAGTAATACGTTTGTGAGTAATGCCGGTATCTTCGGTAAGGTCTATTTCCCTCGATTGGTAACACCCCTCAGTGACGTTATCAGTAACTTAGTGCGTTTTGGCATTCAGTTTGCCCTCTTCCTTATCGTCTATTTCTACTACCTCATTTTCACGGACGCACCTATTCACACGAACTTATATGCTTTGATGATTCCGTTATTGGTAGTTATGCTCGCCGGCTTAGCACTCGGTTTTGGTGTGCTCTTCTCGTCTATGACGACTAAGTACAGAGACTTGCAATTGCTGCTCTCGTTCTTCGTTAGTCTGTGGATGTACGCTACACCCGTTATCTATCCGCTATCGACGATTACCAATGAGAAAATCAAGTTCGTGATGATGCTCAATCCGCTGACAGGTATTGTGGAGTTCTTCAAGTACGGCATTTTAGGTGTAGGTTGCCACGAGTGGTGGATGTTAGGTTATAGTTTCGTCTTCATGGTGGCTTTGCTGGGTGTTGGTATTGTAGTCTTCAATAAGGTACAACGCTCGTTTATGGACACCGTTTAGAATGATGGATTGAAGGAATGATGAATTGATGGTTGTTTATCCGAATTGTAAGATTAATATAGGCCTACGTATCGTAGGGAAACGGGAAGATGGTTACCATAACTTGGAAACCATCTTCTACCCTATTTACGGTCTGCACGACGAACTGGAAATAACCGAAGGTTCGGGACGCTTTATACAAGAAGGCATTGTGGTGGATTGTGACCCGAAGAAAAACCTCATTTGGCGTTGCTACGAACTGATGCAAGCGCAATATCCTCAGATTGGTTCTGTAGATATACGCCTAAAGAAAAACATCCCCTTCGGTGCGGGATTAGGCGGTGGCAGCAGCGATGCCGCTTTTACAGCCCAAGCCCTCAACGAACTGTTTGCGTTAGGACTAACGAAAGATGAATTGGCGGCAATCGTTAGTCCGTTAGGTGCCGACTGTGCCTTCTTTATCTACAATACCCCCTGCTTTGCCACCGGAATAGGCGACGAACTGACCCCCATCGGTTTAGACCTTAGCGGCAAACGGCTCGTTATGATCAAACCCCCAGTGGCTGTATCCACGAAAGAAGCTTATGCAAATTTAGTTGAGAGTTTAGAGTTTAGAGTTTATAGCAGCCGTATAGTTCAAGAAGTTGAGAGTTTAAAGTTAGACCTTTGTATCAACGACTTTGAGGCAAGTGTCTTCCCGTCTTACCCTATCTTAGGGCAAATAAAAAAGCGCCTACTGGATGCAGGTGCTTTTTATGCCGCCATGAGCGGTAGTGGTTCAACTATTTACGGTCTTTTTGAGAACAATGCGGAAGGTCGTTCCAACCCCCATCTGACTCGATTGAACGAAGAGTTTGCCTCGATGGTAATCTTCAATGATACGCTTACTCAGACTCAAGCCTAAGCCCCACCCCCTTTGTTTAGTTGTATAACCGGGTTGGAAAATCGATTTCCGACGACCACGACTGATACCTTTACCCGTGTCGGATATGTCTATGTAGATATATTTTCCTTCTTCTGAGAGTGAAATACAGATGGTTCCTTTACCGTTCATCGCATCTACGGCATTCTTAATGAGGTTCTCAATCACCCATGTGAACAATGGCTCATTAAGCAAAACTTGTTGTTTCTCCGCCTTTAGGCTGCTTGCAGCCGCGCCTGTCAGCCTATCCGCCTGTTGCCAATTACTCTGCATCTCTACCTTATTAGATATGCGCGAGCGCATATACGCGAGGGTGCGTTCCAAAGCAGGAATGATGTCTGTCGAGATGAGTTCCGGCTTAGAACCAATCTTAGAGAAACGGTCGGCTACAGCTTGTAGGCGCTCTATATCGTTGCGCATTTGCGGTAAATACTCATCTTGAGGATAGCGTTGAGAAAGCAGTTCCTCCCAAGCATTGAGGGAGGAGATAGGCGTTCCTAATTGGTGCGCCGTTTCTTTGCACAAGCCTGCCCACACATGGTTCTGCTCACTGCGGTTAGAGACATAAATAATTAAAATGGCGATGCCGATAAACACAAAGATAAGCGCAAACTGAATATACGGAACATAGTGCAACTGATATAACAAGGTCGATTCGTCATAATAGATATATTGCGTAATCGAGTCACTAATCTTCACCTCTATCGGACCACTCAGGCTCTCTAACGACGGCATTTTGTCCTTGGCATTACGAGAAATAAGCAATTTGCCCTCAGCATCTACCATATAAACAGGAATCGTGGTATTACCCTCAATGATAGAGGTCACAAAATCAATGTCCGTATTCTCATCCGCTAAAAGAAACTGACGAGTAGCTTCTGCCCAAATCTCAATTTTCTTATGTTCCTCAATCGCTAACTTGTGCGAAAGCCATGTGGTATAAACAACGGATAAAACAATAATAAAAAGCGAAATAGATAGTACAATGACGCTTACTTTTCGGCTATTAGTCATATATTTGTTAAAATTTTGCGCAAAGATAGAAAAAAATTTGCACATATCAAAATTTTTTTGTAATTTTGCAACGAAAATGCGAAGTTTGTTTTTAAACATGCCGAATAACATATAATATATAATATTATCGTTTAACAAATTTATTATTTTTTCATTATGAAACCTACTCATATTGAGCATTTGGGAATTGCAGTTCCCAGTTTGGAAGAGGCTATGCCTTTCTTCGAGTTTTTAACCGGTGGTAAGTGCTACTCTATCGAAGAGGTAGCTGACCAAAAAGTAAAAACCGCTTTCTTCAAAGTTGGTCAAACAAAGATTGAACTTTTGGAGCCTACGTGCCCCGAATCGACGATTGCTAAGTTCATTGAGAAGAACGGTGGTCGCGGTGGTGTTCATCACGTTGCATTCAATGTTGAGAACGTAGCCGAAGCTCTTAAAGAGGCAGAAGCAGCCGGTATCCAACTCATTGACGTTGCTCCTCGTAAGGGCGCAGAGAACTTGATGATTGCTTTCTTGCACCCCAAGTCCACGAAGGGTGTTCTCACCGAACTTTGTCAACAACCCTGCTAATTGAGTTTAGTGTTGAGAGTTTAGAGTTTAGAGTGGTTGAAAGTTTAACTAGTTTAAAGTTTAAAGAAATAAATTATGGATAACGAAAAAATGCAAAAGTTGCTTGATTCTCGCGCACAGGCTTTAGCCGGTGGTGGAGAAGCAGCTGTTGAGAAACATCACGCTAAAGGCAGTTATACTTGCCGCGAGCGTATTACGAAGCTTCTGGATGAAGGTTCGTTTGAAGAAGTAAATATGTTCTTAACCCACCGTTGCCACGATTTTGGCATGGACAAGAAAGTGTTCCTTGGTGATGGTGTTGCCGTTGGTTCAGGTACGATTAACGGTCGTTTGGTTTTTGTCTTTGCACAAGACGCTACCGTCATCGGCGGTTCGCTGAGTGAGACGATGGCACAAAAGATCTGTAACGTTATGGATCAAGCCATGAAGTTAGGTGCTCCTATCATTGGTCTGAATGACTCGGGTGGTGCTCGTATTCAAGAAGGTGCTTGCGCTCTTGCCGGTTATGCAGAGATCTTTGAGCGTAATATCTTAGCTTCGGGTGTTGTTCCCCAAATCAGTGTTATCTTTGGTCCTTGCGCCGGAGGTGCTGTTTATAGTCCTGCTTTGACCGACTTCATCATGATGACCGAGCAAAACTCGTATATGTTCATCACGGGTCCAAAGGTAGTTAAGAGTGTTACGGGTGAGGACGTTACCGTTGAACAACTCGGTGGTGCTAAAGTGCATGCTACTAAGTCCGGTGTTACGCATTTCGTAGCTGCTACTGAGGACGAGGCTCTTGAGCAAGTTCGTCGTTTGGTAGGATTCATTCCTCAAAACAATATGGAAGAAGCTCCTCTGGTAGAGTGCAATGACGATCCGGCACGTATTGAGGACGCTTTGAATGAGATTGTTCCTGCTGATCCTAATAAGCCTTATAACATGAAGGACATCATCAACCTCATCGTTGATAATGGTGAGTTCATGGAGGTACAGAAGGATTATGCTAAGAACATCATCTGTGGTTTCGCTCGTTTCAACGGTCGTTCAACCGGTATCATTGCTAACCAACCGAGTTGGCTCGCCGGTGTGCTGGACTGCGACGCCAGTCGTAAGGCTGCTCGTTTCGTTCGTTTCTGCGATGCCTTCAATATCCAAATCCTGACGCTCGTTGACGTTCCTGGATTCCTTTGCGGTACGGGTCAAGAGTATGCCGGTATCATCGATCATGGAGCAAAACTGATGTTCGCGTATGGCGAAGCTACTGTTCCGAAGGTTACCATTACCGTTCGTAAGAGTTATGGCGGAAGTCATATTGTAATGAGTTGCAAGCAACTGCGTGGTGACATGTGCTATGCTTGGCCTAATGCAGAGATTGCCGTTATGGGTGCCAGTGGTGCTGTTGGCGTACTTCAAGCTAAAGCGCTGAAGGCTATTGAAGACCCCGAAGAAAAGAAGAAATTTATTGCTGAGAAGGAAGCCGAATACAAGGATTTGTTTGCCAGTCCTTATCAGGCCGCTAATCGTGGTTACATTGATGACGTGATTGAGCCTCGTTACACCCGTGCTCGTATCATTCGCGCCTTCGAGAACCTCCAGACCAAGCGTCTGACTAATCCTCTCAAGAAACATAGTAATATTCCTTTGTAATCAATGAATACGCTATTATTAGTTAATTGGGGCCACGTGTGGATGGTCACCGGTTTAGGTTTCCTACTGGTTTTCGTTCTGCTTGTTGTGCTTATCTTTATACTGAAAGGCTTTGGTGCAATCATGCAGAAGGCAACTGCTGCTCCTGCACCTAAAGCCACTCAGGTGAAACAGCAGCCCCTACCCCAAAAGAAGGAGGATAATGAAATGGCAATTAATTCGAATGTAACAGCTGCCATTGCCATGGCGCTGCACTTGAGTTATTTCGGTGGCGAACATGATGAAGAACCTACTCGTATCACGATTATTCCTCATCACACCACATGGAACGACAAAATGTACGGAATGAACAATCTTATTCGTTAATCATTATGAAAAGTTTTAAATTTACAATAAACGGTCAAGCCTATGATACGACCGTAGAAGATTTAGGCAACAAGAAAGCTAATGTTACCGTTAATGGCATGTCTTTCGAAGTTAACTTAGGCGAGGAGACTACCGTAGCTCCTGAAGTTAAACCTGCTGCTCCGGTTGCTCCAGCTCCGGAAGTAAAGGCTGCTCCTGCGGCTGCTCCGGCACCAAAAGCAGCTCCTGCAGCTCCCGCGGCTCCTGTAGCCGGTGCTAAAGTGGTTAGTCCGCTGCCCGGATCAATCATTAAAGTGCTGGTAAGCGAAGGTCAAGCCGTTAAGAAAGGTGATACCCTCCTCACGCTTGAGTCCATGAAGATGGAGAATGCCGTTGCTGCAGAGCAAGACGGTACGGTTAAACAGATTTGCGTCACTGCCGGTCAAACGGTTATGCAAGACGACGTTCTCATCGTATTAGGCTAATCCTATGGAGAGTTTGTTTGAGTTTTTCCGCACGTTCGGGTTCATGAATATGGCTTGGCAACAAGGACTGATGATTCTCATCTCGTTCTTCTTGCTCTATTTGGCTATTAAGAAGGGCTTTGAACCGTTGCTGCTGCTCCCCATCGCCTTCGGAATGTTACTGACTAATTTGCCTAACGCCAATATGTTCCATTCCGAATTATGGGCACAATTCCTTGATGCTGAATCTCCATACTACCATAGTTATGGTGCTATCCTCAAGGAAGCAGGCTTACTCGATGTGCTTTATATCGGTGTTAAAGCCGGTTTGTACCCCTGCCTTATCTTTATTGGTGTAGGCGCGATGACAGACTTTGGACCGCTGATTGCTAATCCCAAGAGCTTGCTCTTAGGCGCTGCCGCTCAGGTAGGTATTTTCCTAACTTTCCTTATGGCGAATTCTATCGGTCCGCTGTTGGACTCGTTCGGCTGTGATCCTACGTTGGTTGCTCAGTGGGGATTCACGGAGGCACAAGCCGGTAGTATCGGTATCATCGGCGGTGCTGATGGACCTACCTCTATCTTCTTGACCTCTAAGTTAGCGCCTGAGTTACTTGGTCCTATCGCTATTGCGGCTTATTCATATATGGCTTTGGTTCCTGTTATTCAGCCGCCTATCATGAAACTCTTGACCACCAAGAAAGAGCGCGCCATTAAGATGAAACAGTTACGCCAAGTGAGCAAGACTGAGAAGATTGTCTTCCCGATTATCATTACAGCTATTGTGGCTCTGATATTGCCCGATGCAGCTCCGCTGATTGGTTGCTTAATGCTCGGTAACTTGATGAAGGAATGTGGTGTTGTTGATCGTTTGAGCAAGACTGCTCAGAACGAACTGATGAACATCGTCGTTATCTTCCTCGGTTTGAGTGTTGGTGCTACCGCTACGGCTGAGTCGTTCCTTAACGTACAGACTATTCTCATCCTCGTGATGGGTATTGTAGCCTTCAGTTTTGGTACGGCAGGTGGCGTATTACTTGCTAAACTAATGAATTTATTCAGTAAAGATAAGATTAATCCGCTTATCGGTTCTGCCGGTGTTAGTGCCGTTCCAATGGCTGCTCGTGTTAGCCAAATGGAGGGACAAAAGGCAGATCCTACCAACTTCCTACTCATGCATGCCATGGGTCCGAACGTTGCCGGTGTTATCGGTTCTGCTGTCGCTGCCGGTATCTTATTATCAATGCTTGGATGACCTTTAAGATAATCACATTAGGATGTAAACTCAACTTTGCCGAGAGTTCCGCTCTCGGCAAAGTTTTACTCGACAAAGGCCACACTCGCGTCAAAGCGGGTGAACAGGCTGACCTTTGCATTGTCAATACTTGTTCGGTTACCGATACGGCTGACCAGAAGGATAGACAAGCTATTCACCGCATTAAACGGGAGAATCCCAATGCGCGTGTTATTGTAACGGGTTGTTATGCAGCCCTCAAGCCCAAAGAGATTGCCTCTATGATAGAGGTTGATCATGTTATATCCAAAGACCTTAACACTTATCACCCTGCCTACTCAAGGGACGATCGAACACGCTGTTTTTTGAAGATACAAGATGGGTGCAACTATTTCTGCACCTATTGCACTATACCGCTTGCCCGCGGGCGCTCGCGCAACGGGTCGATTGAGAGTATTGTAGCACAAGCTCAACAAGCACTCCAAGAAGGAGCCAAAGAGATTGTCCTCACGGGTGTCAATATCGGTGACTTTGGTCACTCTACCAACGAGACATTCCTCGATTTACTAAAAAAACTGGACCAACTCTCCACTACAGTCGAAGGCGCAACTACTCTAAACTATAGAGTAAGGATATCCTCTTGCGAGCCGAATCTACTGACGGACGAGATTATCGACTTTGTGGCAAACAGCAAGCATTTCGCTCCGCATTTTCATATCCCGTTGCAGTCCGGTTCGGACGAGATGTTAAGAATCATGCACCGCCATTATGATACGGCTTTATTTAGGGAACGAATTGAACATATACGCCGCGTCATGCCGCACGCTTTTATTGGTGTTGACTGTATGGTGGGGGTTAGAGGTGAGACGGAGGCTATATGGGATGAATATAAGCAGTTTATCTCTTCCCTACCCGTTTCGCAATTACATGTCTTTACTTATTCGGAGCGCGCTAATACAAAGATGTTGACCATGGATTTAGAGGTTATACCTATGAAAGTAAGGCATCAACGTTCCGAAGAACTGCATAAGATTAGTGAGCAGAAACTGCAAGCTTTCTACGCAGAAAATAAAGGCAGAACCGCCACCGTCCTATGGGAGGGAAAGAAAGATATGTGCGGTTTTACGGAGAACTATATCAAAGTAAGCCGTCCTTATGATAAAGCCAAGGTAAATACTTTCGAGACGATAATTATCTAGATTAACTAGAAAAACTAATAACTAAAAAACAATAACTAATATGACTAACATTCAACCTTTATTAGACCGTGTGGTGATACGCCCCACGGCAGCAGAAGAGAAGACCGTAGGCGGAATCATTATTCCCGACACGGCTCAAGAGAAGCCCTTACGCGGTGAAGTAATTGCCGTTGGTAAAGGGACGAAAGACGAAAACATGATTCTACAACCGGGTGACCAAGTCCTTTATGGTAAGTTCGCCGGTACCGAAGTAGAACTGGATAACACTAAATTCATTATCATGCGTCAAAGCGACGTATTAGCTATTCTAAAATAATATGGCAAAGGATATTACGTATAACATTGAGGCACGTGATGCTCTCAAACGCGGTGTGGACCAACTCGCTAACGCAGTGAAAGTGACCCTCGGTCCTAAGGGTCGCAACGTTATTATTGACCAAAAGTATGGTGCTCCCCATATCACTAAAGACGGTGTAACCGTAGCTAAGGCCGTTGAACTGAAAGACGCTGCCGAGAACCTCGGTGCGCAATTAGTCAAAGAAGTGGCTTCCAAGACGGGTGACCAAGCCGGTGACGGAACAACCACGGCTACCGTTTTGGCACAATCGATTATCTCGGTGGGACTGAAGAATGTGACTGCCGGCGCTAACCCCATGTCGCTCAAACGCGGTATAGACAAGGCAGTGGCTGCTGTTGTAGAGAATATCAAACAACAGAGTGAAGTTGTAGGTAACGATTTCGATAAGATTGAGCAAGTAGCTACTATCTCGGCTAATAACGATGCAGAGATAGGTAAACTCATTGCCGACGCGATGCGCAAAGTCTCTAAAGACGGTGTCATCACTATTGGTGAGGCTAAGGGTATGGATACCACCATCGACGTGGTACAAGGCATGCAATTCGATCGCGGATATATATCTCCCTATTTCGTTACCAATACAGAGACGATGGAAACAGAGATGGATAAACCTTATATCCTTATTTACGATAAGAAGATATCCAATCTCAAAGAGCTCCTTCCTGTTTTGGAACCTGCCGTTCAATCCGGTCGTCCTCTTCTTATTATTGCCGAGGACGTAGATAGCGAAGCCCTTACCACTTTGGTTGTTAATCGCCTTCGCGCTCAACTAAAGATATGCGCTGTCAAAGCTCCCGGCTTTGGCGACCGTCGTAAAGAGATGCTTGAGGATATAGCTATCCTCACAGGTGGTACCGTTATCAGCGAAGAAAAAGGCATTAAATTAGAGACCGCTACTCTTGATATGTTAGGTACGGCGGACAATGTGTCCGTAAGTAAGGATAACACCACTATTGTTAATGGTGCCGGAGATAAGGAAGCTATTGCTAATCGTATTGCCCAGATTAAGGCGCAGATTGTAGCTACCAAATCGACTTACGATAAGGAGAAACTGCAAGAGCGTTTGGCTAAACTCGCCGGTGGTGTTGCTCAACTCAACGTGGGTGCTGCTTCAGAAGTGGAGATGAAAGAGAAGAAAGACCGTGTAGATGATGCCCTCAGTGCTACTCGTGCGGCTATTGAAGAAGGTATCGTACCCGGTGGTGGTGTGGCTTATATACGCGCCCAAGAGGCTTTGAATGGTCTCAAAGGTGAGAACGAGGACGAACAAACAGGTATCGAGATTATCCGTCGCGCTATCGAAGAACCTCTCCGTCAGATTGTGGATAACGCAGGTTTAGAAGGAGCCGTAGTCGTAGATAAAGTTCGTTCGGATAAGGGGGACTTTGGTTATAATGCCCGTAAGGATGTTTATGAGAACCTCAAAGCAGCGGGCGTCGTTGATCCTGCTAAGGTAGCACGCGTAGCTTTAGAGAACGCCGCCAGCATTGCCGGTATGTTCCTAACCACCGAGTGTGTCATCACCGATATTAAAGAGGATACTCCCGCTCCAGCTATGCCTGCAGGAGGAATGGGCGGAATGATGTAATCATCGAAGGTCGCTTAGTTTGACCTCTTCCAACGTTAGATGACGGCTTTTCAGCTGCGTATAACGTTCCCAAAAATCAAGCATCGATTGCAAAGCGTCTTGAATGAAGAATTCAGCACCTTGGCAGTCGATGCGTTCGTTTATCAGTCCTAACGTTATTTGATGTGTATCCAAAGCGGGTTGATAGGTTTTTTCCTCTCTACCCTCGATATGCACTTCGCGCAATATCTCCACATTGGTTAGACGCTCCAATAGCTGACTGACCATTCGTGTAGGAAGATTCTCTTGCTTTGCCAACTCATGCGCTGTGAGTGGTTCTTGGTCATGCTCAAAACGCATAGCTATAACGTTGAGAAGATAAATCATTACGAAATCTTTGTAGCGACGCGAAACAGTATTGAGTTCTTTCTCATATTCGAAGTTCTCTTGGTTCTGAATAGAGAACGACATCTCGGCTCCAATGAGCATCATCAAGCAGGACCAATCAAGGAAAAGCAGCAGTAATGGTATCGTAGCAAAAGCGCCATAAATAACGCTTGTGCGCCCTAAAAAGACGATAATGCTAACGGATAGCATTTGCAGTAATTGAAAAAGTGTACCAATGATAATGCCCGGAATAACAGCGCTGATAAAGCGCACTTTAGTATTAGGTATGGCAATATACATCCACGTAAAGAAAGCCCACGATACCGCAAAACTAATGAGTTTGGCAAGTCCCTTTTGTATATTCATGAGCCATTCCCAATCCGTCAAACCAGATACTGCAGAGTTAAGTAAAATACTGATACCGGAAGTAACAATGATAAAAATGGGAATCAGTAATAAAATAGAGATATAATTGGTTATTTGACGTCCCAACGAACGTGTTTGTCGTACGTTCCATATGCTATTAAAGGCAATTTCCACATTGCGGAAGAATACATAAACAGCCCAAAGCAGAATAACAACACCTATTCCGATAAAAGCTCCACCATGAGAGGTGGATAAATAACGATCCACAAACCCCATAATAGTGGGCACAACATTCATCTGTCCAAGGAAAGAATCATTGAGTGCTTGTTCAATGACATTGTCCAACCCAAACCCTTTGGTGACGGCAAAAGTCATGGCAAGAATAGGCACGATAGCAAACAACAAGAAATAACTCAATCCGCTGGCTTTGAGGTTGAGACGATTATCAAAGAAACCGCGTATGGAAAGGATAATCGTTTTCAAGATAGCATACAAACTACTCTTAACTTTGGATCCTGCCGAATCGTTGCGAGTATGCCATAAATCTTCCGTAAAAAACTGCTTAAGTCGTATAGATTTCTTCATAGTAATCAATGATTTATCAAATTTGCTTGCAAAGATATAAAAAAATTTGGTTATGTGCAAAAAAAAATGTAACTTTGCACTCAAATAACATCAATAACCTATGAAATCTAAAGTTTTTGCTATGGCACTACTTGCCTTTTTGAGTGCATCATGCACAAATCATCCACAATCCACCATCGACAATCCACAAACGCCCATCACCAAACCCTCCATCACCATCAAGGGCGGTCGTCTAACCCCAGAAGCCCTTTGGGCGATGGGACGTATCGGTTCGGTTCAGTTGGATATAGAGACCGGACATATAGCTTATACGGTTAGTTATTATAGCGTTGAAGAAAACCGCTCGACTACGTGGATTAGGCTCTGTACCGAGACGGAGAACGGACTCGAAACCTATGACGAGTTCGTTGGTTCCGATCCCGCTTGGTTCGGTAATAGCGGCGTTATCGCTTATCTTAAGGGCGGCAAATTGTACCTACGGCAGCACAAAACGGATATTGCCGTTACCGGTTACGACAAAAACATAGAGGGTTTTCTTTTCTCGCCAATGCGGGATAAACTCATCCTTATCTCTACCGTTAAGGCACATGAAACAACTTCAGATCTCCACCCCGACCTACCTAAAGCTTCTGGACGCGTCGTTAATGACCTTATGTATAAGCATTGGGACGAGTGGGTGGATGAAGTACCGCAACCCTTTGTAGTAGATGTAAAGTTGAGTTATAAGAACGAAATGGATCTTAAACAAGTCAGTGTAGCTCATCCCGTTAACCTATTAGAGGGAACGACGTTCGAGTGTCCGATGCGTCCGTTTGGTGGTATTGAGCAACTCGCTTGGGCACCGGATAATGAGACCGTTGCTTATACATGCCGTAAAAAAACGGGCAAAGCATACGCTTTGAGTACCAATTCAGATATATTCCTATATAACACGCGTACGGGCGCGTGCGTGAACATTACTGAACCCAATGGCGGTTACGACACCAATCCCTCTTTCTCGCCCGACGGCACTAAACTGGCTTGGCAATCGATGGAGCGCGACGGCTACGAGAGTGACGAGAACCGACTGATGGTGATGGACCTTACGACCCAAGAGGTGGCGTTCGTCTCTAAGGGACTGGACACGAATGTGGATACTTACTTTTGGCGTGATAATGAACATATCGTCTTTAATGCCGTTTGGCACGGAACGACTATGCTCTACGAGACTGACCTTACCGGTAACCGCCGTTGTTTGACCGAGGGACAATACGATTTCGAGCCTGTGGCTACGCCTGCCGATTGGAGCGCCGATGGCGATGAATACTACTGCCTGCGCCACTCTATGCGCGAAGCCAATGAGGTTTATAAGTGCACCAAGCACGATGCACAATGCACGCTTACTCAACTGACCTTTGAGAACACAAACATATACAATCAGATTGAGATGGGACGTGTTGAACCGCGTTGGCAGAAGACGACGGACGGTAAGCAGATGTTGACGTGGATTATTTATCCGCCTCATTTTGACCCCAATAAGCAATACCCTGCTCTACTCTATTGCGAGGGCGGTCCGCAGTCGCCTGTGAGTCAGTTCTGGTCGTATCGCTGGAACTTCATGATGATGGCTGCTAATGATTATATCGTGATAGCGCCTAATCGTCGCGGTTTGCCGGGCTTTGGTATGGCGTGGAACGAAGCTATCAGCGGCGACTATGCCGGTCAGTGTATGCGCGATTATTTCTCTGCTATTGACGAGGCGGTGGCTACGATTCCGTCTATTGATAAGAACCGTTTAGGTTGTGTAGGTGCATCCTTTGGCGGATATAGCGTTTATTGGATAGCCGGTCACCACAACCGGCGTTTCAAAGCCTTTATTGCGCACGACGGTATCTTCAATGAGGAGATGCAGTATCTTGAGACGGAGGAGATGTGGTTTGCCAATTGGGATTTAGGAGGTCCTTATTGGGATAAATCGAATAAGACGGCACAACGCACCTTTGCTCAGTCGCCACATCGGTTTGTAGATCAGTGGGATACGCCTATTCTCTGTATTCATGGAGAGAAGGATTATCGTATCTTGGCTAATCAAGCGATGGCAGCCTATAACGCAGCGCAGTTACGCGGTATTCCGTCTCAGTTGCTTATTTTCCCGGAGGAGAACCACTGGGTTCTCAAACCGCAGAATGGTATCCTTTGGCAGCGCACCTTCTATTCTTGGCTTGATAAATGGCTAAAATAGTAATTTGTGGAGCGTGAAAGTAAATCAAATATTTATAGTATGAAACAGAAATACACATGGGAGGTGCTCTATCAAGAGATTGACGCGGATAGGCGCATGCGCTTATTCTCCTTAGAGAACCATATATTAACCGTAGCGGGAAAAGTTGCAGACGAAAACGGTTTTGGTCAGCAGTATCTCTTTAAGCAAGGACTGACATGGATTATCACCAATTGCTCCATTGAGGTGCACGAATTGCCCAAAGCGGGTGAGGTTATCGTCTTTGAAACATGGATTGAGTCCAATGCTCATATGCTTTCCGTTCGTGATTTCCGTCTTTATAAGGACACCGGTTATTGGAATCCTGATTTGGATGAAATGACGGAAGAAGAAAGAAATGCGAAGCGGATTTTGATTGGTCGAGCCAAAACGACTTGGGCGGTATTAGACTTAAATAAACGCGAGATAGTTAATATCTTTGACCAACCCGTTTTTCACGATGTTGTGGATGGCGAGGTACTTGAGATGTCACGTCCCTCTCGTATGATTCCCTTTACCCCTTCTTCTCAACTCCCCTATACCTCTACTCCCATCCACTATTCCTGCGTTGATTATAACAATCACTGCAACTCCTGCAAATACCCCGAGTTTATGCTGGATGTGTACAAACCCGAGTGGCTTGATAAACCTTTCCGTTTTGACATACGTTATGTGCATGAGATGAGACTTGGTCAGACGATTGAAACGGTTGCTAAAGTGGAAGAAAAGAAAGTTATTTATCAACAAAAAGACGAAACAGGTCGCATTGTTTGTTCGGCACAAATAGAAAGTTTAGCAAACGACGAATGTTAATAACTTTTTCTTTTGGACAACTTTTTGCTTTTCTAAAAATCGCAATTAACTACAAACAAGTTAGTTGCGATTTTGTTTTGGATAACTTTAACGTCTATGTTAATAACTTTTTTTTCAAAAAAATTTGCACATGTCAAAAAAAAGTTGTACCTTTGCACTCCATTTTCGACAAAAAATATACAAAAAATAACTAAGTCACTAATATACAGACACTAACCAAAATGGAAAACAAAATTTACACACAAGTTGAAGCCGAAGAAGCCTCGAGAGAGTATTTCAACGGTGATGAATTAGCAGCTCGTGTTTGGGCAACTAAATATGCCCTCAAAGACAGTTTTGGAAACCTATACGAGAAGACACCCGACGACATGCACCATCGTTTAGCGTCGGAGATTGCTCGTATTGAGTCCAAGTACAAGAACCCCATGACGGAGCCGGAACTCTTCGAGTTGATGCGTGACTTCCGTTATATAGTGCCTCAGGGCAGTCCCATGACGGGTATTGGTAATAACTACCAGGTAGCCTCGCTCAGTAACTGCTTTGTTATCGGTCAAGACGGTGAGTCGGACAGTTACGGCGCTATTATTCAGATTGACGAGGAGCAGGTGCAACTCATGAAGCGCCGCGGTGGCGTGGGTCATGACCTCAGTCATATACGTCCTCACGGCTCTCCCGTGAAGAACTCTGCCCTTACCTCTACCGGACTGGTTCCTTTCATGGAGCGTTATTCTAACTCCACCCGTGAGGTAGCACAAGACGGTCGTCGCGGTGCGCTCATGCTCTCCGTTAGTATCAACCACCCCGATAGTGAGTCTTTCATTGACGCTAAGATGGAGCAAGGCAAGATCACCGGTGCTAATGTGAGTGTTAAGATTGACGATGCTTTTATGCAAGCTGCCATCGAGGGTAAACCATACGAGCAGAAGTACCCTATTTTCAGTGCCAATCCTAAGTTCAGCAAACAGATTGACGCACAAGCCTTATGGAAGAAGATTATCCATAATGCTTGGAAATCCGCCGAACCCGGTGTTTTGTTCTGGGACACTATCCTTCGCGAGTCCGTGCCCGATTGTTATGCTGACCTCGGTTATCGTACCGTCAGCACTAACCCTTGTGGAGAGATTCCTTTGTGTCCTTATGATAGTTGCCGTCTCTTGGCTATCAACCTCTATTCGTATGTCAAGAACCCCTTCACGCCTCAGGCGGAGTTCGATTATGACCTCTTCCGCCGTCATGTGGCTGTGGCTCAACGTATGATGGACGATATCATCGACCTTGAGATGGAGAAGATTGACATGATCTTGGCTAAGATTGAGTCTGACCCCGAGTCCGAGTCTATCAAGCGTACCGAGCGTGAACTGTGGGAGAAGATCAAGACCAAGACCGTTCAGGGTCGCCGTACGGGTGTGGGCACCACTGCTGAAGGTGATATGCTCGCTGCTATGGGTCTTCGTTATGGTTCACCTGAAGCAATCGCTTTCTCCGTAGAGGTGCATAAGAACCTCGCTTTGGCTGCTTATCGCAGTAGTGTTACTATGGCTAAGGAGCGTGGTGCTTTCACCGTTTATGACGCTAAGCGGGAGGAGCAGAATCCCTATATCTTGCGCCTTAAGGAAGCTGACCCCGACTTGTACCAACTTATGACGCAGTACGGTCGCCGCAATATAGCTTGCTTGACCATTGCTCCTACGGGAACAACCTCTATCATGACGCAGACCACGAGCGGTATAGAACCTGTTTTCCAACCCGTCTATAAACGTCGTCGTAAGGTTAATCCTAATGATAAGAACGTGCATGTCGATCTCGTTAATGAGGACGGGGACAGTTTCGAGGAGTTTATCGTCTTCCATCATAAGTTCGTTACGTGGATGAACGCCAATGGCCATACCTATGACCCCACACACCGTTATACGGCAGAAGAGGTAGATGCTTTGGTTGCTGAGTCTCCTTATTACCATGCTACGGCGAGTGATGTTGATTGGCTGGCTAAGGTGCAGATGCAGGGTGCTATTCAGAAATGGGTAGATCACTCTATCTCCGTTACTATTAACCTACCCTCTGATGTATCGGAGGAACTCGTCAACCAACTCTATGAAGAGGCTTGGCGTTGTGGTTGTAAGGGTTGTACTGTTTATCGTGAAGGCAGCCGTACGGGTGTTTTAGAGACTATCAATAAGAAGGACGAACATAAGGACTCCGATAAGAAAGACGAGAAAGACGATAAGACCTGTATCTGTTATGACCACCGTGTGCAGAAGCGTCCTACTGAATTGGATTGTGATGTTGTCCGTTTCCAGAATAACAAGGATAAGTGGATCGCTTTTGTCGGTTTATTGGATGGTCGTCCTTATGAGATCTTCACCGGATTGGCTGATGATGAAGACGGTATCTTATTGCCCAAGTCGGTTACTTGCGGTAAGATTATCAAGTCCCAGGAGTCGGACGGTTCTCATCGTTATGACTTCCAGTTTGTCAATACGCGAGGTTATAAGACCACGGTAGAGGGACTGAGTTATAAGTTCGACAAAGAGTTCTGGAACTACGCTAAACTCATCTCGGGTGTGCTTCGTTACGGTATGCCTATTGACCAAGTCATTAAGATGATTAGTGGTTTGCAGATGGATAGTGAGACCATTAACTCTTGGAAAGTGGGTGTTGAACGCGCCTTGAAGAAATACATCCAAGACGGAACGGTTGTTCAAGGTCAAGTCTGTCCCAACTGCGGTCAACCGCTCATTTACGAGGAGGGCTGTATGCACTGCCGTGAGTGTGGATACTCCAAATGCGGAGGATAAAGAACAAGCGACCCTTCGGTCGCTTTTCTTTTTCATCTTCCGGTCGCTTTTCATTTTCACCTTTCGGTCGCTTTTCTTTTTCATCTTCATTATACCTTCAAAGCAGATAGTAGTGTCGTGCATGTAGTGTGTCTGTTAACGTAGCACTAACGTAGCATCATATCCCCTACGTATCCCCTACGAAACCTCCACCTCCCCATAACTAAGCAGAAAGGTGCTATACAATAACACCTCCACCAACGACGAGGTTGGATTGATAGAACACACAAGACTGACCGGGCGTGGGAGCCCAAACAGGTTGAGTGAAACTCAACCGACCGCTTTGCTGAAGGACTGCTTTGCTGTAGGACCGCCGAGTTGAAAGACCGCTGCGCTGAAAGATTGCTTCCGTGGCGGGGGAGCGATAACGAATCTTTGCCATGACGGGCTGATTTGGGTCACCACGGAAGATAACATCTCGTAACTGAACTTCCATAGCATAAAGATCATCATGATGACCTAAATAGACACCCGGCACAAGAGGGTGCGGTACCCCTACTCCATTGGAAGAAGACACCCCGTCACTACCCTGGATACAAGTCACAAAAGCAGGATAACCAAGAGCCACACCCAGTCCCTTGCGCTGACCGATGGTGAAGGACATATATTCCTTATACTTATCGCGCAGGCGCTCGCGCAAGAAAGTCCGGTAATCGTTTGGAATAAAGCATATGTCCTGACTCTCGCCTTGCTTACTCAAGGCCTCAAAACCTTTTTGAGCCAAGTACTCACGCACTTCGGTCTTGGTCATATCTCCTAACGGGAAAAGCACACGCTCAAGCACAGCGGGCTCTACCTGCCATAGGAAATAGGACTGGTCTTTCGCAGCATCCGCGGCAACGCGGATGAATGATGAATTGCTAAGACGGGCATAATGGCCGGTGGCGATGAAATCACAACCGAGACGGTCAGCCTCCTTGACGAGGGCTCCAAACTTAATAAGACGATTACAAAGGACACAAGGATTGGGCGTGCGACCTGCCTTATACTCATTAATGAAGTAATCCACGATGGTAGATTCGAATATATCGGAGTAATCGACGACGTGGTGCTCGATGCCGAGTTGAGCTGCCAAGGCTTGCGCTGCCTTAATAGATGCCGGCGAGGTATAGCGCGTGACGAAAGTACACCCAATGAGGGTGTAACCGCTCTCAATGAGCTTTAGCGCGGCGGCAGTGGAATCCACTCCGCCAGACATAGCTATAAGAACTGATTGACCGCTATCGCTGAAAGATCGTTTCACAGAAAGACAATTATAAAACTTCTTTTAATACTTCGCTGACGGTGGGGTGCGGGAAGACGACCTGTTCGAACTCGGGCACCGTATATCCCATGCGAACCGCAAAGGACGCTGCCGCCACGAACTCCGAACACGGATTACCAATCATATGTACCCCTATAATTGACTGCGACTTATTGTCAATAATCATCTTCACTAATCCCATTTCTCCTTCATTTTCTGCTACAAAACGACCACTAAACGTCATGGGAATAGACTTCACCGTGAACTTCGACGTATCATCCAAATACAATTCCGCTGTTTGTGCCTCAGTCAAACCTACACACGCAATCTCCGGATTAGTATAAACGACCGACGGAATAGCATTATAGGCAATGCGCTGCAAGGGCAACTGACGTAGCATACGCCCAACCGCCACTTCTGCTTGACGAGAAGCTACATGAGCAAGCATAATCTTACCCGTTACATCTCCTGCGGCATAAACATTATCAAGATTGGTCTTCATAAAATCATCCACCACAATCGCGCCACGATTATACTCAAGATCTGTGAGAGCCTCTAAGCCTTCTATATTTGCACGGCGACCAACAGAGACCAAAATACGATCGGCACTTATTGTGCCTGTAAGACCGGCGGTGCCTGAAGAATCGCCTTCTGCTGAAAGACTGCCTACGGCTGTGAGATATAGTTCGTTTCCTTCGATGCGCTCCACTTTGGTGTTTTCGAGGATGGTGACACCCGATTTGATGTACTTATCGCGTAATACTTTAACTACATCGGGGTCGAGGTTGGGCAAGATTGTCGGCATTGCCTCAATAACCGTTACAGGCACACCTAACTCGTGATAAAGCGTAGCAAACTCCAAACCAATAACACCGCCACCCACAATAATCATTGATTGCGGCAGTTCAGTAGCATTGAGTGCATCCGTAGAATTCCAGATATGTGGATTAGGGATAGAGGATTGAGAATCAAGAAAAATTCCGGGAATAGGCGGCACAAAATTATGAGAACCGGTACAAATAAGGAGGTTTTCTACTTCATAGACCGCTTGCGCTGAAAGACCGGCTTCGCCTGTAGGATCGTTCACTACATTCGCTGAAAGACAGATGGATTCGGGAGAATAAGAAGCAACAGAAGCAGGCGCATTGATGACGGTGCAGTGCTCGTTATTGAGTTTCATTTTGATGCCCGCAACGAGTTTGCGCACGACCTTAGTCTTGCGTTGTACCATCTTGGCATAATCAAACGTAACATCCGATGCCGTAACGCCATATTTGTCCGCATGGGTAGCGTTAAAATACTGCTTAGCACCATACAGCAAAGTCTTAGTAGGAATACACCCGACATTAAGGCAGGTTCCGCCTAAGGCGTTTTGTTCAAAGAGCACCACATCTTTACCGGCTTTTGAAGCCATTGCGGCAGCAGTATAACCCGCAGGCCCGCCACCAATAATTCCGAGAAAATATTTCATAATTGCTTACATATAATACATATACGATTCATCTTTACTTGTGATAAGGCAGGTTCCGGAGTCCGTGAACTTAACAAACTGAATAGCACCATACTTCTCAATAAAACTCCTTATCTTATATGCTACTTTCTCTGGAATACGATCATAATACACTCCCCTTTGACAAACAACTACAATTCCTTTAGAAGTGGTACAAACCGAAAGAATAGAACCATATAGCTCATGAGCCTTATCTAAACGCTCCTTATCCCAATCATTAGATGCCGTGTAATGCTTATCGGTAATGATGACATAATCCTTATCCGTAAAGGAAACAGAGCGTAACATATCACCATCAGCAAGGAACTGTTTGATTTTATCCCCGGCCCCATTAGGTGCGTTGTACCACGAAGCCGATGTATGTCCTTCTTGCTTACTATATACAATACACCAACGATTGTCAGAAGTCATGCAAACATCAAGAATAGTATATCTGTTTTCATTGATATCATCCAACTTATTAGCCAATTCCTTCTCTGCTTCCGAATACATTCCCATGGTTTGCCAACCATTACTACCATAAATAGCAACACCCGTTCCTTTCTCAGTTATAGTACCCGTTTTGCACTTTCCCCATTTAGTAATAGCCTCCGTAAGTGTGGTTAACGCTTTGGCATTATCCGAATATTCGATAGTGTTGCCACTATAACTAAAGGTGGGTTGCACCTCCGAAGGGCTATGGTGTATGGTGGTCGGCACTTCGGGAATCGTACTTGCAGGTTCGGGAATCGTATCTACGGGTTCGGGGACAGAGGGTTGCGGATGAAGAATAGCTTGCCAATCGGGAAGAAGAGTAACTATACGTTGTTGCAAAACGTTAGAACGCTCCAATTGGACGGCAGACAGATTAGACGTGGTGTCAATCGCAATAAGCAATTGCTGATCCTGACGAATAGAACGACACGTTTTACCAAAGTTCTTGAGCGTCTTCTTTGCCACCTCTATTTGGTTCGAGCGTAGAAGCGCATCAATTACATCTACTTGCGCTTCCACATTCGTTAGATTGGCATCTATCGACCGCGTCAGTTGGCGGCGCAAATCATCTTTCGCCAAATAAGCAAAAGCATATGCTTGCTTACCTTCTATATACGACACAACGTGCATTCCCGTGAGGTATAGATCTACTGAACTCGTCGTTTTAGAGACAAATTCCTCATCAGCTAAATTGAGCGTGTAGAGCCGTGAGTTAAATGTGCTTGATTCCGACGTGTTATAGTTGGTCTCATTCGCAATCTTGACACGAATAGTGGCTGCGGCATCAACGCGAGCCGCCTCCTCCGCTTTGCGTAAGGCATCCGCCTTCGTCTCTTTCGATTTATGATAAACGGCAAATCCCGTAAAATAATCTGCAGACGGATAAAAGGTCGTACGCCAAGCGTCCGACATCCAATCGGGAGAAGCGGCTTGCAAAGAACAAAACGCAGAGGGCATAAGGCTCACTCCGAGAAATACTGTTAAGATGAATAAAAATCTGCTTTTCATACCAGTTTATGTTGCAAATAATGCCTTTTAGCAAAACTAAAGAAGAATATTATGCCCAACGAAAAGAATCCTACACCAGCCCAGAAGGCAGTAAAATAACCAAAACGTTCGGCAATAGAACCACCTATAAGCATACCCACTCCCATACCCAAGTCCCAAGAGGTAAGCAAGGTGGAATTAGCTGTTCCTCGTTGGCTATTGGGCGCGAGATTGAGGAACATATTCTGAAATGCCGGCCATATGTGTCCATTACCTAAGCCGATAACAAAAGGTGCTACATAATATGCCCACTCTTGATGCACACCGGCAAAAAGAGCAAAGCCACAAATAGAGACGAGCATACCTAAAGAGGCATTACGCACCATCAATCCTTTTGCCAAACTATGTCCACCAAGCAAACGAGCTACAATAAGTCCAATAGCAAAAAGCGCAAAGAAAATACCCGTTCCCGTCGTTATACCCAAGCGTTCGCGACCGTAAATAGCCACATAAGTGGATAAGATACTATACGCAAAAGCACAAGAGAACATAACAATAAACAATGCCCAAGCCTTAAGTAACAAGAAGCGGTCTAAGGAAATTGCTTTCTTATCTTGCACCACCTCGCGTGGCTTGAGTTTGAGGGTAGCATCTACCGCCAAACCAATCAAGGCACAAACTAAAGCAATAACGAAAAGGACATTATAGCTATGGCACTGACTAAAGATAAGCAGCGCAATAGAAGGGCTAATTGCTGTCGCTATATTATTACTAAGTCCAAAGTACCCTATTCCCTCGGCTCGCCGCGAGGACGGGAGCACATCAATTGCCACGGTGGTAAGGCTCACACCCGTTGCTCCAAAAGGTGCACCATGCAGCGTACGACAGATAGCAAAGAGTACCAACGAGCCAGCTGCCATGTATAAGCCAAAGAAAATAGCCGTCAAACCATAGCAGATGAGTAAAAGCAGTTTGCGGGGCAAAGAGTCAACGAGATAACCGCTAAAAGGCCTGATAAACAAAGCAGCAGCGGCATAACCGGACAATACCAGTCCGATAACCTCCTTATTGGCACCATAAGTATCCGTCAGATACAACGGCAATAAGGGAGTTAAGAGCCAAAAGGCAAAGTTCATTAAGAAGTTTGAACTCCACACCTTGAGGTATTCACTATTCCAAAGTTTCTCTTTCATAGACCGTTACTCTGTTAGAACGTTCGCTTTGCTCACTATTAGGCCGCTATCGCTGAAAGATCGTTTCACTGAAAGACCGCCTACGGCTGTAAGATATATACGGACGGCATTACCCACCATTTCTACACAAGGACGCTTCTTGTAATACTCCTCCGTTCTTTCGGATGGTGTGGGTTGAGAAGCTGAAAGTCCGATAGGCTGAGGGACTGAAAGACCTAAAAGGTCGGCACAAGTGATGGAGCCATGTTCGGCTTTGAAGTCAGCTGCTAAACGCTGAACGAGTTCGTAATTGCGTTTCTTACCATCGGCATCTCCTGGAATAGCAGAACCATTCTCCAATCCAGCTAATAAAAACATGCCGCACGCGGCACCACAAGTAAGGCGCATTCGACCTATGCCTCCACCAAAGGAAGCCCCTAAACGAAGAGCCAAATCAAGATCCGTTATAGCATATAAATCGGCACAAGCGGCAAAAACGGACTGTGAACAATTAAACCCCTGTTTGAATAGTTCTTGCGCTTTGGCGACACGAGTTTCTATTTCATTTGTTGTCATATTAGTAAATCTATGTAGTCTATGGATCATAGGACATCTATGGATTCGAGATAATTTAGTTAGACTATTCTTTCTATATTTTCTTCTTCACTGCCGGGTAACATTGCTACCGGAGGTATCTCAATCATGGTATAGCAGCCAAACTGTTTCTTCTTTGCCAAACGATATGCCGCCCGAGCACAAGAGGTCATCACCTGTCCAGTCAAAGCGGGGTTATTGATGGTCATCTTAAACTCCATTTGCTGATTCTTCGTCACACCACTCACGCCATCGCGCTCAATCAGTACGCCATGTTGAACGGTACTTAAATCGTCTAACGACATTACCTCTATCACTTGCGTTTCATCATTCACGAAATACGGGTCTGTCTTAATATCTTTTTCCACCTCACTGAGAAGAGCACCTTTTTCGAGCACCACATATACTTCGCGTCGGTGAACCCCTTTCTCTATGGGAATAGTCATGGATAAAGCGTCTTTGACACCGGTTTTGCTCTTGGCTACCACGGTATGCCCCATCGACCGACCGGGACCGAAATTGGTATAAGTAACACCCACTGGAGCCATGGCCTGCAGCAGACAACGGATAACACTATCCGAGCCAGGATCCCACCCCGCAGAGAGAATACTGACCGCTGCGGTGGCAGTAGCATTCAGTTGCTGACGAACCTCAGGAATAGAAGAGTGAATATCAAAACTATCCACCGTGGATATACCTGCTTTCAGAAAAGCAGGAGCCACACGGGGCACTTCACGCGAAGGGACACTAAGCAAGACCACATCAGGATGAAGGGCAATCGCCTGTTCGACCTCATCATGGTGGAAAATACCCACTAAGTTCATATCGGGTGCTTGCCCTATGGCTTGCTCGGCATAACGACCGATATTTCCATATCCAAAAACAGCTACATTTATCATATACAAACTATATTTTTCAAAAAACGCTGCAAATTTACAATTTTTTTTGCAGATACGCAAATTTTTTTGTAACTTTGCACTCGAAAATGAAGATTGCCTTCACAACTATATTACCTAACGAGGGTTTTGATGCCTTATACGGGCACGAAATGCTACCCGTGGGCGATTTATCGCCCGAGACAGATGTGTTGGTGGCTACTTTCGATAAACCTGTCACTCACGACATGATTGAGGCGATGCCCAATCTGAAGCTGATAGCCAATTTTGGTGTCGGGTTCAACAATATTGACCTCGTTGCCTGTCAAGAACGCGGAATAAGAGTGACGAACACGCCCAATCCGGTGATTGAACCAACCGCTGAACTGGCATTTAGTCTGATGCACGCTATAGCGCGCAGGACGGCAGAACTGGATCGCAAAGTGAGATTAGGTACAGCCGAACCGTTCGGAGTGATGAATAACTTAGGGCGAGCACTATTCGGAAAGACTTTGGGTATCATCGGCATGGGCAGGATAGGTCAAGCTTTAGCCCGAAGAGCCGTTGCCTCTGGAATGCGGATTATTTATCATAATAGGCATCCGTTAGCTCAAGAGGTCGAGGATAAATATAACGCCACTTATGTGACGAAGGAGGACGTGCTGAAGACGGCGGATTTTGTATCGCTCAACCTACCCTACACGCCAGACACCAAGCATATAATCGGAGCTGAAGAATTGAAGTTAATGAAACCTACGGCTTTCCTTATTAATACCGCGCGAGGCGCACATGTAGATGAGGCAGCGTTAGTGAAAGCCCTCCAAACAGGCGAGATTGCCGGCGCAGCACTGGACGTTTATGAGTTTGAACCTAAAATAAGCGAGGAGTTGAAGCTGTTGGACAATGTGGTACTCAGTCCGCATGTGGGAACAGGAACGTGGGACGACCGAATTATCATGTGCTACAACGTGTGTGACAATATCATCGCATTCGAAAAAGGTGAAATAGAGAAAATGAATATCGTTTTATAAAAATACAACCATGAACATTACAGACAGATTCTTAAAGTACGTTAGTTTCTGCACCACCTCGGACGAAGAAACTAATTTAACCCCATCAACTCCCGGGCAAGTGGAGTTTGCTCAGTTCCTCAAAAAGGAACTTGAGGCACTTGGATTGCAAGAAGTGGAGTTGGACGAAAACGGCTACATCATGGCCACGTTACCTGCAAACACTGAGGGTAAGCCCGTTATCGGGTTCATTGCTCATATGGACACGGCTCCCGATGCCAGCGGCAAGAACATCCAACCTCGTATCGTCAAGAACTACGACGGACAAGACATCGTTCTCAACGAGAAAGAGAATATCGTTTTAGAGACCGCTAAATATCCGGAGATATTGCGCTACAAAGGGCAAGACATCATCGTTACCAATGGTAAGACGCTTCTCGGAGCCGACGATAAAGCCGGTATAGCAGAGATTATAAGTGCCTGCGAACACCTTATTGCCCACCCCGAGATTAAGCATGGTAAGATTCGCGTCGGTTTCACACCGGACGAAGAGATTGGACAAGGTGCCGACCACTTCGATGTAGAGAAATTCGGTTGCGATTGGGCATACACGATGGACGGCGGAGCCATCGGCGAACTTGAGTTTGAGAACTTCAACGCAGCGGCTTGTAAGATTAAAATCCACGGCATCAACGTTCACCCGGGATATGGTTATCATAAAATGATAAACTCCATGCGGATTGGTTACCAATTAGCCGTTATGCTTCCCCGTTGGGAAACACCGGAACACACGCAAGAGTATGAGGGATTCTATCACCTTATCGGAATGAACGGAACAGTAGAAGAAACGGTTCTCAACTATATCATCCGCGATCACGATAGAGCTCGGTTTGAGTCACGCAAACGCGAAATGGAACACTTGGTAAGAAAAATTAATCGCGAATATGGTGAAGGAACAGCAGAGATTGAACTTCGCGACCAATACTACAACATGCGCGAGAAAGTTGAATCGGTAATGCATGTCGTTGACCTCGTTAAAGCCAGCATGAAAGAGATTGGTATTGAGCCTAAAGTGCAGCCCATTCGTGGCGGTACAGACGGAGCGAGATTGAGTTTTGAAGGTCTCCCCTGCCCTAATATATTCGCCGGTGGCGAGAACTTTCATAGTCGCTTTGAATACTTGCCTATCCCCTCTTTGGAGAAGGCTTCAGAGCTAATCATTACCATTGTTAAGAACGCTTAAATTAATTACATATGGAAACACTAAAAACAACTCCTTTTACCGAGACCCATATTGCTCTTGGTGCTAAGATGGCGGAATTTGCCGGATTTAATATGCCTATTTGTTACCCGACAGGAATCACGACTGAACATAAGATTGTTCGTGAAGGTGTGGGTGTGTTTGATGTCAGCCACATGGGCGAGTTCTGGGTTAAGGGCGAGAAAGCGCTGGATTTTCTACAATACATCACAACCAACGATGTATCAAAACTTGATGCCGGTAAGGCACAATACACTTGCTTCCCTAATGGTAAGGGCGGTATTGTGGATGACCTTATTATCTACAAATACTCAACTACTAAATATCTGCTCGTTGTTAACGCCGGTAATATAGACAAAGACTGGGCTTGGGTGAATAAGCAAAACACGTTCGGTGTTAGCCTTGAGAACGCATCTGCTAAATATGGTCAATTAGCCGTTCAGGGTCCCAAAGCTGCTGAGATGCTCCAGAAACTGACGGACGCAGACCTTGCTGCTATTCCGTATTATAGTTTTCGCGAGTGGTCTTTTGCCGGTATTCAAGGCGTCATACTAAGTAATACAGGCTATACTGGAGCAGGAGGATTCGAACTCTATTTCCCTGTAGAAGCAGCCAAACAAATCTGGGATGCCCTCTTTGAAGTAGGCAAGGAATATGGTTTAACCCCCATCGGATTAGGTGCACGCGACTCTTTGCGTTTAGAGAAATGGTACTGCCTTTATGGTCACGACATAGATGATACGACCTCTCCTTTAGAGGCTGGATTAGGCTGGATAACCAAACTTGACGCCAAAGACTTTATAGACAAAGAGTATCTACTTAAGCAGAAAGCCGAAGGTGTACAGCGCAAACTAGTGCATATGATTTGCCAAGAACGTGCTATTCCACGTAACGGATACGAGATCTGCGATGCAGAAGGCAACACTATTGGTAATGTTACCAGCGGTATTATGTGCCCCACAACGAGTCAAGGCATCGCTATGGGATACGTAAAAACGGCATTCGCCAAGAAGGAGAACACCGTTTATATCAAGATTCGCGAGAAACTCATTCCCACACAAATCGTCTAAGCCTATTTCGGGCAAAAGCACTAACCTAACGTTCTTCGAATGTACCGTCAGTGTAGAAGATAAGGATTTTATCCACTAACTTAACCGGAGTAGGTTGTATAGAGGACGGAGCAGGAGACTGCTCCGTTTTTTGTGTATCCGTTACAGCCGTCACTTGAGGTGCATCTTCCGGTCGCACGTCAAAGAGCGATTGCTCTACAACAGCTCCATTTTGACGATACATTGGTCCTACACCTAATATCAACCAATCGGACGATAGGGCACGGAAACGATTAAGGACGCGCTGAAGCACATCTAAACTGGGATTATTACGCCCCGAAAGAATATTCGATATCGTTCCGGCTTGAATACCGACTTCTTGTGAAAACTGCTTGGCGGTCATCTTCTCAGATTCGATAACCTGTTCTAATCGCTGACGCTCATTCATAATATTTACTATTTAACAATTTACTGTTTACGATTCTATATCAAAATCGGGTGCAAAGATACGAAAACTTTTTCACATATGCAAATATTTTCAAAAGAAAATTTATTTTCATTTGTTTTAACACTTACCAACGCCCAACAGAGCATAAAAAACACACCCTCAAGCAAGGAAGACCACACAACCTCCATGAGCCACACTCATCCAAAAACACAAGTAATATGCATAACATATTGATTTTTAGTTATTTATATTATATATAATATACTATACTATATTACATGGGATTCTATCTAACGAACAGTAGGATATCAACAAACAACAACATTAGGTAAATTCATTAACTGCTAATATATAGTCAGTTACGCGCCATATATAACAACTACAACAAACGGTTTATCGGCTAAAGTCAGCGAGTAGTCGGATGATTGCGATAGGTTTAGGATTAGGTGTCAGGGTATATTCACAAATGCAAAAACAACAACCTTCTTGATAAAGATTGCTGAATAATGGTGCTTGCAGAATTGAAAAATTCACAAAAAAAGTGCAAACCTCTCGGTTCACACTTCTATGGGTTTGCCCTACTCTTTCACTTTTGTCCATCGGGCGCGCTTTCACTTTCCAACGGCCTCTTATGTTTCCAGCGATTGTGAGACCACAACCAGAGATGAGGTTGGGCTAAAATGTTCTCTTCAAGGAGAATCGCATATTTCTGTACAATTCCCCAATCGTTTTCAAATATCGGATTCTCAGCGATTGGGCGAATATCAACATCATAGTACCCCCTTTTGGGCGAAGTGATGTAAAAATAGAAGACAGGATAGTCAAACTTACGAGCTAAGGTCTCGCTTCCGCTAAGGAAAGCTGTATCCTGATGCAGGAAGGTGGTCCAGAAATGCGAACTTGTGGGGGAAGGTTTTTGATCACTTATCATTCCATAAACCGTAGGCACTTTATCTGCACGCTGTTTAACCATTACTCGCAAGACCTGCTTCTTCTCTGCCAAAGCAGTGCCCCGTTGATGCCTTATATCAAGCATCAGAGCGTCCATTCGTTTATTCTTGAGTTGACGATAAACACAAACTTCTTTAACCTGAGGATTGGAGAATCGTTTTGCTAAATCGCTACCCCACTCCCAATTCCCCATGTGACCGAGCATTACGATGGCACCACCTTTTTCTAAAGCCGCTTTTTCTACGGCTTCAACATGATGGAAAACCACACGTTCACGCATCTGCTCGTCGGACATTGTGTAGCCATGAATAATCTCAACGATTGTGTCCGCAAAGTGGTGGTAGAACTGCTTGGTGAGTGCCTCAATCTCTTTCTCAGACTTATCGGGAAAGCTATTCATTAGATTCTTCTTCACAATTGCCCGACGATAATGAAGTACATAATAGGCCAACGGATAAATTAATCCATCCGCAAAGGCGTAATGCACTTTTAGGGGCATGCGGGATAATATCTTGGTAATGCTACGCATGATTAGTTGAGAGTGGAGAGGTTTAAAGTAGTATGAGTATTATATAGAGCACCGGAGCGGCAAGGAGCAGACTATCAAAGCGGTCTAAGGCTCCGCCGTGACCGGGCAAGAAGTTTCCTGAGTCCTTTACTCCGATGGAACGCTTGAGTGCACTCTCGGCCAGATCTCCGAAGGTGCCGGAAATAGCGATCATTAGGCACATAACAAGCGCTTTCCAAAGGCACGGCATCCAACCCACCTTATAGAACACGAATCCTGCCAATAGAGCAAAAACAAAACCGCCGAACAATCCTTCCCAACTCTTCTTGGGCGAGATACGAGGCGACATCTTATGGTTTCCCTTGGGTAACTTAGCCGTAGAACAGCCTACCACATAGGCTCCCGTATCATTGATCCAAATGGTGATAAAGAGGGCTAATAAAATATATTTGCTATCGTCTAATATACTATTCATAAGGGTAAAGGGCAACGCGATCATCACCTGACTGATAAGGATATGTGCCCACGCCGGAGGTGTAGCCTCCACTCCTTGCTTCATGGGAAGCATCAAGGCTACGATAAGCAGAAGCATATACCCGGCAGCCATATAAGCAATGCCTCCCAAGGGTAGTGAAGGACAGAAATGGAGCGTCCACACACCGGCAAAAAGAACGGCAGAAAGCAATACACTCCAACCGGCGACCATTTTAGAGGAGGCTACCAGATGGTGATATTCATACACGGCATAGCCGGTAACGAACATAAACAGCACCTCAAAGAAAATAGGGTGAACGAGGATGGATGCCACCACTAAACCTACATAAAGTGCCCCAAAAAGGAGCCTTTTGACGAAATTATTCATTTTCTTTACGAATTTGCTTGCAAAATTACAAAAAAAATCTTACCTTTGCAAATAATTTTACAAAATTATGCAAAATTCTACGATTGAAATGAGTTTGCTCGACCCTGAAGAGCGCAAAATGGTGGAATCTATATGGAAAATGATTCCTACCCAAGACCGTCTTGCCATTCGTGAAGACGATGTACTTTTTGTTCTGGATGCCATGGACGAATACCTTATCTCCGTCGGTCTTGCCAAAGAAGACGAAGCCTCCGGTGAGATTGAATACGAGGAAGGCGAAGTGGACGAAACGGAACAACTGAATTTTGTGCTCCAAGCCGCTAAAGAGGACCATCGTTCCCTATCCTCTTCGCAAATTCAGATTATCCAGGATGCCGAAATGCAATATGGCATAGAGCAAGGATGGTATTCTGAATAGTTGAGAGTGGAAAGTTTAGAGTTTAGAGTTTAGAGTTTAGAGTTGAAATGAAGGTATCAGTAATCATATTAAACTGGAACGGGGCTCAGATGCTGAGGAGGTATCTACCTTCGGTAGACCGCTCTCTTCGTTCGCTGCAAGACCGCTTCGCTATAAGACCGGCTTCGCCTGAAGGATTATGTGAGATTATCGTGGCGGATAATGGTTCTACGGATGATAGTGAGGCAGTGGTGAAGGAGTTTGAGAGTGTTCAATGGGTAGCTTTTGACCGCAACTACGGCTTTGCCGAAGGTTATAATCGCATTATCAACCAAGTGAATAGCGATTATGTAGTGCTTCTTAACTCCGATGTAGAAGTGACCGATCACTGGCTCGAACCCCTCATTCAGTACCTTGACGAGCACCCTACCGTGGCGGCCGTGCAACCCAAAATATGCAGTTGGCTCAGTAAGCAAAACGGCGATCAACCCATACAATTCGAGTACGCCGGAGCCGCCGGAGGTTTTCTTGATAAATGGGGTTATCCCTACTGCCGAGGGCGCATCTTCGGTACGGTGGAAGCCGACCACGGACAGCACGACACGACCGTTCCCATCTTCTGGGCCTCGGGCGCGTGCCTGTGCGTGCGCACGAATATATATAAGGAAATAGGCGGTTTGGATGCCGGGTTCTTTGCCCACCAAGAAGAGATTGATCTATGTTGGCGGCTGAATAGTCGCGGATACACCTTGGCTTGCGTGCCCCAATCGGTAGTTTATCACCTGGGAGGCGGAGCACTCAACTATGAACACCCCCGGAAGACCTTCCTCAATTTCCGCAACAACCTGCTGATGCTCTATAAGAATCTGCCCACCGGTAGGCTCATCCCTACACTGCTGATCCGTTGGCCGTTAGACCTTGTGGCGGCCTTGCAGATGCTCGTTTCGGGTAAACCCAAGAACGCTTGGGCGGTTATTCGTGCAAGGTTTGCATTTTGGTCGCTTCTTTCTTCTTACCGAAGCAAACGAAAAGAAAACATACAAAAGGCGGTCGTTTCAATGCCCGCAACACAATACCCCACTTCTATTCTATGGCAATACTATCTTCAAGGAAAACATACTTTTTCCTCGCCCTGCTAATCAGTGCTACTCTCCAAGCCGCTTCCGTAGATGCCTTCTGGGCACGTTATGCTAAACGCGAAATACCCGTGGATAGCGCAAAACTACGTTGGCAAGAGGCGGAGCGAATCAAAGACGCGAAGAAGGTTAGGTTGTTATACAATGTAGACTTCGCAACCTATTTTGACAACCGCGAATATCGCGAACCTTACCAGATTCCGCAGACGATTTTTGCTTTCCGCTTGTCACCTACTGTGGGAGTTGGGATGAACGATGCGTTAGGCGGTAAACACCAACTGATAGCCGGAGTGCATTATACCCAGCCGATGGGTGCCAATTGGAAGGAAGTGCAGGTAGACCCTACGGCCTATTACCGCTATCAATACAAGGGGTTTGACCTCAATATGGGAATGATACCCTATGTCAATCGTTATGCCGTGCTGCCTGACTGGCTTATGTACGATTCCATTACATATCGTCATCCTAATATGCTCGGTGCATTACTCGCTTATCACGATCATCGTGGTTATGTTGAGTTTATGTGCGACTGGCGCGGCATGCAAACACCCAACCGACGGGAGATGTTCCGCCTTGTAGTGGACGGACAATATCAATATAAGTGGTTTAACATAGGTGCTTTTGGACAAATGAACCACAAAGCCAACTTTGCGGACACTACCCTACACCAACACGAGGGCGTGTGCGATGACATATTGGTAGAACCCTACATAGGCTTTAACGTGACGCAATATACTCCCTTTGACTCTTTGGCTATTCGTGCCGGATACATCGTGGGGTTACAGCGTTGGCGCAAACCCAACTTATCCTCCGTTCCGCAAGGATTGTACATAGAGTTATATGCTAATTGGTGGTTTGTGGGACTAAAGAATACGTTCTATTATGGCAGTAACCTTATGCCCTATTACAGCGAGTTCGGAGCTGACCTGAACCAAGGCGATCCGTTCTTCCAATCGCGCCTCTACAACCGCACGGATATATTTCTATACCTGTATCGCAGTTCGTTTGTGAACTTCTATTTCTCTTGGAATATGCATTACGACGGTCAGTCGCTCAATCACCAGCAGCAACTCATCGTTCGCTTCAGCCTTGATGGGCTCAAGTCCGACCAACCCCTGCGCGGGTTGTTTGATAAGTAGGCGGAGAGGTTAGAAACCGAAACTGAAGCCGACCATGGCGGTCACATTCTGTCCTTGATAGAAAAGAGGACTAAACCGATTGAGGTAATATGCCGCATCACCCGTATCTTCACAGGGCAGATTGCCCGTTAGATTATCGTATCCGCGAGCGTTATTATAACTTAGGTTAGCGGTTAGATACATATTGGGATGCACTTCATACACCAAATCCAATGCCACCACTTCGTTACGATAAATCTTTGTGTCAAAGGGTTTCTGCGAGATAACAGTACCTATCCCTGATTCCGGTTCTATCTTTTGACCGGACGCGCTGCGCGCTACGCGCAAGTACGGATAACTATTGTACTTGGTGTCGTTCGTATAACTAAGTTTGAGCGACATGCCGCGAATCGGGCGGTACGATAACTCGGCAAAGATAGACTGTGCGTTATCGCCCATATATTGCCCTAAACCATAGCTATTCGAGGTATAATCCAATACATCTATCGAATGCGTGTAACAAGCGATATTCGTGCGGCAGAACTCACCCTTCAAACTCAACCCTTTAATCGGCCAGCCGCCCCAATCAAAGCCCACCACATAGGAGAACGGGTTACGCTCCTTATTGCCTTTCTTGAGGCGGGAAGCGCTGAACTCATCCACATAGAACGAACCGTAGAGTTTGAGGTGGTCCACAGGACGGAGTGTGATCGTTCCGAACACCTGCGAGTTCTGGTTTTGGGTGGCCACCCCTTTGGTTAACAAGTGGTCCAACGATTTATAGAAAGCAATCGGAATAAAATAAGCCGCTTGCACATTATCCTCGGCATACACAATCGAGTTTCCTATGGAGAACTGGATATACTTAATAGGAATAAAAGTGAACATATTCGCCGCCATAAACTTATTGTGCGGACGATATTCTTTATGCTGCGTGCCGTCGGTTTGATTCTCTAAATAGTAGCGCGTAGAATCGAGCACATTACTCACCAGCCATGCGTGGAAATAGTCAAACTGGAACCACTCGCAGGGTGTGAGTTGAATGGAGAACTGCGGCACCGCCGGAGCACGATTGTTGAGGATATTGGAGGCGTGGTAAGCATCGCCCCAACGCACTTCTTCGCGCTTGAGACTTAGACTTCCAAACCAAGCATAGAGCGATATTCCGCCCTTCGAATCCGAGAAGTCGCCGCCGTAATTGGCTTCCTTATACTGCGTTCCGGGAATAAGATTGAGAGCCTCGGTAAGGTTCGCGCTTTTGTTGAGCATCGCGCCGTAACGCTTGTCGTTATCCGCAGGATAATAGGTAGAACTAAGCCACGAACCATTGTAACTCTGATCTCTTAGCGAACCCCAGATACTGACGTGGTGAGCGATATCCATCTTCAAATCCAAACCATACCAGCGTTTGTAGATAGCCCCCTTCTTTCCTGCATAAACTTGCATGCCTAATAGTGGTTCAAGGGACATCTTGAATTGTTTATTCTTCGTCAAATACGAGAACTGGATATTGGCTAACGACAAGTCAAACGTTTGATGGTCGGTATACTGAACATACCTCTTGGCTCCGGGAATCGTGTCCCGCTCCAAGGCAAAAACATCCAAATAGAACGCCAAATCTTCCTTCTGACGCCTATTCATAAGCGAATCACGCTTCTCGGCCTGAACGAGCATAGCGGCCACTTGACTGCGTGAATAGGGTCTTACGGCTGTTTGATGGAGAATAATACCATCCGTGAGTAACTCATCCAAATAGTCGTATATCTGCGTATAAGTAAGCGGCACAGGGATATCCTGCGCCACCATAGCAGTGCTGAAAACAGCACTCAAAATCAGTACTATGAACTTACTTCTTAGCCGCATAGCGGTTGTTCAGCATCTCAACGATAGCATCCGTGATATCATAGCCATCGGTAGCCGAAATCACATTATCGCGACCTTGATTGCTGAGGATAAGGTGGAAACGGCCTTCCTTATTATACTCGTCAACGCAAGCGGTCAGCGAGTCGGCCAGACGCATGTTGAGTTCCTGCGTTTCACGCATTATATCCTCGGTCAGTTGAGCCTCTAAGGCTTGCAAGTCTTCCTGCTTCTTTTGCAGACGATTGGCCTCACTCTCAGCGCGCTCACGAGAAAGGAATGCGTTATTCTCCAACTTACGTTGGAAGTCGGCGTACTCATTTTGGAAGGTGCGAGCCTTCGTGTTGAGTTTGAGACGAGCATCCTCCTGTTTCTTCATCAGTTTCTCGTTAGCCTCTTGCGCTAAGGTGTAGTTGAGCAGTACGGAGTCTAAGTTAACAAAAGCAATCGGCAGATTACCCTCCTCAACTTGCGCCTCAGGAGCAGCCTGATGGCGCTTGCAGCCGGGTTGACCTACAAAATGAAGAACGAACAAGGCGATAACAGCTACCGCCAAAACGGAATCAATAATGATTTGTGTCTTTTTCATAACTATAATGTTTTAGTGTCTATTTTATTCTTATTTTCCATTCGATCCTGAGCGTCCTGGGTGCGGATGCAGCGGATGCCCCGCTTGCGCATCGCTTCGCTTCGACCGATATCCGTGCTACTGAAGCGTCCATTTTTCTTCAAAAGAACGCGAATACTCAGTCCGATAACGGCGAGTCCAACCAACCCTATGACCATCCATAATTGGCCCATTTCCATAATTTGGCTGCAAAATTACAAAAAAATTTGCGTATCTCCAAAAAAAATTGTATCTTTGCACGATTTTTTGCAAAATATACCGTAAAATCCTATAAAATATACTTATTATGTCGAACAATTCTAATCCACAACCCGGCACACTCTACAATGCATTAACGGCCGGAAGTAAAATCATTGGTACTATTATTGCTGACTCCGATATCCGTATTGACGGCACCGTAGAAGGCGAACTCAATTGCTCAGGAAAGGTCGTTATTGGTGAGCAAGGTAAACTGAAAGGCACTATCAGCTGCCAAAATGCCGAGATCTTAGGTAATCTTGATGGTAAGATTGACGTTAAGAACACCCTCGCTCTACGCGCCAGCGGTGTGATTAAGGGAGAAGTCAACACTCAGATTCTCATTGTTGAGCCTAACGCACAGTTCAACGGCTCATGCTCAATGAAAAAGACTGAAGAACAACCTACCTCTAAAAAATAATCCCCATCCACAATCCACCATCCACAATCCACAATGAAGATCAAGCCTTTCCGCGGTATTCGTCCGCCTAAAGAATTGGCAAAGCAGGTCAGTTCGCGTCCTTACGATGTTTTAGAATCAGAAGAGGCTCGCGTAGAAGCAGAGGGTAACCCCATGTCGCTTTATCATATCATCAAACCCGAAATCAATTTTGAATCTGGTACTTCGGAGTTTGACCCTAAGGTTTATCCTACTGCCTTAGAGCAGTTTAAACTCTTCCGCCAAAACGGCTGGTTGCAGCAAGACGGCAAGGAGAACTACTATATCTACGCCCAAACAATGGAAGGTCGTACCCAGTACGGCCTGGTCGTTGCCGCTTGGGTAGAAGACTACATGGAGCAACGCATCAAAAAGCATGAGTTGACCCGCAAGGACAAGGAAGAAGACCGAATGAAGCACGTTCGCGTAAATAACGCCAATATCGAACCTGTCTTCTTCGCCTACCCTCATCGCGACGATTTAGACGCTATCATCGCCTCCGTTACTGCCAACAAGCCGGAATACGATTTTGTATCCGATTTGGACGGCTTCGGACACTCGTTCTGGGTTATTGATGACGAAACGACGATTGCGCGTATCACCGCTATCTTCCGTCAGATTCCGGCGATGTATATCGCTGACGGTCACCACCGTTCGGCGGCGGCGGCTTTGGTGGGCAACGAGAAGAAACTGCAAAACCCCAACCACCGCGGAGACGAGGAATATAACTTCTTCTTAGCCGTTTGTTTCCCCGATAATCAACTGCGCGTGATGGACTATAACCGCGTTATCAAAGACCTCAACGGCCTTACCTCAGAGCAGTTCTTAGCTACCCTCAGCGAGGATTTTGAGGTAGAATGTAAGGGAGCGGACATCTATCAGCCGCAAGCCTTGCATAATTTTAGCCTCTATTTAGACGGACAATGGTATAGCCTAACCGCTAAAGAGGGACGCTATGATAACAACGACCCCATCGGCGTGCTTGACGTATCCGTTTCAAGCCGTCTTATCTTGGATAATATATTAGGAATCAAAGACTTACGCAGTGATAAACGTATCGATTTCGTAGGCGGTATTCGTGGTCTTGGCGAACTCAAACGTCGCGTCGATAGTGGCGAGATGAAAGTGGCATTAGCCCTCTACCCTGTCACGATGAAGCAGATTATTGACATTGCCGATTCGGGCAACATCATGCCACCTAAAGCCACTTGGTTTGAACCTAAACTGCGCTCCGGTCTCATTATTCATGAATTGGTATAAGACTTGTATAGGGATTTTGCTCTTAGCGGTCGGATTAACCGGCTGCTCGATAACTGCACGTGTCAAGAAAGCCGATAAGAAGTTTGCTATCGGCGAGTATTACGATGCGGCTGACCGATATAAACAAGTCTATAGTCGCATCTCTACCAAAACGCAAAAACAGCTCAAAGCGCACGTAGCTTTCAACCAAGCGGAGTGTTATCGTATTCTCAACCAATCTCGTGCAACAAATTGCTACCAAAACGCTATTCGGAACCATTACCAAGACTCCATTGTCTATCTCCGTTTAGCACAAGTCTTGCAGTATCAAGGTAAGTACAAAGAGGCGGATAAGAACTACCTCATTTACCTTGAGGCACACCCAACAGATTACGTAGCTCAAGCCGGTCATTATGCTTGCAATCAAGTCGGCGAGTGGAAGAAAGAAACAAGTCGCTATAAGATTTCGCTTGCGAAGGAGTTAAATGCTAAGCGTTCCTCTTCCTTCGCGCCTGCTTTCATTGGAAATAATGCCGATGCGTTGATGTTTACCAGCAATCGGCAGGAGTCTTCGTCGGACAAGAGAATGAAGCTGCAACGCCCCAGTCCCGTGACAGGTGCGCAGAACTTCCAACTCTACTCCACCCGCAAGAACGCTGCCGGCAAATGGGAGGAGATAGGACTGGCGGAAGGCTTGTATACCGAAAGCGAAAGTGAAGGCGAGAATGAAAGCGATTCAACGGCTACCAAACAAGTCGGTAAACCCGAATTAGGCGTTTGCTGCTTTACGGAGGACGGCAAGACCATGTATTTCACCTACTCTTGCCCCGTCAACGGACAAGACTTGGGCGCTAAGATCTACACCTCCTCGCGTGCCAGTGGCGAGTGGGGCGAACCGCAAGAACTGATCCTGTTCAAGGACAGTTCCATCACCGTTGGTCACCCGTCTATCTGCCCTACCGAAGACACCTTGTATTTCGTTTCTGATGCCCCCGGAGGATACGGAGGTAAGGATATTTACATGGCTATCAAGGAAGGCAACGACTGGAGTGACATCCGCAATCTCGGACCTACTATCAACACAACGGATGATGAACTCTACCCCTGTATTCACCCCAACGGAACGCTTTATTTTGCCTCCAAGGGTCATCTCGGATATGGTGGTTTAGATATCTTCAAAGCGGAGAGGGACACCCTCAATAAACCTACCGAAGCCGAGCCTGTTCGCTGGACGCTTTTCAATATGGGACAACCCTTCAACTCCAACGGAGACGATTTCGGTATCACCTTTGAGGGCGAGAGTCAAAACGGCTTCTTCTCCTCTAATCGTGGGCAGAAAAAGGGTTATGATCAGATTTATCGTTTTGACTTACCTCAAATGGAGTTCTTCGTCAGCGGTAGCGTGGTGGACAATAACGGTGAACCTATCTCGGATGCTGCCTTGCGTTTGATTGGTGATGATGGTACCAACAGCAAACTGCAAGTGCGTCGTGACGGTTCGTATAAACTCAAACTCAACCGCGATGTGAATTACCTCATGCTTGGTTATGCGCGAGGTTACCTCAATCAAAAGGAACAGTTCTCTACTTTCAATCTCACGGATAGTAAAACGTATGAACAAGACTTTGTCTTGAATCCTATTTCAAGACCTATCACGATGGATAATATCTTCTTCGAGTTTGGCAAATGGGATCTCACACCGGCTTCGGAAAACGGATTGCAACAACTCGTTAAACTGCTGCAAGACAATCCCAATATAACGATTGAACTCAGTGCGCACACGGATATGGTGGGTGATTCGCTCAGTAATATCGAACTCAGTCAAAAGCGTGCACAGTCGGTAGTGACCTACCTCACGAAGCAAGGCATTGATAAGGAGCGTTTGACGCCGGTAGGCTATGGTAAGAACAAACCGTTCGTTGCCGATAAGGCGACAAACACCAAGTATGCCTTTATTCCGGTAGAGCAAGAGTTGACGGAAAAATTCATTTTGGCGTTGCCAAAGGACAAACAAGAGATTTGCAATTCCCTCAATCGTCGTACCGAGTTCAAAGTCCTCAAAACAACGTATAAACTCTACTAACAATCCACAATCCACCATCCACAATCCACCATCCACCATGCACAATCCACTATGCAACCCTATCTCAATTTATGTCGCCGTGTCCTCGAAGAGGGCGTTCGCAAGGAAGACCGCACCGGAACGGGTACCCTATCCGTCTTCGGTCACCAGATGCGTTTCAATTTGGAAGAAGGTTTCCCACTTCTCACCACCAAGAAACTGCACCTCAAGTCCATCATTTACGAACTCTTATGGTTCTTGCAAGGCGATACGAACGTTAAGTACCTCCAAGACCATGGTGTGCGTATTTGGAATGAGTGGGCGGACGAGAAGGGCGATTTAGGTCCTGTTTACGGGCATCAGTGGCGCTCGTGGCCCGATTATAAGGGAGGCACTATTGACCAGATAAAGAATGTTTTGGAGCAGATTAAGACCACTCCCGACTCACGTCGTTTGATGGTCAGTGCTTGGAACGTAGCGGAAGTGGATCAGATGGCGTTACCGCCTTGTCATTGCCTCTTTCAGTTCTATGTGGCAAACGGGCGTTTATCCTTGCAACTCTACCAACGTTCAGCGGATATATTCTTAGGCGTGCCCTTTAATATCGCCAGTTATGCCCTACTCCTTCAGATGATGGCACAAGTGACGGGGCTACGGCCGGGTGATTTCGTGCACACCTTCGGAGATGCGCATATCTACCTCAATCACTTGGAGCAAGTCCAACTGCAACTGAGCCGTGAACCGCGTCCGCTGCCGACGATGAAGATCAATCCGGAGGTCAAAGACCTCTTTGGATTCCAATATGAAGACTTTGAATTATTGAATTATGATCCTCACCCGCACATCGCAGGTGTAGTGAGCGTCTAAAGTCCCAACTTTGTCCCAACATTGTCCCAACTTTGTCCCAACTTTGTCCCAACTTTTAAGAGTTATTGTAGAGCTATAGAGATATGATAAGTATTATTGTTGCAATATCAGAAGAGAATGCGATTGGCAAACAAGGCGGTTTGCTTTGTCATTTGCCCAATGACCTCAAGCATTTCAAGACCGTGACGAGCGGCAGTACGGTTATTATGGGTGAACGCACGTTCCTCAGTCTGCCTATCAATAAGACGACGGGCACGCACGCTTTACCCAATCGCCGCAATATCGTTATTACGGATAATAAGGAACACGCGTACGAGGGAGCCGAAATGGCATATTCCATCGAGGAAGCAATAAAACAATCCACAATCCACAATCCACAATCCACAGCTGAAGCCTTCGTCATCGGCGGTGGCATGGTCTATCGCCAGTTTATGCCTATCGCGGACAAGCTATACATCACGCACATCCATCATTCGTGGAAAGATGCGGACACCTTCTTCCCTGAAATCAAGGAGACTGAGTGGCAACTCGTCAGTTCCGAGCGTCAAGAGGCAGACGAAAACAACCCCTATCCGCATACTTTTGCCGTTTACACTCATCTATCTCAGTAGTCTCTCTCAAAGGGCTTTCAGTGTGTCATCAGTGTATCATTTACCGTACCTCATCGAAGGGTCACGGAAGGGTCATCGAACGGTCATCGAAGGATTGACCATGGTTAATTGATTGATTTTTGAAGTTTTTCGTGAGAAAAATGCAAAAAAATTTGCGTATATCAAAAAAAAACAGTACCTTTGCACCCGATTTCGATTGATAAGCAGTTTTGGTTTATGTTTAGTGTTATTAAATTGTAAATCGTAAATCGTCCAATCGTAAATCTTTATGGTGGTCTTAGCTCAGTTGGTAGAGCATCGGATTGTGGTTCCGAGTGTCGTGGGTTCGAGCCCCACATTCCACCCTTCAAGCGACCTTCTCGGTCGCTTTTGTTTTATGCAACATCAACTTATCAGATGGTTTATTATATTTGCACATATCATTTCTTTTTAGTAATTTTGCTGAAAATTACATAATCACCAATGACATATAACAATATGAAAACAAACAGATTAACCAAAATCCTTGCAATAGGCATTGCCCTAATGGGTGTTGTGCATATTGCCGCTACTTTCTCACCCGTTATTTTAGGAAAACTATCTCCTCTCGCTCCGTCTATGCAGCACGCCTGTATTTATTTTAGTCTTATGTGTGGACTATTGCTAATCGTAGGAGGTATAGTAACGTATCTATTGAGCGAACAAGTTACAAAGCACACCTTTTTACGCGCACCTTATTGGGTTCTTTTATCTGCTATGGCAATAGATGGCATACTTTCCGTATGCTTTATGCCCCATAATCCCTGTGCCTGGGTTATCTTGGCACTTACCATAGCTCTATTAGCAAGTCACCTTTTTGCCGTATTGCGCAAATAAACGCTACGACTTCCCGAATTGTGACGCTGGTGACGATTGTTTTATAAACCCCACCCGCGCGTATGTGTATATAAGAAAGTGATGTCAGCATTGTCAGCATTGTCAGCGGCAGCTATGTAAGAGCGGGATAAGAACAAAGAACCGTCTCGGTCACCCCCTTAGACGAACGCGGTAATCACGCGGTAATCACGCGGTAATCACGCGGAGTTGGTAGTGAGGTAGTACACGCAGAGGCAGATAGATACTGCGTGTAGAGGATTACGATAGGCAAGAAAAGGTATGGAGAAGTTGTGACTATGTAGTGACATTGTTGTGACATTGGAGGCTAATTGAAGGTGACAGAAAGCCCCCTAACCCCCTTAAGGGGGAAGCAAAGATTGCAAATCTTTGCGAAGGGACATGGTAACGAGGCGCGCATAAAATGCACGCAAAAGAGACATAACATATATCCTCACGTAGTAATAATTCTGTAAATCAACAACTTACATTTTTAATCCGAATTTTCACGGACAAAAATGGGTTGTTCGCGAAAAGTGCCAATGGCACACTGCACGTGTCAACAAATTTAGGACGATGTATAGTTTTTTAGGAAAAGTTATTTCGGCTTTTCTTCTGTATCTTCTTGTTCTGATTTGTGGCGAGGACGCTTGTGAAGTTTGTGTGGGAGATCGTGCAGCAGATCATAAATGTCAAGATGAATCATTCTGTAACCAATCATAGTTAATTATTTTATGGAGATATATTACCTTTTAATGATAATTACATCAGTTAATACAACCATTTCCTCGTCCTTGATTTGGTTTTTACTCAATCAATAACCACCACGCTCCATTCACCATTACTGAACGATGGGTCTTCTACCACTTTTTCCGGCTTAGCGGCAAAGAGTTGTATCGACCAAAAAACGATGATAAAGAAAAATATGCGTTTCATATTATTTCAGTTTCCAGTTTTGCCAACTGTCAGCCACGGCACTGGCAGGGGTGACGCAGGGCGTTTGGGACTTGCTGTTAAGCACTATTGATTGTTGGCTAACGTTGGTAGTAATATAGTCGCCTAAATCCTTCAATGTGACATTTCCTTGCGTCTCTTGCAGTTTCTTGAGCAGATAGTAGGTAAACATTCCGTGCCCTTGCTCATTGTTAGGATAGGCGGTCTCATCGCCTTGTGCAGCGGAGAAGACCACCATATTCCCTTGTGGGACACCGGCCTTGGATTTGAGAGCAATACCACGTGCAGAGGCTAACATTCCTGAGCCACGTTGTGAACCGCTGAAGCAAGCGTCCATAAAGACGGTAACACTTTTGGCGAGCATAGAACCGAGGTTTTTGTAGAGGTCATCCAACTTATATCCCGATTGAACATAACGTCCGTCACCATCCGCGGGGAGTAGGTAAGCGGATTTATCGTTCTCGTCGGGGATACCATGACCGGCGTAGTAGAAGATAACCGATGCTTCGCCCTTGTAGGCTTCGCAGACTTGTTTGAGCCAACCTAATTCCGAGCGCATATTATTAAGGGTGGCATTCTCACGTAGGTGGATATTTTTCTCGGGAATACCGAGGGTGTTGATGCAGTATTTCTTAAAAGTACCACCATCGTTCTTGGCAAACGGAACGGAGGCGACCGACTCGTAATCTTCGTTCGCAAGGATGACTACAAAGGTCTTGTCATTTACGCTATTGGTTTTGGGAATATTGGTATCCACAGCCGATTTGCCAATGGCGAGTTGTGTTTGTTGAATCGTTTGTTGTCCTTTAGGTTGAGGAGCAGCATTGTTAGATGGCAGATTGATTTCTATGGGGGCAAAGTTATATTGGATGTCTGCCTTTGCGTATGTTAGGTCTTGAGTCGATTTGTAGGTATAGGTTTTCTTATTGGGGAATGTAAAATCAACCGATTGGAGAACAATATCTGTCCCTTGTATATCGTATTGAGGAGAGGCTTTGCAACTTGCCCAATTTTGTTGAACGTAAGAGGCATCAGCAAAGGGAATAACCACTAATAAGTCTTGCCCGTTACTACTTTGAACAAGATAAACCTCGTTGTCAGCATCGTACGTTCCTAAGGAGAAGGTTGCGTTATTCCTTTTATGATAGTGAGTTAAATAGTTTTTCTTTGCGTCACGAATGAGGGCATCTATCTTTTGTTTACGTGAGGTTTCGGTTACGCGCGCTTGCCAATCGGTAGTTCTTTCAAACTCGCCCTTCTTTTGCCACTCGTTAATACGCGATTCAACAAATCCTTTTGCATATTGGTCAAAGGGAAGGCAATACTGAAGTTCTTCACTGCTGAGATGATGAACGTTTTTACTTAATATCTCAAAAATTACGGATTCTCTACAATAGAGATCGGTTATTGTGCAGTCGGTGAATGCAAAGCGTTCTATTTTTATATTTGGATTAAGAATCGTTACCGATGTCAAACCTTTGCAACCCCAGAAAGCATAACCTCCGATTATTGTGACGGAATTCGGAATAGTAACAGATGTCAAACTGGAGCAACCCCAGAAAGCTTCACGTCCAATCGTTGTAACGGAATTGCCAATAGTGACAGAGGTCAAACCGGAGCAAAAATAGAAAGTCCTCTCTCCAATTGTTGTTACGGAATTGGGAATGGTTATAGAGGTCAAACCTTTGCAACTAGAAAAAGCACTACTTCCAATCGATGTGACGGAATTTGGAATTGTCACCGAGGTCAAACCGCTGCAATAATTGAAAGCACCATCTCCAATCGTAGTGACGGAATTTGGAATTGTCACCGAGGTCAAACCTTTGCAACCAGAGAAAGCACACTCTCCAATCGTTGTGACGGAATTGGGAATGGTAACGGAGGTCAAACCATCGCAACCAGAAAAAGCTCTACTTCCAATCGTTGTGACGGAATTGCCAATCACATATTCTGTAACTTGAGAACCAAACATAGAATAGGGACACTGCCCATAATTTGAATCAAAAATTTGACTTAAGTATGCATTGGAATTAATTTCCACTTTAGTCAAACCTTTGCAACTATTGAAAGCATAATTTCCAATCGTTATGACGGAATTGGGAATGGTTATAGAGGTCAAACCTTTGCAACTAGAAAAAGCACTACTTCCAATCGATGTGACGGAATTCGGAATAGTGATAGAGGTCAAACCGCTGCAACTAGAAAAAGCACTACTTCCAATCGATGTGACGGAATTCGGAATAGTGATAGAGGTCTAACCGCTGCAATAATTGAAAGCATCATCTCCAATTGTTGTTACGGAATTGGGAATAGTTACCGAAGTTAAACTCTTGCAACCAGAGAAAGCAGCATTTCCAATCGTTGTGACGGAATAAGTTTTCTTTTTGTACGTAATAGCAGAAGGAATGGTAACTATATTGGAATAAGAGTTTGACCATCCTCCAAATTCATTTGTAACCGTTGCTGTCAATGTCTCTTTGTTGAGTTTGTAATAAATGCCGTCAATATAGCAATCGTATTTGGCAGCAAAGATACTCGTTGCGCAAGTGAGCGCAAATACTATTGTAAAAAGTTTTTTCATAAATTTATATGTTCTTATCATTTTACATCTCGTGAGCGATGGACTCATTAAGTCCCGAGGTGGGAACTATAGTTTCTTATGTAACAACAGCTGCCATATCAGTAACAAACACGAGAATAAGCCCGAACGGAATAGGCTCCATTTCCGGGGGTACACAATTGAATTAAACAAGTGCAGGGGGCATACTTTGCGTCACTCTCATATAATGCCTCTTCCGCAGTGGCATAGGCACCAACCACCTTATCTCCGACAATAGTGAGGTACTGATTCTCGTACTTTGGCAACAGCTCATTCTGATGCTCTAAATAATAATTGAATTCTTTATCTAACATACTTTTTCTCTATGTTGCTGATGTCTTTGCAACACTTACGGCTGCAAAGGTACAGTTTTTTTTCCATATATGCAAATATTAGAACAAAAAAACGATAATTATTTTAAGTTTGCACATAATTGTCTATCAAAACACCACAAAAGTGTAAAGTGAAATAGCACAAAAATGTAAAATAAATGTCAGCCAACTCGGTGAACAAAATCAAAAAAAATATACACCAAATCACAAGAATGCCGATTGATTTACCACAAAAACACCGATTAAAATACAACAAAAATGCCAATTGATGTAAAAATGGAAAATTATTTTGTAGGTGTTTAGTTCTTATGCCCTATATAGACCGTAGATATTCCAAAGGTGAGAGGGTTGAAACGGACATCTGTAAATCCCGCTGTTGATAATTTAATGGTCATTGCCTCACCGTATGGAAAGGCCTTAACCGACTGATTGAGATAGGTATATGCCGTTTTATCGTGACTGAGCACGCGTCCCACTCTGGGCAAGATATGTGTAAAATAAAGGTCGTAGCAAGCTTTAATCAAAGGGTTGGTAGGATACGAGAACTCTAATATTATCATCTGTCCACCGGGTTTGAGAACGCGATACATCTCACTTAAGCCACGCTCCAAGTCGGAGAAATTACGAACCCCATAAGCACATGTCACCACATCAAAGGACTCATCTTCATAGGGCATCTCAAGCGCACTACCATACTCAAACGTCACCTTATCGGCATAGCCGGCTTTCGCCACTTTCTGCTCCCCTATCGCCATCATCTGGCGGCTGACATCCAAACCCGTTATATGATTGGCTTTACCTTGGCGCAGGAGTTCCAACGTAAGGTCGGCTGTACCAATGGCAACGTCGAGGACGGTATTGGGTGTTTGGTGTTTGGTGTTTGGCATTTCGCTGACAGCACGACGACGCCACCGGCGGTCAATATTAAGCGAGAGCAAGTGGTTGAGCTTGTCGTACGAACCGGCAATGCGGTCGAAGAGGTCACCTATACGATAACCATTCTGCATATTGTTAGTCCTTAGTCGTTAGTTGTCCGTGGTTTTAATGGATTGGAGAGAGACGGGGAAGTCAAAGAAGGTGTCGGGATAAGGTTCGTTGGCTAAGGTGAAATGCCACCACTCCGTATCAAAGGGTTTGAAACCGTGCTTCATCATCGTCTCACGAAGGAGATGACGCATCGCTAATTGTTCCTCCGTCAAGTCCGTATAAGAGGGATAGGAACTAAAACCAAACCAGTCAAACGTGCCGCCCATATCAACTTCGCGCTCGGTCGTCATATCAAAGAGCGTGAGGTCAATCGTTGAACCATGCGTGTGCGAACTGCGCTCACAGATAAACCCTTCGGGGAAGAGCCTATCTTTGGCTAAGTCGGGATAGAAATACTGTTTGGTGATAGTGTCGTTCACATCCTTTGCCCAACGAACGAAATGGTTCACAGCACGTTGAGGACGATAGGCATCGAAAATCTTGAGTCGATAACCTTGTTGCAATAAGTCTTCACTCACTTTTTTGAGCGAATCAACGGCTTGGCGCGTCATGAGGGCGATAGGTTCGTCGTAGCCATCGACGCGAGCGCCTACGAAATTATAGGTACCGTGATAGCGTATGTCGAGAAGCACGTCGGGTATCTCATGGGAGATACTGACGAAGTCGTATTTAGCGCCTTTTGGCTGTTGTCGGTAATGTTGCAGTAGCGTTATTCCGGCAAAGAGAACAACCATAACGCCAAAGAGAATAAGGTCACGTTTTTTCATAGATTTATATTTTTGTGCAAAGTTACAACTTTTTTCTGACATATGCAAATAAAAATGCACTTTTCTGCCGAATTGACAAAAAAGCGCATTTAAACACAGCACAAGGGCTGTTATGGCGTATTTGTTGAATGTTATTTCTCTAACTTAGCGCCATCGCCTTCGAAGTCGCTGTAACCATCCGAATGGCTATCTGCGTGTCGAGGCTCTCGACCGGGACGGGGACCGCGACGCTCTGGGCGCGGACCACGGTCACCACGGTTATCCGAATGGCCATCTGCGTGTCGAGGCTCTCGACCGGGACGCTCGGGCTCTACGTAGCCTTCGGGTTTCTCCTTCAATGCCTTAGCGCTGAGACGGAACTTACCGGTCTTAGGATCAACCTCAAGGAGTTTAATCATAATCTTATCGCCCTCCTTGATACCCGTTTGCTCCATCGTATCGAAACGTTTCCAGTCTATCTCAGAGATATGCAGCAGACCTTCCTTACCCGGCATGAACTCTACAAAGCAACCATAAGGCATAATCGACTTAACGGTACTCTCATAACTCTCCCCTACTTCGGGCAGAGCCACGATAGCTTTGATCTTAGCAATGGCGGCTGCCATCTGTTCGCCGTTATTGGAAGCTACTTCCACCTTACCGCCCTTCTCGTCTTCTTCAATCGAAACGACAGCGCCAGTCTCGGCTTGGATACCTTGAATAATCTTACCGCCGGGGCCAATGACAGCACCAATCATATCCTTCGGGATATAGAAGGACGTGATACGCGGAGCGTGAGGCTTGAGGTCAGCACGCGGAGCGGGCATGCACTCGCATATCTTATCGAGAATGAACATACGAGCTTGATGAGCTTGCTCCAAAGCGTTCTCCAATACTTCGTAACTCAAACCATCGACTTTAATATCCATTTGGCAAGCGGTCAGACCGTCACGAGTACCCGTCGTCTTGAAGTCCATATCGCCAAGATGGTCCTCATCACCGAGGATATCGGACAGAATCTTATAATTCAGTTTATCGTTAACCAGTTCGGAAATCATACCCATAGCGATACCGCTAACGGGTTTCTTCAACGGTACACCGGCATCCATGAGAGCCAAGCAGCCTGCGCAAACGGTAGCCATCGAAGACGAACCGTTAGACTCAAGGATATCCGAAACAACGCGTACCGAGTACGGGAAGTCCTCCGGAACCATGTTCTTGAGCGCACGGCAAGCCAAGTTACCATGACCAATCTCACGACGACCTACGCCGCGTTGAGCCTTGGCTTCTCCCGTAGCAAAGGGCGGGAAATTATAGTGCAGTAAGAACTTCTCCGAACCTTGAATGAGTGCCTCATCCACCATCTTCTCGTCACGACTCGTACCGAGCGTGCAAGTGGAGAGCGATTGGGTCTCACCGCGTGTGAAGATAGCCGAACCGTGAGGGCCGGGCAGATAACCTACCTCGCACCAGATAGGACGTATATCCGTGGTCTTACGACCATCCAGACGCTTGCCCTCATCGAGCACAGCGCGACGCATAGCCTCTTTCTCTACATCGTGGTAGTAGCGATCCACCATAGCGGCGATCTCATCTACGTCAATGCCTAAAGCCTCTGCGCGGGCTTGCATATAGTCAAGTTTCTCCGTCTTGAAGTCTTCGCAGATCTGCGAGAACATAGCCTCGCGGTGATGCTTATCCGTATCGGAAGAAGTGGCTTGTGCATAAGCGCGAGCATAACTGAAGTCATGAACGGCTTGTTTGAGTTCGTCGTCGTTCACTTCGTGGCAGTATTCGCGTTTAGCCTCTTTGCCGTAAGCCTTCATCATCTCGTTGATAGCGAGACATTGCGGTTTGATAGCCTCGTGAGCGGCTTTGATAGCCTCAAGCATAACGCTCTCGGGCACTTCCTTCATCTCACCTTCTACCATCATGATGTTGTCATATGTAGCGGCAACCATGAGTTCAAGGTCTGCTTGTTCGCATTGTTCGAAAGTGGGGTTAATCACCATCTCACCATTAACGCGAGCTACGCGTACCTCGGAAACGGGACCCTCAAAGGGTATATCCGAGCAAGCAAGAGCTGCACCGGCTGCCAAGCCGGCGATAGACTCCGGCATATCGATGCCGTCAGCCGAATAAAGCGTTACGTTAACGAACGTCTCGGCGTGATAATTAGCGGGGAAGAGAGGACGCAATGCGCGGTCAATGAGACGAGCAATCAGAATCTCGTAGTCAGACGCTTTACCCTCACGACGGGTGAATCCGCCGGGGAAGCGACCTGCGCTTGCGTATTTTTCTTTGTACTCAACGGTAAGCGGCATAAAGTCGGTACCGGGAACAGCGTCTTTTGCGCTGCAAACAGTGGCAAGAATCATCGTGTTGCCGAGGGTAGCCATAACGGCTCCGTCAGCCTGTTTAGCGAGCTTGCCTGTTTCGAGTTTGACAACTCGACCATCCGGAAGTTTAACTTCCTTTGTAATGATATTCATAATAATTTAACGTTTTACGGATGCCCTTTTGCACCCAATTTAATTTATAGACCCTAAATGTCGCTGCAAATATACAACAAAAATTTGGTATGAGCAAATATTTTGGGCACAAAATTGATTTTTTAATCAATTAATAGTACTTTTGGGATATTTTTTGGGAGTTTGCCCACAAAAATATAGAACAAAAGGAGTATTAGACGGCATCAGCCGTTGTGCCCAAAATATAGCTCATATTAATAAACGTGCGACTGCAAAGTTAAAGGGGGAATTGCGCAGCAAGGCGGCGTCCGAAAGTACAACAAAAATTTGGTATGGCAAAATATATTTGCAAAAAACAAAAGAAAAGGCGCAAAATTGCGCCTTTTCCAGTGAGTCCTAAATTGTTCTATGTAGTACTAGGTTGTACTAGTTTAGAAGCCAAGCATATTGTACTTGCGACCGTTGCGCTCGACAACGACGTTGCCATTCTCGATGCGTTTGATAGCCTTAACGTCCTTCTTCACGTTGCTCAGAGCCGTTACTACGTGATAATCATTCACGTTGATGGTAACCGTACGTTTGTTCGAGTTGGTAGCTTCGATGAGAACCATCAGTTTGTTATCCTCGTCCTTAGCAACCTGAGCTTTTCCGGCAGTGAGGAACCAAATCTTATCAATCAAGAACGTCAAAATCGGATTGGGCTTAGCCAAGTAAGATGCTTGCGGTGAGCCTGCTGCATCAAGACCTGGAGAAGCGAAGCAAGTGTTGTTCTCCATCGTGGAAGCGAAAGTATATTCGCCTGCAGGGATCGTGATGTCAGCATCATCGTGGTCATTGAGGAAGACAATAGCCATTTGCAAGCCATCAGCGCTCTTACCTTGCAGCAAGAACCAACCCTCATCTAATTTAGGAGTAATCGAAATCTCTTCCAAGGTGTAAGCCACTTCGACATTTTCCACTTCCTCGTCTAATTCCAGACCGGCTTTAAAGCGAATGGTGGTATCAACGCGGACCCACTTCACGTCGTCGTAGTAGTAATACTTACCATCGGCTTTTTTCTCTTCGAGTTCGGTATCCTCAAGGAGAGCCGAAACGAGGGCATTGGCTTGTACGCGGAACAGGTCATAACCGAGAGAGTCTTCTCCAGTACGGTCGAGACGCAAGGTTCCGGCATCCACCGTATATTGGAGGCCGTAGTAGCTACTTGCTTCGGGAGTGAAGTAAGTCGTTGCAACATTGGCCTTGGTCAGGTCGGTTTCGTAACCCAGTACGGAATTCAGTTCTTTAGAGAAATCGAGGTAGAGTTTCTCATTGTTATTGGAATTGAGTTCAACGAAGAAACCTGTTTCGGTCCTGCGGAGTTGACTGGTAGCCGGATTAACATCTAAGATGATGTCCTCTGCGGTCGGATCG
>JAZLMS010000028.1:0-58892 GCA_045598805.1 Paludibacteraceae bacterium | reverse complement strand
GAGGACGATTGCCCTAATTTGACATAACCGATACCCACTTGTTGAAGGGGACGTAGGCGTTGTACAATCTTCTTGCACTCGGGGTCTTCGGAGAAGAACTCAATGGCTTCATCAACGGTCATCTCTAACACATCGTAGATGGACTTGCCCCGATAGAGCACGTCCAGCACATCTTGTTTATATCGTTTGCCATGGCATTGCTCACATTCGAGTATAAGGTCTGCCATGAACTGCATCTGTATCGTTATCGTTCCTTCGCCTTGGCATTGTTCGCAACGCCCTCCGGGAGTATTAAAAGAGAAATGCGTTGGAGTGAAACCCATCTGAATAGCGAGTTGTTGGTCGGCAAAGAGTTTACGTATCTCGTCAAAAGCCTTGAGGTATGTCACCGGATTAGAGCGGGACGACTTACTGAGCGGATTCTGATCCACAAACTCCACGTTCTTAATCAAGTGTGTACTGCCTGCCACATGGCTATAACTGCCTGTGTGCTCTGCCACGCCACCGTATAACTTACAAAGGGCGGGGTAGAGTACACGACTAACCAGCGACGATTTACCACTACCGCTCACACCCGTCACAACCGTCATTACATTGAGTGGGAAACGAACATTGAGGTTCTTGAGGTTATTTTCGGAAGCACCCATCAGTTCGATATAGTTATTCCACAGCCGGCGGAAAGAGGGAATAGTCATAGGGAACATCTCCGCTTTGGATTGACCGATATAAGTCACTTGACCGCCGTGGCTACCGGCTGCGGGACCAATCTCGATAATCGTGTCCGCTGCTTGAATAATATCCTCATCATGCTCCACGACTACAATCGTATTGCCTAAATCGCGCAAGTCTTTGAGTACGTGAATGAGCCGCTCTGTATCGCGTGCGTGCAGACCGATACTGGGTTCGTCTAACACATAAAGAGAACCCACCAAACTGCTACCCAACGACTTGGCAAGGTTGATGCGCTGGCTCTCACCACCACTCAGACTGCTACTCGTTCGGTGGAGTGTGAGGTAACTGAGCCCTACATCTTCCATGAATTGCAGCCTCGATTTGATTTCCTTGAGTAGAGGTGCTGCGGCGAGTTGCTCCGATTTGGTGAGTCGCAGATTCTCAAACCACGGCTTGAGGGCACTGATGGACATGGTCATGATGTCCGTTATGTTCTTGTCGCCCACATAGACGTAAGTCGCTTCTTTGCGTAATCGCAGTCCTCCGCACTCGGGACAGATGGTCTTGCCCTTGTAACGATTGAGTATGACACGATACTGCACTTTCTTGTATTGCTCTTTTTCCAACATTTGGAAGAACTCGTTCAGTCCTTTGAAATGCTCATTACCCCGCCACAGCAGGCGTTTCTGTTCGTCTGTGAGTTGGTAGAAAGGCGTATGAATAGGAAAATCGAATAGTGCTGCGTTGTAGATAAGGGCATTACGCCACTCACTCATCGACTCGCTATTCCAGCATAAGATAGCCCCCTCATAGATAGACTTGGTCTTATCGGGAACGACCAGATCGGGGTCAATGCCCGCTATTATTCCTTGTCCATGACAAAGGGGACAAGCCCCAACGGGACTATTAAAATCGAACAAGTGCTCACTGGGATCCATAAAGGTTATCCCGTCTTTCTCGAACTTCTCAGAGAAAGCGACGTCTATCTCGTCCGATAGGAGACGACATTGTCCCTCACCCTCAAAGAAAGCCGTTTGAACCGAATCGGCAAAGCGGTTTAGTGTTGCCTTATCATCGTCCTTGACGAGACGATCGATTAGTAAGTGGAGACCGCTTCGCTGAAGGACCGCTTCGCTGTAAGACCGCTGCGCTGTAGGATTGGCTCCGCCTGTAGGATAATCGTCTATTCGGACGACTTGACCATCTATCCAAAGACGAGAGAATCCTTCCTCTTGCCAGACCTTGAGTTTCTTGTTGATTGCACTTGTGCTTGTCTCATGACAAGGGGCGAGAAGATAGAGTTTGCTGCCTGTCGGTTGCTGCTTAAAGAGATTAACCACATCCCGAACCGTATTGCGCTTCACCTCTTCGTGGGAGATGGGAGAAAGGGTGTGTCCTACGCGCGCGAATAATAATTTAAGGTAGTCGTATATCTCTGTCACCGTCCCTACCGTAGAGCGAGGATTACGCGAAGTCACTTTCTGCTGAATAGCAATAGCGGGCGGAATACCCTCTATCTTCTCCACGTCGGGTTTCTGCATCCGCCCAAGGAACTGACGCGCATAAGCACTGAGGCTCTCCACATAACGGCGTTGCCCTTCGGCATAAAGGGTATCAAAAGCGAGCGACGACTTGCCGCTGCCGCTCACGCCTGTGATAACCACCAACTGATTACGGGGTATATCGACCGTAACGTTTTGTAAGTTATGGGTACACGCTTTCTCTATGTGGATGACATCTTCGGTCATTTAGTATATTCTTCCAGCAATTGATCTACCAATTGACGGTTGGCAGGATTGCTCAAGTCTTGCAACTCCGTGGATAGTTTAGGAATACGAAGTTTATCCCCTGCTTTTATGTCATTGGGGTTCGGGAATTGGTCCCGATTAGCTTCGTAGATAAACACCCATAAGTCCGTTTGCCCGTAATACTTACGTGCCAAATAAGCCAAACGCGAACCCTTACCCACCGTCTCCGTAGCAATAAACTCAGTATAAATACGTTCTTTGGGTTGATCTGGAATCTCTGGTTCTTCTAGAGTATCTAGTTTTCCTAGGGTATCTAGTTTTTCTAGGGTATCTAGTTTCTCTAGGGTGTCTATCGGTGCGACTATGACTTGTTCCACTTGGTGCAGTTTGTCGTCAATCCAGTGGCGGATGCCGGTGCGAAGACCGAAGTAACAACCTACAAGGAGAACAATGATAACACTAATCGTAATCAGCAAGTCACGCACAAAGTGATATGCCTTCTCCGTCTTCTTCTCCTCTGCCTGTGCAGGCTCTGCGCTATCCGCCTCTGGAGGCACTTCGGTATTTGTCTCCGGAGACACTCCGGTGTTGATGTCGCGTTGGATGATAGCGACTATCTCGTCGGCTTGTTTGCCGAGGCGTTGGAGGGGTGTATCCTCTTCTTCGTTGGTAGTGGGAATGTCTGTTTGTACTAGTTCTTTGATTCCTATTTCGGGTACAAAGACCACTTTGTTATACCCGGGCAGAACGATGGCTTGACCGGTGGTCACGTCCACGCTTTTGCGGGGCGACACTTCTTGCAAGCGGAAGGTGCCCAAACCTGTGATGCGCACTTGGCGTTCGTTCTTCAGTCCGAGTTGTATCTGTGTGATAAGCGCATTCATGAACGCAGCGGTCTCACGCTCGGAGGTTCCGAGATGGGCAGCCACGGCTTTGCGCAGTTCTATCCAATTGAGTTTAGTCATGGTTGTCTATTTGTTTGAGGTCGTTTTTAAGGGATACGGTTGGGCGAAAACTCAGTTGACGCTTGGCAGGTGCGGTGACGCGTTCTCCCGATTTGGGAAGGATGATCGTGCGTTCCTTGCGTTCTTTCACTTCGAGTACGCCGAGGTTTTGCAATTGGACGGTCTTACCTTCCATGAGGGACTTGATGATTACGTGGGTCGTGGCATCGAGTAGTTCCTCGGTGCGTTTCTTGGTCATTTGTGTTTGACCGGCAATGTTGTTAATTAAGTCTTTAGTTAGCATATTGCGTATAAATCAAATTCTTCTGTTTTGGTGATGGTCACGTTGTAGAAACGCCCTTTGGTGAGGGGCTTGGAGGCGGAAATGATTACCTCACAATCCACTTCGGGACTATCTTGTTCGGTTCGACCGATATAGTAATCGCCTTCCTTGCGGTCGATAATAACGCGCACTACCTGTCCTATTTTCTGTGCGAGCAGTTCGGCGGATATGCCTTGCTGAATAGCCATCAGTTCTGCCAAACGTGCCTGTTTGACGGCTTCGGGTATATCGTCTTGGTAGTGCTTATTAGCATATGTCCCTTCTTCGTCGGAGTAGGCAAAAGCGCCCATTCGGTCAAAACGAACCTTGCTTATCCATTGCTTAAGGGTAGCAAAATCTTCCTCTGTCTCTCCTGGGTGTCCCACCATCAATGTGGTGCGCAGACATATATCCGGCACTTCGCGGCGGATACGCTCAATGAGTGCATCTTGTTCAGCTGCGCTTATGTGTCGTCGCATCAGCCCTAACATATGGTCGGTACAGTGTTGCAACGCGATGTCAAGGTACTTGCACACATTAGGGTGCTTTGCCATCACGGGCAGTATATCGTAAGGGAAGTCGGTGGGGTAGGCATAATGCAGTCGTATCCACTCAACGCCTTTTATTTGTGCCATTTGGTCTATCAGTTCCGCGAGGCGGTGTTGGTTGCCGTCTAAGTCCAACCCGTAGGAAGACAGGTCTTGGGCAATGATATTGAACTCGCGAACGCCTTGTTCAACGAGCCAACGCACTTCACTCAGTATCTCGTCCATCGGTCGCGAGGTGTGCCGACCGGTGATGAGGGGTATCGCGCAGTAGGAGCACATACGGTTGCAACCCTCGGAGATCTTGACATAAGCGTAGTGTTTAGGGGTAGTCAGTTTACGCTCATACTTTAAACTATCGCCGTTAGGTGCTTTATCGGAGTGCGCGGACGCACCTTTCAACTTTAAACTTTCCACTTTCAACTCTCTGACAATGTCAAGGTAATTGAACTTGCCATAAAAGCCATCTACTTCGGGTATCTCTTTCTCCAAGTCGTGGAGATAGCGTTCGCTCAGGCACCCCATGACATAGAGTTTATTGAGTTTTCCTTTCTTTTTGCGCTCTACGAATTGGAGTATAGTGCGGATACTCTCCTCTTTGGCGTCGCCGATAAAACCGCAGGTATTGATAATAGCCACCTCTCCTGTCGGTTTGGTTGCGTCAGGGACACAATGCCAGCCGACAAGTTCCAGTTGTCGCATTAGGCGCTCCGAATCCACGAGGTTCTTGGAGCAACCCAAACTAATCATATCAATTTGCCCTTCCCTCACCAATCTTCAGTCTTCAATCTTCAATCTTCATTAGTTGCCCAGTTCACTATGGAACTTGATACGCACAAGGCGGACGTGCAGTTCGTCGTAGTAGTCGTAGCCTAATTCTTCCATGGCGGCTTTGATATTATCGTTATCCGCGTTCTTGAAGTAGTCGTATATGTCCGCCAGTTCGTCGGGATCGACCACTTCGTTAATGAAGTAGTTGATATTGAGTTTGGTTCCGCTGTAGAGGATAGCCTCAATCTCTTCCAACATCTCTTCCATGGACAGACCTAATGACTCTGCCAGATCGTCGAGGGCTACGCGGCGGTCGATGGCTTGAATGATGCCAATCTTACGGGTGGAGTCTTTGGCAACGGTACGAACGCGCAAGTCTTCGGGACGGATAATCTCGTTTTCTTCTACATACTCCTTGATAACGCGTATGAACTCGTCTCCGTAACGTTTGGCTTTGCCGGCACCCACACCCGGTATATTTTGCAACTCTTCAAGGGTGATAGGATAGGTCGTTGCCATCGCTTCCAAAGAGGGGTCTTGGAAGATAACAAAGGGCGGTACGTCTTGTTGCTTACTGATTTTCTTGCGTATGTCCTTCAGAATAGAGAAGAGCACATCGTCCGCTGCGGCGCAAGTCACGCCTCCGGTGGGTTCTACAATCTCGTCCTCGTCCTCGTTATGTACCTCGATGGGTACTTCGAATTTGCCTCCTCTCTTGAGGAACTTACGGCCGTCGGGGGTAATCTTAAGGTCACCGTACGACTCTATATCTTTGGTCAGATACCCGTCCAGCATGGCTTGACGGATAATAGCGTATAAGGTTGATTCCTCTTCGTCATCGGCTGCGCCGTAGTTCTCTAAACCTCCGTGGTGGTAACTGATAACAGCTGCCGTTTCGTTGCCGTGCAAGATATCTACGATATGCTCGGCTTTGAATTTCTCGTTGAGTTGAACAATCGTTTCCAGTATGATTTGGAGCAATTCGGAGCAGTCCTCCATGCGGTAGGTCTTGCGGCAGTTGTCACAGCAACCGCAGTTATCCTCTTCGTATTCTTCTCCAAAATAGTGAAGGAGCAGTTTGCGGCGGCAGATGGAGGACTCGGCATATTGCTGCGTCTCAAAGAGCAGCAGGTTGCCGATCTCCTGTTCGGAAACGGCTTTATCGCGTTGGAACTTACGGAGACGCTCTATATCCTTTGGACTGTAGTAACAGATACATTGTCCTTCTCCTCCGTCACGTCCGGCACGACCGGTCTCTTGGTAGTAACCCTCGAGCGATTTTGGTATGTCGTAGTGAATAACGAAGCGCACATCGGGTTTGTCAATACCCATACCAAAGGCGATAGTAGCTACAATGACTTGACATTTCTCCATAAGGAAAGCGTCTTGGTTTTCCGTGCGCGTTTGGGCGTCCATACCGGCATGATAGGGCAAGGCGGAGATATTATTCACCTGCAAGGTCTGTGCCAAATCTTCTACTTCCTTACGGGCGAGGCAATAGATGATACCCGATTTGCCGTTCATTGAACGGACATAGCGAATCAAGTCTTTATCTACATCTTCGTTTTTAGGACGAACCTCGTAGTATAGATTAGGACGATTGAAAGAGGACTTAAAGACGGTAGCATCCATCATATCCAAGTTCTTTTGGATATCGTGTTGCACCTTGGGGGTGGCAGTAGCGGTAAGGGCAATGATAGGTGCCTTACCGATGCGCTCTACCATGGCGCGTATCTGGCGGTACTCGGGGCGGAAATCGTGTCCCCATTCAGAAATACAGTGAGCCTCATCCACGGCATAGAAAGAAATCTTTACACCCTTGAGGAAATCTACATTCTCGCTTTTTTGCAAGGACTCGGGAGCCAAATAGAGGAGCTTGGTCTTACCGTCCAACACATCTTGCTTAACGGCGGCAATCTCCGGACGGGAGAGGGAGGAGTTGATGAAGTGTGCCACTCCGTCTTCTTCGGAGTAGTTACGCATCGCATCTACTTGGTTCTTCATCAGAGCGATAAGGGGAGAAACGACAATAGCCATACCGTCCATGAGCAGGGACGGCAATTGGTAGCATAGCGATTTACCGCCACCCGTAGGCATCAGAACGAACGTGTCCTTGCCTTCCATCAGATTGTTAATAATAGCTTCTTGGTTTCCTTTGAAGGAATCAAACCCAAAATTATGCTGCAAAGCAGCAATCAATTCATCATGCGTTGTCATATAATTATATTGCACATATTTATCAAATAAGCGTGCAAAGATACACAATATAATTCATATATGCAAGTAAAAACGATTTTTTTCGTTAAAATTGCAAAAAAATTTGCATGTATCAAGATAATTTAGTATCTTTGCAGCCGCTTAAGTTTAGAACATCTATTTATGGAAAAACGCAACTTGTCTTTTAGACAACTTTTTAATCTCTCTTTTGGCTTCTTTGGCGTTCAGATAGCGTATGCCTTGCAGAGTGCCAATATCTCCCGTATTTTTGCCACATTGGGCGCTGACCCTCACCAATTGTCTTTCTTTTGGATATTGCCTCCCCTTATGGGTATGATTGTTCAGCCGCTGATTGGTAAGTATAGTGACAAAACGTGGTGCAAATTAGGTCGCCGCAAGCCTTATCTGTTGGTCGGTGCGCTTATCGCCGTTGCCGTGATGATGCTGTTGCCTAATGCCGGTAATTTCTTTATTGACGAGAATGGCGTTAATCAGGCGGTTCTGTATTCGTTCTTGGGATTGAATGCAGCCATGTGGTTCGGTTTGTTCAGTCTCATGTTCTTGGATACGAGTATCAATATCGCTATGCAGCCGTTTAAGATGATGGTGGGCGATATGGTGAACGAGGAACAGAAAGGTTTAGCTTATTCTATTCAGTCCTTCCTTTGCAATGCCGGTTCGGTAGTAGGTTATTTATTGCCTATTTTCTTAACCAAAGTGTGCATGATTGCCAATGAGGTGTATGATGCTAATGGCGATATTGTGGAGGGTGTTGTTCCCGATTCGGTTAAGTGGGCATTCTACTTGGGTGCAGCTATTCTCATTATCTGTTCTCTCTATACCTTTATGACCGTTAAGGAGATGAACCCTGAGGAGTATGCTGCTTTCCATGGCGTTGATCTTAAAGCGAAGAAGGAGAAAAAGGATAATCCGAGTTTCATTAAATTGCTTGTCAATGCTCCCGGTACTTTCTGGACGGTAGGTTTGGTTCAGTTCTTCTGCTGGTCTGCTTTCTTGTTTATGTGGAACTACTCCAACGGAGCTATCGCCACCTTGTGTTTCGGTTGGGATGGTATTAAGGCCGGTGTGGCTGAGTTCCAAGCTGCCGGTAACTGGGTAGGCGTTGTCTTTGCCGTTCAGGCAGGTGGTTCGCTTTTGTGGGCAATGGTGTTGCCGTGGTTGGAGAAACGCTTTGGCAATAAGGGCGCTTATGCTATCTCGCTTATCGTGGGTGCTATCGGTTTTGCTTCTATCATTTTGGTTCATGACCAATATGTTCTCTGGGTTAGTTATGCTCTCGTTGGTGCCGCTTGGGCTGCGATGTTGGCTTTGCCGTTCACTATTTTGACGAACTCGCTGAAGGGCGACAATATGGGCTATTACTTGGGTCTGTTTAACTGCACGATTTGTTTGCCGCAGATTATTGCAGCCCTTGTGGGTGGTCTTATCCTTAAATATATATGCGCAGGCGCGCAAGCGGGTATGTTGGTCGTTGCCGGTGTGCTACTCGTTTTAGGTGCTATCAGCGTCTCCTTAATTAAAGAAAAGAAATAGATAACCTAGATTCCCTAGATAACCTAGATTCCCTAGATATCCTAGATTCCCTAGAAAAACAACAAACAACAAAAAATATTAACAACATGAAAACAAAATTACTATTTAGCGTAATGGCGTTAGCGATGGTTTTTGTGTCGTGTAAGAAGGATAACGATGTTATCAGCACGATGGAAAAAACGGGCGATGCCAATATGCGCGGAATGTATGTGGGTTGGTTGGTTGACTCGGTAAAGATGCAATCAACGATGACACAGTATGTACTTGACAAAGAAGCTTACACGGGTAATTTCTTTGCCATCTCAAGTGGAAATGCGAGAGTTTATGAGTCCACCGAAGCCAATTTTGTATGGGCGGACAAAGGTTTTTCACAGGATGGAACATCTTTCTTATTGGACATCATTCAAGGGGAACAAACGTATCCCATGACTTGGGTTCACAATGCTTTGTACGATGAGCAAGGATATGCTTATGCGTCTTCGCTGTTGAATATCTACGACACCTATTCGAAAACCTATACGGACTTTGCTCTGTTGACGAACGAATGGGTATATCGTGATTCTACGATTTATCAAGACACCACCAAAGTAACCCAATACTACCTTGACTTCCAAGAAGTCACGAGTAGGGATATTAATGCAGACTCCCTCGCTGCGTTGATTTCTTATGTAGAAACGATGCGTGATTCTATTCATTGGTACAACGAGGAGTTTGGCAAGTCTGTTCGTGATACCGTTTTTTACAAGGAGAAGAGTGATAAACCCGGCTTCTATAATGCCATTGCAGCTAAAGGAACGGAGAAATCGCGTATCCTTGAGTCTTACACAACGGTGGGTAATGCAACGGAGCATTTTGTAGCGGTTCAATTTGGTTCCCAAATAGGTTCCGTTCCGCATACGCTGACCTATTCCTGCTGGACGGCGGTATATGATACCAACTATTATAAACATCCGGAAGAATCTAAGTATGAGATTGAGAGTGTTGTAATCGAAAATGGCACTTGGGTGTTCAGTAATATGACCAATGGTAAGAAATTTACTATCTTAAGTAAGGGTAATATCAAAACTCATACCGAGAAAGATGGCGTTAAATCGGACGAAACGAAAGCAAATGGCTTCCAAGAGCTTTTGATTAGTGCTTTCTCTGCAAAGGATAAAGCAATGACGCTCGGTGAGGATAAGATGAAATATGTAGAAGACTAATAGGTTCAGAAATATATAAATTAGGATAATATGAAAAACATTTATTTAAGAATAGCATTGATTTTAGTGGCGGTTAGTCTGAGTTTGAGCTCTTTTGCCCAAACGGCTGTTTCCGGTACGGTTCTCGATGCTGCTAATGGCGAACCCATTATCGGTGCCAATATCATAATTAAAGGCACAACGACAGGTACGGTTACTGACTTTGATGGTAATTTTTCTTTGAGTGCTCCGGCTGGTGCCGTTCTACAAATATCCTACATGGGATATAAGTCCGTTGAAATGCCTGTTCAGGCAACGATGGTCATTAAGTTGGGTGAAGACACGGAAGTGTTGGACGAAGTGATGGTTGTAGGTTATGGTACCGTTAAGAAGAACGATGCCACCGGTTCCGTTACGGCTATTAAACCCGACGCAATGAACAAAGGTCTCACGACCAATGCGCAAGACATGTTGTCCGGTAAGATTGCCGGTGTGAGCGTAACCGACTACGGAGGAACGCCCGGTGGCGGTGCTTCTATCCGTATTCGTGGTGGATCGTCTCTGTCCGCCAGTAACGACCCGCTCATTGTCATTGACGGTTTGGCAATGGATAATGGCGGTATCCCGGGTGCAGCTAACCCGCTGTCGATGGTGAACCCCAGTGATATTGAGACCTTCACCGTTTTGAAAGACGCTTCGGCAACCGCTATCTATGGTAGTCGTGCTTCTAACGGTGTCATCATCATCACAACCAAGAAAGGTTCGGCTAATCAGAAGATGAAAGTGACCTACGACGGTAACGTTTCGATAGGTGCGTTGACAAATAGAATCCAGACCTTGACGGGTGATGAGGTTCGCCATTATGCAACGGCTTTAGGTCACTCTACGGAGGCTATGGCTTTCTTAGGCACACAGAATACGGATTGGCAAGACGAAATTTATCGTACGGCTGTTTCGACTGACCACAATATCTCGTTGATGGGTGGTTTCAAAGATGACAAATGCAGTATGCCTTATCGTGCTTCTGTAGGTTATACGCTCCAGAATGGTACTATTAAGACCACACAGATGCAGCGTGTTACGGCTAACTTGAACCTCAATCCGAGTTTCTTGAATGACCACTTGGTTTTCAATCTGAATGCCAAAGGAATGTATATCCGTAATAGTTATGCTGATGAGGGTAAGACCGTTGGTGCTTCTTTGTCGATGGATCCTACGCAACCCGTTCGCGGTGGCGCTACCAGTGTTTATGGAGCAGCTTCTCCTACGCAGCAAGAGGTAGATGACCTGTTTGGCGGTTATTTTCAACCTACGCAGCCTGCTACGTATGACGACCCCGCTTGGCCTTTGAAACAGAAAGATAACTGCACATACAACCCTCTTGCCTTACTGAACCAAAAGTCGAGTAAAGCCAATTCGGGCGTGTTTGTGGGTAACTTGGAGGCAACGTACAAGGTTCATGGCTTAGAGGACTTGCTCTTTCACGCTAATTTCGGTGCTGACTATTCGTTCGGTAAGCAAAACTACGACAACAGCTGCTATGGAACGGAAAGCCACTATTATGGCTACAATGGTTACGACCTTAAGCATAAATACAACCTCCAGTTTAATGCTTATGCTCAGTATGGTCACGACTGGAAAGAGGCTCGTCAACACTTTGACATCATGGCAGGTTACGAGTGGCAACACTTCTACAATGACTATTTCAACGAAGGTTGCGGTCATTATCAACCGACCAATAACGATCCTACTAAGGCAGGTCAAGAGACTAACTTCAGCACGTCGAGCTTTAAGACACAGAGTTACTTGGTTTCCTTCTTCGGCCGTATGAACTACATCGGTTGGGATCAACTCATGTTAACGGCTACCGTTCGTGCCGATGGTTCGTCCCGTTTCGCACCGGAGCATCGCTGGGGTATCTTCCCGTCCGTGGCTTTAGGTTGGAAGATCAAAGAGACCTTCATGCCCGACCAGAATGTATGTAACGACTTGAAACTGCGTTTAGGTTACGGTATCACCGGTCAACAGGAAATCAACCAAGGAGACTACCCCTATATGGCTACCTATAACATGACCAAGAACTATTCCGCTTACTATCCCGTAGGTGGTGAAGACAACTACGCTAAAGAGGATAAGGACGGTAATGTTCTCAAGCCCGAGCAAGGCGGTTATGTCAAGGACGCACAAGGCAATATCCTTTACTACTCCTATCGTCCGAATGCTTACAATAAGGATTTGACATGGGAGAAGACCACAACCTATAATGCCGGTTTGGACTTCGGCTTCCTCAATAGCCGTATCACCGGTAGCATTGATTACTACTATCGTCTAACCGATGACTTGCTGAACACCATTCCTTGCGCCGTAGGTACGAACTTCCGTAACCGCGTGATTGCTAACGTAGGTTCTCTCGTTAACCAAGGTGTTGAGTTTGCTATCAATGCGGTTATCTTGGACTATGGTAAGAAGTTCAAATGGGACTTCGGTTACAACGTAACCTATAACCAAAACAAGATTACCCGTTTGACCACGGGTGAGACCCAAACTCCTATTCCAACCGGCGGTATATCTTCCGGTACGGGTAACACGATTCAGCAACATGCTGTAGGTCAACCCGTTTCGTCCTTCTATGTTTATGAAACGCAAAAGGGCACTTTGGAAGACGGAACGCAAGTGTATTACGTAGTCGATCGTGACCAGAACGGTACGATTGATGAGCGTGATAAATACTACTACCACAATCCGGCAGCTCCCGTACAAATGGGCTTCCAGATGAAGTTCCAGTTCTACGGATTTGACCTTGGCTTGTCCTTCCGTTCGAACATCGGCAACTATGTTTACAATGACGTTAAGGCGAATAACCTGCAATACATTGAGAGCAGTAAGTTCAATAAGGACGGTTACTACCATGGTTTGCTGACCATGTGCTATGACACCTACTGGAAAGACGGAATGAAGTCGGACGTTATCTACAAACAAGGTGCTGAAGGTAAACTGCAACCCGGTTTCTCGGAGTGGTTCCGCACGGACTATTTCGTAGAGAACGCTTCCTTCTTGCGTTGCGATAACATCACCTTAGGTTATTCGTTCGCACCTAAGAGCGGTAAGATTAGCGGTCGTGCTTTCTGCACGGTTAGCAATCCGTTCGTTATATCCAAATACTCGGGTCTTGACCCCGAAGTAAGCGGTGGTATTGATAACAACATCTATCCTCGTTGTATGACCACGGTAGTGGGTGTTAACTTACAATTCTAATGGACAAAGGAATATGGACAAAGGACAAAAGACTAAGAATTATGAAAAACGTAACTAAATATTTGATGCTGTTGGTAGCCGGTGTTGCTATGACAGCTTGTGTTCAAGACCTCAATCAAACGCCGATTGACAAGAACTCGACCACGTCTTTTAACCAAGATGCTTGCTTCACCAAGTGCTATCAGACCTTGGCATTGACAGGACAGGAAGGTCCTGCCGGTGATGGTGATATTGACGATTTGGATGAAGGTACGTCTGCTTTCTATCGCCTGATGTGGGAGCTTAATGAGTTCCCGACCGATGAGGGTTGGTGGATTTGGAATGATGTAGGATTGGCAGATATCCGCGTAATGAACTGGAACGGTGAGAACGACCTCGTGAAGGGTCTGTACTATCGTTTTAATATCGACGTTAAGTTGTGCAACCACTTCCTGGCTAATGCAGATGATAAGTTGGACAAGACGGCTGCCCAGAAAGCGGAGGTTCGCTTCCTGCGTGCGCTGAACTACGCTTATCTCTTGGATATGTTCTATGCTATCCCCTTCACGGAGGAGGATGCCGCTCCTTTCTTCAATCAAGAAGAGTTCCCGAACGATAACCCCGCTTATCCGCGTTATATGACGCGTCCGGAGATGTTCGCTTGGTTGACTGCTGAGTTAGAGGATGTTATCGAGTACTTGCCCGCTAACCGTCTTTCGACCTACCGTGTGGACAAGACGGCTGCACAACTGCTGTTGGCTCGTCTCTATTTGAACGCGCCTATCTATACTTCCGCGGATGGTAAGACCCCCGGTGAGGCTAAGTGGGCAGAGGCAAAAGAATATGCTGAAAAAGCTTTGAATGGCAATTATAAATTGTATAGCGAACATACAACCCATCCGGAAATAACCTACACCGCTTATCAGAAACTGTTCATGGCGGATAATGACATCAATGGTGCGCAAAACGAGGCTGTGTTGATGATTTATCAAGACGGTAAGTACTGCCGCGCATACGGTGGTATCCAGTTCTTGGTGGCTGCTCCGCGTGATGCCAATATGTTCCCTTGGGGCACTTCGGCTCAGTGGAAGTGCTTCCGCACCAGTCCTGAGTTCGTTTATAAGTTCGTGTCTGCAACCACGGCTGCCAGCACGGAGAAGGACGAATACCATATGCGTGAAGTGGCTAAGGATGACCGTGCTATCCTCTGCTCTTGGACCAGTTACACCACCAACAAGTGGAAACTGACCGGTACCCAATCGGCTGAGTTCTATGACTCTTGGTCTTGTCCTAAGTTCACGTCCGTTTATTCGACCGCTAAGCACCCCTCTGAATCGGTAGGTTCCGATTCCGAGTGGCCCGATACGGATATCCCGTTGATGCGTATAGCGGAGGCTTATCTGATTAAGGCAGAGGCTGCTTTCCGCTTAGGCGATCCCGGTACGGCAGCTAATATGATTAACGAACTGCGCACGCGTGCACAAGCCAAACAAGTGACCTCCGGTGATATCACGGAAGAGTTCCTTTGCGACGAGTGGTGCCGTGAGTTCTGGGGCGAGGGTCGTCGTCGTACAGACCTGATTCGTTTCAATCGTTTTGCAGGTGCTGCTGCGGATGCTTATTCGTATGCTTGGGAAGGGCGCGCCGGTGCTAACTCCGGTTCCTTCAAGTCCGGTGTAGAAGAGAAATGGAACTGGTTCCCCGTTCCTTCTTCCGATAAGTTGAGTAACCCGAACTATAAGACCGATATCCAAACGGCCCAAAATCCGTACGATGGCGGCGATGGTTACGGTTACGGTAGTGCAGAATAAAATAACGCGCAAGCGTTATTGAATTAACAATAATCAATTAACAATTAACAATTAAAAACAAAAACAATTATGAAGAAATTATTTTCTTTTGTTGCAGCTGCGCTGATGAGCGCAAGCATGTTCGCTACTCCTGCTGCTATTCCTACCGTACAGGACGTAGCCGGTGCCGGCTTTGATGTAACCAGTGCACGTGTGATTGTCATCTATTTTGATGAACAAGTTTGTAATGACATCGTATGGGCAGGTTCCTACAATGAGTGGGCTACTACTCCCGATGACATGTTAAAATTTGAGCCTCTCGAAGGTTTCCAAGATTGGTATGCCGTTGAGGTATTTGACGAATCTGAAACCGTACAAGGTAAACCCGTTCAACTGAAGAAGGACGGTTCTTTCGCATGGGATTTCCAATCCGGTGATGTAGATGCATGGATCAACATGGTTCAACCCAACACCAAGACGGCTTCCTTTGCACCCGGTTATGACGGTGAGGCTGATGCTACATGGCCTGAAAATGGTGTGTACATCTATGAGCTTGCTTATTTCAAGATGCACAACTCTCCTTGCGGTGAGGACAAACCCAAACACGACTACACCATCTCCGCTTACCTGCCTGATTTCTGCGACGACATCGCAGCTTATGCTGATAGCGTACGCGTAATGGGTGGCTTCGACGGTTGGAGCGATGGTATTTGGATGGAGAAGAAAGTCGATGATGACTTCAACGATTTCTGGTATGCTGAACTCAAAGACGTTGAAGAAGGCACCGAGTTCAAACTCCGTTTCGGTACCGATGGTGACTGGGCTGTACAGGTGCAGAAAGACGGTAAAAACTTAGGCAACGAGAAGACCGGTGAGACTACCGCTATCGTTCTTGCTTTCGATGGCGAAGGTTATGACTTCGCTGCTTGCGCTGGTCCTGTAACGTACGCATATACTACCTATGAGAACTGGCAACTTAAGCACGAAGGAAGTGGATGGGCATGGACTGAGAACTTGGAAAAGGTTCAGGATGGTCTCTTCAAATTAGCTGATGCTAACTGGACCGGTTCCGGTTTCAACGTTGGAAGTGATGAGAATCCTATCAAGAAAGATTGGTTTGCTCCTGAAGAGCTTACTGTTCTTGACGGAATCATTGCGCCTGCAACCGTTGATGTATATCTGAAGGTTATTGACGATGAGACTGTTGCTATTGGTATAGGTACTGAACCTACCGGTCTTGAGGAGATTCAATCCGCTAAGGCTACCCGTCGTGCTTATATGCTCGATGGCCAAATCTACTTCAAATCGAACGGCAAGATCTACAACGTTCTTGGAACGGAGATGAAGTAAAATCAAATGTGTATTGAGGGTGTACCTATTGTGGTACACCCTCTTTTTTGTCCTGTTATAGGTAAGGAGGGGTATTCAGCGGGTATTCGTTATGTATTCATAGGGTATTCATTGGTTATACGTATGTTCTATGTATGTTCTATATATGTTCTATGTATGTTCTATGTTTTATATTGCAAAAACACTTTTTTTCTTGTCAAGTATTGCATATGTCAAAAAAAAGCAGTAATTTTGCAAATCATTTAAACTTTAAGCGAATGATACGGACTATAGGCGTCTTAACCTCCGGAGGTGACGCACCCGGAATGAACGCAGCCGTTCGTGCAGTGACACGTGCAGCGATTAGTAACGGTATAGTAGTGAAAGCTATTTATCGCGGTTATAAAGGTCTTATTGACGGAGAAGTCAAGACGTTCTCCACACAGGACGTGAGCGGTATCATCCCGCACGGCGGAACGATTCTCAAATCCGCGCGCTGTGAGGAGTTCCGCACCATTGAGGGACGGCAACAAGCCTATGAGACTATTCAGCGTGAGAACATCGACGCCCTTATCGTTATCGGCGGAGACGGAACTTTTACGGGCGGGCGTATGCTGGCTCAAGAGTTTCACGTTCCCGTCATCGGTATTCCCGGTACGATAGACAATGACCTTTGGGGCACGGACGCTACCATCGGTTATGACACGGCACTGAACACAATCATGCATTGCGTGGATACGCTCCGCGACACGGCAACCAGTCACGAGCGCGTTTTCCTCGTGGAAGTCATGGGGCGTGATGCAGGGTTCCTCACCCTCAATGCCGCTATTGCCTCCGGTGCAGAGGCGGCTATCATTCCCGAGCGCGCTACAATCATGGAGCAGATTGAGGAAGCCATCGGTCAAGGTCGCCGTAAATCGAAGAACTCGTCCATCGTACTCGTGCAAGAGCACGCCATTGAGGGTGGTGCTCAAGCCGTAGCCAAACTCATTGAGCAAGCACATCCCGAGTATAGTCCGCGCGTGACCATCCTTGGACACTTGCAACGGGGAGGTTCGCCCACAGCGTTTGACCGTATCTTAGCCTCGCGTATGGGCGTAGCTGCTGTGCAGGCTTTATTGGACGACCAACAAAATGTTATGGTCGGTCTGCAAGAGGACGAGATTCAGTACGTTCCGCTCAGCAAGGCAATACAAATAAAGAAAGACGTTAAAGAAGACAAGTGGGGCGCACTCCAAGTGCTGTCTATATAGGGCAGACGGGTCAGCGTAACAAGGCGGAGCGTATGCGCTCCATAAGCCAAAGAGGGGTGGAGGTGGCACCGGTGATGCCTATCTTGTGGATTGTGGATTGTGGATGGTGGATTGTGGATTGTGGATGGTGGATTGTGGATGGTGGATGGTGGATGGTTTTTAGGTCGTCGGGACCTTCGATGAAATAGGAGTTGGGGTTGGCAGCCTTGCAGTGCTCAAAAAGCACTTTGGCGTTCGAACTCTTCTTGCCCCCCACAAAGAAAACAATATCCTGCTCCGACGCAAAACGACGGATATTATCCACGCGATTAGCCACGTTGCGGCAGATAGTGTCGTGCCAGGTGAATGTGGATTGTGGATGGTGGATGGTGGATTGTATTGAGTCTACGAGGTGTTGAAAGGCTTCGACTGACATGGTGGTTTGGGAAAAGAGGTAGATGGGACGAGAGAAATCGACCTTATCCAAGTCGCTCTCGTTCTCAATGACAATAGCCGTGTTATGCGTTTGTCCTTGCAAGCCAATGACCTCCGCATGACCCGCCTTGCCGAAAATCAGTATCTGTCCCCCGTCCGCTTTCGTCTTTTCGTATGTCTCACGAATACGTTTTTGCAGATTAAGCACCACCGGACAGGAGGCGTCTATAATCTCTATATCGTTGGCTTTCGCCGTTTCATAGGTCGATGGCGGTTCGCCGTGCGCACGCAAGAGCACGCGTGCGTGGTGGAGTTGACGATACTGTTCGTTGTCAATCGTCACCAGCCCTAAATCGGCTAAACGCTTCACTTCTTGTCCGTTATGCACAATATCCCCTAAACAATAGAGGGACCCGTGATTGAGTTCCTCTTCCGCCTTACGGATAGCTCCGGTGACTCCGAAGCAGAAGCCTGCGGTATTATCTATGGTGACGGTCAAAGATGGCATAGATAGCCTCCATTTGTTGTTCGCGCGTCATGTTCGAGTTGTCCACCACAATAGCGTCCGCTGCCTGTTTGAGCGGACTAATCTCACGGTGTGTATCCCGATAATCACGTTCGTTGACATCCTTCAGAACCTCCTCAAAGACGGGTTGTTCGCCTTTGGCTTGCAGTTCTTTGAAACGGCGTTCGGCGCGTACCTCGGGCGAGGCAGTGAGGAAGAGTTTGAGTTCGGCATTAGGAAAAACCACCGTTCCTATATCGCGTCCGTCCATAACAATGCCTTTCTGCTTTCCCATGGCTTGTTGCTGCGCCACGAGGAACTGCCTTACGGCAGGGATAGGACTGACCTTGGAAGCCATGTTCCCTACCTCCAACGACCGAATCTTATCCTCTACGGGTACTCCGTTGAGGCACAGGTCGGGGGCATAAGAGAGGTGGATATGGGACTCAAGATAATCTATGGATTTTAGACTTTCTAAGGAATCTATACTTTCTATGTTGAGATTCTCTATGGCATATAGGGCGACGGCGCGGTACATGGCACCGGTGTCCACATAGGTGTAACCGGCATACTTAGCCAGTTGCTTGGCAATGGTCGATTTGCCACAAGAGGAATAACCGTCAATAGCTACTATAATTTTCTTCATAATTTCCTTTCTCCTTTCTCCTTTCTCCTTCATCCTTTCTCCTTATCTCATCATACTATTGATGTCCAGACTCAAGCCTACCTGATAGGTGTAGTTGGACTTGGTTAGTTGCGAGAACGTGAAGTTCACGCGGAACTTATAGATATTCAGTCCGCCTCCGATAGCAAAACCCGCGAGTGAACGTTGGTCCACAAGCGCCATTTCAGCACGGCGGCGATGGTTGTAACTGAGCGTGAGGTAAAAACGATTCGATTTAGGCACTATATCCACCGCGAAAATAGTGTGTCGGAACATCATATCGTACCATTGCACTTTGGTGCTGACGGCTTCGCCCGTATAAGGATCAATAGGCACGTTGGTGTACGCATAATTGAGGTTCCAACGCTGCATGTTGTGAATGGTCATACTCAACCGTATCGGAGCATGCGAGAAGCGGTAACTGAGACCCAATTGGAGGTTAAGCGGTAACATCTCCAGTTTGCGCCCTCCCTCCTTGGAGTAGAATCCGCGGAGTTGATAGCCTATGTTTTGCAGGCTCAAACCCACCTGTAGCGAGGTGTCCTGCATTTGGAAATGGGCACCCACGTCCGCTCCGAGGGCGAAAGACGAGTAGCGTTCATATACGGAGATAATCGGTTTGAGGGTAGTACCGATAGTGAAGTGCTCGCTCAACTGGCGTGCATAAACGGCATTAATCACAATGTCTTTCGCCGTAAACGTGCCATAGGTATTGCCCCAATCGTCCGCATAGGTCATCTTGCCATAGTCGAGATAATGAATACCGACGGCGAAATAATTGGGTTTATCCGGTTCTCCCTCTCCCGAATAGGGTTTCTCCACTTTGGAGCGACCGAAATTATGTCCGTAGATAGCGCTTCCGAACATGGTTCCGGGCATGAGGTAAGCAAAATTGAGTTGCAGGGTCTTGTCCGTCATAGCACCTAAGAGGGCGGGGTTGCACATCGCCATGGACACATCGCCGTCGCGTACGGCAACGTTCGTTCCGCCTAAGGCGTTGAGACGCGCAGAAGCCGGCAGGGCAAGGAAAGAGAACGAACCGGAACCCGCTCCAACGAACTGAGCACGGACACTGAGACTGCTAACGAGCAGTAGTAGAATCAAACCGTATGTGCGTTTTCTTACCATTGGATGGGTTCTTGGTTATGTTGTGTCAGATAGCGGTTAGCCGCCGAAAAATGTCCGCACCCGATAAAGCCGCGGTAAGCGGATAAGGGACTGGGGTGGGGAGCGGTGAGGACGAGGTGCTTGCGGCGGTCAATGAACTGCCCCTTGCGCTGGGCATAACTGCCCCAAAGCAAGAAGACAAGGTGCTCTTTGCGTTCGTTGAGCGCCTGAATAGCCGCGTCCGTCAGTTCTTCCCATCCTTTGTTCTGGTGCGAACCTGCCTTATGTGCCTCTACGGTTAAGGTGGCGTTGAGAAGGAGTACTCCTTGTCTTGCCCAATGCTCCAGGTTGCCTGAGTTAGGGATAGGTTGACCTAAATCGCGCTCTATCTCTTTATAAATATTGACAAGCGAAGGAGGAATCTCTACCCCGTCATTAACGGAGAAGCACAATCCTTGCGCCTGATGGGGTTCGTGATAAGGGTCTTGACCGATAATGACGACGCGGACCTTGTCAAAAGGGCAAGAATCGAAAGCGTTGAAGATCTGTGCAGCCGGAGGGTAACAAGTCTTGGTTTGGTACTCGTGGCGTACAAAAGAGGTTAACAACTCGAAATAGGGTTTGTCAAACTCGGGTTGCAGTACGGCTTTCCAACTATTTTCGATTCTTACGTCCATTAGTCAATGATGAGCATAGCGTCTCCGTAATCACCGAACTTATACCCCTCTTTAAGAGCCAAATCGTATGCTTTCTTTATGTTTTCAAAGCCGCCGAAAGCAGCCACCATGAGTTGTTGGCTGGAGATAGGCATATAGAAATTGACGAAGAAGGCATTCGCTACGGTGAAGTCGTAAGGAGGATAGATGAACTTATTGGTCCAACCCTCATAGGCTTTGATGTGTCCGCCGGTACCTACCACGTGCTCCAAAGCGCGCATCACTTCCGTTCCCACGGCGCAGATACGTTTGTCATTGGTTTGTGCTTTCTCAACTGCCTGAACTAAGGCAGGAGAGAGCGATATTTGTTCGGATTCAACCTTATGCTTGGTCAGGTCTTCAACGTCCACGGTCTTGAAATTACCCAATGCCATATGACTGGTGAGGCACTCGTACTCGATGCCGTGTATCTCCATCCGTTTGAGCAGTTGCTTGGAGAAATGCAGACATGCTGCCGGAGCGGCAACGGCACCAATCTTCTTGGCAAAAATAGACTGATAACGATCAATATCCATCTTTTCCACATAAGCATCTATGTCCGTATCGTCATCCAAGTTGTAGTCCTCTTTGAATTGCTCCCTTACCTCATCTGCCAGCGGGCGCTCGATATAATAGGGTATCGGGGTATGACCAATGGCGTAGAGTTTCTGTACGAACTCGTCATCATCGTAGTCGGTCAGGAAACGGAAAGTACGTCCGCGGGAAGTGGTGTTGTCAATCACCTCGGCTTGAATGGCGGGGTCTTCGTCAAAATTCAGTTTGTTACCCACACGAATCTTACGAGCCGGATCAACCAAAACATCCCAATAACGATGCTGGTGCTGCAACTCGCGAAGAAGGAAAACCTCTATCTCGGCTTGCGTTTTCTCCTTTCTGGCGTATAAACGGGCAGGGAAAGTGGCGGTATCGTTGAAGATAAAAACATCCCCTTCGTCGAAGAAATTGATAATGTCCTTGACGAGCATGTGTTCTATTTCACCCGTCTTGCGGTGAACGACCATCAGACGTGCTTCGTCCCTATAGGGGGCAGGATATTGTGCCAACTGGCTATCCGGTAGTTTGAACTTAAATTGACTGAGTTTCATTATGTTGTTCTTCTATTAGTTTTTCAAAATCAGGGAACTGCATGCAGTCCTCTACGCGTAGCGCGCCTACGCGCGTGCGCCTTAATTGTATAAGGTGTGCGCCCGAATGGAGACGCTGACCAATGTCGCGAGCCAAAGCGCGGATATAAGTCCCTTTGGAGCAAACGACACGAATGGTGAGTTGCATCAGACATTCGTCAAAACGTATAACTTCAATCTCGTCTATAACGAGTTTCTTCGGTTTGAGTTCCGGCTGTTCGCCTTTGCGGGCCAGCTTATAGGCACGTTTGCCATCTACTTTGACCGCAGAGAAGACGGGCGGTATTTGCCATTGTTCCCCTAAAAAAGTAGGAATCACTTCGTCTATGAGTTGACGATGGATATGCTCGGTAGGGTAGGTGGCGTCAATCTCTTTTTCCAAGTCGAAACTGGGGGTTGTGGCTCCCAATTGGAGGGTGGCTACATACTCTTTGACATGGTTCTGCAGTTCGTCAATACATTTGGTTTTCTTCCCCGTACAAACGACAACCACTCCTGTTGCCAAAGGGTCTAAGGTGCCCGTATGTCCGACTTTAATCTTCTTATATCCCAATCGATGGCATAGTAACCAACGGGTCTTGCCAACCACGTCGAAACTGGTCCAACGATAGGGTTTGTCAAACCCGATGATTTCCCCTTCTAACCAATCCATCACACCATTACACTATAAACGATAGCCGTTACGCCTACCACAAGGCAGTAAATGGCAAAATATATCAGTTTCTGTTTGCGAACGATATTGAGCATGAACTTACACGCCAGACAACCGGTGGCAAAAGCGGCTATAAAGCCGATGCAGAGGGGTAAAAAGCCTAAGGTGGCAGTTGCTTCCCCTTGCAGAAGGTCAATAACATCCAAGAACGCTTCTCCCAAGATGGGGATAAGCACCATAAGGAAGGAGAATTGTGCCACTTGTTCCTTCTTGACGCCGCATAACAATCCGGTAGCGATGGTCGTTCCGCTGCGGCTAAGACCAGGAAGGACGGCTACGGCTTGTGCGCAACCGATGATGACAGCATCACGGTAACTTACCTCGTGACCGCCCTGACGGCGCTTGCTGAACCACTCGCTGAAACCGAGGAGCACCGCTGTTATTAGAAGGCAGATACCCACTAAAAGCAGTCCGTTCCCGAACAGTTCTTCAACTTGGTCTTTAAAGAAAACACCGATGATGAAGACGGGTATCATCGAGAGCAATATCTTTGCCACATATTGTTTCTGAGCGTTCCACGTCTTGGTGAGGAACGTGCCGGTAAAGAGTTCTTTTATTTGTGACCACAACACGACGATGGTTGCGATGACGGTTGCCGCATGAACGACAACGGCAAAGGTCAAGTTCTCCTCCGAGGCAGTGCCAAGAATAGCATGTCCGATCTCTAAATGACCGGACGAGGATACGGGTAAGAACTCAGTGAGTCCTTGAACGATACCTAAGATAAGGGCTTCCCACCAACTCATACGTCTTATAGATTAAAGTTTAAAGTGTAAAGTGTAAAGTTATTTTTTAGGCCGATACAGAATAGCCACAATCATGGCGATAAAACCAAAGAGGGCTATCATCGGTCCAACGGTGATACGACGAAAAGAGAAGATGTCAGGATTATACTCTGCTCCCGAAGCGGGACCAATCATAAGTGCGAAACCAAGGATGATAATGACAAGCGCAATGCCCATCAAGATAAAGTTTATTTTCTGAAGATTTTTCATATGCGATACATGTTATCGGCATTCATGTGTAAATAATGATTCGTTGCCACATGAGAGGCTAATAGCGTAATCAGCAGTCCGGCAGAGAGCACAAAGGCGGTTAACGTTACTATGTTGGTTAACGTGAGCGGGAAGAGCATTACCCCTAACTTAGAGTTGAGGTAATAAACCACGCCCATGAGCACGATTAACGCTAAAACGCCTGCGCATAAGCCCACCACAACGTTACGCCTAATGAACGGACGGCGAATCATCCACGCAGTAGCCCCGACAAGAGACATGGTATGAATGATGAAACGCTTGGAATAAATCTGCAATCGAATGGTGTTCGTGATGAGTGCCAACGCGATGCACAATAAGATAGCTGTGATAATGAGTATTCCGATATAGGCTTGACTGAGATTGGAGTTGAGTTGCTTGACAATATCCTTTTGATAGAGCACCTCGTCCACCGCGCTGATAGGACTGAGTTTTTGTTCAACCACTTCTATGCTATCCGCGCGCGCGTATATATCTATAAGGTGTACCTCAAAACTGGCTCGGAGCGGATTATAACCTAAGTACAAAGTGGGATCTTCTCCCAAGGCGGATATATGCTCTTTAAGGGCATCTTGCTGAGAAATATAGTGAACGCTTTTAATGTACGAAGCCTCTTGCAATACGTTCCTTAAGTCCTCTACCTGTTGGTTCGTTGCGTTCGACTTGACCATCACCGTGAGGGTCATGTTCTCTCGAACACGATGAACGACCGAATGGGTGGTTAGTAATAACACACCCAATAGGCCGATAAGGAATAACACCATCGCCACGCTAATGGCAGAGGTGAGGTACATATTGAAGAAACGCCGCTGTTTAGCCATTAATACTCCCAAAGATCTTGTTCAAAATTGAGTAACTCAGCAGCGATACGATCTTGCTCCTTTTTCACATCCTCCGGAGTGGTGGCATAATCCGTGATGAGTCGGTTGTAGATATTGCCGTCACCTAAGAGATAAGAGGTGTAAAGTTTCTTTTGGAAGAACTCGTCATAAGTAACACGTTTGGTGTCGTTCTGATTAGGAATGATGAACTGTTTCTGTAGATACGGACGCAACTCATCGAAACTAATCCAGAAGAGCAAGGATTGCAGAAGCTTAGCAGTCAATGTGGATTCACCGGCAATGTCAATCTTATCCGATTGCAGCGGAGCGATGGCCATAATCTTGCTGTATAGACGCGAGTAATGACGATCAAAGAAGATTACCTCTTGAATGACATATTTGAGTTGGTTGCGAACAAAACCTTCATAAGGATAGAAGAAGAAGGAATAAGTATCCGCAATCGAATCGTAGTGGAGAAGCATCGCACTGGAAGTGGCTACATTAAAGTGCGTTGTGTCTTTAGAGTAGTCATCCCCCGGTTTATCGGTAAGGAAAATCTTAGGTACTTCATTTCTCGGCATTGGTTGTGTGAAATCCGGTGCTATTTGGTCGTCGCGTTTGGTATAAACGGGCAGACCATCAACGATACCATCTACAATCACTTTAAACAACGAACGATAATTGGGGTCATCGGAACGAGTAGGAAAATAGAGTTGGTAATTTTGTTTATAACGCATATCAATAACGCGATAAACGACACGCGACCAAATAACATCCTCTGCGCGGTGCTCTGTGGTAATAATAGTATCTGCTTGGGGACTATAAGCTTGCGTTTGAATTCTTGCTATACCACGCTCATCAAAGAAAGAATTGACTTGGTGTTGTGCATTCAAACTCAAACCAATACCCAAAAGGCAGAAAATCATTAGTTTTTTCATATTGTTTAATGTTTAATTCAAGATAAGAGGAATTGGTTTCAGTGATTTTTCATCACCATTAGGACCTTTGGCGCGGATGTCCGTGATAACGACAGTCGAACCTTGTTTCAAACGTCCTAATTTATTCAAAACGTCGGGGGTAAATTTATTACCACGTACTTCAGAATAGCTACCATTGATATACACTTGGAAACGGGTGACAGTGAAGGGCAAATCAAGCAAACCGTCTTTACCATAGCTCGCAATAACCGTTGCCGAAGAATTGAGCAGGGCATGACGAGCAATCTTACCGTCCGAGTATTCGTCTTCTCCGCTTTTGAAGTATGCGCCCGGATCAGGTAATGTCTTAACGCGATACGTTAAGCTACCCATAGATTGCATTTTGCCTTCCATTTCTGCACTAACGTTGATAGTAACTTGCTTGGAATTCTCTCCGGGAGTAATAATCCATAGACCGGCACTTTGTTTGGACGTTGCACCGGAAACAGATACTTTGATTTTGTCGTTGCTCACACCGGGAACAGAAATAGAGAACTTGTTATCATATTTACGATACATGATATTAAGGTCTGTATTGGAAATGGTGACAGAGGGCTCTGCTACACTATAACTGCTCTCGAAGGGCAGGCTTTCCATTTCTCCTGAGTTATTAAGATAGGATATATTACCCTTAAATTTCTTCAAACCGGAACCCGTAGCGGTAACTTCATAAAGTCCATTGTCACTAATGCGTTGTCCCTCAATGTAGTATTCGGGGTTTTGCGTAGAGTCAATAGCTGCCAAAATGATTTGTGCAGAATATTTACTTCCGCGAATAACGTAGTCGGACTTCGGAATTACATAGGCTTGCAGTTTGTTTACACGCAAGTCACCGGCATCCGTCTGATTGGTGAGCCATGTCAATACGTTACTTTCCTCAGTACGAATATCGTTTTGAATCTTGGAAAGCATGGTTAGCGTAGCGCAAATAGGCATTTCGTGGAAAAGAGTCTCTTCCCATTTGATTACTTTGCCATCAGCAGCCGTTCCGTCACTAACGTTGAAGGTAATATCAAACTCTTTGTCCAGACGGTTATTGCATAGTCCTTTCAAGAACTCGCGATATTCCACAATGCGATTTTTTAAGATCTCACCATTATTTTGGTTCAAACCATAGTTGTGCGGAATATTGGTGTCATCTTTTTTACCTAATTGACCTACAGTAGCGTTCTTTTGTGCTTTGCTTCCGTCTGCCATCAATACAAGTTGATCCTTGAAGTTCTGAATGTAATTGTAGATTGAGTCTGAGTGTTCTTTCAATTGTAAGGAACGTTCATACCATTCTTGAGTCTTCTCGGGGTTCTGATCCATCATGGATTTGAAGTTACGATAAAAGAAAGTGTTCTTTGACTCTACCATACTAATGGTTGAGTGCAGACTGGCGTCCACCTTCTCGTAACCATTGATGATGTCGGCACTTACGTTCAACGCCAACATGGCGGTGAGCACCAGATACATCATACCAATCATTTTTTGTCTCGGGGTTTCCGGACAGTTTTTAGCTCCTCCCATAGTCTATTATTTTAAGGCAGTTAGCATGTTTCCATAAATCTTGTTGAGGTCAACCACTTGCTTGGTCAACTGTTTGGTAGCAGCTTGATATTCCTCACCGGCTTTAGCTGCTTCTGCGGTAGTGCTTTGAATCTTTTGAATAGCATCGTTGAGTCCGTTCACCTGCGTTGTTTGTGCCTTGAAAGCATCTGCTTGTGCTTGAGCAGCATTGATTTGCAACTCATATACAGAATTCAACATGGTGAGTTTTTGGTTGATAGTACCTACTTGTTGTTCAAACTTCGTAGAACTCATAGCTACCGTCTGCATTTCGTTCACTAAGTTCGAATATGCGTTCGTCAACTCCTCGTTCTTCTTATCAAAGGCTTGTGCAACAGTATCCAAAGACTTGGTCAGAGTAGCGCCGGAAGCGGTAATACCTTCTGCACTGCCAATGAACTTGTCGGCAGCTGCGCCGGCAGCCTCAATCTTTTCACCCAATTTATTGGTCTTATCTGCAATCTTACCAATCTCACTGAGTTGAGAAGCCGTATTTGCCAAATCGGAGATACTTCCTTTCAAAGCCTCGAATTCTTTGTCAGAAAGAGAGGGTACGTTTGCTTTTTTAGCTTCTGTGCCAGCAGCAGCGGGAGCAGCAACGGCACCACCTTCACCGCCCATACCTAACAAAGTGGGGCGCGGCTTGTTTGCCAATTCTTCTAATTCCTTAGGATCTGCTCCGTAGCCTACCAATTGGGGGAACACGTTCTGCCAGTGGAATTCAGCATGGGGTTTATCAAGGCAACCGATAGCGAAAAGCAATGCCTCGGTGCACATACCACACATCAACAGGGGTCCGGCTCCAGAAAGGTGCATAATCTTAAACAATGCACCAACAATAACAACGGCTGCACCTAAGCAGTAAACCATGTTAACGACTTTCTTTCCTTGATAGGATTCATACCAACCCATGAATCCTGATTTTTTTGCTTCTGTACTCATAAAAATACTTTAAGATTAATGTTAATAATGTTAATAAATTATATTGATTTTGTTTTTGTTTATTTTCAATCGCCGATATGACTACGAACGCAGCGGAAACCGATGTATGAGCGTCCCATGTCTTGATATTCGAAAGTGCGAACACCGCACTGCATGAAGTAACTAATATCTTTCCAGCTACCGCCCTTAACGACTTTACGTTTGAGCACATCAGGATCGGAAGCATGAGCATTGTGTATGACATCAGGGTTCAAGTCATGAACCGTTGAGTTATTTGTGGTTTGATAAGATGAAGCAGTCCATTCGGATACGTTACCTGCCATGTCGTATAAACCGAAGTCGTTTGGACGGAATTGGCTTACTTGCATGGTTACGATACCTTGGTCATCATTATAAGAACCACGGTAGGGCTTGAAATTCGCTAAGAAGCAACCATCCGAACTGCGAGCATAGTTGTTACCCCAAGGATAAGTTGCCATTCTTCTACCACCGCGAGCAGCATACTCCCACTCACTCTCGGTCGGTAAACGATAATCTTGAGCACCGTCCAAACTATGCGCATTGAAGAAATCCGTACGCCAAGCGCAGAAAGCCAATGCTTGTTCCCAACTTACACCTACAACCGGATAATTCAAATACCCAGGGTGAGAGAAATACTTTAATACGAGCGGATCGTTGTATGCAAATTGGAAGTCACGAGTCCAAACTAATGTATCCGGATAAATAGCGATAATCTTATTAGAGCGGAAGTCGCGAGGTTCACGTACAACGCGTTCGATGGTTTGCTCATGAATAATACCTTCTTCGTCAATCCAAGCGGTATCAACAGTAACAACGGCATTTTCATTATATTTGCCGGTTTTCATGTTAGAGCGGTTCTTCATCAAGGCCGCTTGCTCAATCTCTAACCACGAATAGGAGTAGTATAAATTGAGATTTCGAAGCGTATGATCCGAATAATAGAGAGGCTCTAAAGCGTCACGTATATCGTCTTCTTTAGAGTTCCATGGAATTTTTCTTGTCCAGTTCAGAGTGAAGTTCTCTTCATCAAGTTCCTCCCCCCTGGGAACGTTAGCAAATTCGGTTCTTCCTGCTTCAACAAGACGAGTCATTGCAATCGAATCGCGTACCCAATTAACGAATTGGTGATACTCCGAATTGGTAATCTCGGTTTGGTCCATCCAGAAGGATTGAACAGTAGCCATTACTAAATTGTCCGGCTCTTCAAAAATAGCCGATTGCGTGTTGGCACCCATCATAAAGGCACCCCCTTGAATAAGCACCATTCCGTAAGGATTGGCTTCTTGGAAATTTCCTCCATTTCCTACGCCGATGAGTTCTCCGGCGGGTTTGTTGCAACTTACCAAAGCTATTGCAAAAATAGCACAAGGTAGCATTTTCAAAATTTTTGTCATAACAGATTAATATTATTAGTTTATAAATATCTCACACTCTTGTATCGGTTGGTACGTTTAGGCTTCAAAATCTCAAACCCATAAGCCAAATATATCTCGTGCGTACCAAAACTCTCCGATATCAATCGACTTGTTGGAATCTCTCCCGTATAACCAATGCTCAAACCATTGATAATATCTATGTTCACGAGCACATTAACACTCCCCAAAATACGGTAGCCCAATCCCCAGCGATAACGATCTTTATAATCGCACATCAACGTCACATTGGCATCCCAAGACCGAAAGTCCGACATCACCATGGCGGATGGAGTTAATTGCCACTCTTTATGATGCTTTAATCGAAAGTGATATCCTCCTGCTATATACATCGTTCCTATCACTTTGACGGATGCAGACTTGCTGTTCTCCATATCCAACTCCGCTACCGGACGAGTAAGGTGACTGTAACTGCCGCCTACCCACCATGTGGAAGTAGAGTAATATATACCTGCCCCTAAGTCAAACTTCATATCCGATTTCAATGCTGAAGGCACCGCCGGATCATCTTGCCGGAAATAGGTGGACTGCATCTGACTTAAGTTCACGCTATCTCCCTTAAACCCCACATTAATAAAACCTCCCTCTAATCCTATGTTTAACGAACCCTTCCTTAATGGTTGGCGGTAACAGTATTGTATATGAAATGCTTGATTGGTAAACAAACCAAATCGGTCATTCATAAAACGGATACCGGCTCCGTGTTTGGTCTTCCCAATAACAAAAGGAGAGGTGAGGGAGAAAAATGTGGTCATCGGCGCATTCTGAATGCCTATGTTTTGCATGCGGTGCAAACCGGCTACTTTCATCAAATCGCCTTCTCCTGCCGCTGCAGGATTGTATGCTGACGGTAAATACATATATTGTCCAATAAGTGGATCGAATTGTGCGCGCGAAACGGCAAATCCGAATACCGACATCATTATTAGAACGATATACTTCTTCACCTTAATACTCTTCTTCGTCAAAGAAAAAGTCCTCTTTAGTCGGATAATCCGGCCAAAGATCCTCTATACTTTCGTATATTTCTTCGTCATCCTCTATTTCTTGAAGGTTCTCTATAACCTCCATCGGTGCGCCAATGCGATTGGCGTAATCTAATAACTCGTCTTTGGTTGCGGGCCAAGGAGCGTCCTCTATTTTAGAGGCTAATTCCAGTGTCCAATACATAATAAATACAAATTAGCGCGCAAAATTACAACATTTTTTTGACTTATGCAAGAAAATGCCGCAATTTTTTTGTTTTTTCACGCATTTTGCCATTTATTTGACCTTTTGCCATGGAGAAACAGGGGCAGAAGTGAGTTGCCCGAGCGTTTTGGAAAGCAAAAAGAAGTAGTCGCTTAATCGGTTGATAAAAATGAGGTCTGTTTCATGAACTTGGGTTTTCTCTAATCGGAGCATGCAACGCTCTAACCGACGGGTCACCGTTCGTGCAATATGACATCGCGTTACAATCTCATTGCCCGCCGGAAGAATAAACATATGAATTTCCGGTAAACCGGCCTGCATCTCGTCCATCCATTGTTCTAAGGAGGGTATTAGCTTCGAATCTTCTTCTAATTCAGCCCCTGCCAAACGCGCACCGAGGTCAAAAAGACGATTCTGAATGTAAGTCAATTGCTCATCCTCCTTGGTTGCTTGTTGAGGCAACGCAGCCCTTACCCAACCTACTAAACTATTGAGTTCATCCGCAGTACCATATGCTTCTATACGAAGGTCCGTTTTACTGACTCTCTCTCCCGTTGCAAGGCAAGTGGTTCCTTTGTCTCCGGTCTTAGTGTAAATCTTCATAAGCGAATAGTATAATGTCGTTTTAGATAATGTTCGTCAAAAAAGAGCATACCAAAGCCGTAACAGTCAATGGAAGATGTGACTTGTGACCTATTCTTCATTTCCTGCCAAGCGCGGTTCATCTCCGGTGAGTGATGGATGTCGTCCACCACGACAATGGATTTGCCGTGTACCCTTTGCACCAACGTATCAAAGTATCGGAGCGTAGGTTCGTACCGATGGTTGGCATCCATAAACACAAAATCAATCAGTCTCTCGTCCGCGCATATACGCGATTTATTTAAGGTGTGGTCTATGTTTCCTAATACGGCTTCAATATTGTTAATGCCTAATTTCTGCCAGTTTAGTTTGGCCATCTCTAATGTTGGTTCGTTTCCCTCGAAGGTTATTACTTCATTGTCCTTCGCCGCTGCTGCCAAATAGGCGGTTGTTATCCCCAATGAGGTTCCTAACTCAACAATGCGGAGGGGACGTTTCAGTTTGTGACGAAGATGAACGATGAGTTTGAAGAATAATTCGTCCGTCTCTCGGCTCTCCAAGTGTTGACGCGCAATCTGCCTAACCTGTAACACGTTATCTTTCCCCGTCCCATAATCGGTGATAGGAATGGGTTTTGGAGCACAAAGCATGGCTTCGCGACGGTCCTCAATATTACTCCACACATAGTAACGATGTTGCTTGGGAAAGAGGTAGTGAACGATGTAAAAAAGGGACGGCGAGTGAATGCCTTCTCCTCCCGTATTCCATGCTAAAAAATGGTGCTTGAGGTAGGATAATGTTCGATATAGAGCTAAACTATTCATTTTCGGCGACAAAGTTACACTTTTTTTTGCATATATGCAAATTTTTTCTTATCTTTGCCGCATGATTTTGAATTATATTTGGATAGGACTGGTACTTTTGTCCCTTTTAGTGGGTTGTATAGCCTTTTTCGGCTTTGGTCAGGCGGATGTTTTCTCGGACATCTTAAATGCCACGTTTGCTAATGCTAAAACCGGTTTTGAGATTTCACTTGGTCTCACGGGAGTGCTCTCTTTATGGATGGGTATCCTTAAGATTGGTGAACAGGGAGGCGTTGTTCGTACCCTTTCTCGAGGGGTTAGTCCGTTCTTTAGTCGTATCTTCCCTTCGCTACCTAAGAACCATCCTGTTTTTGGTACGATGTTCATGAACGTGGCTGCCAATATGTTGGGTTTGGATAATGCCGCTACTCCAATGGGGCTAAAAGCCATGGGCGAGTTGCAAGAACTCAATGACGATAAGTCGAAAGCTTCCAATGCCATGATCATGTTCGTGGTGCTTGGTGCCAGCGGTCTGACGCTTATTCCTACCACAATCATGGCGTATCGTGCCCAGTTAGGGGCAGCTAATCCGGCGGATGTGTTCTTGCCGATACTGATTGCAACCTATTTCTCCACATTGGCAGGCTTGGTGGCTACATGCATTGCACAAAAAATCCGTTTGTGGGATAAGGTCGTTTTAGGCGTTATTGCCGGTTTGACGGCATTGGTGGTGCTCCTCCTTGTGATGGCAACGCGCCTTCCCGAGGAGCGGCTCACGCAGGTATCTTCGCTCATTGCAGCCGTCGTCCTATTGGGTGTGATAGCGTGGTTCGTTATTCAGGCAATGGTCAAAAAAGTCAATGTCTATGACGCTTTTATTGATGGCGCAAAGGACGGCTTTAAGACGGCAGTAGGTATTATTCCGTACCTCATTGCCATCCTCGTGGCGGTGGGTATGTTCCGCGCCAGTGGAGCTATGGATTTATTGGAACAAGGTATAGCCCAATTATTTGCTTGGGTAGGTATCAATCCCGATTTATCGGGAGCCGTTCCTACGGCGCTGATGAAGCCGCTAAGCGGCAGTGGCGCCCGTGGTCTGATGATTGAGGCCATGACGACCTACGGAGCAGACTCATTGGTAGGGCGGTTGTGCTGTACCTTACAGGGTTGTACGGATACCACGTTCTATGTCTTGGCAGTTTATTTTGGTAGTGTGGGCATTAAGAACACACGCTATACGGTGGCTTGTTGTTTGATCGCGGATTTGGTGGGTATCATAGCTGCTTTTGTTGTGGCAAATATCTTTTTTGGATGATACGGTTCGTAACGGATAGGGTAGCATTACCTGCGTTGATGGCAACGCGGGGTGATGAACTTAAAGCGTGGCTGCGCAAAGTGGCTGCTGGGTATGGCTATGGAGTAGGGGACTTGACGTATATCCTCTGCGATGATGAGAAGATATTGGAGGTCAATCGCCGGTTCTTGGGGCATGATTACTATACGGATGTCATTACGTTTGATTATACTACGCCTTCCCGATTAAACGGGGATATTTATATATCGTTGGACACGGTGGCAAGTAATGCCGCCGAGGTGGGTGTGACGGAGGACGAAGAACTGACCCGTATCCTTGTTCATGGGCTGCTTCACCTCACCGGTCAAGCCGACAAAACACCCGAAACCAAAGCCGAAATGACCCGAAAAGAAAATGAAGCCTTATCAATACAATCCACAATCCACAATCCACAATCCACAATCCACAATCCACCATCCACAATCCACCATCCACAAGTGAAACGATTACTCCTCATAGACGCTTATGCGATGATCTATCGCGCATATTACGCTTTTATTCGGGTTCCGCGAATGAACTCGAAGGGTATGAACACGTCCGCTATCTATGGTTTTGTAACCACATTAGAGGACCTCATCAAGCGCCTTAAACCAACACATATAGCAGTTGGTTTTGACCCTCATGGTCCTACTTTTCGTCATGAAGCCTATGCGGACTATAAGGCGCAACGGGAAGAGACGCCGGAGGATATACGTGCTGCGGTGCCCGTCATTGAGAAGATTTTAGAGGCAATGAATATCCCAACCCTTGTTGTTCCAGGCTATGAAGCGGACGATGTGATAGGAACCGTAGCCGGTATTGCGGAAAAAGAAGGGTATGAGGTTTTTATGGCGACACCCGATAAGGATTACGGACAACTCGTTACTGATAATATACATCTCTATCGCCCTCGTCACACGGGTGGTTTTGAGCAAATGGGACCAGACGAAGTGTGCGCTAAATACAATATTCACAATACCCAACAAGTCATTGACTTATTAGGACTGATGGGCGATGCGTCCGATAATATCCCGGGCTGCAAAGGCGTGGGCGAAAAGACGGCAGCAGACTTGCTGCGCCGTTTTGGAAGTATCGAATATCTACTTAACCATACGGACGAACTCAAAGGCGCATTGCGCGACAAAGTGGAGAACCAAGCCGAACAAATACGTTTCTCGCGATTTCTCGCTACCATCAAGACGGACGTTCCCTTGGATGACGAGTTTAAGGTGGATAGTTTAGTGTTTAGAGAGAAAGATTGGACCAAACTCGCCCCTCTCTACGAGGACCTCGAGTTCAATTCCCTCTTGAAGAATAGCGGAATAACAATCACTCCACCATCCACAATCCACCATCCACAATCCACAAAAATGCAGGAGGCTACTCTCGACCTCTTCGCCGAGGCAGAGTCTGCTCCCGACAACAGTCCTTCGGGCTCACCATCCACCATCCACCATCCACAATCCACAATCCACAATCCACACGACGACACACAGTCTCGTCTCTGCGCCTATCTCCTCAATCCCGAAGCAAGTTATAATCCCAATGTGGAACCCAATTGGGATGCCCTCAAAGCCGATAGTGCATTGTGGAACTTATACAACGAGGTCGAACTGCCCTTGGTGCCCGTTCTGCGTTCAATGGAAGAGGCAGGAGTAAGGTTCGATATAGATATATTGCGCCAAGCGGAGACGCAGTTGACCCAAGAGGCGCAAACCATAGAGCAGCAGATATACGATTTGACGGGTGTCACGTTTAACGTTAACTCGCCCAAGCAGGTGGGAGAAGTGCTCTTTGACCATTTGCGTTTAGACCCCAAAGCCAAGAAATCCCAGAAGGGAGCGTACTCCACGTCTGAAGAAGTGCTGCTCGGTATTCGCGATAAACACGAGGTAGTGGATAAGATTCTCGACTATCGTGAACTCAAGAAACTGGTATCTACTTACGTCACGGCATTGCCCGGGTATATCAATCCCAAGACGGGAAAGATTCATACTACCTATAACCAAACCGTCACTGCCACGGGACGACTGTCTTCTTCTAATCCTAACCTCCAGAACCTACCTATTCGTTCGGAGCGTGGACAACTCATTCGTCGTGCCGTCATTCCCGATGAGGGGTGCCTATTCCTTTCTGCTGACTATTCGCAAATCGAACTGCGTCTCATGGCGCATTTCTCGCAGGATAAACACCTCATTGACGCTTTCCGTAAGGGACAGGATATTCATGCGGCTACGGCAGCTAAGATTTTCAAAGTGCCTATAGATGAGGTGACGAAGGAGCAACGCCGTCGGGCTAAAACGGCTAACTTCGGTATCATTTATGGTATATCGGCTTTCGGTTTGGCACAGCAATTACAATGCCCTCGTGGGGAGGCAAAACAACTCATAGATGACTATTTTGCTGCCTTCCCGGATATTATTGCTTTTATCGAAGCACAGAAAACGAAGGCGCGTGCCCAAGGGTATGTGGAGACCTTGTTTGGGCGCAAGCGTTACTTGCCCGATATCAATAGCCAAAACTCTGTCGTTCGTTCGTTCGCGGAGCGCAATAGTGTGAACGCACCTATCCAAGGAACGGCAGCGGACATCATCAAGATGGCGATGGTCGGTATAGACCACGAACTAAAACAGCAGAACCTCAAGGCACAGATGATCATGCAAGTGCATGATGAACTCAATTTCAATGTGCCCAAGGACGAAATAGAACAAGTCAAACATATAGTGATCGAGCAGATGCAGAATGTCGTTCACCTCTCCGTTCCCTTATTGGCAGAAGTGGGTGTCGGCACCAACTGGCTCGAAGCCCACTAAACACCAAACACTAAACACCAAACACTAAACACCAAACACCAAACACATTGGAACAAAGCAATGCTATATTAGTAGGACTAATCACTCCCTCCCAGCCGGAGGAGCGAACGGACGAGTACTTAGATGAACTCGCTTTCTTGGCGGACACGAATCATATCGTTCCCGTCAAGCGTTTCAAACAGCGTCTTCTCCAACCCGATACCAATACCTATGTCGGTACGGGTAAACTCGAAGAGATACGCCAATACATCATTAACTCACCATCCACCATCCACCATCCACCATCCACCATCCACCATCCACAATCCACCATAGACCTCGTCATATTTGATGACGAACTCTCTCCTCGTCAGATTAGGAATATAGAGCGGGACCTCAATTGGCGTGATAATCCCAAGGACAGACGCGAGGTGCGTGTCATGGATCGTACCATTCTTATTCTCGAGATTTTTCTCCAACGTGCGCAGACTTCCTACGCTAAGACGCAGGTTGAGATGGCGCACCTGCAGTATATGCTGCCTCGTCTAACGCGTATGTGGTCGCACTTAGACCGCCAGCGCGGTGGTGGAGGAACGAACCGTGGTACGGGTGAGACGCAGATAGAGGCGGATAAGCGTATTATCGGTAACCGTATTGCTTTGTTGCGGGAAGACCTCAAGAAGATTGATAAGCAGATGACTACCCAACGGCAGAACCGAGGGAAGATGGTGAGAGTAGCGCTTGTGGGTTATACGAACGTAGGCAAATCGACAATCATGAACCTCATTTCCAAGTCGAACGTCTTTGCCGAGAATAAACTCTTTGCTACACTCGATACCACCGTGCGTAAGGTAACGATTGATAACCTGCCTTTCCTCCTTTCGGATACGGTAGGGTTCATACGCAAACTACCGCATAACCTCGTTGAGTCGTTCAAATCGACCCTCGATGAGGTGCGTGAGGCGGACTTGCTTGTTCATGTGGTGGATGTATCGCACCCTAACTTCGAGGAACAGTACAAGGTGGTGCAGCAAACGATTGCCGAACTCGGAGTCAGTGACCTGCCTACTATCGTGGTCTTTAACAAGACGGATGCCTTTACTTATACGCCCAAAGACGAGGACGATTTGACGCCCGTCAAACGCGAGAATTTGTCGCTTGATGACCTCAAAAAGACATGGTTAATGAGATTGGATAAGGATTGTATCTTTATTTCCGCCAAAGATAAAGTGAACATAGACGAATTTAAAGCGCTGATGTACGACCGCATCAAGGAGATTCACATCAAACGCTACCCCTACAACGATTTCCTGTTTCAAAAATATGAATAATCAAATAATCCAAATGTAAATAAATAGTAAATTGTAAATATTTAAATCGTCAATATTATGAATAGTGAACTACAACAAGTAATCGCTCGCGCCCAGGAGTGGCTCGACGGTAATTATGATGAACAAACGAAACAACAAGTACGTGACATGATGGAAGCCGAGGATAAAACGCTCCTCATTGACAGTTTCTATCGTACCCTCGAATTTGGTACCGGCGGCCTCCGTGGTCTGATGGGACCCGGCTGTAACCGCATGAACAAATACATTGTGGCACAGGCAACCCAAGGCTACGCCAACTACCTCAATAAGATTGCCAAAGAGGGTGGTTTTGCTACCCTCAAGAAGGGGGAACAACCCGGCGTAGTCGTTTGTCACGACTGCCGCAATAACGGTCGCCTCTTTGCTGAAACGGTAGCGGATGTGTTCTCTGCTAACGGCATTAAAGTTTATCTCTTTGAGTCGCTGCGTCCTACTCCCGAGGTTAGTTTTGCTATCCGTCACCTTCGCTGCCAAGGCGGTGTGAACGTAACGGCTTCGCATAACCCCAAGGAATACAACGGCTACAAGGCTTATTGGGAAGACGGCTCACAAGTGCTCCAACCGCATGACCAAGGTATCATCGACGAGGTCAATAAAGTGCAGATGTCCGATGTCAAGTGGACGGGAAACAAAGACCTCATCCAAATCATCGGTGGCGAAATAGACTACGATTATATGATGGCGGTTAAATCCGTTATGATTGACCAACAGTCTATCCTTAACCAAAAAGACCTCAATATCGTTTATACTCCTCTCCACGGAACGGGTCGTCAGATTATCCCTATGTGCTTGCGTTCATGGGGATTCCAAAATATCCACGTCGTGCCCGAGCAGATGGTTATTGACGGCAATTTCCCAACCGTTGTCAGTCCTAATCCCGAGAACGCAGAAGCCATGACCATGGGCATGAACCTCGGCACCAAACTGAATGCTGACCTCGTTATCGCTTCCGATCCGGACGCTGACCGTTTGGCTATCGTGTGCCGTAACGACAAGGGCGAATGGGTGATTATCAATGGTAACCAGACTTGCATGATGTTCTGCTACTACATCATCAATAACATGAGACGCCTCAATAAACTCACTCCCGATATGTACCTCGTGAAGACCATTGTGACTAGTGAACTCATTCGTAAGATTGCTGACAAACAGGGCGTTGAACTCACGGACGAATATACGGGCTTCAAGTGGATTGCCAACCGCGTACGCATGTGGGAGGGCACGCGCAAGTATATAGGTGGCGGTGAAGAGAGTTTTGGCTTTATGGCGTTTGACGCTGTTCGCGATAAGTGTTCGCCTTCGGCTATCTGCCTTATCTGTGAGATTGCCGCTTATGCTAAAGACCAGGGCATGTCGCTCTACGAGTATCTCATGAATATCTATATGGAGTACGGTTTCCAACGCGAAAGCACCGTCAATATCGTTCGCCCGGGTAAGTCCGGAGCAGAGGAAATCAAACAGATGATGATTAACTACCGCGAGCACCCCATCACCGAGATTGCCGGCGAGAAAGTGGTTTGCATCAAGGATTACCAGTCTCTGACTGAAACAACCTTCGACCTCTCGAATCCTCGAAACAGCGATAATCCGAAAACTAAACCCATTGAAATGGCTCTCGGAGCCACTTCCAACGTGCTGCAATACTTCACGGAAGGTGGTTTGAAGGTTTCTGTTCGTCCTTCGGGTACGGAGCCTAAGATTAAGTTCTATTTCGAGATTCCGGCTCAAATGAACTCGGTGAAGGATTATGCTGCGGCTGTTGCAGCGGCTGAATCGCGTATCCCTGCCATCCGTAAGAGTTTAGGAATTGCGGAATAAGTCCGCACTGTCTGTAAACGTAGCATCTACAGAGCATCCACACAGCATCATAGGCTAACGCTATGACTGCAAGGGGATTGCACTGGTTTCAGCGTGTCTGTACCGAAACCTCACCGAATGGTCACCGAAGGGTTACCGAACGGTCACCGAACGATTAGGGGAGTGGTGCTACACCAACTTAATTCTTAAACCGCAACTCTCCCTCGCGGAGTTCGACGATGATGGGTTTTTGCCCATTAACTTTTCCTGCAATAATGTTCTTACTCAACTCGTTGAGTACAAGCCGCTGTAAAGCCCTCTTGACCGGTCGAGCACCAAAGGCAGGATCGTAGCCCTCGTGAGCGATATAATCAACGGCGTCCTTCGTTACGCGCAGTTCTATGCCGTTATCTATCAGCATTTTATGCACGCGCTCAATCTGCAACTCCACTACCTTGCGTATATCGTCCTCACTAAGTTCAGTGAAGCGAATAATATCGTCTATTCGATTGATAAACTCAGGTCGTACCGTTGCGCGCAGTTGCTCCTCCGTGAGGTTGGAGGTTAGGATGATAAGCGTGTTCTTGAAGTTCACTGTTCGTCCTTTGTTATCCGTCAGTCGCCCGTCGTCCAATAACTGCAAGAGTACGTTAAACACATCGGGGTGGGCCTTCTCAATCTCGTCAAAGAGGATGACGGAGTAGGGTTTACGGCGGATAGCCTCGGTCAGTTGACCGCCCTCGTCATAGCCTACGTATCCGGGAGGCGCTCCGATGAGACGGGTAGCCGAGAACTTCTCTTGGTACTCGCTCATGTCGATACGTGTGATCATGTTCTCGTCGTCAAACAGGTAGTCGGCTAAGGCTTTCGCCAGTTCGGTCTTACCTACACCTGTCGTTCCTAAGAAGATGAACGAACCAATCGGACGTTTGGGGTCTTGTAATCCGGCACGAGAGCGACGAATAGCGTCACTCACGGCTTCGATAGCCTCCTCCTGACCGATAACGCGCTTGTGTAATTCCGTTTCCAGTTGGAGCAGTTTGTTGCGCTCCGATTGCATCATCTTACTGACCGGAATACCTGTCCAACGAGCCACTATATCGGCGATGTCCTCGCTGGTGACTTCCTCCTTGATAAGAGCCCCTGTCGCCTGTTGCCAGTCGCCTGTTGCCTGTTGCCTGTCGCCTGTCGCCTGCGCAAGGGCTTGTTGCGCTGCCTTGATAGAGGCTTCGGCGGCTGGAATAGACTCGTACCGTATCTTAGCCACTTGTTCGTAATTACCTTCGCGTTCGGCAACCTCGGCTTCGTGTTTCATTGTCTCGATACGTGCTTTCTCATTCTGAATAGTGGTCACGTATCCTTTCTCCTTATCCCATTGGGCACGCAGTTCCTTATCTTTCGCCTTCAACTCCTCTAACTGCTTTTCAATACCTTGTAGCCTATCGCCTGTCGCCTGTTGCCTGTCGCCGGTAGCCTCCCTCCTGAGGCTCACTCTTTCAATCTCCAACTGTTTGATTTGTCTTTCAATTTCGTCTATCACTTCGGGAACGGAATCGACCTCGAGCCTGAGTTTAGCAGCCGCCTCGTCGATGAGGTCAATGGCTTTATCGGGCAGGAAACGGTCTGTTATGTATCGAGCGGAGAGACTGACGGCGGCAATGAGGGCATCGTCTTGTATCCGCACACGGTGGTGAGTCTCGTAGCGCTCTTTCAGTCCGCGGAGAATAGAGATAGTCGCCGCCTCGTCGGGTTCGCTCACCATTACTTTCTGGAAGCGTCGTTCGAGGGCTTTGTCGGTCTCGAAGTACTTCTGGTACTCATCGAGCGTAGTGGCACCGATAGCGCGCAATTCGCCTCGTGCGAGGGCTGGTTTGAGTATATTAGCGGCATCCATCGCTCCGGCACTCTTACCGGCACCTACGAGCACGTGTATCTCGTCAATGAAAAGGATAATCTCACCGGCGGCTTCCACCACTTCGTTGATGACGCCCTTGAGTCTTTCCTCGAACTCGCCTTGGTACTTAGCACCGGCAACGAGGGCTCCCATATCAAGCGAGTAGATGAGTTTGCGCTTGAGGTTCTCGGGAACGTCACCGCGAATGATGCGATGAGCGAGCCCCTCGGCAATAGCCGTCTTACCTACACCGGGTTCACCGATAAGGATAGGGTTGTTCTTCGTTCGACGCGATAGTATTTGCAGTACGCGTCTTATCTCATCGTCCCGTCCGATGACGGGATCCAGTTTGCCCGCTTGGGCACGTTCGCATAGGTTAATCGCGAACTTGTTTAAATTCTCATTCTTGTTCATATTTGTATATTTGTTAGATCGTTTTACTATAAGATTGCCTTCGGCTACATGACCGTCCTATGGGCTGTAAGACCGCCTTCGGCTGTAAGAGTACAAAAGATGTACCAAAAAACAAGCGACTGCCAATTTGGCAGCCGCTGTCAGTTTTATTGTCAGTTTTGTATAAGTAATGACCCGTATCAGCGCACTTGCAAAGTATCTTGCGGATTGGAGTGATACATGCTTTCTGCTGTTTGTTTTAGATTATTCATATACCGATTGACGCGCCATTCTACTGAATTGGCATATACGCGTCTCGTAACGAATATATTAAAGAACCAGCCGTACTTCAAGTTGATATCCATCATGTAGATGGAGTGAGTACTATCCACTGGAATTATAAAGAGATTACCATAACCCTGCTCTAACAATTTTCCGGAATAGCGTACAGTAATATCCATATGTCTCATGTAATTAGGAATAGTAGCGATGGTGAGACTATCGGCTTGCAATCCGGGATTGTAAAGGATAGGGTATTTATAGTCTAAAACATCTCCTTCAAGGGTAATATCTTTAAATCGTCTAAAGTTTGGAATGACAATGTCCGCAACAATGCGTCCGTAGTTTTCTTCGGGAATATAAACGGTCTCTTTATACTCTAATAAAAAGGCATTCTTTTGTTCATCATCTTGTGCGCCTGTACCATAAAAAGCCCAGTCGAACAAAGCGTCGGGACTGGTTTGAAAGTCGTGAATAAAACGCGCTAATATAGAGTCTGACACTTCAGCGGGAGCATCAACGTTGACTGCACATTGAGTATGATAGGTCTTATCATAATATAAGGTGTTAATAGCCAATATAATAGCAAGAATCTTTACACACATACGGGAAAGAAGTTAATAATGAACAAAACGAAGAATAACGCGTAGAAAGCGGCTATCTCTAACCAAAACAAATAACATTTCTTAAGGGTTCGGGTAAAACATCCTGCCATCACGGAAATCAAGACAACGGATAGACCGATAAAAGATATTTTATAACAGGCGATAAGAAGCCAAATACCTGTGATTGTAGCCCCAATGATGGCTGCTGTATAATGAATATAAGTCAGTTTTCGTGACCGTTTATAACGACTCGTAATACCCACAACAATCATGCAAAGGCAGGTCAAATACGGACACATAGAAAAATGAGACGCCCAAGGGGACACAATTTGGCAAGTATATATCCAAATGGGTATCACAATTGCACAACACACAAGTAAGTCTATAGGGAAAAATAAACCATAATGCTTGCGCGTCCGCTCAAAATAATAATAGGTTGCTGATATATTATTCGGAATGCCCCACTGACATAGTGAGTATATGATATACGCACTAAAGAGGATGATGCTTAAAATAATAAGATAACAGACCAAAATCATAATAAGTTTTACCTACTCACTTTTTGGCTTTCGGTTTTCTCCAATGATTGTTTACTACATTTTGCAAATCGGCTTCTATATAACTAACTTATGGTTGTTATTTTTTCATTTTGTTTTCGACAACTCGAAAAACTGGCTGCAAAAGTACTGCTTTTTTTCGACATATGCAAGATTTAGGAATAAGAAAATGTTATTTTTTACTAAAAACAGGTTGTTTGTGTCGAAATATTTGTTCATTTACAAAAAAAATAGTATCTTTGCAACCTATTTTGAATAACTATGCCCAATAGGTTTGGAAATAAGTTCTCGTTTACCTCCTTTGGAGAGTCGCACTCCACTGCTATCGGTGGAGTGATTGACGGTGTACCTGCAGGACTCGAAATCGATTTGGAGATGATACGAGAAGAATTGGATAGAAGGGGAGGGCGGAGTGTCTCCGCAAGCGTTAATCCAATGCACGATGCACAATGCACGATGCATGGCACTTCCCCGCGGGCAGCGAGAGAGACGGACGAGGTGGAATGGCTCAGTGGAGTCTTTGAAGGTAAGACAATCGGAACACCCATCGCTTTCCTTATCCGTAATACCGATGCGCGCCCCGAGGACTACGAGGTCTTTCGTCATACGTTCCGTCCCGGACACGCAGACCGCGTTTATCAACTCAAATACGGTTTCCGTGACCACCGCGGTGGAGGACGCGCCTCGGCGCGCGAGACGGTGGGTAGAGTGGTGGCAGGAGTGTTGGCTAAACAGCTGTTGGCTCTCAAAGGTATTCGTATTCACGCTGAGGTGACACAAATAGGTCAAGCAACCGTTCCCGCCCTCTTTGATGACGAAATCAAACGCGCAGCGGTTCAAGGCGACTCGGTGGGCGGTATCATCACCTGCACCATAACGGGACTGCCCATCGGCATAGGAGAACCGATCTTCGACAAACTGCAAAGCCATTTGGCATACGCTATAATGAGTATCAACGGCTGCAAGGGCTTTGACTATGGTAGCGGTTTTGAGGGTACCGATAAACTCGGTTCTGAGATCAATAGCATCAGTGGCGGTATTAGCGGCGGTATCAGTGATGGAACGCCTCTTACCTTCCGCTGCGTCTTCCGCCCTACGCCCACAACAAGACAAGCCATAGGGGATGGAGTGAGATTAAGAACCGATGTGTGCTTTGTGCCAAGAGCCGTGCCGATAGTGGAGGCAATGGCGGCAATGGTAATTTTGAATTATGAAAAAGATTAATATATTAGCCCTATTGGTGATTTGCGTTTGCACGGGCGCAATAGCGCAAGAAATAGAAAGAGTAGAACCAATACCCTTTGGCGATTTTGAACAATGGGTGGTTCGTAATATCAAAGAATCCAAATTCTTCAGTGGAGAAGTCAAGACCATTTATGCTATTGGTCCAACTGACACCATCAATGGTTCAGTGCCGTTCTACTATGGTGTGAACGGTAATCCGTGGTCGGTGAGTAATGCCTATATCCGTGTTTTGGGCATGGATAAGGTCAGCGGTACAACCCGTCCTGAGCGTCGTGACAGCGGTTGGTGTGCGCGAATGGATTGTAAATTAGAGCCGGTGGTGGCGCTCAGTATTGACCTCAAAGTGCAGATAGCGGGAACTATCTTCCTCGGTTGGACGTATGAACCTATTCCTCTCAAGGCTGCCAATGATCCTTATGGGGTGGTGGATTTCGGAGTCCCCTTCACCGGGCGTCCAAAGGCTCTGCAATTGGACTATAAAGCCCAAATAGCGGATGAGAATGTGGTTACCTTTGCCAAAGCGGTAGCCAATCCTAAACTACGTGAAGGACGTGACTGCGCTGAGATATATGTCTATCTACAACGCCGTTGGGAGGAGAACGGCAAGATGTATGCAGAACGTATAGGTACCGGTTATGAGCGCATTATGTATGATGTGCCTGAATGGCAGAACAACCATCGCGTGCCTATTCGCTATGGAGATATAACCAAACAACCTAATTTCCATGACTATGAAGGATTGAACCAACATAAGTTCCGTACTAAAAACAGCGAAGGAGATATGGTCTATGTTAACGAAGTGGGATATAGCGATGCTGAACCTACTCATATGGTGCTAATGCTCTCCTCCGGTTGTTATGAAGCCTTTATTGGACATGACGGCAACGTTCTTTGGGTAGATAATGTGGCACTTGTTTATTGATATTAACTGGTATGAGTGGCTGATAATAGCCGTTTTGGGCATCGCGTTGGTGTATCAACTCTTTTACTATGCCTATTACGTAGGAGCGGTGAAACCTCAAACACCAAACACTAAACACCAAACGCCAAACACTAAACACCAAACACCAGACACCATCCCCCAACCACCCGTAACGGTGGTGGTGTGCGCTAAGAACGAGGAGGAGCATTTGGAGGAGTACTTGCAAAGTCTTCTTTCGCAAGACTATCCTATATATGAAGTCATTGTCGTTAATGACGGTTCAGAGGATCGTACCGAAGAAGTGTTGGCGCAATACATGACGCAGGATTTCAAACTTCGTACCACCTTTGTTCCTACGGGAGCTCGCGTGATGAGTACCAAGAAACTCGGACTCACTTTGGCTGTCAAAGCGGCTAAATACGACTATCTACTGCTTACCGATGCAGACTGCCGACCAGAGTCTCCCCTTTGGATAAGTCAAATGATGAACGGTTTCAGTGACCCTAAGGTGGATATAGTGATTGGTTATGGGGCTTACTATGAAGATGACTCGTTTATCAACGAGTGGATACAATATGACACGCAGTTCAATGCGCTGCATTATTTAGGGGCTGCACTGCGGCATCAACCTTATATGGGTGTGGGACGTAATCTGGCTTATCGCAAGCGTTGTTTCCTAGACGCCGGCGGCTTTTCGCATTTGATGGAGGCACGTGCCGGCGATGACGACCTCTTTGTCAATAAGGTTGCTAACGCCATGAACACCGCCGTCGTAACTACATGCGAGAGTGTGACTTGGTCGGAGGCTAAAACAAATTGGAGGACTTGGGTGGAGCAGAAACGCCGACATCTAAGCGTATCACCCTTGTATAAACCGCAAACGAAATGGGCGTTGGGGGTAGAACCTCTTACTCGCGGATTATTCTACGCCGGTAGTATAGTTGGTTTATTCTTTGGTGGACCGCTACTGTGTGGCATTGTTTTTGTGGCGTTGCTGATACGGTTGATAGTGATGTTGGCTCTTATCAATAGCGCTACTCGCGAGTGGAAGCATCCAAGGTGGGGAATAGAGATATTGTTCTACGATATAACAATGCCCTTGGTGCAAGCGTATTTGATGGCGACCAAGTGGAAATATAAAGGGAATTGTTGGTGAGTTTAGAGTGTAGAGTTTTTTATAAAATATATGTACTATGGAAGAAAACAAATTAAACATTAACTTAACCCCGGAGATTGCCGAGGGTGTTTATTCAAACTTAGTGATTGTGTCTCATTCGTCATCGGAGTTCGTATTAGACTTCGTCCGTATGATGCCTGGTATTAAACAAGCTAACGTTAAGTCGCGCGTTATCCTAACTCCTGAGCATGCTAAGAAACTGCTCTTCGCCTTGCAGGATAATATCGGCAAATATGAGAACCAGTTTGGTAAGATTCAACTGACCGGCACCCCAACCCCCGGTTCTACTATCCCTATGTCCTTTGGAGGAGGAGAAGCATGAGTAAAATCTTTCCGGCTTCCCAACTGATTATCAATGCAGACGGAAGCGCATTTCATTTACATCTTAAACCTGAGTTTTTGGCAGATAAAATTATCCTTGTCGGCGACCAAGACCGCGTGAATATGGTAGCCTCGTTCTTTGACGAGGGAAGTATCGAATGTGACGTACAAAGTCGTGAGTTCCACACCATCACCGGTAAGTATAAAGGCAAACGTATATCCTGTATCTCTACCGGTATAGGCACCGATAATTGCGATATCGTGATGAACGAGATTGATACCCTTGCCAATGTCGATTATACCACACGCGAGGAGAAGGCAACCAAGCGTTCTCTTGAAATTGTGCGTGTAGGTACTTGTGGTGCTATGCAAGAGGATATACCGCTCGGTTCGTTCCTCGTTAGCCAAAAGTCCATCGGTTTTGACGGCGTGTTGGCTTTCTATGACGGACGTGACCGCGTGGCTGACGTTGGCTTTGAGGATGCTTTAGTAGAGGCTATTCATTATCCTGCTAAAGCGGCTCGTCCCTATGTGGTGGCTGCTAATCCCGAATTGGTAGATCGTATTGCCGGCACAGATATGTTGCGCGGTTGTACGATTGCTGCCAATGGTTTTTATGGTCCCCAAGGACGTGTACTCCGTTGCCCGATTTCCGTGCCCGATATTAACGAACGTATAACAGACTTCCGTTACGAGGGACAACGTATCACGAACTACGAGATGGAGGGTTCGTGCATTGCCGGTCTGAGTCTGCTTATGGGACATAAAGCGATGACCGTTTGCTGCGTTATTGCGCAACGTAAGGTTGAAGCGGCTAACACCGATTATAAACCGAGAATCAAACAACTTGTAGAAACAGTATTAGAACGAATTTAGTGTATGAAGAAAATAATGGTTATCGCTATTGCTGCTATGGCACTGGTAGCTTGTCAAAAAGAACAGAAATTTGAATATACAGTGGATAAGTTTTATGATTTAGAGATATTGCGCTATAAGGTGCCTGAGTTTGAACAACTAAGCCTTGACCAAAAGATACTCGTTTACTACTTAAGCGAGGCGGCTTTGCAAGGACGCGATATCCTCTTTGACCAAAACGGACGTTATAACCTTCGTATCCGTCGAGCTTTAGAACACGTGTATGTGGAATACGCCGATAAGAATGATGCGGAGTTTGTGCTCATGGAGAAATACCTCAAGCGTGTGTGGTTCTCGAATGGTATTTACCACCACTATTCTGCTGATAAGTTCTTGCCCGAGTTTAGTCGTGAGTGGTTTGAAACGGCTTTAGCCCAAACGAACGGCACCTTAGACAAAGAGGTGTTGGACGTCATGTTCATTCCCGAACTCATGGCTAAGAAACTCAATCAAGCCGATGGTGTTGACCTTATCCTCACTTCTGCCGGAAACTACTACGGAGAGGGCGTTACCCAAGCCGAAGCCGAGAAGTGGTACGCCGAGCACGAGGACAACTCGCCCGAACCGCTGTGGATAGGTCTTAATAGCCAATTATGCAAGGACGAGAAAGGCAATATCTACGAACGTACTTATAAGGTAGGCGGACTCTACGGTGAGGCATTAGAGAAAGTCGTTTATTGGCTTGAGAAAGCACTGCCTTATGCTGAGACAGAGGAACAGAAATTGGCTATTGAACACATGATTGAACTCAATAAGACGGGTGACCTCAAGGCTTTCAACGATTACTGCATCGCTTGGGTGAAAGACCTTAATAGTCGCGTCGATTTCGTGAACGGTTTCACGGAGACGTATGAAGACCCGTTAGGTGTTACCGGTACGTGGGAGTCTATGGTTAACTTCAAGGACTTAGAGGCTACCAAACGAACAACCGCTATTTCTGATAATGCGCAGTGGTTTGAAGACCACTCCACCACCGACCCGCAATACAAGAAGGAAGAGGTGAAGGGTGTTACCGCTAAGGTTATCACTGCCGCTATTCTTGCCGGCGATTGCTATCCCGCTACCCCAATTGGTATCAACCTACCTAACGCTTCGTGGATTCGCGCTAACTACGGCAGTAAGTCCGTTAGTATAGATAACCTCTCGCACGCTTATTCGGAGGCAGCCAAAGGGAACGGCTTCAATGAGGAGTTTGTTATTGATGAGGCTACCCGTCAATTAATGGATAAGTACGGAGTTATATGCTCTGACCTCCACACTGATTTGCACGAGTGCGTCGGTCACGGTTCGGGTAAACTTATGCCGGGCGTTAGTAAGACCTCCCTCAAAGAGCACGCTTCCACTATCGAGGAGGCTCGTGCCGACTTATTCGGTTTGTATTACCTTGCGGATAATAAACTCGTTGAACTCGGCTTGCTGCCGAAGGACGCTTATAAAGCCGGTTACTACCAACAGATGATGAACGGTCTCATGACCCAACTCGTTCGTATCGAACCCGGTAAGGACATCGAAGAATCGCATATGCGTGACCGTGCCCTTATCGCTAATTGGGTTTATGAACACGCTACTAACAAAGAGGTCGAGATTATAGAGTGTGACGGTAAGTCTTATCTAAAGGTAAACGATTACGAGGGACTGCGCCACCTCTATGGTGAACTGTTGAAAGAGATTCAACGTATCACTTCCGAGGGCGATTACGAAGCCGGTAAAGCACTCGTAGAGCAATATGCCGTTAAGGCCAACCAAGAACTGCACCAACAGATATTGGAGCGTTATGCTAAACTTGACCTCGCTCCTTATAAAGGCTTTGTTAATCCTCGTTATGTCGTGAAGCAAGACCAACAGGGTAATATAACGGACATCACGCTTGACTTTACGGAAGGATACGTAGAGCAACACTTGCGTTACTCGCGTGATTACTCTAATTTGCCGAGTGTCAATTGAACTACCCATATCGAAATCAATAGCCAATCGGATACTCATTCTACAGGCTATGCACGGTGACCCCCTGATGGAGGTCACCGATGCTATGCCCGAAGATGTGGTGCTGCTGCACGATGCGTTGCAAACTATCCACTCTCAACTACCGACTAAAGGTCGCAACGAGACGACTACTCTACACTCTAAACTCTCAACTCTAAACTTAAGAAATGCCGGTACGGCTTATCGTTTCCTTACCGCTTACTGTGCACAATTACCAGGCTGCGAAGTGGTGTTAGATGGCTGCGAACGGATGCACCACCGCCCGATAGGTCCGCTCGTAGAAGTACTGCGTACATTGGGGGCTAAGATAGACTACCTCGGTGAGGAAGGTTTCCCGCCACTTCGCATCATCGGAACTACACTAAACACCGTACACCGTACACCAAACACCGTACACCAAACACTAAACACTAATACCAGTTCGCAGTTTGCTTCGGCATTAGAATTGATAGGTATTCCCTGTGATGCTCCCCCTTCTCCGTACCTAACGATGACGCGTACCCTCGTTCAAAATTACCAGATACCCAACACCAAACGCCAAACACCAAACACCAAACACCAAACACCAGAACAGGACTGGTCAAGTGCTGCTTTTTGGTATGAGTATGTGGCTCTTCACGGAGGCGAGATAGAAATGCAGGGACTGAGTAGCGATTCTATTCAAGGGGATAGGGTAGTAGCGGATATATTTGAACAGTTAGGTGTGGACACCTTATATATTAACGCGGGCGTGTGCGTGCGAGGTACTAATCTCCAGACACCAGACACCAAACATCAAACATTAAACATCAACTTCTCTTCCTGCCCGGACCTCTATCCTGCGGTAGCGATGACGTGTAAAGCGTTAGGTTACCACTTACAGGCAACAGGGATAGAGAACCTGCGCTATAAGGAGAGTGACCGCGTGACTTCGGTAGAAGCAATGCTTTCTACTCCGCAAGGTCAAATGGTTATGACTGAACACGACCACCGAATCGCTATGGCAGCGATGGTGGCTGGGTATAAGGTTGATGATGAGGATTGCGTAAATAAGTCGTATCCTAATTTTAAGCGTGAACTATGCAAGTTATTATTCCAAGGCGAGGCATAAACGATGAGGGGAAGGGTAAGAAGTTCGCCCTTCTCAAACTCATTTCGGCTGCCACATCCGACTATGTGTGGCTGCAAGATGACGATATAACGCCGCCGTCTGCAGCTCCTGACCTTAATGCGGATCTAATTATCTTGCCTTTGCGTATGGCTGCGGGTTCGGGCTCTTTGCTCTGTCGATTACAGCAAGCCGAGTATGCCGCTATTCAGGAACTGACGATGATGGCTGCCAAGGTCGGGCACCCCATCATGTGCTCGGGAGCTAACCTCATCGTTCGTCGCGATAAGTGGTTAGAGGCAAAGGAGGATTTGCATTTTGATATTCCCAGTGGAGATGATATGTTTCTTTTGGAGAGTGCCAAACGCAGAGGCTGGCACATTGTTGCCAAAGACCAATTTCAGTTCGAGGCTGTTGTTCAACCGCAAGAGACCTTGCACTCGTTCTTCCGTCAACGTATGCGTTGGGCAGGGAAGGCTCCGCATTATACGGATAAGGAAATACGTCGTTGGGGAACTCTCATTGTTGTGGCGAATATGCTACAAATATTGTGCTTTCCTATAGTCTTGATTAAGTTTCCGTTCGAATATAAACTCATAAAAAAGAGAGACATCTCTGTCTCTCTCTGGGTTGCTATCATACTGGAGATTATTTATCCGTGGTACTTATTACTCAGCATCCTCGGTGGTTTGCTCCGGCGTGAATGGTGATGCCGTCGGCGTAGCGCTCTCAGCACTCTTAGGCTCGTTGGTTGTCATAACCTCGGGCTCATTCTTTCCTTTCTTGTCCTTTCCGTCTTGGAAACCAACGGTCAATACGCTTAAGAATACGATGATAGCAGCAATCGTCCACGTAGCTTTCTCCAAAAACTCAGTCGTTTTGGGTGCTCCTAATACTTGATTTCCGCTGGCAAAGCCGGAAGCTAAACCTCCTCCTTTACTTTTTTGGAACAAAACAAGAGCAACTAAAATCAGTGATAGAAAAACGATGATAATAGTAAATGCGGTAGTCATAATTATAATTTATAAAGTTAAACAATTCGTACTTCGACTCATTTGAGCATGCAAAGTTACTATATTTTTTTTAATTGTGCAAATTTATTTCTACTTTTTTGAAGATATACCCTCTTTTTTTACCATTTTGCGACGGTATCGTTGTATATACTCTCCGAAATCTCCTTAACCATCGTCTCGCAGAGGGCATCTTGAACGTCGGTTAACATTTGACTGGAGTCGAATGTTTGATAGGCGGAATAGGTCTTTTCAAAACTCTCATCCGGGTTGATATTATTGGTGTATCTCACGCGAACAGTGAGGGTCAGTTTGGTCTCAGCCGAATAGCCGCTGGCGGATATACCCATTGGGGTCAGGTCATAACCGGTTATCTCTCCCTCTAACTCCAAATCGCCTCCCTTGCGATTGACTTGTAACCTCGTTTGGCGAATATAAAGGTCACGAATAGCTTCGCTCAGTTGGTTACTGAGAGGCGGATGTACCAAGGCTGCGTTATTGGGGAAGTCAGCAATCGCTATCGAATGGGTCGTGCTGTAATCAATACTCGCTCCGTTAAACTTATACGAAATCGCGCAACTCGTCAACAAACCCAAAACCAATAATATATATATCTTCTTCATAAACTCTAAACTTATCAACTAACCGGCTACTCTAAACTCTACACTCTACACTCTAAACTAAGATAACCCGTACTCCTTGAGGCGTCGGTAAAGTGTCCTCTCTGTCATACCTAATTCTTCTGCCGCTTTCTTGCGGTTGCCTTTATGACGAGCTAAGGCATTGGCAATCATCTCGCGCTCAACCTCTTCTCTCGTTTTAATCGGTTCTTCCGTCACTTCGTCCGCCATTTGGTAGTCCTCCGGATTGGAAACTAAATGCGAATGAGGCGTAGTGGGGTATTGAACGACCGTGTTGGTGGCTCCGGCTTTGAGTTCGTTGAACTGCGCTTTGAGTTCGGTCATGTCGCGTTTCATATCAAAAAGAACCTTATACAGCAACTCGCGCTCGTTCATGAAAGCGTCGCTATTCATCTTATGTCCTGCCAAAGCTATTCCGCTCTGTTTCTCCGTTTCGGGTATATACTTGCGAAGCGTCTCGGCATTAATATCGTGATTGGTCTCGATGATGGAGATCTGCTCCGCTACGTTCTTGAGTTGGCGCACGTTGCCGTTCCAATAGTAAGACTGAAGCAAGCGATTAGCCTCCTCGTTGAGGCGAACGGTGGGCATACGGTAGCGGTCGCTAAAATCGACAGCAAACTTACGGAAGAGAAGTGGTATATCCTCGCGCCGCTCACGCAGTGCCGGCACTTTGATTTCCACCGTATTGAGACGATAGTAGAGGTCTTCGCGGAAACGCCCTTCTTGAATAGCCGTTTGCATATCTAAATTAGTGGCTGCCACTACGCGAACGTTGGTTTTCTGCACTTGACTGGAACCCATCTTGATGAACTCACCGGTCTCTAAGACGCGCAGTAGTCTCACTTGGGTTGAGAGGGGTAGTTCGCCCACTTCGTCAAGGAAGAGCGTGCCGCCGTTGGCTATCTCGAAATAACCCTTGCGGTCGGCTTTGGCGTCCGTGAATGCGCCTTTCTCGTGACCGAAGAGTTCACTATCAATCGTTCCTTCGGGGATAGCACCGCAGTTGACAGCGAAATACGGACCGTGCTTGCGGGTGGAGTAGGCGTGTATGATTTGTGGAAAGAACTCCTTACCAACGCCCGACTCACCGGTAATCAGCACCGACAGATCCGTGACAGCAACCTGTACCGCTACTTCTATCGCTCGGTTCAGTTGGGGGTTGTTACCAATGATTCCAAACCGCTGCTTAATCGTTTGTATCTCTGATGTAGTCATAATCTTCAATCTTCAATAGCCCATCGGGCTACATCCTCTCCGGCATCTCGATGCCGAGTAAGTTCATTGCTTTCTCCAATACCTTAGCAACCGCACCGCTCAGTCGTATGCGCATAGCGCGGATGGTTTCGTTCTCCTCGTTGAGTATAGAGTAATCGTGGTAGAACGAGTTGAAGTCGCAGGCTAAGGCATAAGCGTAATTGGCAATCACGGCAGGTGAGAACTCCTCACCGGCTTGCTTGACGATATTGGGGTACTCCGTCAAACGCTGAATGAGTTGTGTCTCTTTACCATTGAGTGTATCCGGATTTTCCGGCGTTGCCGGAATATCCGATACTTTACGCAAGATAGATCGGATACGTGCGTAAGTATATTGAATGAAAGGACCTGTATTGCCGTTAAAGTCGATACTCTCTTCGGGATTAAAGAGCATGTTCTTCCTTGGGTCAACCTTCAGGATGAAATATTTGAGGGCACCCAGTCCCACTTTGCGGGCTATCTCGTTAGCTTCCACTTCGGTGATGTCGGGTAGGGTATTAACCTTATCCTTGCTTATCTCGCGTGCGTCCTCAATCATCTTCGCCATCAAGTCATCGGCGTCCACCACCGTTCCCTCGCGGCTCTTCATCTTGCCGTTAGGCAGTTCAACCATGCCGTAGGAGAAGTGTACCAACTCCTTGCCGAACGGGAATCCGAGGCGGTCGAGGAGGATAGAGAGCACTTGGAAGTGGTATTCTTGTTCGTTGCCCACTACATAAACCATCTTGTCGATGGGGTAGTCTTGGAAACGTATCTTGGCGGTACCTATGTCTTGGGTCATATAAACGGACGTTCCGTCCTTACGGAGCAGCAGTTTCTCGTCCAGTCCGTTGGAGGTTAGGTCTGCCCACACACTACCGTCCTCGCGGCGGTAGAAAGCACCTGCTTTCAAGCCTTTCTCCACTTCGGACTTGCCTTCGAGGTAGGTCTGGGACTCGTAGTATATCTTGTCGAAATCAACGCCCATCGTTTGGTAGGTCTCGTCAAAACCGGCATAAACCCAACCGTTCATCTGCGCCCATAATTGGCGCACTTCGGGGTCGCCTTGTTCCCATTGGAGGAGCATGGCTTGTGCCTCTTGCATGAGGGGGGCTTGGGCTTTGGCGGAGTCTTCGTCTAAACCTTTGGACATGAGTTCGGCTACTTGCGCTTTGTATTCTTTGTCGAAACGAACGTAGTAGTCACCAATCAGGTGGTCTCCTTTCTTGCCCGTTGATTCGGGTGTCTCGCCGTTACCGAATCGTTTCCACGCAAGCATCGATTTGCAGATGTGGATACCGCGGTCGTTGACGATATTCGTCTTCACCACTCTCCAACCGCAAGCTTTCTGTATCTGGGCGATGGAGTAACCGAGCAGGTTATTACGCACGTGTCCCAAGTGTAACGGTTTGTTCGTGTTGGGGGAGGAGTACTCCACCATCATCAGTTGGTTGCGGTCGGGCAGTTGACCGTAGTTATCGTCCTTGGCGATAGCCTCTAACTGACCGAGCCAAAAATCGGACGCAATCGTGAGATTGAGGAATCCCTGTACAGCATTAAACTTTTCAACTATACGGCTACTCTCCACTCTACACTCTCCACTCTCCACTAAGTAGTTGCCTATCTCAGTGGCAACTACAGCGGGTGCTTTGCGGGCTGCCTTCACGAAGGGGAAGACCACGAGGGTTATGTTGCCTTCAAACTCGGGACGAGTTTTCTGCAACTGAATCATCTTTTCTTCTGCCTCTATTCCGTAGAGGTCTTTGACGATGGCTTTAATTTGCTTTGTTAATATATCTTCAAGCATATACTATAAAAACTTTCAACTCTAAACTATCAAACTAGACGGCTTCTTTTAACTTTTAACTTTCAACTTTTAACTTTCAACTCTCCACTCACAATGCTCCGCATTGTTCGCTCAGCCACGCTGCCTCGTCTGCGTTCAAACGGGGTGCGAGGTCTTCATATACTTGTGCGTGGTAGGCGTTGATCCACGCTTTCTCGTCCTCGGTGAGCATATTGAGGTCCATGAGGTTCTTGTCGTACGGGCAGCGGGTGAGTATGTCAAACTCATAGTACGTCTCCCCGGTACTACGACTATTGTGGATTGTGGATTGTGGATTGTGGATGGTGGATTGTAGATTGTGGATGGTGACTACCAGATTCTCTATTCGTATGCCATATTCGTTGGCGCGGTAGATACCGGGTTCGTCCGAGAATATGTTGCCCAATTGGATAGGGTTCGTGTTATTGTCCGTGCGGATGTTCGCCGGACCCTCATGGCAGCCCATGAAGTGACCCACACCGTGTCCCGTTCCGTGCCCGTAGGTGATACCCTCTGCCCACATAAACTGGTGGGCGAGCACATCGAGTTGGTTTCCGCGTGTGCCCTTGGGGAAACGGGCTTTAGCGAGGGCGATGTGACCCTTGAGGACGAGGGTATAATCGTGTTTCACTTCGGCGGGTATATGATCGGGATTGCCAATCCACAGGGTGCGTGTTATGTCGGTTGTGCCGTCGAGGTATTGACCTCCGCTATCGAGTAGTAGCACGCCTTCGCCGTCTATGGTAGCGCACTCACCCGGTTCTGCGTGGTAGTGCACGATAGCACCATTACCTTTCCAACCGGCGATGGTAGCAAAACTCTCGTCGGTGAAGTTCTTACCCATCGTGCGGAACTCGTGTAACTTATCCGCCAAATCTATCTCGTTTAGCGGAGAGCCTCCGCAGGCATATAATCTTGTTCCTTCAAGCCACTTGAGGAACCTCACGAGTGCTACGCCATCGACGAGGTGTGCCTCTTTCTCTCCGGCTATCTCTGTTTCGTTCTTGACGGACATCATCACTTGTACGGGACTGGGCGTCACAACCACGGTTTTCTCTGCTCCAACGGCTTCGTATAAGCGTTCGTTGACGCGATTACCGTCCATGAGTACTTTATTGGTGGATTGTGGAATGTGGATGGTGGATTGTAGGAAGTCAAAGACTTCCTCGTATCCTTGTATTTCCACGCCGATGCGTTGCATATAGGCGCGTCCCGCTTCTGTCACTTTTGCGGGGTCGATAAAGAGGGTGCAGTTCTTCATCTCGACTACCACGTAGGCTATCACGCACGGAGTATAATCGACATCTTTGCCTCGTATATTGAGTAGCCAGCCTATTTCGTCCAGTTCGCTGATGACGATGGCGTTAGCGCCTTTGGCTTGGATAGCCTCGCGTACGCGTTGCAGTTTGGACGCTACCGATTCGCCGGCATATTGTTCTTCATATTCATAGAAAGGGTATTGTGGGATAGCAGGACGCCCCTCTGTCCACAACAGACGAATAAGGTCAATGGACACAACCTCATATCCTTTGTCCTTTGTCCTTTGTCCTTTGTCCTTGAGTTGCTTAAACTCATTGATACTCCACATCTCCGGGTTCACACCAATCTTGGTAGCAGGTTGAGAACTAAACTCGTTAAACTCGCTAAACTCGCTAAACTTTTCAATGAGCCATTGGTTGACACTTGGGCAATCGACATCGGAGGCGCGCATAAGGGTGATGCCGCTGCCTTGCAGTTCGGCTTCGGCTTGGAGGTAATAGCGGCTATCGGTAAAGAGACGTGCGTCGTCTAAGGTGACGACCATTGTTCCGCTTTCGCCGGTGAAACCGCTGAGCCAGTTCATCTCTGCCCAGTGGGGTGCCATATACTCGCTCGCGTGGGGATCCGTACCGGGTACGATATACGCGGCTAACTCGTTCTCTTTCATCAACGCCCTCAGGGCTTCTATTTTCTCAATAACTGTCATTTATCCTTTATCCTTCTTCCTTTGTCCTTTGTCCTTTGTCCTTAAACAAAAGGCACTGCCACAGTGATGGCAGTGCTTTTTGTTTGGTTACTGATCATTACTCAGCAATGGTCTCAGTTGCTTCAGCTGCAACCTCAACAACAGCAGCGCTGTCTGCGCAAACTTGCTCGCATTGTTGTTCGCATTGTTGTTCGCACTTTTGTTCGCATTGTTGCTCGCATTTGCCTTCGCACTTGTTAGCGCATTTGTTTCCGCATGCCATAGCGCACATAGCGATAGCAGCGATGAACATCATCTTTTTCATACGTAAAAAAACTGTTTAATTGTACAATAATTTAGTTCTTTGTTTTGAGTCTTTGGTGTCCTCGCTGTCGCGCGTACTAACCAATGTACTACAAAAACGCTGCAAAGATACTGCTTTTTTTTGATATATGCAAATTTATTGTGTATTTTTTAGCAAAAAATAGGTTACTGTGCAAAAGTATAGGTAACTACGCTCTTATTCTCCTTCCCATCATAATAATAGATTTCGAAATTGCCGGTTAGAAGAGTGTCCTTATTATATTGATTGTATATCGTTTGCATAGCTTCCTTCACTGCATCTTCCGTTAGAGAGCCAACTCCTTCAGCCTCGTCCAAGTCGGCAACTTTACTTATGACAGCCTGTTTGAAAACTTCTAAATCCGTGCCCTGTACTTTACTATAATCATAAATGTAGAACTTTGGTTGCGTTTGTAATGAACACGTTTCCAAAATCGTTGTTTCTTCGCCTAAGGTTCTGAACAGTCTAAGGTTACCAAACAAATAACGATTGTCGAATTGGTTCTTTATGGAAAGGAAATCCGCTACTATTTGTTTTTCGTTCGGATTAACGGCTTCATCATATTTGGACATAGCATCATTCATTGCCGTTAGGAATTGTTGGGCATAGGCACTATGTCCACGAACTACGAACACAGAATCAATAGCATCCGTTGAGTAATAAGTGGTTCCTTCGGGTTCAACACATCCCGTTAACGCGATGGCGACTACAACAGCGGTAGCGATTAGGGTTAAAACCCCTTTTTTCTTAGCCACAAGGGCGCGATTAAATTTGTTTGTTTTGTTTGTCATAAATGAATAGTGTTTAGTGATTAATAATGATTTAGCATACTTAACAAAAACTGGCTGCAAAGATAGTGAAAATTTTTGACATGTGCAAATTTGTTGTGTATTTTTTTGCATAAAAAATGCACTTTCGCAATGCTTGTCTTATTACAGAAAAAGTTGACTCACAACCAAAACAATTATGAGTCAAAAAACCGAAGAATGCGCAAAATTCCCGAAGAACAGCGCAGGTCAGATTCAGTATCCGGCCGAATTTATTCAAAAAACAGTATGTGATTAT
>JAZLMS010000027.1:0-17221 GCA_045598805.1 Paludibacteraceae bacterium | reverse complement strand
ATGAATATCAAAGATCTCTTTGAGGACCTCAACATTGAGGAAACCTCCTATGATGATAATCAACTCGAAATAGAGTTTGACTAAAATATACGATTATTAATGTTTAATTTTTAACGTCCAGTTAAGTGGACACTAGTGATCCGCATTATTTCCATAAGGCAGGATTCTTTAATTTTTCCATTTTATAATTTGCCATCTCCAGCAACTCTTCTCTATGCTCTGGAAACATATCAAGAACATCGAGGAATGTTTGTAATGGTCTTGTTATTGAGCGTATCTTATCACGTTTGTCAGCCTTTCCGTAATATCCCTGTTGCAAATCTTTCTCAAAAGCAGCAAAAGTTTTAAGTTTCTTTGCCACCTTGAATCCAACTTGTTCCTCCCAGAATGTTTGGTTGCGATAAGTATATTCCCAGAAGGACATCTTTTTATAGAAAGCCTGCTGATTACACCAGCGAGCAATTTGTACGTAAATGTTTGCAATTGGCGCTTTATGATAATCCTCGTGACGCATCACATAACCAACACACCCATATTGCATTAAAATTTTAATGCGTTGGAAGATTTCCCATATATCACGATAGAATTTTTCCTTATTGTCTAGCGTCTGCATAAAGCCACAAAATAGATAGAATTTCGTCCCTTTAGTTGGGTTGTAGCGTTTCCAAATCTTAAGGGATTTCTCTATTATGTCTCGGTCTTTCCAGTTATCAAAAGCAAAGATAAAGTCACCATAGTACCTCGATTGAGCAAGCATTTGCGCCATTTCCTCACCATACTCGTTCTCGACTAATTGGCGTTCGTCTAATCCTTGGCGGAATTGGAAACTAATCTTATTGTCTATCAAATGCTGTAAAGCGGGTTTCCAAACATCATATGGCGCTGCCAAAAAGTTGTCGTCCCAAAAATAAACATGAGAGCGGGAATGGTCGTGGAACCATTCTAATTTGGAATACGGAGTTACACCATCTTCCAACTTGTTAACGCAGAAAGGACAATGACGATAGCATTTGCGAGTTAAGAAACCAATGGAGAAATTGAGATAATCTTTGTATTTGTCGCGATTGAATCCTTCTTTAATTTTCTTATCAACGAAGGAATCATATAAATGATAATCCGGCATTTGAGTTGCCATATCAATGCCATGTTGACCATTATGTGCATTAACCAAGGTATTAAGGAAGGAATCATGTGACAAACATTCCATATCAGAATCGCGCATTTCCTTAAATTTGCTAATGGATTTCTCATTGGCATAATAGCCGGTACCTCCAATATGAAAACGTTTTCGCTCAGAGAGAGTCGCTTGGGTATAAAAGGCGGGTTCTTCTGTAAATGTAAAAACGCGAGACATAAAGATGTGACGATATTTAGCAATATCCGCATCAGGGTTGATGATAAGCTCGTATTTTATGTGGTTATCACGAAGATACCCTGCAATTTTTAGCAATGCAAGGTTGGGATGACGTGTGCCATTGCATAATAAATCAGCATCAACTAAACCCACACGTAAAGGTCGTTTCTTGAGGTAACAACCACTAATGGTACGCCCAGAAAGATAAATAGGCTTCCCTTGCTCTTCCTTTGTTTCGGCTTCAACTATAGCCTTTATATTGATATCTTCAAACTTAACCTCTTCTCCTAATTCGAACACCAAATAATCACTCTGCGGATTGGGATAAGCAGTATCTTTCATTTGCTGTTTAGAATAAACAGTCGCTGCTATTGCTTTAAAGATTTGACATTTACCACCCGTGCGGATATAATGCAAAACAACATAATCAACCGCAAACACGTTAGAATCGTTAATATCCACTCCAACACGTTTGGCTGATTCTACTCGGACGGGATACTTGCGATTGGTCATTATCCATTGCTTCTTTTCTCGACGGCAATATCCAATAAGGAACCTACGTTCTCCATAGTCTTTAAAGAATCGTATGGTATTTGGAGCAATGTTTGCCTCGTCAAAATCAAGGGTTAATATGGATGGTGTTTTTGCCATTAAACTACAAGTTTTTCAATATCTTGCCAATGTTTTTCACATAGTATCGGCAGAATTTCTCTTTCCAATATAAAATCTTCTTTATCTCTTTTGAAATGTATATGTTCTGACTCTATTTCTTTATTTTCCAATTCTCGGTGTACCATCGTATAATTATTCTAAATATTCTCTCTATGGTAGTAGTTACTAATCATCTCTCATTTTAAGACATACAAAAAGCGTGAACTTTCGTTCGCTTCATCTGATTACTTGAGGTCATCGACTACCTTACTTATTCAAATGTACGCACAAAAACTCACGCCGAAACATGAGCGTGCATAAACCGTACTTGAATAAGTAATAATTACTGAAAGTTGTCGATGTTTTCAAGTAATCAAGTTTGGGCTTATTACGCTATCTTTCCCCGACATTTCGGGGTGTATATCCTCCTCTTTAACGTCAGTGAGTGACGGGCAGATTCGTTTGCCGGACGATATTTCTATCTAACTTGACTCAGTATCTCTTCGGGACTAATGCCCATTTGACTGATAGCACTCAAGTGTTTGCCCATCGCATTGAGCGAGTGCCCACAATGATAGAGCGTATCATCAATAATTAACCACCTATCGTGGCTCTCTTTCTTCCATTTATGTACTTCTATATGCTCTTTATTGGCTTCTGCATCGTGAGTTTCCATTAAGCGACGCATGCCTGCTCCAACACCACTTGTATAAATCTCTGCCTTTACTCCTTTTGCGCGAACATCTAATATATCAAACGTAAGCGCATCCACATAGCCATCAATAATAATGGCTCTTTGTTTAGCCGTTTTAACTAACGATTCTAATGCTACACGAGCTTCGAAGAAATTGCCCTCATAGAATACTTGTTCAGCAGGAGGTAAGGCTGTCTTAACGAAGAAATCTAATTGTTTATTGTGTTCTTTCAAAATAGAACGATGTTCTGCTAATTCCGATTCAATATGCAATAGTCGTTGATTAACCGCATAGCCGCGGAGCATATAATCTTTCAATATTCTATTCGCCCATTGACGGAATTGGATACCGCGAATAGTATTTACACGAAAACCAACAGAAATAATAGCATCCAAATTATAGAATCCAACCTCACGTTTTACCATACGATTTCCTTCTGATTGAACTAGTTCCAAAATGGAACATGTTGCGTCTTGCTTCAATTCGTACGAATCATAAATATTCTTTAGGTGCTTGGTTATCGCTTGACGATTTACGCCGAATAGCTCTGCCATTTGTGCTTGACTCAGCCAAACGGTTTCATCCGCTACGCGAACTTCTAACTTAGTCAGTTCGTTCGGCTGATAGAGTACTATCTCGTTTTGTTCGTTCATGTTTTTTCATCTCATAACCGATGCCGGTCAATCATAGGCGGGTTAATTATCTGACATCTCTGTTAGTTTCTTAATTTCATTATTCTCCAATAAAGAGTGCATTTGACTAATTGCAATCGTATTCAATTGAACTAAACGATTTCCTGCCGAAAGACCCTGCCGAATTAAAACGGAATTGAGACTCTCTAAATTGCTCAAAACTACTAATTGCTCCAATGTCGCATGGTCTCTAATATTTCCGTCTAAATCAGGGTGAGCCATTCTCCATTGCATTGCTGTCATTCCAAACATTGCGACATTCAAAAGATCTGCGCCATCGGCATAAATAGAGTTCTTTTGGGATTGTGATACAACGGCAGGAATTAAAGTATCTTTGATAGCATCCGTATGAATCTTATAGTTAATCTTGGAAAGCGTACGCTGTACACTCCATCCTAATTGCAGACGATTATTTTCTTCTTCCTTTAATCGTTCAAATTCTCTAATCAAATAGAATTTGAGTTCTGGGCTTAACCAAGAAGCAAATTCAAAAGCAATATCTTTATGAGCATATGTTCCACCGTATCGTCCTGCCGTAGAAATGATACCAATAGCACATGTCTTTTCTATCCATTGCTTGGAGGTTAACACAAAACCATTGGTACCAGCCTCCATTCTAATATTACGGAATTCCGTAACATTAAAATTAGGATTATGAAAACGTTCCCAAATACCCAAGAAGTCTATGGCATACCTTGTACTTAACCAATGAGAGATAACAACACCGGTGGCATCTGCATTTTTGTACTTAGCCATATCTGTAAGAGAAATGTACTCAGATGAGTTTTGTTGAATCACAACAACTTCACTTCCTTCAACTTCTATTATTTTCTTTTTGCTCATTATTATCTATGGGTTTCGCCTTTACGATGCCGGTCAATCATAGGTGGGGTTAATTTATTTATCAACAATCACCATACGTTATCAATTTCTGAGCGACGATGCGATATACATACACATCTCTACCCAATATTGTATAAATAATGGCTACATTTTTATAATTCAATCGTCTTGTCGGCAAACCTTCATTGAACGACGGAGAATCAGGTTGTATAGGTAGAACAGAAGCGTGATCTGCAAGCCAATGCAAATGCTCCATTAAGCCTTCGTAATATCGTTTGGCCGTTAATGGCGAATGCAATTCTTCACGAATATATTGCACGATAGAGACAATATCCTGCTCCGCACTATTAGTTACTAACACACGAAAACGTGCCATCATTCAGCCTCCCGAATATCGTTCAAACCAAATACTTGCCCTATCGCATGTGCCAATTTATCTCCATACGCTTCCAACGAACACGCACTAATTGCATGATGACCACTTGTGTCGTTTCTTTTTAACATAGGCATTCCTATTACGGATACCCTTTCGGCTGTTACTGTTGCCATAATAGTACTATTTTTCAAAATCGTTTGCAAAGATACAAAAAATAATTGAAACCACCAAATAAAAAATGCACTTTTCTGCCAAATTGCAATAAAAGGAAGGATATCATAAAAAAAGCGCAGATAAGCGGACTCGCACAAGCCGAAGGCGCAGATCGACTGAGGGAGCAAAGCGAACGAAGGAGAACCCGGTCAAAAGGACGATAGACTCCACAATAACGGAGAAAGATTGTTGACGATAAGCGACCTATCGACAGATAGGCGGATGAGAACACAAAGCCACTACGAGCTCGCTCGATAGAGGCTATGTGAGACCAACCGAAAACAACACAACCGTGTTGTCGCCTATCGACAACAAAAAGCAACGACCATAAGCCGTTGCCTAGTGGAGTATAGCGGACTCGAACCGCTCACCTCGACACTGCCAGTGTCGCGCTCTAGCCAGATGAGCTAATACCCCTCGTCGGAGTTCGCTTGGTACGCTGGCAAACCTACGGTTCAGCAGGTAGTACCCGCGACTCCTCCTCTTCCCACAAAGTGGTACTTTGCGGGAGCCCTATTCCAAAGGCTTATTCTTGATTGAGCGTGATGCGCTTAAAGTCAACGATGTTGACATTAGCTTTCTTCAATACATCCTTCACAAGTTCTTTAGACTCGGACATGATATATTGTTGCTCAACGAGTGTCGATTCCTTAAGGAACTTTTGCAGACGACCTTGGGCAATCATCTCAATCTTCTTCATATTGAGGTTAGCCTCTGCCTCAGCAGGAACGGTGGCACGGATTTGACGTGCAGTCTCAGCTTGCTCCTCAGTCAACCAACCCTTAGCGGTATTGGAAGCGATATGGTCATCACTGTCCACGTGAGCAGGATTGATACCGGCTTTGCGGATAGCGTTCTCAACAGCCTTAGCAATCTCGTCTTGTTTGGTCTTATCCATTGCGATAGACAGCTCTTTCTCCTTAACCTCAGCAGCCACATGGTCAGCATCCAGAGCCACGGGGTTCATGGAAGCCACCTGCATGTTCACACCGTGAACGGTGTCTTGGTCAGCGTCAGCAGCGTCAGCAGCAACGAGAGAGGACAGTTTATTTCCAAGGTGGTTATAAGCGTCAACCTTAGCGGCTTTGATGAAAGCGTAATCGCTCAGTTCCATCTTCTCACCGGTAACACCACTACGTTCGGTAACGAGATCAACGGTAGTGAAATCACCAATCTTGATAGCCTTGAGTTCATCTAAGGTCTCGGGCTTATGCTCCATAGCAGCGTCAAGAATCTTCTTAACCATTGCTACGAAGTCAGCATTCTTAGCCACGAAGTCAGTTTCGCACTTAACGGCTACGATAGCGCCAAAGCCATTTTCGGCTTTAGCCAGTACGCAACCTTCCGAAGCCTCACGATCGCTACGCTTAGCAGCAATCGCTTGACCACGTTTACGGAGGAGGTCTTTTGCTACCTCAAAGTCGCCATCGGCTTCCGTGAGGGCTTTCTTGACGTCCATCATACCTGCGCCGGTCATATCGCGCAGTTTCTTAATATCAGCTAATGTTACAGCAGCCATATTATTTACGATTTAACGATTTACGATTTACGATTTTTAACTATTTATTCAGCTTTCTCTTCTGCGGGAGCTTCAGCTTTCTCTTCTGCGGGAGCTTCAGCGGTAGCTACTTTCTCAGGCTCTGCTTTAGGAGCGGCTTTACGAACGCGAGTGCGGCGCTCCTTTGGAGCGGGAGCCTCTTCAGCAGCCTCTTCTTGAGCGGCAGCAGCATCTTCGTCAACTTTCTCTACCTTACGCTCTTCCAGACCTTCCTTGATGGCTTCAGCTACAGCATTGAGGATAACCTCGATGGACTTAGTAGCATCATCGTTAGCAGGAATAATGAAATCAATAGGAGCGGGATCCGAGTTTGTATCAATGATACCGAATACGGGAATACCCAGACGATTAGCCTCAGCAACAGCGATATGCTCTTTCATTACGTCCACTACAAAAACTGCAGAGGGCAGACGGGTGAGGTCCGCGATAGAACCGAGGTTCTTCTCCAGTTTCTCACGTTGACGAGTGATTTGGAGTTTCTCACGTTTGGAGATGTTATCGAACGTACCATCGGTCATCATCTTGTCGATGGTGGTCATTTTCTTAACCGCCTTACGAATGGTGGGGAAGTTAGTGAGCATACCACCAGCCCAACGCTCGGTGATGTACGGCATACCCATCTCTTGAGCCTTAGCAGCAATCACTTCTTGTGCTTGCTTTTTCGTACCTACGAAGAGAATCTTACGGCCGGACTTAGCAATATTCTTCAAAGCCTCAGCGGCTTCTTCAATCTTAACAACCGTTTTGTTTAAGTCGATAATGTGAATACCATTGCGCTCCGCAAAGATATAAGGAGCCATAGCGGGATTCCATTTACGTTTGAGGTGACCAAAGTGGCAACCTGCTTCGAGAAGTTGATCAAAATTTGTTCTCATTGTGTTTTGAAGTTTGGCATTCTGTCAGTAGGTACTAGGAAATATAGACTTTCTATGAAATATAGGCAAACTAGAACATCTGACAGAATTAAATAAATATTAACGTTTACTGAATTGGAAGTGACGACGAGCCTTGGGTTGACCGGGTTTCTTACGCTCAACTTCACGAGCATCACGCGTCATGAAACCTTCAGCCTTCAGAGCCGACTTGTCTTCCGGATTAATTTTAACAAGAGCACGGGCGATAGCCAGACGCAGAGCCTCGGCTTGACCCTTAATACCACCACCGTCGAGGTTGACATTGATGTCATACTTCTCAGCAACACCGAGTTTGTTGAGGGGTTGCTTAACGATGTATTGAAGAATAGAAGCGGGGAAATAAACCTCCAAGTCACGACCGTTAATCGTAATCTTACCGGCACCCTCATTAACGTAAACGCGTGCAACAGCAGCTTTACGACGACCTAATGCATTAATAGTTTCCATATTCTTCAATTATTATTTAAGTGTATTAATATCAATTTGTTTGGGTTGTTGAGCTTGCATATTGTGCTCTGCACCTGCAAAAACATACAGGTTATTGAACAGTTGACTGCCCAGACGATTCTTCGGGAGCATACCCTTAACCACCTTCTTAATCAGACGGTCAGAACCTTTAGCCAGCAACTGAGCAGGAGTCATCTCACGTTGACCACCCGGGAAACCGGTGTAGCGAACATAAGTGCGAGCGTCCCATTTGTTACCCGTCATAATCACTTTGTCAGCATTGACAATAATCACGTTGTCACCGCAGTCCACATTAGGAGTGAAACTGGGTTTGTACTTGCCGCGAAGGAGTTTAGCCACCTTCGTGCACATACGGCCAAGAATCTGGCCCTCAGCATCAACTACAACCCACTCTTTCTGAGCCGTTGCTTTGTTAGCTGATACTGTTTTGTAACTTAATGTATCCATTATAGATTTGTTTTATGGCTATGCCGACAGACATCTTTTACATTGACGATTGGACGATTTACCATTTACGATTGAAGCCCAAAAGCAACCACTGCCCAGCATAACGAAATTAATATTATTAGTTGCCTTAACGAGTCACTTGACCGAAAAAGCGTGCAAAATTACAAATTTATTTCGACATACACAAATTTTTCTTCACTTTTTTGTGTTTTTTTGTATTTTTCTGCCGTATCTGTCCATTCCATGGGCATTCCTTCTACACTAATGAAGATAGTTTTGTCCAAATCGGGTAAGACGCGAGCTTGGGGTTTGCTTGTTGTACGCGTCTGCGGATGAGCTTCCATAAAGGCGTCTCTTTCCTGTTCCAATTGAGCAACCACCTTGGGGTAAATCTTATCAAAGAGTTGGGGGTGCTTGGTGTACCAAACCAAAGACGAATCGAATTGTGCTTGCGTTAGTTTATGCTTCTGCAACGTGAGATAGTAAGCCTTTGATTCCTCTTCTTCATAAGCAAACGAAGCATAACCCGAGACTTGCAACACCGCTTCTGCTTTATGCAAATCCACCAAAACGGCTTGCATCTCACGACGCGAAAGGATATCGTGCGGTCGGCAACCGACTAACGTTACCACCATAATCAGCCATAATATTACGTTCTTATTTCTCACTATTCTCCGTTTGTTTGGGTTTATTCAAAGAAACATCGAGGTCTTTGCGGAACCAAATGATAATACAAATGACAGCAACGGTGATGCAGGAGTCGGCAAAGTTAAAGACCGGACGGAAGAAGATACATTCCCCTGCCGAATTAGTAATAAGCGGGAAATAGAACATATCCACCACCTTACCATAGAACCAACCGGCGTAGCCAAAGAGTTTACCATAAAAAACACAATCGATGATATTTCCTAACGCTCCGGCAATGACCAAAGCGACCATTACCAAGTAAGACTGTCTTACTGAAGGGCTATAAATCAGACGGTGAGCATACCAACCGAGGACACCAACGGCAGCCACGCGAAAGAGAGTAAGAAGCAGTTTACTGAACCACTCAATACCGAATGCCATTCCATCATTCTCTATAAAACAGAGGTAGAACCACGAAGTAACTTCATAACTCTCTCCCAACGCAAAATGCGTGCGGATATAGAGTTTAATGGCTTGGTCAATGGCTACGGCGACAAGTACGATAGCCGAAACCATGATATTTAAGTTCGTCTGACGACTCATATTGATTAGAGGTTAGTGGTTTGATATTAGAGGTTAAAGGCGTGTTTGATGTCCTCAACCTTATTGAGTTTTTCCCATGTAAAGAGTTCGACTTGTTGGGTAAAGGGTTTGCCGCTCTCGTCGATGAAAGACTTGGTAATGACTTCCGATGTGCGTCCCATATGTCCATAACGAGCTGTCTCTTCATAAATAGGTTGGCGCAGTTTGAGGTCACGTTCCAATGCTCCCGGACGGAGGTCAAAGAGTTTATTTATTTGTTTAGCAATGTCCGTATCCGAGATACCCTTGCGAGCGGTACCATACGTATTGACGCATATGCTGACGGGTTTGGCAATACCAATAGCGTAGCCTACTTGGACGAGCATCTCCTTTGCCACACCGGCAGCCACCATGTTCTTGGCAATCCAACGAGCGGCATAAGCAGCGGAACGATCGACCTTAGAGGGATCCTTTCCTGAGAAGGCACCTCCGCCATGGGCACCGCGACCACCATAGGTATCGACGATGATTTTACGTCCGGTTAGACCCGTATCTCCATGAGGACCACCTATAACGAAATTACCGGTAGGATTAACAAAAAGGTGCGACTTGGGCGAAGACAGAAAGTCTTTGAGCAAAGCCTCGTAACGGGCATCGCGCGTAGCCACACGCGGAAGAAGAATATCAATAATATCCTTGCGAATCTGCTCTTGCGTCACATCGGGGTCATGTTGGGTAGAGAGGACGATGGTATCTATACGAACGGGACGATTATGCTCATCATATTCGATTGTTACTTGCGACTTGGCATCGGGACGGAGGTAGGGCATTTGTTTACCTTCCTTACGCACACGCGCGAGTGTATATACTAAGGTGTGGGCAAGATCGAGAGTGAGGGGCATAAAACTATCCGTTTCGTCGGTTGCATAGCCAAACATAATGCCTTGGTCACCGGCTCCTTGATTGAGTTTGCCCTTACGGCTAACGCCCCTGTCTATATCCGCCGATTGCTCATGAAGGGCAGTAAAGATACCGCAGCTATCGGCATCAAACTGATACTCGGATTTGGTGTAACCAATCTTACGAATAGTGTCACGCACCACCGATTGCACATCCACATAACGGCGGGACTTAACCTCACCGGCAACGATGACCTGACCCGTAGTTACGAGTGTTTCACAAGCCACATGCGATTGGGGGTCTTGTGCTAAGAAATTGTCGAGTACTGCGTCGCTGATTTGGTCAGCGACTTTGTCGGGGTGTCCTTCAGACACGGATTCCGATGTAAAAAAATAATGTTTGTTCATTTTAGCATTTGTTTAGGGAGGGTTGCAAGCAATCAAATCTGTCCCTCGGTTAATGTAGAATTTTATATATGAGTTCTTTCCACAAGTCCTCGTCCTTAGCGGAGGGGTTATTGATACCCTTGGAGCGGGCATCTATCTCGCGGAAGTAACCGATTATCTTAAATGTTTTGCCGGCAGAGTAGCGACGAGCTGCCGCTGCATAGTCTTTCACAAAGAAAGGAGAGCAACCCAAAGCCGGTGCCGCAGCGCGTTCAGACTTATCCGCCAAATAATGATAAATCATCAGATTGGCAAAGAAATTATACAATATACCTAACTCCTTGACCATCGGATGGTCTTTACTGGAAGCAAAGTATTGGGTTATGCGATTGGCTTTGACCACATCGCCCTTGATGAGAGCGTCTTGGAGTTCAAAGACGTTATAATCTTTGGATATACCCACATTACGTTCCACAAGAGAAGCATCAATCGTAGTGCAATTCTCGGGACGGCCATTAATGAGTTTATCCACAGCCCCCACAATGCCGCTGAGGTCGGAACCTATATAATCCGCCAATAATTTAGGCACTCTATCGTCCACTTTCAGTCCCAAACTCCCTACTCTATCCTTGAGATAATCACGCACCCAACGTTCCAGTTGGTAGTCAGGAATCTTAGCGGACGTCATAATAACGCCCCCCTGTTTCTCAAAGTTCTTCCAGAGGTTAAGGCGTTTATCGGGAGTGCCGTACTTATAGCAGATAACGAGAACCGAATCGGGTTGGGGATTAGACATATACAGGGCGAGAGAGTCCCATTTCTTGACAAACTGCGCCTCTTTGACGATAATCACTTTTTGTCCCCCGAACATAGCAAACCCACGAGCCGCAGCTACGGCAGGCGTTATATCCGCCGAAGCGAGGTCTTTGCCATACACAACGGTCAGATCGAACGCACGAGCAGCCTCATCGAGGATATTATTCTCGAAGTAATCGGCAGCTTGGTCGATATAGTACGGTTCATCGCCTGCAAGCAAGTATGCAGGGGCATAAGAACCCTGTTTTAGTTGTGTTATGAGTTGGTCAAACGTCATTTCGGCTGCAAAAGTACAAAAAAATTTGCACATGTCCAAAAAAAATTGTAACTTTGCAGCGTATTTTTGCAATAAAGTATCAAATTAAGAATTATTATCTCATGCATCGCGCAGGATTTGTTAATATAGTAGGCAATCCGAACGTCGGTAAATCGACGCTCATGAATGCCCTTGTAGGTGAGCGTATTTCCATTATTACATCGAAGGCGCAAACGACTCGTCATCGCATTTTAGGTATCGTTAATGGGGAGGACTTTCAGATGGTATATTCAGACACACCGGGGGTACTCAAACCGAACTACAAGTTACAAGAGCAGATGTTGGAATTCAGCCGCTCTGCTTTGGTGGATGCGGATGTGCTCCTTTACGTAACGGACGTGCAGGACACAACCGACCGCAATAGCGATTGTGCCGAGTTCTTAGAGAAAGTAAAGAGGATGGCAACCGCCGGAACGAAGGTTATTTTGGTGCTCAATAAGATTGACTTAACCACGCAAGAGACGTTGGAAGGGCTTGTTGATTTCTGGCAAAAGACATTACCACAAGTTATCGTTATGCCTATCTCCGCCAAGGAGCAGTTCGGTGTGAGTCAACTCTTTGAGTTAATTAGGAGTTCACTGCCGGAGGGAGAACCGTTCTTCCCCAAAGACCAGTTGACGGATAAACCCGCCCGCTTCTTTGTGAACGAGATTATACGCGAAAAGATTCTGCTTTGCTATGACAAAGAGATACCCTACTCCGTAGAGGTGGAGGTGGAGAGTTTTAAGGAAGAGGAACCGAGTGAGCAACATGAGAAGGGCATTATTCGTATTGGTGCCGTCATTTATGTGGAGCGCGATTCGCAAAAAGGTATTATCATCGGCAAAGCCGGTTCGGCACTTAAGAAAGTAGGAACGGAAGCTCGTAAGGATATAGAGGCCTTCTTTGACAAGCCGGTTTATTTGCAGTTATATGTCAAGGTTGATCGCGATTGGCGTAGCAACCAGTCCCGACTCAAACATTACGGTTACGATTTGAATTAAATATTTTGAAATTATGAAAAACACACTCTTTTTAGCCCTTGTTATTTTATTATCCTCTTGTCACGCTCCTTTAGAGAGCACGGAGACATTAAAGAACACCGTAGGTCAACATTTTGCTATCGGCTGTGCTGTCAACACATCCATTGTAGCTATGTCTGATAGTAAAGCCCATCGTTTAGTGGCGCAGCAGTTTAACTCTATTGTAGCCGAGAACTGCATGAAGGCAGAAGAACTAACGCCCAGAGAAGGCGTTTATCATTGGCGTCAAGCCGACCGATTTGTGGCTTTTGGAGAAAAGTACGATATGCGTGTTATCGGTCACTGTTTGGTTTGGCATTCGCAAGCCGCCAAGTGGATGTTCTATGACAAGAAAGGCAATTTGGTCAGTCGCGAGGTGCTTATTGAGCGCATGCGCAACCATATTTATACGGTAGTAGGCCGTTACAAAGGACGCGTTTACGGTTGGGACGTTTGCAACGAGTGCGTGATGGACGATGGTTCTATGCGCAATAGTCTTTGGCAACAGATTATCGGTGATGATTATATCGAATTGGCCTTCCGGTTCGCTCATGAAGCGGATCCTGACGCTGAATTGTATTACAACGATTATTCGATGACCTCTCCTGCTAAAATACAGACGGTTTGCAGTTTGGTGCGTGATTTACAAGCCAAAGGACTCCGCATAGATGCTGTGGGCATGCAGTGCCATAACGGTTTAGACTACCCCACCCTCCAAGAATGGTCGGACGCAATTGACTCGTTAGCTTCTACGGGAGTGAAGGTTAATATGACCGAATTGGACATGAATGTGCTTCCCCGTATTGAGTCCTTTTCCGGTGCGGAGGTGAGCAGTAACTTCGCGTATCGCAAAGCCTTAGACCCTTACCGCAAAGGGATGCCCGCAGAGGTAGAAGCACAAGTGAACCAACGTTGGATAGATATCTTCACTATGCTCAAAGCGCACGAACAGCAGATTGACCGTGTGACTTTTTGGGGAGTACACGACGGTATGTCTTGGCTCAACGACTGGCCTATCAAGGGACGTAAGGCTTATCCGCTACTCTTTGACCGCAAGAAAGAACCAAAGCCGGTAGTGGAAGATATAATGGAAATGTTTTAGTTTATAGTTTATAGTTGAAAGTTCTTATTTCGGCAAGCCTCAAACGATCTGCGGCAAGCCGCTGTATGGAAAGAAGTCTTTTAGTTAAATAGTTTAAAGTTTAATATATTATGGAAAACACTAAAAAATCCTCTAATTGGTTAATGCGACTGGGTTTTGGTTCGGGCGACATGGCTCAGAACCTCATTTATCAAACCATTTGCATGTATTTACTCTTCTTCTACACGGACATCTACGGACTCGATCCGGGTATGGCGGCAATCATGTTCTTGGTGGTCCGCATCATCGATGTACTTTGGGATCCTATTGTAGGAACGTTCATTGACAAACACAACCCTCGTTGGGGTAAGTACCGCTCTTACCTTATCTTAGCCGGTTTGCCACTGACGGGCTTGGCTATCCTCTGCTTCTGGAACGGTTTAGAGGGTTGCATCGAGCCTATCAAACTCGTTTACGCGTATGTAACTTATGTTGGTCTGTCAATGCTCTACACCTTGGTTAATGTGCCTTATGGTGCTCTGCACTCTTCCTTGACGCGTGACACGAACGAGATAACGGTCTTGACGTCCGTGAGAATGTTCATGGCTAACTGCGGTGGCTTGGCTGTTAGTGCCGGTATTCCGATCTTGGTTGCTGCTTTAGCAGCGCCGCAAGGTGCTATGCCGTGGAAGATGGCTGCTTTTATGGGGTTGGGTTCGCTGCCCAGTTTCATCTTTATGCCTTTTGTTCCGGCTATCAAGCGCAAAGTGGGTAAGAAGAACATGTTCTACATCTTCCTTTCCATTGCCATTATCGGTATGGCGATGCTGTACGTGATTAGCCATTTAGGTCGCGTAGAAGATAATATCGTACTCATCTATATCGCTCAGTTCATCAAATCGACGGGTGTCATTGTAGCTACGGGTTATATGTGGGCACTGATTCCCGAAGTGGTGACTTATGCCGAATATACATCCGGCAAACGTATCTCTGGTATTGTGAATGCCTTAACGGGTATCTTCTTCAAAGCAGGTATGGCATTAGGCGGAGTTATTCCGGGTGCTGTTCTTGCCCTTACCGGATACTATCCCGATGATAAAGTCGTTAGTAACTTACCCAAGGACTCGCATGCTTGGTTCATCGCTATGCTCATTTATGCGTTAGTCGGTTTTGCACTGCTGGTCTTCTGCTTCAGTCAATGTAAGGAGCGTGTAGTGATGAGCGACGAGGCTACGAAGAACGTGAAGGTTTCTGACCTATGGATGGAGTTCGTTCGCAACCGCCCGCTTCGTATTGTGGCTTTCTTCTTCGTTACGGCATTTGCTATGATGAGTGTGGGGAACGCTTCCGGTGCGTATTTCATGAATAATATGGAGACCTTGACACCACTTACCCAAGAGGGTATTCGTTGGCTCGTTTGTGTCATTCCTGCTCTGTTGCTTGTTTTGGCTATGTTCATTATCTCGCAATACGAACTGACGGACGAGAAGATGGACGAAATCAATAAGGAACTAACGGCTAAACAATAAATCCAAATAATCCAATAAATCGTAAATAGTAAATAACTAAATCGTAAATAGCTTTATGGACGCAAAGTATTTATTTGACAAGGACTACATGGCTGACCCGTCAGCGCATGTATTTAATGGTAAAATCTACATCTATCCGTCGCACGACGTTGACGGTGGACATAGTGAGAACGACAACGGAGACCACTTCTGCATGAAGGATTATCACGTATTGCGTATGGATTCGATTGAGGACAAGCAAGCCGTTGATTGCGGTAAGATTCTTGACCTCAAGGACATCCCGTGGGCAAAGAAACAGTTATGGGATAACGACGTTGTAGAGAAGAACGGTAAGTACTACCTCATCTACAGCGGTAAGGATAAAAGTGGTGTTTTCCGTTTAGGAGTGGCTATTGCCGATAATCCGGAAGGTCCGTTCGTTCCCGAACCCGACCCTATTCGTGGTTCGTACAGTATCGACCCTTGTATGTTCAAGGACGATGATGGCTCTATCTACTGCATCTTCGGCGGTATTTGGGGTGGTCAGTTACAGTGCTATCGCAATAACGAGTTGATTGAGAATAACGTGTTGCCGAAGGGCACGGAGCCCTGTCTCTGCCCTCGTATGGCAAAGATGACGGACGATGTACTGCAATTCGCAGAAGAGCCCAAAGAAGTGGCTATCCTCAATGAGCAAGGCGAACCGATGTTGGCTGAAGATGTGCACCATTTCTTCGAGGCATCGTGGATACATAAAGAGGGAAAGAAATATATCCTCACCTACTCTACGGGTGATACGCATTTGCTTTGCTATGCGGAGAGTGATAATGTTTATGGACCTTACACGTTCAAGGGCGAGTGGTTGCAACCGGTAGTAGGTTGGACGACGCACGCTTGTGTAACGATGGTGGATGGCAAGCGTTATCTCTTCTTCCACGACAGCGTTCCGTCCTGCGGCGTAACGTGGCTCCGCTCCCTCAAGGTGAAGAGTATTTGATTGACATTAAAGAGGATCTCGCTCACGAGATGTAAAACAGCGAGAAAACCCTTCTAAATGCGCTTTTCCTTGTCGTTTTGACAGAAAAGTGCATTTTTATTTGCATATATGAGAAAAAAGTTGTAATTTTGCAGCCGCAAACTGCAAAACACACAAAACACACGACTTATGAGTGCACTTCAATTACAAACATGCGAACGATTTATCCATGCAATGGGACCAATGATTTATAATCCATTGCAAGTTGAGCGAGTATTGAATTATATTACCTCTCTTCAAGCAGAGGCTCCTTGTCAATTTAGCTATGATGAGATGAATAATATATTGGCATCTGGTATTGTTCAAACCCGACAAGGTGCAGGTGTTTCACACGAAGAACTCAAAAAAGTGACGACATCATGGCTGTGATTATTTGGCAAGATGCGGCAGTAGGTCATTTAAAAGCGATATGCGATTATTATCGTGAAAATGCGTCTGCTGAGGTGGCTGCGCGAATTCTTTTAGATCTTCAGAACGCACCTGACATTTTGTCCTCTTATCCGGAGGTTGGTTCGAAAGAAAGAAGTTTTCCTAATTTGTCATCGAACTTACGTTATTTAGTAGTTCGTAAGCACTATAAGATTATATATTTATACGAAAATGATATTTGCTCTATTTTGGCGATTTGGGATGTTCGTCAAGATCCTGAGCAATTACAAGAAATGGTTTTTAATTAACCTCGCCTATGATTGACCGGCATCGGCAGGCGATGCATGACATATAAAATATAGCGTTGTAAGCCCAACTTGACGTTTTG
>JAZLMS010000026.1:0-20265 GCA_045598805.1 Paludibacteraceae bacterium | reverse complement strand
AGCTGAAGAAAATTTATTCTTCCGCTAATGGTTAAAACTCCAACCATAGCATCAATGAAAAATGAGACAAAAGATGCTTTGATTGATTTCTGACTGCGAAGGGCAGTGTTACACAAGTTTTTGACTTGTTCGAGTGGCTTGATGTTTTCTATGTCTTTATACACAACAAAGATACAAAAAATCAGCCATTTGTGCAAGTTTTTAGGCTAAAAAATTACATCAAAGAACACTTTTTTTGAAGGCTTTTAGTCAGAACCGACGAACCTCCAGATCGTTCGGAGCGAAGCGGAGATAAGAACTGATTGATATTATAGTCCGGTAGTACTTAACTACCACAAAATAAACTTATTAAACAAAAATTAACGAACTATTGAAATAATAGTCGTATATGTAATTAAATGCTTGCGCTATCGTAGTATCCATGCAATCAATGTCAAGACTATTTTTAAGCATACCAAATGGATAGATATGCGCATAACGTTTATTCTTTCCTTCTTCTGCGGCTTTTCTCAGACTTTCCACCATAGAACTGGATACTTCCTGACGAATAAAGATGTTGGTATAGTGGTCTTCTCCATATTCTTTATACAATTCTTCTGGCAAGTATAAACCAGAACCAAGACTCTTACTTGGATTATGCAAGCAAACTACAACGGATAGATATTGATTAGGATCTTCTGCTTGAGCAACCAACCAATTACGCACAAGGGGAGACTCAACTCTGCCTTTGATAAACTCGAATTTTACATCTAAGAAATTAGGATTGATCTTTACAAGAGAATTGTCTATTCCAAATTTAACCTCATGTATCTTGGGGTTGGTTACATCACAATAATAAGTCGGTGCTATTTCAAAATATCCCGGATGACGCCCTTGCAAAAAGAGCATTTCTTTGTCTGCATGGTCATCAATAAACGTTATCTCTGTTTGATTGGCTAACGTTTTATCATCGAAATTTGGGAAGTGAAGTAGGTGCGCAGCCTCTTTTGCAACTGCAACTCCCATGCGATTCATGCCGATAATCACAAGATGTACATGCTTATCGGAACTTATGGTTATGCCCTTGTGATCCATTTCTGGATAACGAATAATGTCTTTACCACGGTGATAATGACTTGAAGCCAATAAACGATTTGCCCAATCCTTGTAGAAATTAAACGGAGTAAATTCAAACTGGTTATTCCATGCTTGTTTAACATCATTCAGTTGTAGCGCGGCATAACTCGTTTCTTGCTCAAACCAAACAATCATGGGTTTACATTCCTTTACATTTCCATGAATTTCAGAAAGCATACGAATGATATGCATATTTGTAGAATCATGCTCATCTTGTGTACGATCTCCTACTACAAAAATTTCTCGAGCATCTGAAGTATGAAGTTTCTTTAATTCTTCTTTAGATGGGGAAAGGGAGTGCATATAAACTATACGTTTCTCCTCTTTGTCTAAAAGTTTGGAATGAATTTGGTCTTTAACATGTGCCAACGGATTGCTACTGTGAATAAGAATTAAGGAATCCGCATATTTGGAAGACCGTACTATTTGTCTGACTAAACCGGGCACAACATCGTCAAAACCAATGATGACAACGTGATTCTTCAACTTATATTCAACCTCTCCTGCTTGAATCTTTTCGCGATAGTCTTTGATACCATTTGTTAAAATAGCGACTAAAGCACCCGAAAAAAATATGGTACCAAGGAAGCCTATTATGGGTCGATAAAGTTTTTCTCCTGTAGCAACATTCCATTTATCCCAAGCAGAACTTGGGTTAAAGAAATCCATAACTATTTCACGTCCGAACCATCCTCCTCCGAACACTCCCCAAAGCAAGATAAGAGTTAGTACCGTGCAACATACTATCACAACAGCCAACAAAAATTGTTGCAAAACGTTACCGGTAAAGACCCTATTGATAAAGACCCTAAGGTTACGCATAATACTTTATTTTTCATTTATTTTTTTTACTTCTTCTGCCAAAGCCTTTAACTCTGCCCATTTTTTTTCTTCATAGAGCAGAGCTAGCACTTTGCGATAGGCATCAATCTGCATGTTAAAAATTTCAGTACGCTCCTTTCTGTCAATATTATTCTCAAACTCCAGTTTCCACTTCTCTTGCCTATTCTTTAATTTAGAGTGGCAAAGATAAGTAAAAGAAACAATAATTGCCAAAATAACCAGAAGCAATACAATAATTGCCAATGAATCACAGTAACACATAATTAGAATCGTTATTTATTTAAAACTTTAGTTAATACGTCAATATTATCCTTAACCCTTAGAACGATACAATGTTGTTTTTGTTCGTCGGTAACTAGATTCAGTTCAGACTCATGGGGAACAGCAAAGTTTATTCCCGTTGACTTACTTAAAATTTTGCACAAATCATCATTCACTGCTGTATTTGTAATCTCATTCCACATTCTTTTAATCAAATTAAGTAGTGGAAAGAAAGAAAATGATATTACAATATTAGCGAAATCAACAAAAGATTCTAAAATTTTATTTTCACCATCCTTAATCCAAGACCAATCGTTAGCAGATGCAGTAATATTTCCAATATAATAATCTTTGTTAGGACTTAAAACCATATAAAGTTTTTTATCGGACAATGGGATTTGTATTCGTTGCGGTAATGATAACGCACTAGTTCTGTGAGTGCCTGTTAACGCAAGTTCAACAGAGGAATCTATCTTTGACGGCTGATATGAAGTGTCCACAACATCCGCATATGGGATACGAGCCCTTGAATTAACATAATCAATTACCTTGTCGTATTCAGAGAGAGGAAAGAACTGTTTATGTCGAATTCGAGAAGGCAATTGATTCGCAGTAACTATAACATTATTTGTCAATAACAAAATGAGATTACCATCACGATAATCACTTTGGAAATCATCACAAAATGTTCCCCATTCAAATCGAACCCATTTTGATTTTATGTGGTTAATTTGAGAAGCAACAACAATCATATGTTCACTTCTACTTAAGACATCGTCAATAGCATCGCCATATGCTGATTGCCCTAATTTAGACAATTCTGCACATGCAAGAAAGACCTTTAGACCTAATCTTGTTAAGTATTCATAAACAGGAATGGCTAACTCGTAGTCTTCCTTTTTGCAAGATATAAAAACATTGTATCTCATTTTTTATTGATTTCCCATCCAAGTTTAATAAGTAATTTTATCGTATTTTCAGCCATATCACGATCATATTGCTTTTCCTGATCAGTCAGGCGGCTATACGGAACCATATCCGGAGTTTGTTTGAATTCATCATTTCTGGCAGGACCATACGACCAACCTTGACTTTTACGCACAGCTGCCCAAACCTCATGTGCATTCTCTGCAATTGCCTCACGAAGTTCAACCATTTCTGGGTCAAGAACTACACTCGAAAGATTGATTGGATGAGGTTCGTAATCCTCAATGGCAGCATCACTAACAATGGTCATATAATGGTGTGATGATGCCCATTGTGTTTCAAAGTCAGAAAGAGAGAGGGTATCTATATCGGTTTCTGTATCCGGGTCAAATATTGATATGAAATCGTCTTGCAAAGATACGATAACAATAGAATGATTCGGTTTACCATCACCCGAAGTATCAACCACCGCAATGACTTGTTTGCCACGTGATAGTGCATCTATAATATCTTCTATTGAACACTCATAGCGGCGAGAAGCAACTAAATCATATTGTTCACAGAGACGACCAATATTATAGAGCGGTGTACCATCTTCCGTTAACCACTTCTGCAGTTGTGCTTCCTTCACAAAATTATCTAAAGAAGATTCTACTCCAAACTTCTGAAGCACGTATGCCTCGCACAGAATAGCACATTGATTGGCTTTTTCCATATCGTCTGCCGCCATCGCCATCATTGGAAGAACATCAATGTCCTCTTCACTATCCAACTCTGCTAAAATACGGAGAGACTCACGCAACGAGGGATCTTTTTCTATCGCCTGAAGAATCAATGCCGTTTCGTGAACGGTAGCGTTGCCGGCTAAATAAGCCGCCAACATTTCGTCAATTATGATTGAGTTTGATTTCATCTTTTCCGTATTCCAAATTTAGTTAGTTGTTGTGTTAATTGAGCAAGAGCTCTCTTTTTAATATTGTACAAGTTATCTACCGTTACACTCATTTCTTTGGCAACCAACTCAGGTGGTGCCTCGTCGATTACCAACCTTTGCAAAGCGTATGCATAACGACGATTAGGCATACTGTCAAATGCCCGACGTACAATGCAATCATCTTCGCCAGCATTTTCTTCCACCTCGTCCTCCGGTTCAATGGAGGTTCCTACTAAAGGAGACTCGTGAGAAGTGTCATCTATCACTTTGTCACGGTATTTTATAAAAAAACGAGTGGCCGTTGTACGCAGCCACAGGTAGATAGAGCTTCGCCCCGCATATTGACGGAGACGATATGCATCATCCTCCATGATGTAGACATAGAGCATGTTCACCAATTCGTCGTACTCTACAGGATACGGGAAGACTTTTTGTATGATGCTTGTCAACATCCCACGGCATTTTTTATAGAAAAAGGCGCGCGTAATATCCTCATCCCGTTTAAGGATGGCATTCGCAATTTCAATATCTTCGGTATATGTCGTAAGTGTTTGCATTATATATGTCCGTGTTATTAGGAACGCCTCAGGCACCGCAGACATCCCGGCGTGAGCTTGCTATTGATTTTAGCATATGTATAACACACCAAAATCGTCCACAAAGGTACAAATAATTTTGTAATTATCAAAATGTTTTTGGCATTTTCTATAAAAAAACTTAATTTTGCAAGAAAAACGAAAGAATTTACGCAAATTTTACTCTCAAAACTTGCATAATTCAAAAAAATGTTGTACCTTTGCAGTCGAAAGTTTTGACGTAAGTTCTTACATAGAGTTGCGTGGTAAATGAGATGCCGGATGAGCACATCAACCATCCGCATGACCAAAGTCCAACCAACCCCAAAGTACGACTTCCCAGAAACTTTCGTTAAGACTTGCGTAAGGTGTTACGCAACGTTGGGGTTGATTTGTCCTGATACTGAATGTGATAAGCCATTTTCAAGTACGAGTGGTTTGGGCTTATTTTTAACGAATAAAAATAGAACAGTAAAAGAACTTTTTTTGACCAGAATTAGAACATAAATAGAACAAGCATAATTAACTAACCAGTCTTGTTCTTTGCAAAAATATCTAAGTTAATGCCGCTTGGACGGTCTAGGAACGACTTTTTGCGTTTTAGGGCACTATTTTATGCAAATCGCGAGTTCTTATCTCGCTTACGCTCGAACGATTAATTCTTATCTCGCTTACGCTCAAACGATTTTTTCGAGTCTCGTCCGCACCGCCAAAAAGCTCCGTTTTTACTGGGCTTTTTTCGTAAAGAGAAGAAATGGCTTATACGCTCCAATGTACAGCCACAGACATATAAACTTGCCAAACATGAGACATATTTGCTTTTCCCTTATCCTATTTATTTCTTGTATCAGTCTGCCTTCGCTCGCACAAGATAAGCCTTCGCGCATACCTGCGTACCCGAGTATAATAGAAAAGGTGCAGCCTAATGGCGACACCTTGCATATCCGTTTAGTGGGCGATGAACGAAAGCATTGGACAACCACAGAAGACGGATACAAGATTGCCCTCAATAAGCGAGGCTACTATTGCTACGTTAGCAATGAGCGCACCACCTGCCGCAAAGCGCATGACGCTAATCAACGCCGCCCATGCGAACGACATTGGCTTGAAAAAAGAAGTAATCGTTAGAGACGTTAGTGTATTTCTACCCAAACGGGACAGTGGTCGGAGTGAACGACCTGTTGCAAGATTCCTGCTTCGGCAATGCGTTCTTTGAGAGGTTCTGACACCCAATGATAATCAATGCGCCAACCGGCATTGCGTTCACGCGCCTTGAAACGCATACTCCACCACGAATACTGCTCTGCTCTATCATCAAACAAACGGAACGAGTCAATCATACCGCTATCCTCTAACATATCCAGCCACTCGCGTTCCTCGGGCAAGAAACCACTAACACCCACTTGACGCTCAGGGTGGTTGATGTCTATCGGTTTATGGCAGATATTATAATCCCCACACACGACGATATTCGGGCGCGTCTTGCGCAGTTCCTGTATCCACTTATAAAACGAACCCAAGAAGTTCATCTTAAACTCCTGACGTATATCACCCGTCGTTCCTGAAGGTACATACACACAGACAACGGTAATATCCCCGAAGTCAGCTCTCAGCACACGACCCTCGTTATCGTAACGAGGAATACCGATGCCGGCATGAACGTAGTCGGGTTCGGATTTGGAGAAGATACAGACCCCTGAATAGCCCTTCTTCTCCGCTGAGAAGACATAGGAATGGTAACCCAACGACTGGAAAGAGAACGTGTCTATCTGTTCGGGTTGGGCTTTACTTTCTTGAATACAGAATACATCGGGGTTCTCGACTTGCAGCCAATCAAGCAAACCTTTGCTTAAGGCGCTGCGAATGCCATTGACATTGTAGGATATGATTTTCATATTTTGTGTTTAGTGTCTGGTGTTTTGTGTTAAATCGACTTCTATATAACTAACTTATGGTTGTTATTTTTTCATTTTGTTTTCGACAACTCGAAAAACTGGCTGCAAAAGTACAAAAAAATTTGCATATATGCAAAAAAAAGTGTATCTTTGCGCGGTAATTTGAGATAATATACACTTATGAAAGATTTAATTCGTCATTTTGGAGAATATATCCTTCTTATGGGAAAGGTTTTTCATCTCCCTGACCGACAACGGATGTTTTGGCGTCAGTATGCTCGTGAGATAGAAAAACAAGGTCTCCAATCACTTCCTATTGTCGTTATCATCTCCATCTTTATCGGTGCCATTCTCACTATCCAAACAAAGATGAACACCGAGAATCCCCTACTACCAACCTATACAACGGGTCTGCTCACTCGTGAGACTCTATTACTCGAGTTCTCAAGTACAATCCTTTGCTTAATTTTAGCCGGAAAAGTAGGCTCAAACATCGCCTCTGAGATTGGTTCAATGCGAATAACGGAACAAATAGATGCCTTAGAAATCATGGGTGTCAATAGTGCTAACTACCTCATATTGCCCAAGATTTGTTCGTTCCTCACAATGATGCCCTTCCTCGTTATTATCTCCATCACCGTAGGTTTGATAGGCGGTTATGGTGTAGGTTTATTCACTGACGTTATAACGGTTCAGGACTATATCGTGGGCATTCAGTACGCTTTCAACCCTTACTACGTTTGGTACGCGATCATCAAGTCGCTCGTCTTTGGTTTTATCATCACTTCGTTTAGCAGCTATTACGGCTACTACGCTTACGGCGGAGCTCTCGATGTGGGTAAAGCCAGTACCAGTGCTGTAGTTAACTCGAATATACTGATACTTTTTGCAGACTTACTACTTACCAAGTTGTTGCTATGATTAAGGTTAATGATATAGTGAAGAGTTTTGATGGTTCTGTGGTGCTCAACCATATATCCACCGAACTGAAAGATGGACAAGTCAACATGATTATTGGTCAGTCCGGTAGCGGTAAGACGGTACTAATGAAGAGCCTCATCGGTCTGCACAAGGTCGATAGCGGGCAGATACTGTTTGACGACCGCGACATTGCCCAAATGGGTGAGAAAGAGATTCGCGCCCTCCATCGCGAGGTAGGAATGTTGTTCCAAGGTTCGGCTCTATTTGACTCCATGAGCGTGATTGAAAACGTGATGTATCCGCTGGAGATGTTCTCCAATATGAGCAAACAACAAATGGTGGAACGAGCACAGTTCTGCTTACAACGCGTCGATATGCCCGAACGCGCTTTCCACCTCATGCCCAGCGAGATAAGCGGCGGTATGCAGAAGCGTGTGGCTATTGCTCGTGCTATCTCCATGAACCCCAAATACCTCTTTTGCGACGAACCCAACTCAGGTCTCGACCCGAAGACAAGCCTGATTATTGACCAACTCATTCACGAGATAACTGTAGAGTTTAATATCTGCACTATCGTGAATAGCCACGATATGAACTCCATCATGGAGATAGGCGACCATATCGTTTTCCTCAAAAACGGTGTTAAAGAGTGGGAAGGTTCAAGACACGAGATCTTCCGCTCGGGTAGCGAGGCATTGGACGACTTCGTATTCGCGTCAGAGCTTTATAAGAAAGTAAAAGAATATGGACACACTAAGAACTGAACATTTGTACAAGAAATACGGGAAACGAACCGTGGTCAATGATGTCTCCATTCATTTGGAGCAAGGCGAGATTGTGGGGCTGTTAGGTCCGAACGGAGCAGGCAAAACAACCACATTCTATATGACAACCGGACTGATTACCGCCAATAGTGGTAAGATATTCCTCAACGACCAAGATATCACGAGCCTGCCTATGTACCAACGCGCGAAGTTGGGTGTGGGTTATCTACCCCAAGAAGCGTCCGTGTTCCGCAAAATGACCGTAGAGGACAATATCCTTGCCGTGTTGGAACAAACTAATTTTAGCAAAGAGTACCAAAAAGAGAAAGCCGAACAACTCATTAAGGAGTTTAACCTCAACCACGTGCGCAAGAACCTTGGTGACCGCCTGAGTGGTGGCGAAAGGCGTCGGACGGAGATTGCCCGTTGCCTCGCCATCGAACCTAAGTTCGTGATGTTAGATGAACCCTTTGCCGGTGTCGATCCTATTGCGGTACAAGAGATACAGGATGTGGTGTGGAAACTAAAGGATAAGAATATCGGTATCCTCATCACCGACCACAACGTAGATGAGACCCTTATGATTACCGACCGCGCCTACCTGCTGTTTGAAGGAAAGATTCTCTTCCACGGCACGCCGGAAGAACTCGCTGCCAATCCCACCGTGAGGAAGAACTATCTCGGTAGAGATTTCGAACTTAAGAAGAAGACGAAAGTGGAAAGTTGAAAAGTAATAAATGTCATATTATAATGCCTGTGAAGGACTCGTTGGAGACGGCTCAACAGGCTATCCGCGCTATTGTGGAGAGCGGCTACTCGCTGACTGTCTATAACGACTATTCCACCCCCGAAAACACAGAGCGTCTCCACCTGTTTGCTCAGGAAACAGGGTTTGAGGTGATAGACATTGCCTCTCTCACGGCTCATCCGTCTCCTAACTACCGTTATGTTCTTTTAGATAGTCGCCGCAAGGCTATAGAAGCGGAAGTGCCTCTTATCATCATAGAGAGCGATGTGTTGATAGCCCAAGACACTATTCAAAGACTCATAGACGCCCAACAAGAGGGTATCGGGATGGTAGCCTCCGTGACCCATAACGAGGAGGGGGACGTCAATTTCCCTTACGAGTATGCACAAAAATGGGCAATAGGAGCCATCGAGACAAAGAAAAGACTCTCTTTCTGCTGCACATTACTCACACCCACCCTGCTTTGCGCGATGAATTGGGAGACTTTATTAGACCCAGAAAAGAACTGGTACGATGTGACCATTTCGCATGAGAGCATACGGTTGGGTTTTCACAATATCCTGTTAACGGATACCCCTGTGCTGCACAAACCCCATTCGTCGCGTCCGTGGAAGCAACTTAAATATACGAATCCGCTGCTGTATTACTGGCGCAAACTGACCCAACATAAAGACAAGATATGAGACCTCTCGTTAGTGTTATCATCCCTATTTATAACGCCGAAGCGTACCTCAGAGAGACGCTGGACAGTGTGCTTGCCTCCGACTACGAACCGTTGGAGGTGGTGATGATGGATGACGGCAGTAAGGACGGCAGTTTAGCCATCGCACAGGAGTACGCTCAGAACGATGGTAGGTGCATTGTGCTGCATCAAGACAATGCAGGGGTGAGCGTTGCGAGAAACAATGCCATTCACGCCTCGCAAGGGAAGTATATCCTTCCTATTGATTCCGATAACTTGATTGAACCCACTCTCATATCCAAGGCTGTCAACGTCTTAGAAAAACAAATGAACGTCAAAGGAGTTGGTTGTAAAGCAGATTTCATAGGAAAGAAAAGAGGCGAATGGAAACTCCCCGACTATCACCCTCAATTATTAGCGCGCAAGAACATCATTGATGCCTGCGCGATGTATCGTCGTAGCGATTATGACCTAACAGGCGGATATATAGAGCATTTGCAAATACGTGAAGATTGGGATTTTTGGCTCAGTATGTTAGAAAACGGAGGCACTTTTTATCGTATCCCTCAGATACTGTTCCACTACCGCGTTCGTGATAATTCAAAACGTATTCGCGATCGGAAACAAAAAAGAGAATTGATTCGTATCATCAATCAACGTCACGCCACCTTCGAACAGCGTTGGTTAGGAGGCCCCCTTCACTACCATCGTTCGTTGTCGCGTTTTCTCAATTTCTTCCGTAGCGTGAAGCAGATAGGAGCTTTTGTTGATTGGGATAAAGGTGAGGTTATCAAGGAAGGACGCAATACGGTTCGCGTCTATGAGCAGGCGGTTATCAAACATTTCGGTCTTTCTTCCATAGGTAAGCGTTTATGGTATAGTTGGTTTGGCAGATCCAAAGCGTGCCGCTCGTTTCTGAACGCTTGGCGTTTGCGTACGCTCACCCCTACTCCTATTGCCTATCGCGAAGTGTATATGTTTGGACTACTGCGAGAGTGTGCCTATGCGAGCGCACTATCCAAATGCAAAGGAACGTTTAATGACCTCATCGGTCATCCCGATTATCCGCAACGCGAGGAGATACTGCAAGCCATTGGTCGCTTCACGGCTCAGATGCACCGATTAGGCGCTTGGCATAAAGACTATTCGGGAGGAAACATTCTCTTCGATAGTCAGACACTGAAAATTGAAGTTGTGGATCTCAACCGTCTGTGTTGGCGTTTACCCAAGCAGCCCCTCATGCAGTTTGAGCGACTGAACATAGACCGCGAGGCATTGCGTACAATGGTTACTGCTTATGCCCAAGAACGGGGATTAGATGTAGAGGAGGCTGTGTCGTTCGTCATTGCGCACCGTTGGCGTAAACATATTAAACAAGGAATAACTAATTTATAGCATATGGAACGTTATCTCAAATTTATTAAGCGACTGAACTACGTACTTTTTCTTGGTCTAATGGCCACCCTCCCTCTCCCTCGCAAGTACGGACATATCATGCTTATTGTATGGGCTGTCAGTTGGTTGTTGGAACTGAGGTTTACTAAACGTTCCAATTTCTGTGGGTGGAAAAAACTATTTCCTGCTTTAGGTTTAGCCGTTTGGGTGTTGTGGGAATGTCTATCTTTGCTTTGGGGAGGACCGCAATCGGGGTTCCGTGACTGCCACGCTTCGCTTCTCATTTTGCCCTTAGTCGTAGCCTTTGGCGTAAACGAACAATACAATTGGAAACAAGCAGCTAAAGCACTCATTATCAGTTCATTACTCTCGTGTTTCCTCTATGCTTTCACCCTTTATTGGACCACGAATGTCCAACACGCTTGGAGTTGCTATTGCCAAGAACCGTATAAGCCTTTTCAGTTAATTTGGTTTGACACATTCCTATCCAATATCAAGCATCGCCTCTTTTATTGCACCATCTTGACGGTGGCGATTATTTGTAGTTGGATGTTGCGCAAAGACTACATACAACGTTGGGGTAAAGTGGAGGGTAGTATTTATTTGGTTCTAACCCTCGGTATTCTTCTCACCGCCATTATTGCAACGGGTTCCAGAGCGAGTTTATTTACGCTCATTATCCTTTGTGCCGTTTATGGTATTTCCCTCTTACCCCGTCACCACCGCGTTTGGTCTATTCCATTGATTACCCTACTAATGGTCGGAGGAAGTGTAGCCGCTTGGCAATTGCATCCGCGAATGAAGAATGTAACAATAGACCAGATTTTGAATCCAGTTGAAAACATAGCAGAAGTAGATCAACAGAACCCCCGCGGTTTGATATGGCATTATGCGTTGCAAACACCGCAAGACTACATCGGTTATGGTTTGGGTGTTTGTCAAGCCGAACAATACCTGATTGATCGTTTTGAACAAGAAGGCTGGAACAGAGGAGTTTTCGATCGTTTCCACGCTCATAACCAATACTTATTAATATGCATGGAACTGGGTATAGTTGCGATGTTGCTTTTTATTGCATATTGGATATACCTACCCTTCTGTTATCCTAAAAAAACAAAGCAAAGAACGTTTGCCCTTTGCCTTGCTTGGCTCTTTGGTCTGAATATGTTGACCGATTGCCTCTTTTCTTCTATAGCAGGAGTCGTTTATATATGCTCGTTACTTGTGTTCTTGCTCACTATTCCTTCTTCGATTTCAGAATGCCATTATCCGTCTGCCAACATATAGGGATAGGCTGCACTTTATTACGCCCTAAATCAATAGACTTACCCAAACTCAGATTGAAAAAATAGCCGGGGCTATCATAATGCCTTGCTTTATCAAATTGTCCTTACCTCCACGACAAGGTGCGAATCTGTTTCTTCTGTTTGTCCTTCAACCCGTCTAAGTTAAACCGACAACATAGCTGTGGCTGATGGCTGAGGACCCCGTTATCCGTCACAAGGAGCGACCAACCGGCATAACACGTTACGAAACTGCGACGAACGAGATAAAAGAAGATGTCCGTGCGGTTGTATAACGAGGCTTGATAGTGCGGGTCGCCTTGGTTGAGCAATGTACCATAATGTTTGTATAGCGGCATTTGGTTTTGTCCTGCGTAGAGTTCGTTGCGCAATCCGATGAACCGCCACCCTAAATACAAGGATGCGTGAAAACCATGCTGCCAGTGGCTGATCTGAGCCACTCTATCGCGCTGCCAACCGCAGACATATCCTGTTTGAAGACTAAGGCTATCTAACGGCGTATAAGAACTGAGATTCGCCCCAATAAGAGGGTTGAACACCACATCATCGCAAACGCCCATGATGGAGTCGGAGTGACTGAGGTGATTCATCTGTATCCATCCGCCTGTATAAAACCATTGGTAGTTAAACCGACCACCTCCCACAATACGGAACGCCTCACGAGTGTCTTTACTCATCATACCTCGCCAGTCACAGAATAGCTCGGCGCGTCCCCACTTAGACTGATATTGGAATAAGGCTCCTTGGATATTCGGGTAAGCAAAGGCCAAGGAGTCATTGCGTAAGTAATCCGGCAGGGGATCCAACAAAGCCATATAGGGCACAAAACCGACGTGCATCTGAAACCCTTTGATGTCAAAGCGATAATAGACCGTGGGCATCACCTTTGCGTCACGCCATTTAGAACCAAAAGGCTGAATGTACGTTGCTCCCGCCATGAACTTATGATAGCCTCCCACAGAGTCAGCAAAGCCGCAACCAATAGTCGGGGTCAAACGAGCACCAAAGATAGTTTGAGAGATGTCGTATGTGTCATTGCTTTCGCGATTATCGAAGTTCATCACGAAATCGACATCATACAAAAACGATTGGGCACAGAGTTTATCTGCACCCAAGAATAGTAAAGCACTGAATAAAGCACTAACTAAACAGATTCTTAAAGAAGTTCTTTTTATCACTTGCTCCGGGAGCTATATTGTCACTGGTTTTGAGTTTCTCGATAAGTTCCTTCTCTTCTCTATTGAGGTGCTCGGGAATATAAACACCCACATTGATAAGCAAGTCACCCGTTCCGTACGGACGTGCATATTGGTCAATGATAGGCAGTCCCTTTCCCCTCATGCGCAGCACTTTGCCCGGTTGTGTACCGGGGGTAATCGTTATCTTAGCCTCTCCGTCTAAGGTAGGTATCACCACTTGACCGCCTAAGATAGCCGTGGGCACATCCAATAGTAGGTTATAGACTATATCATTGCCCTCGCGAATGAGGTTTTGGTTCTCTTCTTCCTCAATGAGCACGAGTAAATCACCCGGTACTCCTCCGTGAGGAGCCGCATTACCCTTGCCTTGAACGGGCAGTTGCATGCCTCCACTAACTCCGGCAGGAATCTTGATGGTGATGATCTCTTCGTCACGGACGACCCCTTCGCCACCGCAATGCGGGCATTTATTGCGAATAACTTTTCCTTCGCCGTTACAGGTTGGGCACATCTCCTGTACCTGCATCATACCGAATATACCGCGCTGCGCGCGCACGACGCGACCCGTGCCGTGGCAAGTCGGACATGTATCGCCCTCGCGACCATCGGCACTTCCCGTTCCGCTACAGTGGGAGCAAGGCACCAGTTTCTTTACTTTAATCTTCTTCTCTACGCCGGTGGCTATCTCAGCAAGCGTCAGGCGCACCTTGACGCGCAAGTCCGTTCCGCGACGAACACGCGGACCGCGACTGCCTCCACCACCTCCAAAGAAGGACGAGAAACCTCCCATGCCGCTGCCCATACCCCAACTCTCGAAGAGGTCACCGAACTGCGAGAAGATATCGTCCATCGTGAATCCACCACTACTGAAACCTCCCGCACCGGACATACCGGCGTGACCGAACTGGTCATAGCGTTGACGTTTCTGCGGGTCAGAGAGCACTTCATAGGCTTCGGCAGCCTCCTTAAACTTCTCCTCCGCGGTTTTATCACCCGGGTTCTTATCAGGGTGATACTGAATAGCCTTCTTACGATAGGCTTTCTTTATCTCTTCGGCAGAGGCGGTCTTCTCCACCCCTAACACCTCATAGTAATCTCTTTTTTCTGCCATAATCTTCAATCTTCAATAGTCAATCTTCAATCGTCAATCGCCCACCACTACTTTCGCATAGCGAATAACCTTCTCTCCTAATTTATATCCCTTTTGGGTACAATCAATAACCTTACCTTTCTTGTCCTCACTGGCAGCAAAGGTAGTGACGGCCTCATGAAGGTCAGTATTAAAATCTGCATCAGCGGTTTCAATAACGGATACTTTGTTGTTCTCCAAGAAAGAGAGGAACTTAGAATAAATCAAATCCACTCCGGCCTTTAGGGCTTCCACTTCGGTGGTTTTGTTCACCGCCTCCATTGCGCGCTCAAGGTCATCCACCAAAGGTAACATATCCTTGAAGATACGCTCTCCGGCGGTGTCCATAAGGTCCAGTTTCTCCTTATTCGTGCGGCGGCGGTAGTTATCAAACTCCGCCATCATACGCAGGTTCTTATCGTTCAACTCCTCTACTTGTGCTTGGAGTTGTTCTACTTGTTTTTGCAAATCCTCAACGGGATTCGCTTCCTGTTTGTTTTGCGCTTCCTGCGCTTCTTTATTTTTCTTTTTACTCATAATCATTAGTTAGTTTATAGTTTAAAGTTTAGAGAAGTTTTTAAGTTTTGTAGTTTAAAGTTCTTAAGTTCTTTTAACTATCGCCAAAAGCGCACTAGACGGCTTCTTTCAACTTTCAACATTCAACTATTCAAAACCCGTGCCAGAGGCACTCGACTGCCACTTTGTCACAAAATATCTGCCACATCTGCCAAATTCATCACCTTATAGGTGGCAGTCTTCGTTTCGTCGTTTAGTGTTTGTTCGTTATGACAGACAAAAATCTGGTCTATTCCGAAGTTCTTAGCCCCCTCTATATCACTGCCATAACCATCGCCGATAAGGATAATCTCGTCCTTAGTTACGGGTTCCTTCCCTGCCGCCACACGAGCTTTATTGGTTCGGTCGAAAGCAATTTCGAAGAATCGCTTATTCGGTTTATTCACTCCCGCTTCCTCACTCATCACCATTTCCAAAAAGCGGTCACGGATACCCGACTCATTGACCTTATCGTATTGCACATCAGTAAAACCGTTGCTCACAATGACGAGGTCATACTTGGTGCGAAGATAATCGACCGTCTCTTTTGCCCCCGGAAGCAGTTGGGCAAACTGATTAGTCAATGCCAAGAACTCCTCACACACCGTATCTGCCAAGGTTTGTAGCGGTTTAGAATGATAGAGTAGCTCACTACCACCCAAGGCTTGAACCAACGGATAAAGGGTGAAATCGCGTGCCAAGAACTCTTTAGTTATGCGTCCCTCAGCATATTCCGCCCATAGCCACGCATTATGCTCTTGATAAGCAGCAAAGTAGTCCTCAAAAGAGGACCAGAACTCAACAAAATGGTGTTTATTATACACTTCTTGCTGTGCCTTCAACGCCGATGTAGCCCAATCGCCTATCGTATCGTCCCAGTCTATGAAAATGACTTTAGTCATTTAGTTGAAAGTTGAAAGTTTATAGAAGCCGTCTATTTAAATAGTTTATAGTTAAAAGAGCGATTGTTGATTATCTTTATTGAAGGGTGTCTTGCCGAGGTGTTTATACGCCAGTTCGGTCACTTCACGTCCACGCGGAGTGCGTTTGATAAAGCCCTCTTTGACGAGGAAGGGTTCATAAACGTCCTCAATCGTACCCGCATCTTCACCCATCGCCATAGCGATATTATTCAGTCCCACCGGTCCGCCTTTGAACTTATCCATGATGGTAAGCAGCAATTTATTATCTATCTCGTCCAAACCGTAGGTGTCTATATTCAGACTCTCCAACGCATAGCGCGCAATCTCCAAGTCTATTCTGCCATCCCCCTTCACTTGGGCGAAGTCACGCACACGGCGCAGTAAGGCGTTCGCCACACGAGGCGTACCGCGTGAACGACGGGCAATCTCCGAAGCCGCTTTACTGTCTATCTCTATGTCTAAAAGTCCTGCCGAACGCGCCACAATACCCGATAGTACATCGGCATCGTAATACTCCAAATGGCAGTTGATACCAAAGCGTGCCCGCAGCGGAGAGGTCAGCAGTCCCGAACGGGTAGTGGCACCTATGAGGGTAAAATGATTGAGGTCTATCTGTATCGTGCGTGCCGAAGGACCTTTATCTATCATGATATCAATGCGATAGTCCTCCATTGCCGAATAAAGATACTCCTCCACCACGGGCGAAAGACGATGTATCTCATCAATAAAGAGCACATCGTTCTCCTCCAGCGAAGTGAGCAGACCTGCCAAGTCACCGGGTTTATCGAGCACCGGACCCGACGTCAGTTTGAAGCCCACGCCCAGTTCATTAGCTATGATATTACTGAGGGTTGTCTTACCCAGTCCGGGAGGACCAAAAAGCAGCACATGATCCAAACTCTCGTGACGCATACGGGCAGCTTCTACGAAGATCTTGAGGTTACTCACAATCTTACTCTGACCGGCAAAGTCTTTGAACCGTAACGGACGAAGAGCATTATCTTGCTCTTTTTCGTTCATCTGCGAACGTATATCGAAATCATTTTCCATAATTCGTAACTTGTCTAAATATATCCTCTAAGGTGTCTGGTGTTTGGTGTTTGGTGTTTGGTGTTTGGTATGCACTATCCCATTTTATTCGCCCCTCATCAAGGATAATAACGCGCGAACACATTTGTTCCACCTCTTGCAGTATATGGGTGGACAGAATCGTTATCGATGCGTTCTTCGTCCTTTGTCCTTCGTCTTTATTCTTTGCTCCGGCTATGACCTCCCTTATCTCGTTTAACTGATTAGGGTCCAATCCGGTGGTAGGTTCATCCAGTATCAGCAGTTCGGGATTGCCCATCATCGCTTGCGCCAAGCCTACACGCTGACGAAAACCCTTACTTAACTCGCCTATCCGTTTCTTCGCCATGGGCGTCAAGCCTACCCGCATCATCATTTCCTCCACTTGTCTTTCCGCGCAACGGCACATAAAAAGGAGGTACTCGCGTACATACATATAATCATATAGAGGGTTCAGTTCGGGCAGATAGCCATGGGTCTTAGGCACTTCCACCACGCCCGAATCGGCTTTCCAAAGCCCCAGCATGATCTTCATAAGGGTTGATTTACCGGCACCGTTAGGGCCTAATAGTCCCACTATCTCGCCCTCTTGGATGTCCAAGCAGATGTCGTGCAACACCTCTTGCTTGCCGAAAGATTTATATACGTGCTCTAAATGAATCATAACGTTTGCAGTTTGCGACTGCAAAGGTAATGAAAAAAAATGACATACGCAAAAAAACCTGTTATTTTGCACGAAATATCTGCATTTTTGGCAATAAAAGTGTATTTTATATTTGCATATATCAGAATTTTTCACTACCTTTGCAGCCAGTTTTTCGAGATGTCGAAAACAAAATAGAGAAATAACAACCATAAGTTAGTTATATAGAAGTCGAAATCGTCCGGCAAACGAATCTGCCCGTCCCCCACTGACGTTAAATAGGGGAACATAACGGAATCCACGCTGGGTGAGTGGGAGGGAGATGTCCCTCTCGTGATACTCGCCAATGTGAGATTTCGGGACATATTTGGCGATTCGTGCTTCGGCACGTATCGCAACGGCGTTTACTAACGCTTGTTATCGACTGTTGAAACGTAGGAAATTTCAAAAGAGTCTAGACAACAAGTAAGTGGTAGATGTCCATGGGTGTATTGTATACCTATGCGCTCGGCGCAGGTTAACATACACGGCGTGGATTTCTAATGCTTATTCGGACTCAAGGTTTTTCCTACGACCTCAACAGCGGATAAGCAAGGAAGAAATCCGCGTTTTTTATGTGTAACAATAATTATTTACAATCTTTTCGTTCCTGGTTAAGTAAAGGGAATCGCGCCCAATGGTGCGTGTTTGGTCTATTTTGCATAGTACTATTTGTAAAAACAATGATATTCCATTTTTCCGTTGATTATGGAATATTAGTATCTTCGTTATGGAAACATCCAACCGAATTTTTCCGGTTTTGGGGTGGTAAAATTGTACCTGTTCTATTTTTAGGCAGTTTTATTTTTATTTCTAAAAGATTTTGGTGGACTTATATCGCCAATCTAATTGTTGATTTGTGGTGCATAGCCAATCTATTTTACTATAAAGCCAACACTTTATTCCTATCATATGAGACCATGAAAATGGCAGACAATATGAGCGGTTTTTGGGATTCACTATTATCGTATATGGGATGGGATATTGTTAGCTTTGTTCTAATTTCCATTGGATATGCTTTTATCGTTTTGTCTTTTGTACCACATCAAGTACAAAAACGCTCATGTCTGCTTTGGACCTCAGCACTAGCATTATCCTTATTAATTAGTGTCTTGGATAATGTCTTCTATGCCAAATTAACAAAAAGTTGGCGCACAAGTAACGATATTGAACTCATTAGGGATAAGATGGAGCAAACTCCTATTACTTATAAATATTATTTTCCATTTGGACATGTATATTATTTTGCGCGATTTGATATTTGTGATGATTACAATGTTTGGGCAGATAGTTTTCTTAAAGATTTCTCAATACTTAGTTATTTTCCATCTGGTATTGTATTCAATATTTTACAACCCGCAGGGGAATTGATTGAATTATCCGCCACTGAACTAAATCAGATTAAGCCATTTATTAATTCCCTACAAACATCTATTAGCAAGCCCAATACAAACATCATCTTCATCTTGTTTGAAAGTCTTGAGTCATGGCCGTTGCAACCTGTATGCGGTTATTCATATATGCCCTATTTGGAAAAACTCATACACGGACCGAATATTCTGTATTGCGATAAACTTAAATCGCAAGTAAAACACGGAAATTCCATGGATGGACAAATGATTGATGCAACAGGAATGTTACCTATTGCTAATGGCGCGACATGTATATTATTTGGTACAGATCGCTTCCCAAGTTATGCAGAACACTATAAGCATAGTGCGATTCTTAATCCTGCTCCTGGAATGTGGAGACAATCAATCGTAACGAAGAACTATCAATTCAAACAACTTATAGAACCAGCGAAAGGAACAAAATGGAATGGCGATGCGGGTTTAATAGATGCGCTTACTCAATATATTGATACAGTAAACACTCCCTTCTGCGCATTTGCGATTACAGTATCTTCACATGTGCCGTTTGCGTATGGTTCAGACCATACACAACATGAAATTGAAGGTATGCCGCTGATAATGTCAGCATATTTGAATTGTTTGTCCTATTGTGATTCTTGTATAGGCTCTCTTATTGATCACGTTCAATCAAGCGAAATAGCCAATAACACAACTATTGTTATTTCAGGCGACCATACTATTTTCCGCTCAGGCGATAAGGAGTTTGATATGTTTGCATCACAAAATAATATTCCTATGCAAACCACAAAAACATTTACCCCTCTCATCATCTATTCTCCCGCTATTGAGGACAATATCCAAGTAACCGACACTTGCTATCAAATGGATATTTACCCAACGATTATGCACCTCATTGGTTGCGAGGATTACTATTGGAAAGGCTTTGGCGTAAACTTGTTAGATTCTGTTGCCCGACACAATCGCCCCATCAC
>JAZLMS010000025.1:0-15974 GCA_045598805.1 Paludibacteraceae bacterium | reverse complement strand
CCATACGAAGTGAAGATGGCTACCGCTGATGACAAAGAGGAACTCATCATTCCTGCTTCTCAGAAGTATGGCAACCGTATCATCATGGTTGATAAGAACGGTACCGAAGACCTTGGCTGGACGATTCCGGAAACGGATGTTGTTTGGTATAAGGTGGTAGGTGAACAAGACGATCGTAGTTATGACGCTAATCCCGCTACTTGGGATGACAAGACCGTTAAGGTAGGTTCGTACTACTACACCCTTCCGGACGGTAACCCGCTCGAGGGTAGTTACTACGCTCTCATCTCGGGTGCTATGCAACCCAGTATGACCTGCGGTGCTGAACTGCGTACTCAATTGCTCGTCTGCGAAACCGAAGGTGCATCCGCTCCTAAGTTGACACCGAACATGGTGGCTCCTCATCAGCCGATGGAACTGACCGGACTCAATGCCACTAAGTCCTACACCGTTCGTGTAGTGGCTATGGATGGTAGCGTAATCGAGCACTTCAAGACGATTGAGCAAAATACAATCATAATGAAGGCTGCTCCGATCTCGGGTATGTATATCGTCAACGTGATGAACGAAACGGAAAATGTATCACTTAAGTATATCGTTAAATAAAGGAGGACACAAGAATGAAAAACAGTAAAATTGTTTTGGTAGCCATGCTACTGGCTTGTGCTTCTTCATTGTTTGCACAAGATTTACACCGCGGTGATACTATCCGTATCTTACAACCGAAGGATAAGAACTACCTCACTACCGAGGAAATGTCCGGTTGGGTATATGACGTTAACCACATCATCCTTCAAGTGGGTGGTAAGCGTTTCCCCAAGGGCGTACTCGTGAACGGTATCTATTCTTGGGTTGATCCGGCTGATATTGAACTCGTAGCTCCTTGCATCACCTGCCGCGAAGAAGACAACGTAGATGCTCAGCACTTAGCAGACTCTATCGCTGCCGTTCGTAAAGCGCAACAAGAGGCTCAACAAGAGGCACAACGTGCTGCTGAACTCTCGGCTGCTGAGAAAGCCCGTCGCGATTCCCTCATTGCCGCCGAGCAAGCCCGTCGCGATTCGATGGTGGCTAACGCTCCTTCCTATGAAGAGATTCGCCGTAAGCAGGATAGCACTTTCCGTGCTCAGTTGGCAGAAGAGAACCGCCGTCGTGCTTATGAGGATTCGCTCCAGCGTGCGTATGCCGATTCGGTAGAGCAAGCCAATGCGCCTAAGACCATTGACCGCTTCACTATCGGTGTTCGCGGTGGCGTGGCTTCTATGATGCAAGACCTCGGACAAGTAGGTAAAGCTAAGGTTGGTTTTGATGTCCTTTTAGACCTTCAGTATGCTCACTATTGGCCTACAAAGAAACATCATAACGTAGGTTTGCTCCTTGGCGTAAGCGCTGCTTTTGCACGCAATAACACAAAAGGACCCGAATTGGCTGATTATATGCTACCTACGATTGATGGTGACGTTAATTATCATATCGAAGGAAGCGTTAATTCGCTCGTTATGAATGAGGCTCAGATAGAAGTACCGATTATGTTCTCACTTGTAACCAAGGGTGGGTTCTTCCTGAACGTAGGTCCGAAGCTGTTGGTTCCCGTTTATAGTTTCTATAATCAAGACCTCACTGCTTCCGACATCACGGCAACCTTCGTTAAAGAGGGTGTGAGTGTGACCAACGACCTCGTTACCGGTCTCTTCCCCTCTGCCCAAGTCAACCAAAAAGGTCAATGGCATAACGCTATGATTTACGTTATGGCTGCCGGCGAACTTGGCTATGAGTTCAAACTCAAGGGCGGTGACTCGTTCGGACTGGGCGTTTATGGTGGTTATAGTTTGTTTAACAACTATAAACAATTGGCACAACCTGTTCCGTCTTATGTTCAAATCTCCGCTCCGAGTGCCACCTCAACCGCTGTGGTTGATGTTAAATGCGCTTCGGACGTTCATGCGAACAAACTTGGATACTGGGATGCAGGACTGAAATTGGCTTATCACTTCAACTGGTATCATAAACCTCATAAGAAGTAATAACCTCAAGAAGTAAGTTTTTCTACTTATACACGAAAGAAGCCGCCTCACAAAAGACGGCTTCTTTTGTAATTATTTTTCGCAGAGAGGGAGGAAAGGGCACCTATCACACTTATTAAATGTATCCTCTGTACACGGGAACGTGTTCTCGGGGTTGCGTATCTCACTAATCAGTTGACTGATATAACCCATGAACTCCTCCTTAATCGCTGCCACATCAACCACCTCTTGACCCTTCTGATGAACCGCCGTCTCTGCGCCTTGCGCTAATAAACGTACTCCGTAAATATGCGGCTCAATCGCCCTATCATCGGTACCCGAACCATCGGAAAGGGGCAAACCACTTTCATACAAAATAGAATAAAGAATAGTCTGCAACGCATACGAGTTACGATTGGTGTCCGTGGGGTCAAAGAGAGAGGCAATAGACGAGAACTCTAACTTGGCTCCGCCTGTCTTGTAATCGACAATACGATAGTGTGTCTGGTGTTTGGTATCCACGCGGTCGATGGTGCCCTTGAGGGTGACGATAGCACCGCCCGCTAAGGTTAAATCCATCTGCCGAGGCTGTTCGGTAGCGATATAGGTGAAGGGTGCCAAAGCAAGGTCGCGCTCCAGAATCAAGCCCGCATACTCACGTAGCAAGATAGACATAGGTTCATCACCCTGAGGCAACTGACGAAGCATACGCTCAATGTCCTCCTTCGTAACCGTCTTACCACAGAAGGGTTCGTAATAGTTCTGCAAAAGCAAATGCAGTTGCGTTCCTAACTCCCGCGGATCAATATCTTCATGCACCTGCTCGGGCTCACGCAAACCTTCTATATACTGCCAATAATAAAGCCTTGGACAACGGAGATAAGTGTTCAAACCCGAAGGAGTGAAAGAGTTTAGAGTGGAGAGTTTAGAGTTGAGAGGTGCGTCCGCGCACTCCGATATTCCGCCTGCGGCTAGACTATCTTGTACCACGATGTGGTTGATTTCTTTTCCAAACTGGTATTGTAACTGATAGAGGTAACGACTGGGTTCACCCGAATGTTGCTCGTCTGCACGCGTGTTAGCAATAAACCACACCTGCTTGGCATAGCCAATCATACGATAGAAATTATAGGCAAAAATAGCGTCCTTACGCTCTACCGTTGGCAAATAATACTCACACCTAACCTCGTACGGAATGAAACTATTCGTGATACTATTCCCGGGATAAAGGTCGTCGTTAAAACCTGTCAAAATGATATTATCAAAGTCTAAAGCACGCGTCTCCAAGATACCCATCACTTGCAAACCCTCCAATGGTTCACCCATGTATGGGATGCTCTCTGTTGAGAGCATTAAGTTTAAAGTTGAAAGTTGAAAGTTTAAAGTAGCCGTCTGGTTGCGCCCTTCGGTTGGTAGTTTAGAGTTATAAGAACTATAATACTTATCGATTCGATTGAGAACTGTTTGTACGCGATAGACGGCTTCCGAAGCGTCCTCGGGGAAGTGATTCAATATCTCCCGCCACGTATCGGGTTCGGCGGAGAAAAGAAGCGATAAATACTCGTCCTTATCAAACGTAGCCGCATCTATGTAAATGCGATTGCGCTTAACTATATCCCGCTTGATGGCATCGCACGCCTCGGGTGCTAAACGATGAACATAAGGGTGCGAGAGAATAGCCGTCACGTCTTTATGGTAAAAACCTGCGTCCGTCATGCGCTGCTGCAAGTCCGTAATGAGACTGATAAGCGCATACGTGGGCGTAGCCGACAGAGGATAACCCATCGTCACATTGACCTTGTCTATCGACTTAGGCAACGTATGCAACAAAGGAATAAGTAGTTGCTCGTCCGGCAAGACAACTGCCGTTCGTTCTAAACCCGCTAAACCCGCTAAACCCGTTAATATCCTATGCACCTCCTGTGCCTCAGCAACCGTGGAGTTGACCTCTATATAGTTGAGAGTGGAGAGATTAGAGTTGGAAGGAGTTTCGCTTAAGTCGTATTTGGATGGGAAGAGTTGGCGGTTGCGCTCCATAAAAAGGGAGGCACGATTGTTCTTATCCGTCACCAACGGATCGGAGTAATCAAAATAAAAGTCCGCTTGACCGTGCTCCTTGAAATAAAGCATCAGCTGTTCCTCACTCGTCGTCAAGGCATTGAAGCCGATGAAGATATAGGTCTTAAGACCGCCTACGGCTGAAATACCATCCTTCGGACTGAAAGACCGCTGCGCTGAAAGATCGCCTTCGGCTGAAAGACTTTCTATGACTTCGCGGTGGAGCATGCCGTCATAAGCAAGGCCTTCGGCACGAAGTTCCGATTGGAGGCGAGTGTAGATATCATAAAGAGGAAGAGAACTTTCCCAGTTGGTGTTTGGTGTTTGGTGTTTGGTGTCTGGTGTTTGGTGGATTGTGGATTGTGAATTGAAGTGGGTGTCAATGGAGTGGAGTTCGCGGATATTATCAAAGAACTTGCGCACATCAGGCACGAGGTGATTATCTATCTCGTTAAAGTCACCCAGTAACATCTTACCCCAAAAGAGGAACCTATCCAAGTCTTCGGGTTCGAGGTGTTGCTCCTCGCGTATCTCGTTGTGAATACGTGCTACACGCAATAGCAGATCAATAGGGTCTGCCAGTTGCGTATCGGTCAGACTATAGAAGCAGTCGTTAATGGTCATAATCTGAGGCGATAGGGTAGGTCGCCCCAAGGCTAAAGCCAAATCACGACGGAAGAATAGTCCCGCACGTTGGTTAGGGAAAATAAAAACGTAATGTTGGAGGTTATCACCTACCTCGCGAGCAAACGTCTCAGCCAGATTCTTGAGATAACTCATCGGCGACACAGTTTGATTACTTCTTGGGCTATTCTCGTAGCCGAGTCTTTTTGTGCTAAGGTGAGCACATTCGTATGCAAACTCTTGAGTCGCTCATCGTCCTTGATGAGTTGCAAGGCAGTAGCCACAATCTGTTCTTTGGCATCGGCATCGCGTACTAATACAGCCGCATCTTTGTTCACTAACGCCATAGCATTATGCGTCTGATGGTCCTCTGCCACATTAGGTGAAGGCACGAGGATAGCGGGTTTGCCGAGCAAACATAGTTCGGAGATAGAGGACGCTCCGGCACGACTAATAACCAAGTCCGATAAGGCATAGACATCCGGCATATTGCTAATGAAAGGAGTAATAACAAGCCCCTTGTGCGTTGTACTTATCTCTGCCGTTTGCTCTTTTATTTTGTCGTAATAGATTTTACCCGTTTGCCAAATAACTTGGATGTCAGCATCAAGTAAAGACTGTAAACCATCCAAAAGGCTGTCGTTAATCGTTCTTGCACCGAGTGAACCTCCGATAATGAGGAGCGTTTTTTTGTCCGTAGAGAATTCTTTTTGGAACTCTTTACTAATATAGGTTAATGCTTCGGCTTTAGTTCCTCCGGTGAGGTTCTGACGAACGGGGTTTCCGGTGAGAATTAGTTTGTCCTTGGGAAAGAAACGTTCCATATGCTCGTATGCTACGCAGATCTTTTGCGCATCGTCTTTGAGCAGTTTATTGGTTACGCCGGCAAAGCCGTTCTGCTCTTGTAGTAAAATGGGTATTCCCATTTTGGCAGCCACTTTCATAGCGGCGCCACTGGCATAGCCACCCACACCTACACCCACATTGGGACGGAAGTCACGTATAATCTTTTTGGCTTGCCGCATCGAGCGTATGAGGTCTATTAGGACGCTGATGTTCTTCCACGGTTGGGCACGATTAAAACCGCGCACGGGCAGACCGACAATCTCGTAACCCGCTTGCGGAACGCGTTCCATTTCCATTCGACCTAAGGCTCCGACGAACAGAATCTGTGCTTCGGGGTCTAATTCTTTTAAGGCGTTAGCTATACTAACTGCCGGAAAAATGTGGCCTCCGGTGCCACCACCGCTGATTAAATATCTCATGTTGGTGTTTGGTGTTTGGTGTTTATTCTAACACAATGTCAGGGACATCGTCTTTGGACTCGTTGAGGACGGATTTTTGCTGTTCGCTCAATTGTTTCTGTTCGCGACTGACGCACATCATGACGCCAAAATAAATACTCGTAATGAGCACACTCGTTCCGCCTCGGGAGATAAGCGGTAAGGGCTGACCCGTAACCGGACCAATACCTACTGCTACCGCCATTGATATAAGGGCTTGGCACGTAATCATGAGCGCCAGTCCCATGACCATAATCATAGAAGAATAGTCGTTAAATCGGTTAGACGTGAGGCACGCCCTAAAGAGAATTGCCATATATAGGAAGATGAGTACGATAGCTCCTGCGAGTCCGGTCTCTTCTACGATGATAGCAAAGATATAATCGGCAAAAGCAAGCGGTAGGAAGTCGCGTTCCTTACTATTGCCCGGTCCTACGCCAAAAGGCGTTATACCTCCGCGAGCGATAGCCACTTTGGCTAAGGAGCGTTGGTAGTTATCGTCATTGAGTTCGAACTTAGCGTCATCTTCCTCTTGTTCGGAGAACATATCGTCGATACGGCCAACCCAAGTAGTAGCACGCTCTAATGGTCCCTGCAGTTCGCGCTTAGGTTTGACGTAAGCAAACTCAACAATACAGTATCCAAGTACGAGCACGGCGATGGCACTACCCATCACAATACCTAAGTACTTATACGAGATACGCGCAAGGAACCACATAACAAAGACGATACCCGAAAGGAGCATAGCAGTGGAGAGGTTATTGGTCAGAATAGGGAGAACGGTTATTGCCGTTACTCCAAAGGTCCACCAGAAGTATTTCTTTTTATCCTCCTCCGTGTGAATACGCGAGAGCAAATCAGCAACCACGATAACGAGACTGAGTTTAGCCAATTCGGAAGGCTGAAAGACAAAGCCAAAGAGATTAAACCACCGTGCTGCTTCGTTGCGAGTAACCACAAACGGGTTACCCGGAATAAGCATGATATACATGCACAGCAGCGAGAAAAGTAAGACAGCATAACCTCCCATTCTCACATACAGACTGGGAATAAACTGAATAAACCAAGCCGCCACCAAACCGATGAGAAGGAAAATCATTTGTTGTCCTACGGGTCCGATAGCCGAATGTTCCTCATATACCAAGGTGCTGGACGCAGAGAAAAGCGCAATGACCGCTACCACGATGAGAGCGATGAACAACACCCAAAAGGTCTTGTCAATGTATTTGTTATTAAAGTTTATAAGTTTCGACATGCTTTCATAAATTGTTCCCCACGGTCTTCGTAGGAGTGGAATAAATCAAAACTGGCGCAGCAAGGTGATAATAGTACCGTGTCTCCCTCTTTGGCGGCGTTATAAGCTGCTTGAACGGCATCGGGGAGGTTGTCGGTAGAGACATACGGAATACCCGTCGATCCAAAGAAATCAATGAGTTTCTCGTTGTGCAAACCCATAAAAATGAGGGTGGTACATTTCTGCTTAACGAGGTCTAAAATAGCGTTATAGTCATTGCCCTTGTCCTTACCTCCAAGGATAAGAACGGTAGGCGTGGTCATCGCCTCTAAGGCGTACCAACAGGAATCCACGTTAGTGGCTTTGGAGTCGTTGATATATCTCACCCCACGCACTGTAGTGACATACTGCATACGGTGCTCCACACCCTTAAAATCGACGAGGGCGTCGCGAATGACCTTATTCTGAATGTGCAATATCTGCGCTGCAATCGAAGCTGCCATTGAGTTGAGTTGGTTATGCTTGCCCTGAATACCTATTTCGTTGATACCGATAGACAGCGGAGCCTGTGTGGTATCGGCATTAACGATGAGGTCATTGCCGCGAATGAAGGCAGCATTGCCCGAGTCCTCGCTTCCGCCAAAGGGGTATAGGGTAGCTCCGATATTGAGTTTCTTCAGTTCGCGGTCAATAACAGGGTCTTGTGACCAATAAATAAAGGCATCATCCTTTGTTTGGTTCTGCGTGATACGGAACTTAGCATTGACATAGTTCTGAAACTCGAAGTCGTAACGGTCTAAGTGGTCGGGCGTTATGTTCATCAAAATGGCGATGTTCGCACGGAAATCGTACATATTATCGAGTTGGAAAGAACTAAGTTCGATAACGTAATAATCATGGTTCTCGTGCGCTACTTGCAGTGCCAGCGAGTTGCCTATGTTTCCTGCCAAACCAACATTGAGTCCCGCCTTACGGAGGATCTCGTAGATAAGGGTCGTGGTGGTGGTTTTGCCGTTACTACCCGTGATACAAATCATCTTAGCTTGCGTGTAGCGTGCAGCAAACTCTATCTCCGAGATGATAGGCGTGCCCTGCTCTTGCAGTTTAACAATGAGGGGAGCCGTCAGCGGAATACCCGGACTCTTGACAACCTCATCGGCATTGAGGATAAGGGACTCCGTGTGGTGTCCGTCTTCCCATGCTATATCGTTTTGGTCGAGTAGGGCACGATAAGGGCTTTGTATCTCGCCCATGTCGCTAACAAAGACGTCAAACCCTTTCTCCTTGGCTAAGATAGCGGCACCTGTGCCACTCTCGCCGGCTCCTAAAATAACTAATCGTTTCATATAAATCTAAACCTGCTAAACCTGTTAAACCTATCTTATCTTCAACGTCAAGATGGTTAAGGCTGCCAAAATGAGGGTCACGATACAGAAGCGCAACACAATCTTCGTCTCGTGGTCAAGGTGTTGGCGACCTTTGAAGATGATTTTACACGTGGGGTCGTTCTTGAGAACGAGATCCACACCGGTGCGGAACTGATCATGGAAAGGAGCACGTTTCCACACGCGTATATGCTTGCCGAAGCGTTTGCCGAACTTATACACTTGCGTTTGCAGAATAACGCTGATACTCTCCATCAAGAAGACACCGCAGAGGATAGGTAACAACAACTCCTTATGTATCGTCACGGCGCAAACACCAATGATACCGCCAATAGCCAGTGAACCCGTATCGCCCATGAAAATCTGAGCAGGGAACCCGTTCCACCAGATAAAACCAATCAGCGCTCCTACGAAAGCGGCAAGGAAGACAACCAATTCTTCGCTGCCGGGGATATACATGACATCGAAATAGTCCGCCCACACGGTGCTACCACTCACGTAAGCAAGCACTAAAAGCGCAATGCCTATAATCGCCGAATTACCGGCGCACATACCGTCTAAACCGTCGTTGAGGTTGGCTCCGTTGCTCACCGCTGCCACAACGAGGATAGTGAGGATAACAAAGAAAATCCAGCCGGCACGGTACATGTTCGGTTCGCCTAACCAACGAAAGAGGTCGGCGTAGTTGCAGTTATGATTCTTGAAGAACGGAATAGTCGTTTGTGTAGATTTGACATTGGGCGATTTCTCCACGTATTCGATATTGTTCTCGGTGCGGACATTAACCGTTTCGTTCATCGTTGCCATCGGGCAGAAACGAAGGGTCAGACCCACAATAAGACCCAGCGCCACCTGTCCGGCAATCTTCACCCAGCCGTTGAGTCCGTCTTTGTTGTGCTTGAAGGTCTTGATATAATCATCGGCAAAACCGATAGCTCCTAACAGAACGGTGGTGATAAGCAAGAGCAGCATATAGACGTTGTTCAGACGACCTAAGAGCAGGCAAGGTACGATGATACTGCACAGAATAACGATTCCGCCCATCGTCGGAACACCTTTCTTGCTCACGTTAAAGGGGTCCGTCTTCTCGTCACGTTGCGTTTCGGAGATGTGCTTACGGTGGAGTAGGTTAATGAACCAATCGCCGAAGAAAATACTGATAAGCAAGGCAATGACGCCTGCTAAAATAGCTCTGAACGAGATATAAGTCATCAATCTCGCTCCGGGTAGTTCACTCAAATACGTAAATAAGTTGTATAGCATGATAGTTGAAAGTTGAAAGTTGAAAGAAGTCGTTTAGTTTGGTAGTTGAAAGTTAAAAGCAGTGGCGGACGACTTCGTGGTCGTCAAAGTGGTGCTTCACGCCTTTGATTATTTGGTAGTCCTCGTGTCCTTTACCGGCTACGAGAATGACATCTCCTTTCTGTGCCAACGTACAAGCGGTCTTAATCGCACTTTCGCGGTCCTCAATAACCAATGTCGAACGCAGTTCGTCTTCGTTTAGACCTGCCGTCATATCGCGCAGTATATCCGCCGGTTCCTCGTCGCGAGGGTTATCGGACGTGAGAATGAGTTGGTCTGAACCGTCCTTGGCTATCTTAGCCATCATAGGACGTTTGCCTTTGTCGCGATTACCTCCACAACCGACAACGGTAATGAGTTTACCCTTCTTTTGCAGTATCTCGTTAATCGTTTGTATCACGTTATCCACCGCATCGGGCGTATGAGCATAGTCGATAATTGCCGTCCAACCTTTGGGTGAGCGCAATGCCTCAAAACGACCGTTAACCGGCGTGAGGGTAGATAGAACGCGCAGGGTCTCGGTAGGTTCAAAACCGAGGTTGATAGCCGCTCCGTAGATACAGAGCAGATTACTTACGTTGAATCGTCCTACAAGAGGTACAAACACTTCCTGTCCGTTAACGCTCAGCAGCATACCCTCAAAACCTTCCTCTAATATCTGTGCCTTGTAATCGGCAAGGGTAAGGGTGGAGTAGGTAGTCACTTTCGCTTTGGTGTTCTGGGTCATGACCAGTCCGTTCTTATCATCTTTGTTGGTCACGGCGAAAGCGGTTTTCTTGAGGTTGTCAAAGAGCCGTTTCTTCGTGTCACGGTAGTTATCAAAGGTCTTATGATAGTCTATATGGTCGCGTGTGAGGTTGGTGAATAGGGCTCCGTCGTAGTCCAAACCGGCGATACGCTCTTGCGCGATGGAGTGACTACTGACTTCCATAAAGCAGTATTCGCACCCGGCATCTGCCATACGGCGAAGCAGTCCGTTGAGTTCGAGGGCGTCGGGGGTGGTGTGGGTAGAGGGAACGGACTCGTTATTTACGTAGTTGACAACGGTAGAGAGAAGTCCTGCCTTGTGGCCCATAGCGCGTACCATCTTATAGAGTAGGGTAGCGATGGTTGTTTTGCCGTTCGTTCCGGTAACACCAACCAGTCGGAGTTGCTGACTGGGGTTGCCAAACCAATTACAAGCTATCAGACCGAGTGCCTTATCCGAGTTCTTGACTTGGATATAAGTGCAGTCGGGGTGGAGGGTTGAGGGTAAAACTTGACACACGATAGCCACTGCTCCTTTCTCAACGCACTGGTCAATGAACGTGTGACCATCGACTGCCGTTCCGGCTTGCGCCACGAATAAGTGTCCGGCTTCCACCTTACGGCTGTCGAATTGAATACCGATGATTTCGACCTCGGTCGAACCTACTACTTTCAGCGTTTCTACGCCCTTAATTAAATTGCTCAGTATCATAAACTCACTTTTACTTTCATTAGTCCACAAGGCATCACTCCCTCATCTTCAGCACGAGGCTATCTCCTTCATAAACATAGTAGTCTGAATAGGCAATAGTCTTTTCGGCTATCGTTCTCACTACGTTTCCGCAGTCGTAACCGGCATCGTATAAACCGACGTTCTTCGGGTTCTCAATCATGCATAGGCAGGTGTATTGCGGGTCTTCTTCGGGGAAATATCCGACAAACGTCATGCGGTGGTTACGTCCCGAGTAGTGACCGTTCATGAAGAGTTGGGCAGTACCCGTCTTGCCTGCTATATGAACGAGTTCACTTTGCGCTTTGTAATCTACCACGCGACCGCCCCAGGTTCTTACGGAAGCCGTACCCAAATGATTATCCCACACCACGTCGTGCAAGCAAAGACGGATGTTCTGTAGCGTCTCGTCGTTGCAGATACGGTTGTTGAGCACCTCGGTGCCAAACTGCTTTATCGTTTCTCCGTTCTGTTGCAGTTCGCTAACCATATACGGGCGAATCATCTTACCGCCATTAGCAATGGCGTTGTAGAACGTGATAATCTGTAAAGGACTGAGTTCGACGGAATAGCCATACGACATTTTCGAAATAGTCACCGTGTCATTAGGTACGTCTATTCGAGCCTGTTCAAAACCGGGTATCTCGCAATACATGGAATCCTTGAGACCCATCTGTGTCAGTTTCTTGACAAAGCGTTTGGCACTCCCCTTGTATGCCTTGGTAATAATCTTGGCTAAGGCTATGTTAGAGGATATGGCGAGTGCACTACGGGTCGTATAGATGGTATCTTTCGGGTGCGAGTCCGTGTGGCGGGAAGAGAAGTACCGCCAGCCGTCTTTATACACGCGAACGGTGTCGTATAATCCTACTAAACCATCGTCCATGGCAGCTACGAGGGCAATCGTCTTGAACGTACTACCCGGCTCAACGCGTTGAACGGCGTGATTCACCATTTCGACGTAATTGCCATCGGATGTGCGGTCGAGATTAACCATGGCACGTATCTTACCCGTCTGTGTCTCCATCAGAATACAGCAACCCCAATCGCTGGACTCTTTCGTCAGTTGGTCACGAAGGGCATCGGTGGCAATGTCGAGTAGGTTCACATCGAGCGTGGTGAGAATATCGACCCCGTCTTCGGGTTCTTTGATGATAACGTTCTCAAAGCGTCCGCTAATCTTCTGCCGCTTGCTCAGCCCATCTACTCCCCGCAACTCTTTTTCGAAGCGTTTCTCTAAACCGGCATTACCTTCTCCGCTTTCGCCGTAAATACTACCGATGGTTCGGGAGGCTAATTCGCCATAAGGTTTGATTCGACGATGAACCTCATCAAAAGTAACGCCCGATTTATATTTGCCTCGCTTGATGAAAGGCAATTGCTCTAACTGCTTCTTTTGAATAAAATTGATGCGCCTATTGCTTAATCGGGCGGACATACCCGACCAACCCTTCTTATTGGTATGCCGAAAAGAAGTAAGGAGCTTTTCGCGATATTCGGAAGCCGACTTGTCCCCGATGATACGACTAAGGTCTTGCGAGAACTGATTCAGATTATTATAGAAAGCCGTATCTCCGCCTAAGTGCAGAGCCTCTACGCGCGTGTCTATATTTATATAATATTGTGGCATGCTGCCGGCGAGTAGTAGTTCATGGCAATCTAAGATATTTCCGCGTGTGGCAGGAACCACTTGGTCGTTCTTGACTTGATTCTTAGCCACTTTAATCCACTTGTCTCGCTCCACATACTGAATCATGACAATCTTTACCAGCACGGCAAAGAAACCTGCCATTATCAGTAGAAAGATAATAGCAAAGCGCAGGATCGTATTTCGTTCTTTATCGCTCATTTGTGTTTTCTTATTTGAATGATGGGTGTGCGGTTCTCTTGTAGTTTGCTGGACTGGCTTTGCAGTTGGTCGTGAATCTTACTCTGACGCGTCTTCTCTGCCAATTCAGCGGATATAGTGAGGTATTCGAACTTAGCCATCTTGACCTCGCGCTTAAGGTCACTCAGGTGGCGTTGTTGCTTCATGGAGTTATAGCCGGCGAGGATGTAAACAAAGAGTAAAACGGCAATCAGTCCAATTAACTTGTACTGCTTGCGAAAGGCTTCCGAGCGCAATTTCTCTCCGCTCAACCATGACTGTATTTTTTTTACATCCATAATCTTCTTATTAACTATACGACTTCTTTCAACTTTTCTTGGCGGCTACGCGGAGTTTGGCGGAACGACTTCTTGGGTTGGCGTCAACCTCCTCTTGAGTCGCGGTAAGCCCCTTCTCAATAATAGTAAAGGGAGTAATAATGTTCCCGTAAAAGTCTTTCTTTATCTCCCCCTCGAGGTTACCGGAGCGAAGGAAGTTCTTCACTATTCTATCTTCTAACGAGTGATACGTCAGGATCGCTATCCGTCCTCCGATGGTGAGTAGGTCACGTGCCGCACAGAGCATCTCCCGCAAGGCTCCTAACTCGTCGTTCACTTCGATACGTAATGCCTGAAAGGCAAGCGTCAGTATTTTCTTATCCAACGGATTGGCGTCCTCCGCTTTCTTGCCGATAAGGGCATGTACCAATTCCTCAATGCGGTGTATCTCACCCGCTTGTTTGACTTTGCGGGCTAACTGCTTTCCGTTCTTCAGTTCTCCGTATAAGTAGAAGATATTGGCAAGTTGTGCCTCGCTGTAGGTGTTAACTATATCGGCTGCCGTTTGTCCTCCGGCTTGGTTCATACGCATATCCAATGGTCCGTCAAAGCGGAAACTGAAACCGCGTTCGGCACTATCAAAATGGTGAAAACTAACCCCAAGGTCGGCTATCAGACCGTCAATAGCGTCCACGTGGTAATAGTCCATAAAATTGCGCAAGTAGCGGAAGTTACTATGCACAAATTGCCAATGGGGATTAGAGACTACTTCCGGTCGGTTGACCTTTGCATTCTCAAATGCCTCCCAATCCTGATCGAACGAATATAACCTTCCGCCTCTCAGCCCTTCTGCCTCTCCGCCTCTCAGCCCTTCTGCCTCTCTGCCTCTCTGCCCTTCTGCCTTTCCGCCTCTCTGCCCTTCTGCCTCTCCGCCTATCTGCTCCAATATGGCAGCAGAGTGCCCGCCGCCACCAAAGGTGACATCTACATAGACTCCGTCGGGCTGTATATTCAGTCCTGCTATCGTCTCTTGGAGCATTGCCGGTATGTGGTATTCGTTCATCACGTTTTTACTTTCAATAGTACTGTTTATTCTTTTTTTTATCTCTCGCAGATTACGCAGATTTCGCTGATAATTTCACCTATCTCCTTACACTCGCATCTGCGGAATTCGTCTCATCATAATTTATTATGGCAACGTGCCACTGTCCGCGAGCGGGAGACACCTACCTCCCCGTCATTCTCTTCCTGATATTCGTCGCCAATTCGGCTTGCGATAGTTTCTTCTCCTCGAAGTTCTTAGGGTTCCACAACGCAAATCGATCCAGCATACCCACAAAGAGCAGCGCATTACTATCCGTTGGCAGAATCTTCTTGCTCAGCAGAACGCGTCCTTGTCCGTCCAACTCTAAGATCTCGGCTTCTGCCATGAATTGCATCAGAATCAGTTGGTCGTCCGGATTCCATTCGTCAAGGGCGTCTCGCAGAGCTGCTACTTTATTGTTCCAAGTAGGTTCGGGATAGAAGATAAGGCACTCGTTGTCCGTATCATGACGGACAATGATTCGCTTTGACTCCATTTGGGTCAAAATCTTGCGGTAGTTAGCGGGAATAAAGATACGCCCCTTGTCATCTAACTTAACGTCTGTGTTGCCTAAAAATGTATTCATAATTGCTAAACCTGCTAAATCGACTGCAAAATTACTGCTTTTTTCGCACATATGCAAGTTTTTCACCACTTTTCCCCACTTTTATTTTTATTTTGACTTATACACAAGTTATTAACACAAAATTCGTTCTATAATTCGCTGAAATATAGGTATATATAAAGGTTTTTAACATTGTGGTGCAAAGTGGTGTATTTTGGGTAGTCTCTCCGCCCTTCCTCCTTCCTCCTTTCCGCCTTCCGCCTTCCGTCCTTCCGCCTTCCGCCTTCCTCCCTTCCGCCTTCCTTCTTCTTCCCTTCCGCCTTCCGCCTTCCGCCCTTCTGCCTTCCGCCTTCCGCCCTTCCGCCTTCCGCCCTTCCGCCCTTCCGCCCTCCCGCCTTCCGCCTTTCCGCCTTCCGCCTTCCGCCCTTCCGTCTTCCTCCTTTCCGCCTTCCGCCCTTCCGCCTTCCGCCCTTCCGCCCTTCCGCCCTTCCGCCCTTCCGCCCTCTGCCTTCTTGTCGCGCTTTGCAGCGCTGCAGCGCTCCCTCTCTTCTCTTTCTTCTGTGCTACATGTACTACATCTCCGACGGTCGCCCGACGGTCGCCCGACGGTCACCCGACAGTCACGAGACGGTGAACCGACTGTCATTAGTCGGTAACAAGTAGGTCGCAGCACCTTTGCAGCCAGTTTTTCGAAGTGTCGAAAACAAAATAGAGAAATAACATGCGCATCGTAAGTGTAAAGGCATAGGTATCTTCAGCAAAAAAAGACGGAAATTTGTTTATTTGAAAAAATGTGATTAACTTTGTGGTCTGT
>JAZLMS010000024.1:0-17779 GCA_045598805.1 Paludibacteraceae bacterium | reverse complement strand
ATCTCGGAGGAACAAGCCCTTGACAGATTTTATCAGAGTCGCTCTTATAAAATGCTGATAAATCCCCGTTACGGCTTACAGACTATGAGTGATGTCTATATTTTGGACGAATATCTTAAAGAACTATAAATATTATGCGTAAACTAACTATTTTATTTGCCCTCCTGACGCTAAGCGTTGGACTGTGGGCAGATGATCTTGATGATGCCAAAACCAATGCTATTGCTGCCGTCAATGAGGCTGCTACTGATGCCAAGGCAGCGATAGATAAGGCTTCGGAATATACTGCTGCCGATGCCATAAAAGCAGAATACAAAACAAAGATTGACAATGCTGTGGCTGAAGCTGAAAATGCTCTCAAGCACGCCTCTACTGTTGCTGAGGTAAGTGAGAAACAGAGTATATATACCTCCAAACTTAATACCATCGTGGCAGAAGCCAAAGACGCTATTGCTCCTATCAATGCTTTAGAAGGGAAGAGGGAGAAAGTTATTGGTGAGATAGAGAACGCTCGTCTGCAAGCCCCTCTGCCCGAACTCGGTGAGGAACAAAAAGCATATCTCAACGAAACAATTGATGATGCCGTTAATGCCGTCAAGGCGGCTACAACCACAACGGAAATGGATAGAGCAGAGGCGAAAATCTTTTTCATACTGAGTATGTACCCCGCCGGCAAAGCCGAAGGTGACGCTGCCGGCTATGAGCGTGCGAAAGACGAACTACCCACCGACGCAGAGGACGCTGCCGGTGCTGTGGTAATCATTACCAAAGGCGACAAGACCCTCAAACTCGTCAACCCCGATTCTGTTAAATACGATAAACAAGATTAGTTAGAGTACAAAACACTATCTTCACCGTATCTGTTAACGTAGCACTAACATAGCACCATAGGCTAGCCGAGGCATAGACGGCGGCTGGCTTTTGCTGGCAAAATTGGCATTGTTTTGGCAATTTTTTCACTTTTTTTTGCAAAAAAGGTAACCCCTTTTTGAAAAAAGGTCGTAATCAAAATAGTAGAGGGGGATCTCGAAGGGCGAATGGAGAGTGGAGAGTTTAGAGTTCTCTGCCCCAAGGGGCGCGATCGGCAAGCCGTATAGAGTAGCCGTCTAGTTGGTAAGTTAAAAGTGGTAAAAAGATAGTCAAAAAGAGGAGTTGGAGTATCGGTAGTAGAACGATAGTACATCGTACTATGCCCACAGGGTGTCCACACTGTCTTCTCCGCGTGATTTCCGCGTGATTTGGGCGTGATTACCGCGTCCGTCAAGGGGGATGACAAGGACTTTTCCGCATAAGTAGACAGTTATATTGATTTCCCCTTTGGGGTTTTATTACTCCAACCGTAACGTAACGGGATGAGCAAAGTCTGCGTATTGGTAGTAGGTAACGGAACGCTGCTCACGGTCATAGACCATCGTCCAACGCGTGAACTCTTTAGAGGCTGCCGCGGCAATAGCCTCCGTGATAGCCGCTTCCGTCATCGCGGGCTGAACGTTGGCAGCCTGCTCCAGTAGGTCGTAACGCCGATGCGAGTCCTCAAAATAAAGAGACGAGTCTTTCTTGCGCGTGTCAGCTACATAATGGTTGGTACAGATAGCCGTTTGCGCTACAACCATCTCATTATCTACCCACTCAACCACGACACTATGCCCCTGTGCATCACTGATAGCCAAATGATGGGCAAAACCCGCATCGGAATGCATATCCCACTGCCCCAACAAAGCCACAGCCTCCGCGGTCGTAGCGGCTTTATCCAACAAAACACGAATAGCCGTCGTGGTTGTCACATCGGTGCGGTCGGTCTGCTGATTAGTCACATCCTGATCTCCGGCAACAAGGTCGGCTACGTAAAGCCCTTTCTCGTTGCAACCATCAAGGGGCACATAGATACAAGCCGTCAGCATGAGACGACTAATCATCGATTTCATCGGAAGAAAATCTTCCCCGAACCCTAAAAAAGCGAGTTGTGTGGTGGCTACAGAGGCATACCCGTTCTTCGGCCGGTTTTTCACAATAACGATATCCCCTTGCCCGTCGGGCCAGTCAAAATTGCGGGCAGTCAAGTAATGCCCCTGCTCATTGGGAGCCGTAATAAAACTACAACCAAAGACCTTGTCGGCAACCTCAGCAGGAGACGAGGCACCGCCTTCGGCGAGGAACTTGTCTATTCCGTCATCACCTTCAAAGGAAAGCACATACATCTGCCCTGCGATTTGTTTCACCGATAACGCGGCTCTGATTTGCGGTCTGTTGAGACCATAGATTATTCCTACAACAAGGATTATCGCCCCGAAAAGCGATAATCCTACGATTGTTCCTTTTCTCATTTTACTTTATCTTCTTTATTGATGACAAGTCTTGCTTTTCGCTTTTAAGGACGACTGGATTGCCCTTGTAGAGGATCTTCGAAGCGTCCTTCGATTGGGCATCTAAGGTACCTGTCACGTTGACAAGTGCCCTACTGGCATCGGTACAACAAATCGTCAAATACTCTATTTCACATTCCGTTGCCTCCACCTTACTGGCATCGCTGATACGCATATTCACCGTACCAAACGAACCGCATACGGTAGCTTTCGAAGCATCCTTCACAACAAGAGACCTCAGTTCCGGCATGGTAATCTGAGGCTTACCTTTTCGATGATTGCTAAAGCCCGTGATATAGAGTACACTATCCTCCACCCACGCTTTCGTCCCTAACGGGTGTTCTGTCTTAAAACGGCAAACACTATCCTGCCGTATCTCGACCGAACAAGCGTCCGAGACCTTGACCGAATGCCAACCGTCCTCAATGATTAACGGACAAGCGAAACCTTCGTCTTTGTCTTCATAATCATTTAAGGCAATAGCGATTACATCTTGGGCTTCTTGGAAATTAAAACCTCCTTTGATAGCGATGATGCACGTTCCGATGATGGACGCAATCCACAAGAGAAGAGTGATAATCCAGAACTTAGCCTTGGGCATGGCTTTGTCACGAATAAGACAAACGATGGTGTGAATAATCATATACACCGGCATGATAATCACCATCAGTACGCAAACCATACCGACCACGGGCACGGCAAAAGCCATACCTATAGCAAAGAGGGTAATGCAGATACACACGATAACAAACAACAATACTGCCAAGGGCACAGCACTAATAGCTCCGGCAACAAAAAGGAGCAGTTTAGCGAGCGGAGACATGGGCGTTTTGCTGCGTGGTTTAACCTTCGGACGACTTGTCTGCCCGAAGTCAGAGGGTTGACCTATCTGGTTAAGGATGGGCTGCAAAAGAGCAAGCGTTACCACTCTATCGGTAGTAAGAATCATTTTTTGTCCGATGAGTTCGGATATACGTGCTTCTATATCCTCCAACACTTCCTTGCTTTCGTCTTGAGGAAGGCGAGACTCAATATCTTCCAAATAGGCTTTAAGGGTTTCGTAGGCATCCTTATCTAAGGTATAAGCGAGACCTGCTAAATTGATGTTTACTGTTGTTTTCATAATGAACAGATTTTTTCGATGGAACCATTGATTTTGGACCATTCGGTTTTCAATTGACTAAGAATATTTTTGCCTTCCTCTGTCAGCGCAAAGTACTTACGCGGAGGGCCGGACGTGGACTCTTGCCAACGATAAGATAGCAAACCCTCATTTTTAAGACGAGAGAGCAAGGGATAGAGCGTGCCCTCCACCACGAGCAAGTCAGCCTTTTTGAGTGTCTCCAATATATCGGATGTACAGGCTTCCTGCTGATCAATGATGGTAAGGATACAATACTCCAGTACCCCTTTTCTCATCTGTGACTTTAGGTTCTCTATCATACTATTCCGGCTGTGGCATTACAATGCAGAATAAGATATAAAGCAGCAGTCCGGGGAAGGCAGCGGTGAACAAACTGAGAATGAGGTACACGACGCGAACGAGAGTGATGTCCCATCCTAAATACTCTGCGATGCCGGCGCATACACCCGCCAACATTTTGTTACTCGATTTGGTTAACTTACGACTTAAATTTTCCATAAAACTTGTGTTTTTAAATGATTATACTTTAAACTATTAAACTTATTAACTTCTTTCCACTTTATATCACTTCCCTATTCCTCCACCACTTCCAAGGCGCGACGCTTCATCGCTGACTCCTACTTTACGTTGCTTCTGGAACTGTTGCTGTCCGAATAACCACGTCACACCTATGCTCACACGCTGCATATTGAGATTAGCATATACATTGGAGTAAAAACCCTCGCCTAAACCCAAAATAGTCTCATTCACCGTGTAATCAGACCTCAGTATGTCACTCACTTGAACAGAAAGCGTCACCTGTTGAGGCTTCCATGTTTTTTTGAACGCAAAATTTATGCCATAATTACCCTCGTGTCGCTGATAACCTATCACCATCGGCGCATTCCACCTGCCATCTACACTCATTTGTATATCTTTCGGCAGATAACCGGTCAAGGAACTATACACCTGTGCCCAGTGATGTCGTTGCACATAGTCCGCTTGTCCACGAGAGATAAAATTGAAATAGGACGCATTCACCGTCAATGCCAACCACGCACCATTCACTTTATGTTCTTCATCGAACTTCGGCACTAACGGCAGTTCGGTCAAACCAAGCATTCCTCCATGGGTGGTACACGTACCGAAATTAACCCACATCTGCTGTTGGTCGCCGTATGGCATCACTTCAGCTTTCTGGTTTAACATATCTTGCGTATGGGCAAAATTAAATGCCAAACTCACATATTGCGACCAACCGAAATTAAGGTCCACCTGATGGCTAAACTCAGGCTTCAATGCCGGATTACCAATCGTTATCGTGTGCGGATCAAGATAAGTCACAAACGGATTGAGTTGGTAGTAACTCGGGCGCTTGATACGGCGTGTATAACTGAGGCTCATTGACCATTTCTCGGCAGGATTATAACTAACAAAAGCCGTCGGGAAGAGGTTGAAATACGAGTACTTACTCGTTGTATCGGAACTAATCCAGTTACCTACACTATACGTATATTCACCACGCAAACCGAGTTTAGCCGTCACTTTCTTCCACTGTTTAGAAGCCGTGACATACGCCGCAGCCACGTGTTCATCGTAGTTAAAATCGTTAGTTGATTGATGCGTTTCTTCCGCTAAGAGACTATCCGTCACCATGCGGTTAATCGAGCCCGAATAAACATACTTAACACCCGCTTCCAACATACCCATTTTCCAAAAGCGCGTTTGGAAGTCCAGTTTCGCGTCCGCGATATTGTTGTATTGCTTCGAATCAATATCCAATCCCGGCACCACCGGACGGGTATAGGGAGAAACGACATCGACGTGTGCAAAATTACGTTGGGAATTGAGCGAATGGTTATAGAACCGAATATAGTCCGCATTAACCGTCAACTCACGAGAGAGCGAATCACAAAACACGTGCGTAAAGTTCAGATTGAAGGTGTGTTGAGGACCATAATCCGACAGCTTTCCCTTCGTAGCAATTGACTGAAGGTACTCGTCATTATATTTTATATAAGAGTGCATCTTACTCGTATCATCCGTTCCGCTACCATGCGTAAAGAACGGGATCTGCGCGATGAAACCGAAGGTATTGACGCTATCTATATACCAATCATTGCTCACCCTCAGCGAATAGTATTGCGATTGGTCTTCATAATGTGATAGACCTCTCATCGACAACGTATCTTTCGGCTCTTGACCTTCCACTCCTATCGGCTGCTTGTTCTGTGTCAGCGGAGAATAAGACAAGTCGTTATAGGCTTGAATAAGGGTCACATTCGTGTAGGTCTTGGCGGTTCGGTAGTTGAGGTTGAGATAAGCACTCTCTGTCGAATGGAAACGCTTAACGTCTCCAAAGTACATACCGCCATAGTTAGCACTGAATATGCCGTTGAACCCACGCATCTTGTTGCGTTTGAGTTTGATATTGATGATGCCTCCTTGTCCTGAAGCGTCATATTTTGCCGATGGATTCGTGATTATCTCCAGTTTCTCAATCATCGTTCCGTTCGAACCGGTGAGCATTGCATTGAGTTGCGCGCCGCTCATATAAGAGGGACGACCATCAATATACACCTCAACGGATTTGCCATTGACGGTTATGTTACCGTCTTTATCAACCATCACACCGGGAGCTTTCTTCAATATCTCAACTCCATTACTGCCTATCGCAAAGGGAGACTCGGACACGTTCATCACAATCTTATCCCCTACTCGCTCCACCAAAGGACGCTTGGCACTCACCTCCACCTCAGCTAACTGCGATGTCGTCTCGTGGAGAATGAAATCATGTATGTTACCTTTCTGCCCGTCAACCGCCCCTTCCATCTGCTTTCCTGTCATAACATAATATTGTGTCTCATACCCCACAAACGAGGCGGACAGAATAAACTCACTCTCACTTTCACTTTCCACTCTCCACTCTACACTATACAAGCCGTTTTCGTCCGTAATCGCACCGGCAAGCAGCGAACTATCGGCATCCATTAACGAAATCGTTGCATAGGACACCGGTTTTCCGGTTACCCCATCAACAACCTTCCCTCTCAGCGTTTGTGCCCTCAATCCGAGCACCTGAGCCATCAATAATAATGTAAATAAAATACGTTTCATCTATTCAAATTTGTCTTTATTCTTTTGTCCTTATTCCATTGTCTTTTCAAATTCGAGTGCAAAAGTACTACATTTTTCAGTATTATGCAATACATAGTACTAAAAAAGCGCAAAATATCTCACTTTTGCAAACTGAATATAGCAAAAAAGGCGGAAATATTTGCATATGTCAGAAAAAAGTAGTAACTTTGCAGCGGATTTTGAATAATTAACATTTTTATGGAAACATTAACCCCGCCTATGATTGACCGGCATCGGTAGGCGATGCATAAATATAATAAAATAATGAGCAAATACGAAATACCATTTTTAACGGCTTGTGTGAGAGCTTTTGCACAGCGATTTGAAATGAGTCGGCAAAGTGCTTTCCGTTTTCTTCAAAGCTACAAAGCTTTAGCTTTCTTGATTGAGTTCTATGATGTTGAGCACCTGCAATCAATGGACGAAACTATTGATGATTTGTTGGTCGTTTGTAAGAAAAATGGAGGAGTTATAGCATGAATTTATATCATGGTACAAATATTGACATTGTCGAGATTGACTTAACTAAAGGTAATCGGTATAAAGACTTTGGACAAGGGTTTTATCTCACTTCAGATAGAGATACTGCTATTCGTATGGCGACTAAGAAAGCGCGATTATTTGGTGGTCAACCAACGCTAATTACATACGAATTTGACGAATCTGCGATGACCTCCGCTTTAAAGGTCAAGCAATTCCCTGCCAAGGCGACTGCCGAATGGCTGAAGTTTATTGCTGCCAATCGCGATAAAGATTGTCAGGATAGACCTCAAAAATATGACATTATTTCCGGTCCCATTGCTGACGACGGAGTAGTAATGACATTAACAAATTTCCAAGAAGGCATCTATACTCCGGAACAAGCAGCACTTGTGTTACAAGATAGATACTTAGATCAGCAGTACTATTTTGGCTCTTACGAAGCACTCAATTATTTAACTAAAATAAAGGTCGAACTTGTATGAATCACCCCACTCATCATCAAATAGCCAATTATCTCATTGACCACGTGCTGAGCGAGTTGGTTCGTTATGTGGTTGAAGATACACATTGTCCTGTTGAGCAAGCGATGGATAAGGTTTATAATTCCCCCATTATGCCTCTATTGCAAGATGAGGAGTGCGAGTTATATGTCCAAAGTCCGTCGTATATTTATGAATTATACAAATCAAAATTTTAACCCGCCTATGATTGACCGGCATCGTAAAGGCGATGCATGACATATAAAATATAATAGCGTTATAAGCCCAACTTGACATTTTGAAACTTCGACACTTTCAAAAAAGTCTATACGTTTTCAAGCACGGTTTATGGACGCTCACGTTATCCGCGTGAGTTTTCCGTGCATTTATTTGAAAACGTAAGGTAGTCGAAGACCTCAAAATGTCAAATGAAGCGAGCGAAAGCCCACGCTTTTTTGTTGTGTCTTGCGTTCTCGTAAAATATATAGTCAAGCGCAGCGACCTAAAACAAATATATTAACTAAAATATATAACGGAAGAAGCCGAAAATCCGTTGAAGAGTAGGCAAAAATTAAACACAAACAAATTAAAACTTATGAAACATTACAATCAACCGGAGACGAAGTTTCTCCAAGTCGTAAACAGCAGTATCATCTGCGCCAGTGCCGGACCGGCTCCTGCTCCTAAAGGGCAACTCGGAACAATGAGCAATGCAACTCACGCTTGGTAATCAACAAATCTATGAAATTATGAAGAAGTTTATGTATTTCGCAGCCGCGTTGTTAGTGCTCGTAGGCTGCAACAAGAATTCGCAGGAAAATAAAGAGAACGCTCCCGAGAATTATGGGACTATCTCCGGAAAGATTGAACTCCCCAAAACTCCAAATAAGATTGCCGCTCCCGATGGTTGGGCAACAGCAACGGAAGCATTCACTATGCAATGGGAAGAGGGGGATGAAATCTATATCTACAACAAATCCGGCAGCCAACTGCTCCAAAATCCGTCTATTACGGATAATATAGCCACTTTTGAAGGTGATTTATTCCCCGATATGACCGAATATAAAGTGGCATACGGCTATAATCCCCAAGCAATAGATGTAACTGCCTTTGAAGTCCCGTATATAGAGGGCAACTATCGTCCCTTTGCTGATGGTACGGGTAAGGCTTTTGAATTCACCATTGCCAATTTCGGTCCCGTTATTGGTTTACAACTTAAGGGAACAGATGCTTTGACAAAGATTGAGGTAGTTTTGATAGACAACAAACAAACAAACATTAGCGACCTATACTATGTCGTTTGCAGAAGCACTTGCTTTAACCACCACAGCAACGAAAGTTTATTTCCCCATCCAATATAAGGAAGATGCAACAAGGATGTGTATCCACTTCTATAAAAAGGAAGATTCAAAGGATGTTTTGATTATGTCCAAGACTGTCACGGGTGATGGAAAGATGCCGGCTGCAGGCGTTGTTGCTATCTACCCCGAATTGACGGTAGACCCCTACAACGGTCATGCATATGTTGATCTTGGTTTGCCAAGCGGTCTCAAATGGGCTACTATGAATGTAGGTGCCACCCAAGCCGAAGAATCTGGTGATTACTTTGCTTGGGGTGAGACAGAACCTTATTACAATAAACCTCTTACTGATCCTATCTCTTGGAAAAAGGGCAAAGAGGGTTATATTTGGGCTTCTTATTTTGATACGAATGATGAAGGCTCTACTTTCATAAAATACAACACGAATGGAGGCAAGACCGTCCTTGATCCGGAAGACGATGCCGCCCATGTGAATTGGGGAGGTACTTGGCGTATGGCGACGTATGCAGAATGGGATGAACTGAAAACGGAATGCACTTGGACTTGGACAACCCTAAATGGTATTAGTGGTCATGAGGTGAAAGGTTCGAATGGCAACACCATCTTTTTGCCCGCTTCCGGCCACCGCGACTATTCGTCGCTCAAGAATGTCGGTTCCTACGGCTACTACTGGTCTTCTTCGCTCATCGAGTTCGACTCGAGCTCGATGAGCGCGTACAGCCTCTACTTCCATTCGAACGACGAGGATTTTGATTTCAACAATCGCGACCACGGTCAATCCGTACGGCCCGTCTGCCCTAAAAACTAATCACCTTGACACGTTAAGGGTCTAAATAGGCAACCGCTTCGAGAGAGGCGGTTGCTTTTGTCTTCTCTCTTCCATCGCAGCCTCTCGAGGTTGCGATGGTTGTTTGTAAATACCCCTTGGCGGAATTTGCATTTTTTTGTATTTTTAATGTAATGTTTGCCTAAAAAGTTCGTAATCAAAATAGTAGATGGGTATGAGAAAAATGCAAAAAATGTAACCCCTTTTTGAAAAAAGTTCGTATTCAAAATAATAGAGGGGCTTTATAGTTTAGAGTTGAAAAAGAGGGGTTGGAGAGTGTCGAGAGAGTGTCGAGTGACCCTCGGCCGACCCTCGACTAAAAAATAGAGTTAAAACACTGATTAAACACGTCGGTAGTAGAACGATAGTAGTCCATACTGTGTCCACACAATTGTGGAATCTGTGAGAGATCTAAGAAAAAGTGCAAAATAATTTGCACATGTCAGAAAAAAGCAGTATCTTTGCACCCGAAATGGTATAACACAATCCATATACACGCAAATTATACCCGTTAAGGTGTATTTTACAACACAAACACACTAATCATACCCGTTCGGGGATACAGAGATGACGGATAATCTGAGCACATATTTAAAAAGAATGCGTAAACAACATCATTTAACGCAAGAAGAATTAGCCGCCAAGGCGGGTGTAGGACTACGTTTTATACGCGAAGCAGAGCAGGGAAAGCAGACCCTCCGCATGGACAAAGTCAACCAAGTATTGGCTCTATTTAGTGCTGAACTGACCCCTATATCCAAAGTTGACATCTTATGAAAACAGCCATTATATATTACAAGGATATAAGAGCCGGTCAACTGATTGAAGATGATAACGGGTTTCGTTTTCAGTATGATGAATCCTACTTATCAGACCCGCAGGCAAAAGCTGTCAGTCTTACGTTGCCGCTACAACGGGAAGCCTATCGCAGTCAAGTGCTTTTCCCGTTTTTTGACGGGTTAATTCCTGAAGGTTGGTTGTTGGATATCGCACAAGATAATTGGAAGATCAATGTCCGTGACCGCATGTCGCTCTTATTAGCGTGCTGTAAAGATTGTATCGGTGCAGTCAGCATAGTGGAAGACAAGGAGGAAAACCATGGCTAAGTGTTTATGTTGTTATAAAGACCTACCCGAAGGCATAGCGGATTTTCATCCTGCTTGCGCCCGACGGATGTTCGGCATCGGTCAAGTGCCCGAACTTCCCTATACCCATGCGCAAATAAAAGACTTAGCCAAAGAGGTGGTGCGTTCACAAACCACGGTGACGGGTGTCCAAGCGAAATTGTCGTTGGATATTGAGCAAGCAAAAAAGCGAAACCGATTCACTATCGTTGGTTTATGGGGACGATATATTCTTAAACCTCAAACCGATCTTTATCCTTACTTACCCGAGTTGGAAGATGTCACTATGCATTTGGCACAACAAGCGCGTATCCAAGTCGTTCCTCATACGCTCATCCGTTTTGCCGATAACCGCTTATGCTATCTAACTCAACGCATCGACCGTACGGATACGGGGAATAAGATTCCCATGGAGGATGCTTGTCAACTCTTAGAACGGCAAACCGAACATAAGTATCGCGGTTCGTACGAACAAATAGCCAAAATTATTGCCCGCTATTCGTCCGCACAGATGTTAGATATGGTTAACTTTTGGGAAGTGGTCTTATTCTCATGGATAACCGGAAACAGCGATATGCACCTAAAGAATTTTTCACTCTATGCGCCCGATGAACTGCATTATCAGTTAACGCCGGCTTACGACCTGCTCAATACCCTATTGGTTATCTCTACCGATACCGAAGAATTGGCTCTCAATATCAACGGAAAGAAAAACAACATCAACCGACAGGACTTTGAGACAGCCATGGCCAATAGCGGTTTAGACGATAAAGTGATTGCTAATCTTATCAATAAATACAAGAAGATTATCCCTCAATGGGAGCCTATATTGCGCAACTCTTTCTTACCCGAACAGATGCAAGATGCGTATTGGACATTGATTCAAAAACGATGGCAAACGTTATGCTCATAATATAAAACAACATACACCATGATTTACGATTTCAGTTTTTACAATCCCACGCGGATTCATTTTGGAAAGGGAGCTTTGGCTCATCTCAAAGACGAACTAAGTCAATACGGTCCGTCAGTCTTACTCGTTTACGGTAAAGCCTCTATCAAAAAAATCGGTCTCTATGACCAAGTCATAACCATCCTCCAAGAAGCCGGCAAAAAAGTGGTTGAACTCAGCGGTGTGAGTGCCAATCCCCGTTGGAGCGAAGTGGTAGAAGGTTGCCGCCTCGCTAAAGAGAATAACGTTAGTCTTATTCTTGCCGTCGGTGGTGGTAGTGTCATCGACTGCTCTAAAGGCATAGCGGCTTGCACCTACGCCGCTGGCGATGCGTGGGACCGCTATTATATCCATCAAAAACCCGTAGATAATGACATTATCCCTATCGGTACCATCCTTACGATGGTTGGAACGGGCAGTGAGATGAACAGCTCATCCGTGGTTACCAACGAGGAGCAGAAGCTCAAGATCGGATGCGGCTTTGATGACCGCCTCAATCCGCGTTTCTCTATCCTCAATCCCGAATACACCTACTCCGTTCCGCAATACCAAATGGTTAGCGGTATCTTTGACATTTTCTCCCACTTGATGGAACTCTATTTCTCCGGCGAAGACGATAATGTGTCCGACTACCTCATCGAAGGCGATATGCGTGCCCTTATCGTAGCGGCACGCAAAGCGATTGTCAATCCTAAAGGCTATGAGGCTCGCAGTAACATCATGTGGTGCGCTACGGTGGCACTCAACCGCATGCTCGGAGTGAGCAAAACCCAAGACTGGATTGTGCACCAAATAGAACACCAAGTGGGTGCTTATACCGACTGCGCTCATGGTATCGGGTTGGCAGTCATCACGCCCGCTTACCTCACCTTTATCTATAAACACGGACTGCCTAAGTTCGTGCGTTATGCCGTTAATGTATGGGGTATTGACCCAACGGATAAGTCCGATGAAATCGTGGCTTTAGAGGGTATTGCCGCTTTGGCTGCCTTCATCGAGGAATTGGGTATTCCTACTACCTTACGCGAGTTAGGAGTGACGGAGGATATGTTAGAGCCTATTGCTCAAACGACCGAGGAGAATATCATCGCCCGCTATGGTGATGGCACCACCGGTTATCGCAAGATCCGCCACAACGAAATCTTGGAAGTACTAAAGAACTGTTACTAATTTGTGAATTATATGAAACGCAACATTATTTTATTTGTATCAGCCATTATGATGCTTGGATGTAATCAACCAAAGGATGCCGGTATCCGCACCGAGAACTTGGATACCACTGCCGTTCCGCAAGCCGACTTCTACCAGTTCGCCACCGGCGGATGGCAACAACTCAACCCCCTTACGGACGAGTATAGTCGCTTCGGCAGTTTCGATAAACTCGGACTTGAGAACCTCGAACAAGTCAAAGAACTCGTAGCCTCCATTGCCGAGAAAGAAAACACCTATCAGCACGGTTCTATCGAACAAAAAATAGCCACGCTCTATAACCAAAGTATGAACATGGAGCGCCGCAATAACGAAACCGACATCAACGCTTTCATTAACGAGCGCAACGAGATGTTGGACGCTTATCGCGCCGTAGCCTCCGACCGCACCGAACGCAGTCGCCTCCTTGGTGCAGCGATGGAGTATGGTCTATGGACCCTCTACGTAGAAGCCGATCCGGGCAACTCGTCCATGAACCTTATGCAAGAAGCGCAAGCCGGTTTTAACCTCGGCGAGAAAGAGTATTACCTCGATACCGATGAGGCTACCGTAAAGATCCGGGAAGCCTATCGCGCCCATATCGCCCGTATGTTCGGACTTTGCGGATATATCGATGGCGAACAGTCTGCGGATATCGTCCTCCGTTTGGAGAAACGCTTGGCCACCGCAGCCCTCAATAACGTTGAACTGCGCGATCCTATTGCCAACTATAACAAGATGAGCCTTGCCGAACTGCAAACGCTCTGTCCTGAAGTCGATTGGACGGTTTATTTTGAAGCCATGGGTTGCATGCCCGATAGTATCAGTATCGGACAAGTGCGCCACCTCCAAGAGGCTTGTAAGATGCTTGAGGACGAGAGTGCAGACGACCTTTGCGTACTCTTTGCGTGGCAGATGATTGACGGAGCCGCTTCTTATCTGAGCGACGAGTTCGTCAATGCCAACTTTGACTTCTACGGTCGCGTACTCAGCGGCAAGAAAGAACTCAGTCCTCTTTGGAAACGCAGCGTCGGTATCGTCAATAACGTATTAGGCGAAGCCGTTGGACAGATGTACGTGCGCCAATACTTCCCCGAGGCCAATAAACAACGTATGCTCACCCTCGTAAAGAACCTGCAAAAAGCTTTTGGTGAACGTATCCAAGCCCAAGACTGGATGAGCAACGAGACCAAGACCTTAGCCTTGGAGAAACTCAATGCCTTTACCATTAAGATTGGTTACCCCGATAAGTGGAGAGATTATTCTAAACTCGACATCGACCCCTCCTTAACGTTCTATCAGAACCTACAACGCGCCGCTAAGTTCGAACAAGACTATAGCCTCAGTTTCTTAGGCAAATCGGTGGATAAAGCCAAATGGTATATGACCCCACAAACGGTCAATGCTTACTATAACCCTACCTCCAACGAGATCTGTTTCCCTGCCGCTATACTCCAATATCCGTTCTTCGACATGAACGCGGACGATGCCTTTAACTACGGTGCCATCGGTGTCGTTATCGGTCATGAGATGACCCACGGCTTTGACGACCAAGGCAGTCAGTTCGACAAAGAAGGAAACCTTCACAACTGGTGGACTGCCGAAGACCGCGCCGCTTTCGTGGCTCGCACCAAAGTCATGGAGGAGTGGTTCAACTCCATCGAAGTGGCTCCCGGCGTACATGCTAATGGTGCCTTCACCTTAGGCGAGAACATAGCTGACCATGGTGGTTTGGAAATCAGTTTCACTGCTTTATCAAACCTCATACGGGATGGCAAAGCCAACCTCGCTACCGATAGTGAGTTCACGCCTCAGCAACGTTTCTTCTTGTCCTATGCTAACGTGTGGGCTGGCAATATACGCGATGAGGAAGTGCTCCGTCGCACCAAGTCTGACCCCCACTCCTTAGGTCGTTGGCGTGTGAATGGTGCTCTGCCGCAAATCGGCGCTTGGTACGAGGCGTGGAACGTGGACGAGAACAGTCCTATGTTCATTGCCCCCGAGAACCGGGTTCAAGTGTGGTAAAGTTTATATTGGGGTTCAATGTATTATTTCTTATACACTTGTTTGCCCTCAAAGTAAGTCGTCACCACTTGGGTATTGTGGATTTCCGCTACCGGACAAGTGAGAACATCCTTGTCTGCTAATACGAAATCCGCATATTTGCCCACTTTGATAGAACCGCGTTCATTCTCTGCGTGCATCTGGTACGCTCCGTTGATAGTGAGTGCCTGCAAAGCCTGCTCACGAGAGATGAGTTCGTCTGTCCAAAAAGCAGGCGTCAGTTTGCCATCCATATACATCTGCCCGGTAACGGCAATCTCCATGATACCGAACGGGTCGGTCGGTGAACCGGAAGTAGCCGGATAGTCACAGTGAGATGTCATCACCGCTCCGGCATTGAAATACGATTTCATCGGATAGGCTTTGCCCATATAACTCTTAGGAAGAGCACCGTTTAATGCCTCGGCTATCTCGGCACCCATTCCGTGCCACAAGATACCACTGACAGCCACGATATTATTATCCGCCATACGTTGGAAATCGGTCTCAAGCACATTACGACAGTGTACGACGGTATTGCGGGCTTCCTTGTTGCCGCCGGCAACAAAAGCGTTCACGGCACGATTAACGGCGGCATCACCCATCGTGTGAATGTGCATTGTCATACCATTCGCATTGGCAGCACGGGTAATAGCAGTCACTTCGTTTTCCTCCCAGTTTGCCATACCATTGCCGAACTCCGTATACTGATAAGGTTCTATCGTCAGCCCCGTGCCACTCTCTACCGTACCATCAATGAAGATTTTCACATAGTCGGCATTGATATGACCGCCGGTGTATTTCTTCGTCTCTTTCGCCTTCTCTAACTCCGCCTCCACACTTGCGCACGAACTCTCAAACTCATAACTCAGACCTAACAACAGATGAAGATTACCGGCTTTGTCAAGCGACTGTGCTCCCTCATAAAAGGCATTCGTACCATATATATTTGACCAGCCGTCCATATAGGACACAAATCCCTGAGCAAGCAGTTGTTGTTGCGCTTGTTCAACTGCCGTAGAGGCCATTGATGCAGGAAATATCTCGTTGAAGTTAATACCGCGCGTGCGAACGTACGTTCCGGCTTGCTCTTTGAGCAGACCATTGGGTGTGTTGTCCGCACCCATGCATATTTCACCACCACGAATCTCGGAAATCAGCACCTTACCGTCCTTATCCATGATACCGGCGTTCTGCAAGCATAAGGTATTGACAAGTCCTTTGTGTCCTTCGGAGTCGTTAACATAGAGAGCAATATCCGGACATATCGCATCCAACTGTTGGCGCGTGGGCATACCTTCCTCTGCAAACATCTGGTACATCCACCCAAAACCATAGATAGAAGACTTGCCGGCGGCTTTTGCCTCATCGTAAGCAGTCTTAACCAATTGCATAAATTCCGGCACTGTGGTATGGATAGTGGGAGCCGGTCCTCCCATCAGTTTCAAAGCGTTGGCCATCAGATAATGGGCATGACATTCGTAACAACCCGGGATGATGATACCTTTATTGGTATAATCAATGACTTGGAAGCCTTCCTTTTCGTAGGCTTTGGCTCCTGCTGCGTTGCCTACATATACGAACTTACCGTCTTGTACCACAAAAGCGTCTGCTACAGCGTTGTTTTCTGCGGTAAAGATAGTTCCATAAACAACTAAATTCCTACCCTTCAATTGGGGTTCGTTCTTGTCTTTGCAGCCCACCAATGCGATGGCTGCGAGTGCCATAAAGGCAATAAATAATTTTTTCATTAGTAAATAGTGAATAGTGATTAATAGTTAGTACTGTTGCGTTATTTTATATTCTTTGTTTTTGTTTGTTTCTTTCCCGCTCACTCGCTTTGCTCGTTATTTCGCTCGCCTATTTGTATCTCTCACTGATTTCACAGATTTTCTTAGATTATCTATTATTCCTCCTATTTATTTATTCTCGGATTGTGAGTAAACTCCCATCCTTAAATAAATCAATAGTAGGGACGGTCTCGCTTCTTACTTTTACCGGTGTCGCCGGAGCGACCTTTGCTCACCCGTCGTGTCTGCGTTCCGCATCCACAATAAGGGCTTATTGGTGATTTTATTCCACAGATGATATATGTTTCGTCTGCACCTCTTCTCTCGCATCTGCGGAATTTCTATCCCATAATTTATTATTAGCAGTACATCTTCCCCTTGCATCTGTGGAATTTTCGCCCCATAATTTATTATGACGATGTACGGTAGTACAGCGTGGAAGATGATGTCGGCTCTGCCGAAGGAATCTTCCCTTTCCTTTTGTGTTTTGTTATTGGATGAGAGAGTTTACTCGGTCAGACAATAGAAAAACCAAAAGGGATAATAAATTATATAATCCGTGCAAATCTGTGGAATCTGTGAGATCTTATACCTCCGCGCAATCTGCACAAGCTATAATCCCGCGTAATTTAGCGTAATAGCGGACTACTGTCCGCGAGCGGGAGATACTATGTTAAAAGCACTATGTGATAGTTATCGCAACACTAGTAGTTGTTAATTGTTTTTATTAAATCGACCGCAAAGATACAACAATTATTTGGAATAAGCAAATTTAAGTGCATAATATTTGCTCATTTCGTTTTTTTTTCGTACCTTTCCTCTATAAATTATTCCGTTTGGACTATTGTTGTAGATGTCTAATGGCAGGTATAGACATACCATCCCCTCCCCACAATGGTGTGGGTGATAGTGATTGTAAAAAAAGATACTTTCCTCTTCGAGTTGTAA
>JAZLMS010000023.1:0-13071 GCA_045598805.1 Paludibacteraceae bacterium | reverse complement strand
CGTAGTCAACGACTACCCACTCAACGTGATGTACTGGTCTGATCGTGGAGATGGCACTTTCGAAATCATAGATGGTCAGCAACGTACCATCTCTATTTGTCAATATGTAAGTGGCGACTTTGCGCACATGATGCAGTATTTGTGCAACTTGACCGAAGACGAGAAGAAACAGATACTCGATTACGAACTCTTTATCTATGTCTGCAAAGGAACGGACAAGGAGAAACTCAAATGGTTCCGCACCATCAATATCGCAGGCAAGAAACTGACCGACCAAGAACTGCTTAATGCTGTTTATGCTTCGCCTTGGTTAACCGACGCCAAACGTTATTTCTCCAAACCTAATTGCGGAGCGTACTTGTTAGGCAATAAGTATGTATCCGGTTCTCCTATCCAACAGGACTTTCTTGAAACGGCTCTTAAGTGGATTTCCAATAACCAAATAGAAGACTACATGGCGCGGCACTCTATTTCCGATAAAGACGCAGGTGAGTTGTGGTTCTACTACCAACAAGTAATAGGGTGGATTATGGCAACTTTCCCTAAGTATCGCAAAGAAATGAAGGGTCTTGATTGGGGTGCGCTCTATAATCGTTACAAAGAGACAACGATTAATCCTATTGCTATTGAGCAAGAGGTCGCTCGTTTGATGCAGGACTCCGATGTAGAGAATAAACGCGGTATCTACACTTATGTCTTTGACCACGATGAGCACCATATCGGTATTCGTGCTTTTGATGCCAATACCAAGCGTGAGGTCTATGAGCGACAACAAGGTATTTGCCCTAATTGCGGTCAACATTTCGATATTGAGTTTATGGAAGCAGACCACATAACGCCTTGGAGCAAAGGCGGTCGCACTATAGCGTCTAACTGCCAAATGCTCTGTCAGGAGTGCAATCGCAGAAAATCGAACAAGTAACTTTGATCTCCTCTTGGCGGACTTAGCGGTCTTCCTAAATTCGTTTACACATTCCGAAAAAAGTGCAGTGTGCCATATGGCACTTTCGCGAACAATCTATTTCTGTCCGTGAAAATTCGGAGCGAAATTGTAACTTGTTTGTCTTTAGACCCCTACAAATGTTGCGTAGTTATCAGGAGTAATAACCTCAAACGAGGCATTGGGATAGGCATCTCTAAAAGGTTTTGGGGCATTGGGCATTTTCTTTGGATTGAACTTGAACTCAAAAGCTCTCATAATACCATCCTCTATTTCAATGAAATCAATCTCGGATTGGGCTTGCGTTCTCCAAAAATAAATTTGCGCAAATCTTCCTGAATATGAGTTATGTTTGATACGTTCGCTTAACTTTTTTCCGATATATGCAAATAAAAACGCACGAATTCTACAAATTTATACCGAAAACATAGAATATAATCTATAAATTCATACTAAATATGTAGATTTCCAAGCCAAGTAACAGTAAAAACCCGATAAAAACCCGATTTTGGAAGAGGGATAGTACTGTCACCCGTGCTTCATTACCGAAACCTTACCGAAGGATGACCGAACGATCACCGAACGGTAACCGAACGGTCAGAGGAGGATGAAACTTGGGAAAGTGTCTTTTTGCATTGAGAGTTAAAATACCGATTAATCATAATAGTAGAAAAAAATAAAGTTATACTTTGTATTTTTCAAGAATATCCAAAGTGGCACTTTAGATATTTAATCATTTTTGCCTGCCCCTCGACTTTTATATAAAATGCACTTTTTTCGAGAAAAATGCAGTTTTTGAGGCAAAACTGACGTTTTCGCTTGCGCATTCAAAAAAAAAGTCGTATCTTTGCAGTCAATTTAAATAACAAACTTGTTAAACAAAAATATCAACAAAGCGAATAAAGAAGTTGTAAAAATTTGAAATCATGGAAAAGCCCGAATATAAGCCCCTTTTGAAGCCGGATCAAGATTATCCGCAAGTTACCCCATATAGTGTCATTACCGGTGTTATGATGGCGGTTCTCTTCTCCGCAGCAGCAGCCTATTTAGGACTAAAGGTTGGTCAAGTGTTTGAAGCCGCTATCCCGATTGCGATTCTTGCCGTTGGTCTGTCATCTGCCTTACGGCGTAAGAACGCCCTTGGCGAGAATGTGATTATTCAGTCTATTGGCGCTTCTTCGGGTGTGATTGTGGCAGGTGCTATCTTCACCTTACCGGCGTTGTATATCTTGCAAGCTAAGTATCCCGAGATAACGGTGAACTTCATGCAGGTCTTCCTCTCTTCCCTATTAGGTGGCTGTTTGGGAATACTGTTCTTAATTCCTTTCCGTAAGTATTTCGTACAGGAGAAGGACGGCGAATATCCCTTCCCGGAGGCTACGGCAACAACGCAAGTGCTCGTTTCCGGTGAGAAGGGCGGTAATCAAGTCAAACCGCTTATCTGGGCTGCCGGAATAGGTGGTTTGTACGATTTCGTTGTTTCTACTTTTGGACTTTGGACCGACTCGCTCACTACTCGCATGACGGGCTGGGGTGAGGCTATAGCGGCTAAGTTCAAACTCGTCTTTTCTATCAATACCTCGGCGGCTGTTTTAGGTTTGGGTTATATCATTGGCCTTAAGTATGCCGCTGTCATTTGTGCCGGTTCGTTCTTTGTGTGGTGGGTATTGCTCCCCCTCTTAGGCACGATGCCGGAGATGGTTTCTACCGATCCGCAACTCCTCTTCACGCAGTACGGGCGTAACATAGGAATAGGTGCTATTGCCATGGCAGGACTGATAGGAATCGTTAAGTCGTGGGGAGTTATCAAATCGGCGGTAGGTTTGGCAGGCAAAGAGTTAGGCGGTAAGACTAAGCAAGTGGCTAAAGCCACGCTCCGTACGGAGAAGGACTTGAGTATGAAATTCCTTGTTATTGCTTCTGCGGTCGCACTCGTTTGTACGCTTATCTTCTTCTGGCTGGGTGTGCTTCATAGTTTAACGCAAGCATTAGTGGCTTTCCTTGTGGTGGCAGTCATCTCGTTCTTGTTCACTACCGTAGCCGCCAATGCGATTGCTATCGTGGGTAGTAACCCCGTTTCGGGAATGACCCTGATGACGCTTATCATAGCTTCCGTTGTTTTTGTGGCTATCGGCATGAAGGGGGCTTCCGGTATGGTAGGCGCAATGGTTATCGGTGGTGTCGTTTGTACGGCATTAGCCATGGCGGGCGGATTTATTACCGATTTGAAGATAGGTTATTGGATAGGCACTACACCGGCAAAGCAAGAGACATGGAAGTTCCTTGGAACGCTTGTCTCGGCAGCCACGGTCGGTGGTGTGATGATAGTGCTTAATAAAGCGTATGGTTTTGTAGGGGATAATGCTCTTGTAGCACCACAAGCCAATGCGATGGCTGCGGTTATTGAACCTCTTATGTCTGGTCAAGGAGCACCTTGGATGTTATATTTGGTAGGAGCCGTTTTGGCGCTGATACTTAATTTCCTTGGAGTGCCCGTCTTGGCGTTTGCGCTGGGTATGTTCATCCCGTTGAGTTTGAATACACCGTTGTTGGTGGGTGGTGCTATCTCGGCTATCGTGAAAAATAAAGAGAAGGGAACGCTTATTGCCAGCGGATTCATTGCCGGAGGTGCTTTGATGGGTGTTGTGGCAGCGGTGGTTAAGTTCTGCGGAGTAGATTGCTTCATGACCGATTGGGCAGCCTCCTCCGGTGCTGCTATCGTGGCTATAGTCGCCTACTTGGCTATCATCGCTTACATGATTATTGCAAGCAACAGAAAGAATAAGAACTCATAGACAAACTAGACTAACTAGACAAACTAGAACTCCTAGAATAACTAGAACAATAATAAAATTTTTTAACATTATGGTAAGTTTTAAAGAACTCGGCTTAGTGAACACCCGTGATATGTTCGCAAAGGCCATCAAAGGCGGCTATGCTATTCCCGCTTTCAATTTCAACAACATGGAGCAACTGCAAGCTATCGTTTCGGCTTCGGCTGCTACTAAGTCTCCTGTTATCCTGCAAGTAAGTAAGGGTGCTCGTAACTACGCTAACCAAACGCTCCTTCGTTACATGGCGCAAGGTGCTGTTGAGTACGCTAAGGAACTCGGTTGGGAGAATCCCCAAATCGTTCTGCACTTGGACCACGGTGATAGCTTCGAGATTTGTAAGAGCTGCGTGGACTTCGGTTTCTCGTCCGTTATGATTGACGGTAGTGCTCTGCCTTACGAAGAGAATATCGCTTTGACCAAGAAAGTGGTTGAATACGCTCACCAATACGACGTTACCGTTGAGGCTGAACTCGGTGTTCTTGCCGGCGTTGAGGACGAAGTGGCTTCTGAGGAAAGTCATTATACCAAACCCGAAGAGGTTATCGATTTTGCTACCCGTACGGGTTGCGATAGTTTGGCTATCTCTATTGGTACCAGTCATGGTGCTTATAAATTCAAACCCGAACAATGCACCCGTGACCCCAAGACCGGTCGTCTCGTTCCTCCTCCATTGGCTTTTGACGTTCTTGACGCTGTTATGGAGCAACTGCCCGGTTTCCCGATCGTTCTGCACGGTTCGTCTTCCGTTCCGCAAGAGTACGTGGATATCATCAACGCTAACGGAGGTAAGTTGCCCGATGCAGTTGGTATTCCTGAGGAGCAACTCCGTAAGCCTGCCGCTTCGGCTGTTTGTAAGATTAACATCGACTCTGATAGCCGTTTGGCTTTCACGGCTGCTGTTCGTAAAGTCTTCGCTGACAAACCCGGTGAGTTTGATCCTCGTAAGTACTGCGGACCCGCTCGTGATTTGATGATTGAGTTATACAAACATAAGATTGTTAATGTCCTTGGTTCGGACGGAAAGGCACTTTAATCATGGCACTTCCTTTTATGTCAGCCGAAGAGGCTGCTAAGTTTGTCCATAATGGGGACGTGGTCGGTTGTGGTGGTTTTACCCCTGCCGGTGCTCCGAAAGATGTTGCTACCGCTATCGCTAAGATGGCGGAGCAACTCCATGCTGAAGGTAAAGAGTTTAAGATTGATATCTATACCGGTGCTTCTACGGGTGATAGTTGCGATGGTGCTTTAGCTCGTGCTCACGCTATCAATCACCGCACGCCCTATCAGTCTAATAAGGACTTGCGTACTGAACTCAATAGTCAGAATGCGCATTACTTTGATATGCACCTTTCCGAGTTAGCTCAGAATATCCGTTACGGGTTCCTTCCTAAACCCACCGTCGCTTTAGTTGAGGCGTGCGAGGTAACGGAGGATGGTGAGATTGTGCCTACTGCCGGTGTGGGAAATATGCCCACTTTCTGTCACATGGCAGACCGCATCATCGTTGAACTCAATGCTGCTATGCCTGCAACTATGCGTGGCATGCACGATATTTACGAGCCTCTTGACCCGCCTTTACGTCGTGAGATTCCTATCTATAAACCTTCTGACCGCATCGGTTCCGACTGCATCAAGGTTGACCCCAAGAAGATTGTGGCTGTTGTTCGTACCAATCGTCCCAACGAGGTTGGTAAGTTCTCAGACTTAGATGAGACCACTAAACGCATTGGTGATAATGTAGCTCTCTTCCTTGAGAACGAGATGAAAGCCGGTCGTATCCCTGCTTCCTTCTTGCCTATCCAATCGGGTGTGGGTAATATCGCTAACGCCGTTTTAGGTGCATTAGGAGAGAATAAGGATATTCCTCCTTTCGAGATGTACACCGAGGTTATCCAAGACTCCGTAGTAGGTCTGATGAAAGAGGGACGCGTTAAGTTCGCTTCCGGTTGCTCACTTACTGTAGGTGCCGATAAACTGCAAGACATTATTGACCACATGGATTTCTTCAAGGACAAGATTGTTCTTCGTCCGCAAGAGATCTCCAATAACCCCGAGATTGCCCGTCGTTTAGGTTTGATTACTATCAACACGGCTATTGAGGCAGATATTTATGGCAATATCAACTCCACCCATATCTGTGGTACGAAGATGATGAACGGTATCGGCGGTAGTGGTGACTTCACCCGTAACGCTTATATCTCCATCTACACTACTCCGTCCACAGCGAAGGATGGTGCTATCTCGTCCTTCGTTCCGATGGTTAGTCATGTGGATCACTCTGAGCATAGTGTGAAGATTATCATCACCGAGCACGGTATTGCCGACCTTCGTGGTAAGAGTCCTATTGAGCGCGCGCACGAGATAATCAATAAGTGTGTTGATCCGCAATATCGTCCTATGTTGAACGAGTACTTGGCTAAGTGCAAGACGGCTCACACACCGCATAATCTGGACTTCGCTACGGCTATGCACCGTGAGTTCCTCAAATCCGGTGACATGCGTAACACTAAGTTTGAGTAAAAACATACGTAATAATAAAGCAATCGCCCCGAGGAAACTTGGGGCGATTGTTGTGTGTAACGTTATGAACGATGTCAACGCTTGTTTACTTCTTGAAGTAACGATTGAACAGACCTTCGAAGCCGCGACCGTGACGAGCCTCGTCTTTAGCCATCTCGTGAACGGTGTCATGAATAGCGTCCAAGTTCAGTTCTTTAGCGCGTTTGGCAATAGCCAGTTTACCTTCGCAAGCGCCTGCCTCCGCCATCATGCGTTTCTCTAAATTGGTCTTGGTGTCCCAAACAACATCACCGAGCAGTTCTGCAAACTTAGCGCAGTGCTCTGCTTCCTCAAAAGCGTAACGTTTGAACGCCTCTGCCACTTCGGGATAACCCTCGCGATCGGCTTGACGCGACATAGCAAGATACATACCTACCTCGGTAGCCTCACCCATAAAGTGGGCATTAAGGTCTGCTTTCATTTGGTCATCCGTGTCCTTGGCTACTCCGATGATGTGTTCGCAAGCGAACTCAATCTTGCTGGTAGCGGCTTCTTTCCACGTAACGATTTGTTTACATTGTGGGCAACGCTCCGGTGCCTGCTCGCCCTCAAAAACGTAACCGCAAATAGGGCAAACGAATTTCTTCTTCATAATAATTAGGAGTTTAAGTGATTAATATATAAAAAATAGTGCTCTAATGGGCAGTCTTTCTTAAAATCTGTGCAAAGATACACTTTTTTTTGCATATTTGCAAATTTATTTGTACCTTTGCACACGAAAAGGGAAAAACAGCCCGATAATTAACTTAAATTCAAACATTATGGCTAACATCTATGCCGGTACCCAGACCGAGAAAAATCTGGAAATAGCCGTGGCCGGAGAGTCGATGGCACGTAACAAGTACACCTATTTTGCTTCCAAGGCAAAGAAGGATGGTTTTGAACAAATAGCCGCTATTTTTGAAGAAACGGCTAATAACGAGAAGGAGCACGCCAAACTGTGGTTCAAAGAACTCAATGGCGGTGCTGTGCCTGATACCGTTGAAAACCTCGCAGCTGCCGCTAATGGTGAGAACTTCGAGTGGACGGATATGTATAAAGGTTTTGCCGAAACCGCCGAGAAAGAAGGTTTTGCTGAATTGGCAGAGCGTTTTCGCGGCGTAGCAGCCATTGAGAAACGTCACGAGGAGCGCTATCGTGCCCTGCTCAAGAACATTGAGATGAAGGAAGTGTTCAAACGCAGCGAAGTGAAAGTTTGGGAGTGCCGTAACTGCGGTCATATCGTAGTAGGTACGGAGGCTCCGGATAAATGCCCCGTTTGCGCTCATCCGCAAGCTTACTTCGAAATCAGCAAAGCTAATTTCTAATGGCTAAACAAATCGTTATACGCATACTACAATGGTTAGGCATCTTGTGTGGTCTCACACTCCTAACCATGGTAGTGTGGGCAATGGTCAGCGGGGGTAGCCAAACGCGCTCCTCGCTGATGTGGCTTCAAACGGCTCAATCCATAGCCACCTTCGTTCTGCCACCTATCCTTTGTGCCCTATTGTGGTATAAAGGACAATGGAAAGAGTGGTTGCACCTTAGCAATCCTTCAGCACGAAGTGCGATTTTTCAGTCCGAAGGACGGTCTTTTAGCACGAAGTGCGGTCTTTCAGGCAAAGCCGGTCTGTGCGCTTTATGCGCACTACTTATGCTTGTGGCGTTGCCCGGTCTGAACCTGCTTTCGCAACTCAATCAGCAAATCTCTTTTCCCGAGTCTATGGCGGGTTTGGAAGCCAAACTGAGAGCGATGGAAGAGGCAGCTTTGGTAGTGACGGAGCAGTTTGTGAGAACCGATAACGCGGGGCAGTTCTTGGCGACGCTTTTTGTGGTAGCCATTTTACCTGCCTTCGGCGAAGAACTCACCTTCCGCTCCTTGCTTATCAATTTCTTTGGTGATGCTTCTAAACTTTCACCTAATAAACAAGACGGCTTCTCTCAACTCTCAACTCTAAACTCTAAACTAAAAATCGCTGTTTGGGTTTCGGCGATACTCTTTAGTGCTGTCCACATGCAGTTCTTTGGTTTCTTTCCGCGCATGTTGTTGGGAGCGCTGTTTGGTTATATGCTGGTGTGGAGTGGCAGTCTGTGGTTCCCTATTGTGATGCACCTAACCAATAACGCCTTGGCGGTGATTGTTTATAACGTAATGTATTGGAACGGTCTGGACTCAACGGGTGCGGATACGTTTGGTTATGGCGACACATTGTGGGTCGGTATCCTTTCGTTGATACTGACCGGTGTAGGAATCTTCTTCCTGCGTAAGATGCTTCTTAAAAACAAATAGAACCTCACTCGCACACGTACGTAACGCGCGATATATTAGGTGTAACTTCTAATTCAACCGTCTTTCCTAACCATAGGGGGCGGTTGTCTTCTATATGTCCTGCAGGAAAATCAAAGAGTACGGGATAATCATAATCCTCTACGGCTCGTAGAATAGTCTCATAGATTGACTCGTGAGAACTATTATCGGTTTGTCGGGAAGCATGGAGCATTCCTTTATCTGCTTCGCAATCGGTGAACTGACCCACAATGAGTCCGCTCAGATTAGCCAGTACGCCGCTCATTCGGAGGTTCTGCATCATGCGGTCAATGTGATAGTGCCGTTCGCCTATATCTTCAATGAATAAAATAGACCGCCTTTCGGGCTGAAAGACCGTTGCATTATACGACCGCTGCGCTGGTCGTTCCGGCGACCCCGATATTTCGCTGTCGCAGGAAAGACCATAAGGAGTGCCTTGCAGGCCATAAAGGACAGAGAGATTGCCCCCGATAAGTGTCCCTCGACACGTGCCGGGGCGATTCAATGGGTGCGGCGTAAACTTTAAACTTTCAACTTTAAACTCTTTCAAAGTTTGGCGGAAACTTTGCAACGCAAGGCTATCTTCGGGAAGGGTTGCTATATGCTTGCACATAATGGCGTGCAAAGAGGGAACACCGAGGGTGTGCATGAGTTGATGCAAAGCTGTTATATCGGAGAAACCGATAACGAGTTTGTTGGTGGGGCGTATTTTGTCTAATATTCGTTGTAATCCGTACCCGCCTCGAGCGCAAAGAATGGCGTCTACGGAAGGATTGGCAAAAGCCTCATTGAGGTCGCTTATCCGTTGCTCATCCGTTGCGGCAAAGCGTCCCCACGAACCGCGTGTATAACGCCCTTCCGTTACAATATGCCCCCACGACTGCAAACGCTGCTTGGCAGCGTCGATGTATTGCGGATCTATAGCGCCCGAAGGACTGATGATGCGGATGTTCATCTTGGTGGATTGTGGATTGTGGATTGTGGATGGTGGATTTAGTAGAGTTTCCCAACAACCCAATTGACGAAGCGTTTGGGTAAGATACGGTCAAGGAAACAGAAGAGTTTGTATTGCGCTCCACCGATATATTGCGGTTTGGGACAGCGAGCAGTTGCTATACGATAGAAACAGCGCGCCATCTGTTGGGGTGTCATGCCGGCTTGTTCATCTTTCTCCATAGCCGCCACTGCCTTGTGTATATTGCCGTAAACGTCAGCACCTGCTTCGCTTTTGACGCGGGCGGCGGTGAATCCTGTTGCCACATCGCCGGGCATGAGCACACTCACTCGTATGCCAAAGCGTCTAACCTCGTTCTGTAAGGCGAGGGCAAAACTGTTGATTGCCGCTTTGCTGATGGAGTAGAACGACTGATAAGGAATAGACAGCACCGCTGCCACTGAGGAGGTGAAGATAATCCGACCTTGCCCTTGTTGACGCAGTTGGGGCAAGACCGCTTGTGTTAGATTCATAGCTCCAAAGAAATTCACCTCTAACTGTTGGTGAGCTTCCTTGGGGTCTGTGAATTCGATAGCACCGCTGATTCCGTATCCTGCATTAGAGATAACGACATCCAAATGGTTTGTGAGGGCAAGTACGGTTTGCACTGCTGCTTGTACGCTCTCCACTTGCGTTACGTCGCAATCGACATGGTGGACATGCTCTGAACTCTTCCCGTGACGGCTCAGTTCGTAAACCTCCCAACCTTTGGCAACAAAGAGTTCGACCGTGGCTTTGCCTATGCCACTCGAACCGCCGGAAATGAGGAGCGTCTGGGACATGAAAGTATTTACAATTGGACGATTTACAATTTAAGCCTTGTTTCGATTCCATCATAGAGGTCAGCGGGTACGCCTTGTTGGAGGACGCGAGCGATAATCTCGACGGCTTCGTCCAAGACGGGTTCCGTATGACTGGCCATAAGGGTTGTGCGGAGTAAGCATTCGCCTTCTACACACCCGGGAGCAATAACAGGATTGACATAAACGCCCTCGTCAAACAGACGTTTGCCGTAATAGAGCGTGTCTAAAGTCCGATACGTATAAATAGGAACAATAGGTGTTGGTGCCTCAATAATCTTAACGCCGGCTTTCTTCAGTCCTTCACGGAAGTAGGCAGCCAATTGCATTAGTCGTTGAGGACGCTCCGGTTCTGCTTCCAGACGGCGGAGGGCTGCTAATGCAGTAGCCGCCGAACAAGGTGTCAGACTGGCGGAGAAGATAAACGGACGGCTCACGTGGCGCAGATAATCGTACACGAACTTAGAGGTCAGCATACACCCTCCGATGGAAGCAAGTGACTTAGAGAACGTGAGCATCGTTATGTCCACTTGGTCGGTCAGTCCGAAATGCGCTGCCGTACCGCGACCGCCGGGACCCAGTACGCCAAATCCGTGGGCATCATCTACCATCACGCGTGCCCCGTATTTCTTGGCAAGGGCGCATATCTCCGGCAGTTTGCATATGTCTCCACGCATAGAGAAGACACCATCTGTCACAATCAAACATCCTGCCGATTCAGGTACGCTCTGCAGTTGACGTTCCAAATCCTCCATGTCGGAGTGTTTGTAGCGCAACATAGTAGCGTAACTAAGACGGCAAGCATCGTAGATAGAGGCGTGGTTCTCGCGGTCGTTGATGATATAGTCGTGTGGACCGCAGATGGCAGAGATGATAGCGAGGTTGGTTTGGAAGCCTGTAGAACAAGTCATTGCCGTTTCGTAGCCGGTAAACTTAGCCAAGGCTTCTTCCAACTCTAAATGGAGGTCAAGTGTTCCGTTGAGGAAACGGCTACCGCTGACGCCCGTTCCGTATTTATCCAGTGCGGCGTGTCCGGCAGCAATCACTTTCTCATCTTCGGTATAGCCAAGGTAGTTGTTACTACCTAACATGATGATACGCTTGCCTTCCATTTGTACTACGGGCGCTTGACGCGATTGTAGCGTGTGGAAATAAGGGTAAACCCCTTTCTGCTCTACAATCTTCAAGCGTTCGTAGTCACATTTAGAAAAAAGATCTAACACAGTAGTTGGTGTTTGGTGTTTGGTGTTTAGAGAACGTTGAGTTCTTTCAGCACGTTTGTTGTCTTGCGAACGGCTGCTTCGCTCTCGCGCAGTTTAGCCATCTCGTCGGACGAAATCTTGAGTTCGAGCACTTTCTCGATACCATTCTTACCGATGATGCAAGGAACACCGATATAGAGGTCTTTGATTCCATATTCTCCCTCGCAGTAAGCGGAGCAAGGAATGAGTTTCTTTTGGTCCTTAACGATAGCCTCAGCTACGGAAGCAGCGGCAGCACCCGGAGCCATCCAAGCGCTGGTCCCTAACAGACCGGTCAGTGTAGCGCCACCCACCATCGTGTTCTTAACCACTTCGTCAATCTCTTCTTCGGTAAGGAAGTTGCTAACATGCATACCTTTGTAGGTCATGAAGCTCTTGAGCGGAATCATGGTTGTGTCCCCGTGACCACCGATAACGAAACCTTCTACGTCATTGGCATTGCAGTTGAGTTTTTGGCTCAAGAAGTATTTGAGGCGAGCGCTGTCTAAAGCACCACCCATACCGATTACGCGATTACGGGGCAGACCGAGAGCTTCTTTGGTAAGATAAGCCATCGTATCCATCGGGTTACTTACAACCACGAGGATAGCGTTAGGGGAATAGGTGAGGAGTTGGTTAGCAACGCTCTTCACGATACCGGAGTTAACGCCAATGAGTTCCTCGCGGGTCATACCGGGTTTACGGGGCAGACCGGAAGTGATGATACAAACGTCTGAACCGGCGGTTTTGCTATAATCATTGGTAACACCTTCAACGACGGTATCAAAGCCCATCAGTTGAGCGGTTTGCATAATATCCATAGCTTTACCCTCGGCAAAGCCCTCTTTGATATCGATTAAGCATACTTGGTCTGCAACTTCGTGAACAGCCAAAACATTGGCACAAGTGGCACCTACATTACCGGCACCTACAACAGTAATTTTAGACATAATTTTTAGTTTTTAAGGGTTATTTTTAATGTTAATTTTTCCAAATAGCGTGCAAAGATACAACTTTTTTCTGATATATGCAAATTTATTTGCAAAAAAAAGGCTAAAAATCCTCAAGTAACCACTTCCAAAATGGAATGACTTCAATATTTATGCCATCAATGTTTAGATTTTGTTCTTCATTGTGTGTGATAATGAGGTTTCGACTACATGGTTGATAGTGATTAAACTTAACCAATGCCTCGGTCTCACGTTGGAATGTGTCGCTCGAATCTTGGTCTGCCGATAGTGAATAGCATGCTTGTATAGCCATTTGCTGCTTAGGAATATAGAAATCTACTTCTGTATTATCGCGGTAGTAGTACACTTCTTCTTTGTAACGCTTGTAGAGTTGGATGGCACATAGGTTCTCCAATAATGCCGTTTCTCCATTAGAAAGAAATATGTTCAGTAATCCGTTATC
>JAZLMS010000022.1:0-45812 GCA_045598805.1 Paludibacteraceae bacterium | reverse complement strand
TTTTTTTAAAAAAAATGCAATAATTTTTCGGCAAAATTTGGAAATATTGCCAAAAAATTGTAATTTTGCAGTCGATTTCAGTTTTTAATAGTTTTGAAATAACAAATCACTATGTGTCAGAAACAAAATATATTAGATTATGCACGTAATCGAAATGCATTTACCATTCAAGAAGCGAGGAATGCTATTGCACCAAATGCCACCATGGAGTCTATGGATTGGTATTTGAATCAGTTAGTAAAGGCAGGAACACTAACTCGTGTCGCTACCGGGACATTTCAAGAAAATACTAAATGTGATTTTTCACAAGTGCCACAAGAAACAGCGATTGATATTCAAGGTGAAATCCATACAGTATTCCCCTTTGCTAAATTATGCGTGTATGATAGTACATTCATAAGTCCATTGCAGCATCATCTATCTGGACAAGAGATTATTTATGTTGAAGTTGATCGAGTTGCATTACAATCGGTCTTCTTTGCGCTACGCGATACACATGATAATGTGTTTTTAAGACCCACCAAGGATGTCTTGTATAATTATGTTGATAATAATCGGCAAGCTATTTTTGTCAAGCCACTTATTTCCGAAGCACCGTTGAAAAAAGTTGATAATTATCCATTGCCAACATTGGAGAAGCTTCTCGTGGATTTATTAGTGGATCCTGATTTTTTTATGTATCAAGGGGCAGAATATGACTATATCTTTGAAAAGGCTTATTCCTTATATAATATTAACAGAACTAAACTTTTACGATATGCATCACGTCGTGGTATACGCGAAGAGATGCAGAAACAATTAGAGAAATATGATAAGTAAAGAATGTTACACCCAAGAATGGATAGACACAGTATCCACTCAACTTCATTACAATGACAAAAACCTCATTGAGAAAGTTATTCGTGCGCTTTCTTTATTAGAGATGTTAGTACATGCGGGATGTCCACTCGTTTTCAAAGGTGGTACAGCTCTAATGCTTATTTTGTCTGGTAAACTGCATCGTTTGTCAATAGATATAGATATTATCTGCCCTCCTGGTACCGACATTGAAGAATATCTCTCTCAATTTGAAGAATTCGGCTTTGTTAGTAAAGAGATTGTGGAGAGACGACAAAGAGGTACCAACATTCCCAAAAGCCATTCCAAACTCTTTTATCAGATTGCTTACCGCAAAGGTTTGGAGAAACCTGATTATATTTTGCTTGATGTCTTGTATGAAGATTTGCATTATACTCAAACAAATCAAGTTGCTATTCAGTCACCTTTTATCAAACTGAATGGGGAACCTTTGCAAGTTACAGTGCCATCCGCATCAGATATTTTAGGAGATAAACTTACTGCATTTGCACCTAATACAACGGGGATTCCTTATTATAAAGGGGACAAATGTTGCTCTATGGAAATCTGTAAACAGATGTACGATGTGAGTCGACTATTTGATGTGGTTGATGATTTGACTATTACTGCCAAATCGTTTGCAAAAATTGCTGAAGTTGAGTTGCAGTATCGCAATCTTCCAAATAATCACAATCTTATTTTTGAAGATATACGTAACACTGCTTTATGCATTTCCACACAAGGAAAGATTGATTCAGAGCATTTTGAACTATTCATGGATGGTATTAAACGTATTAAATCTTTTATGTATCAGGGACGCTATATTATTGATGATGCCATACGTGATGCTGCAAAAGCTGCTTATTTAGCAACGGCGATTGAAAAAGGTATAATACATGTAGAGAGATATTCTAACAATCCAATGGATGTGAAGGATGCAGTGATTGAAGATACCTTAACTAATCGGCTCAATAAACTCAAGATTAATAATCCAGAAGCCTTTTTCTATTGGTCAAAAACAAGTTCTCTTCTCAAATAATCGGCAAAAATCAAAAATATTGCCAAAAAATTGCAATCGTTTATAAAGATTGGCAAAGAAGGTTAAAGTGTTATGCAACCAAAAGCATCAGTGAGGACAAAAATGCCCTTGCTGATGTTTTTGGTTGCAGTTTACAAGTTTCTTTACATTTTGTTTCAAAAGATTGTAAAAACGTAGTTGCCTTAATATCAATAGATTATATACTTTGGTTTACAGGTTTACAAGTTTACAACTTTTTTTCAAGTTTATTGCATAGAATTAATTTTCTTCTTTTTCGTTTCCGAATGAGAGGTTATTTTTATACATTTTTTGAGCGATTCGAGTATCCTTGTGATTAGCATAGCGTGAGGTCATGGCTAAGTCATGGTGTCCGGCTTGTTTCATTACATCAATAGCAGGAACACCATTTTCAAGCATATTGGTAATGCCGGTATCCTTCAAAGAGTAGAGTTGCATCGTTTCGGGCAAGTGAAGTTCCTTGCGCATCTCAACCCAAGCTTTTGAATACATAGTATCGGCGCATTGGACTGAATTAGGTACCAAACTTCTACCGCAGATATAATAATCTTGCGGTAACACATCCAAATGCAGTTCGCGCATCAGTTCTTCAATCTCAGGAGTCAGACCGACTACACGAGAGCAATGGTTTTTAGAAACCTCTGGTGGAACAATGATGCAATGATCCTTCAAGTGGATATTACGGACACGCAGTTCGCGTATTTCCTTCGGACGGATAAAGCCACTATAAATAAGCATACAAACAAGCAGAAAGCCCTTTTGGTCATTAGCAGTTAGATAGTCTTTGACTTTTACTAACGCATTGTCCGTCACCAAGTCACGACGTTTCTCTTCGTTCCGTTGCAATTTGAGTTGGGCAAAGGGGTTGTTGGTTATCAACTCTTCCTCTATACCCCAAGAGAAAAATAGACGATGAGACTTGATATAATTATTTATCGAGCGTGAAGAGATGTCGCTGAAATCACTACGTTTACGCTTTGCTTTCATCATTTCTTCTCCACGATACGCCATATAGGCTTGGGCATCTGCTCGGCTAAAGTCTTGTGCCTTGATACCAGGAAGAAATTCCTCTAAGTACGCTTTAAAGAACTTGGCATAATTGTAATAGGAACGCATGGTATCTTTGCGAACGATAGGTTCTTTGGCAGCAATAAAGCGGTCTAATAAATCAACTAATGAGATACCATCGCTTGAAGAATTAGTTTTGGTTGGCTCTTCTACCTTCGTTGGGATAGAGGGGACAAATTCAACTTCAATTGGTTGTGTTTCTATTTTCGATTGGTCTGCTCCCGATTCGCTGACAATAGGGAATGAAACTGAAGACTTTGCAACAATGTCTTTGAGTTGCGCTACTTCTTTCTGCAATTCATTAATCATAGTTACATAGGTATGAACACTGGAGATATGCTCATCAATGGGAGCAGAATTAGTTGGTGCATAACTTGCCGGCATTGTCATCAAAGCATTGGGTACTGTGGAAGCTGTTGCTTCAGCAGATGAAATCGCTTTGCATTGGTTGGGAATCCATCCTCTGCTAAGAGAAGTATTGATTTCTGTCACCATCATCTTGGCATATTCGTAGAACTCAGACATTAAACGATAACGTCTCTTGATAAGGTTTATGCGCACGCGATAGCGCACCAGCTTAGAATCATTGACAGAACGAGCGTAATACTCAATATGCCAACCTAATGATTGGTTCGGGCTGAACTTTAATACGGCAGGGTAAAATTGTGCGCATGATTGCAACCCTAAAGATTGCGTACCTGCAATTCCACATTGAAGTGGTTCGGAATGAAATTTAGGAATTGACATTTTTTTTGTTGGTTTTGCGTTTCCGCAAAATCAGCAAGGTGGATTGTCGTACCAATTTAACTGGTCTAATTTTGGTCTAAATCTGGTCTAGTTTTCCGGTTTAATAAACGGAATTGCTCCAATCCCATGAAGGATTTGAAGCAATTCGTTGATTTTGAAAGACTTATCTTTCTTTTGTGTCCCCCGAGGGACTCGAACCCTCGACCCATTGATTAAGAGTCAATTGCTCTACCAACTGAGCTAGGGAGACGTCGTCGCCGCTCGCTTGGTACGCTGGCAAACCTACGGTTCGGCAGGTAGTACCCGCGGTGAGAAGATAAATCTAACTAAAGATCATTTGCTTTTCTCAAAGCGGGTGCAAAAGTACTGCTTTTTTTTGACATGTGCAAATATTTTGGCAAAAAAATGCAAAAAAAATGTATTTTAACCCCTATATATAGCAGTTTGATTTGCATATGTGGCACATTTTTTGTACTTTTGTGCTCAAATCACAAATATTATGACACAACTTATTTCAGCCTCGGGGAGCAATCGACAATATAGTCGCATCACGGACGAGAAGGGACAAACTTACATTCACGTTGTAGGAACCAACAAAGACGAGAACCACGCCTTTATCACACTGGCGCGCCATTTCGCGTCCAAGGGACTGAACGTTCCTCATGTTTTGAACGTTAGTGACGACAAGTTGGAATATGACCAAACAGACCTTGGGGACACTATCCTCTTTGACCTTATCCGTAATGGGCGTGAGACAGGCGTTTTTTCTGCCGAAGAGAAGCAACTCCTTGTCAAAACGATACGCGCCCTCGCACATATACAAGTAGAAGGGGCGCAGGGTATAGACTGGAGCGTCTGCTTCCCCGTTCCTGCCATGGATTCCCGTGCCGTGATGTGGGACCTCAATTACTTCAAATACTGCTTCCTCAAGGGGACTAAGATTGAGTTTAGTGAACCTAAGTTAGAGAACGAGTTTGAGCGCTTGACGGATCGCCTCGTGGGTTCGCGTGCACCGATGTGCGGTACGCCCACCTTCCTGTATCGCGATTTTCAGTCGCGTAATGTGATGGTACAGGCAGGAGAGCCTTACTTTATCGACTTCCAAGGCGGACGAAGAGGCCCTGTTTATTACGACCTTGCCTCCTTCCTTTGGCAGGCCAAAGCGAACTATCCGCAAGCTTTGCGTGAAGAACTGATAGAGGCTTATGTGGACGAGTTAGGTAAGATAAGCGATATCCGCTTTGATAGAGGACAATTGGATTATTTCGTGCTTTTCAGAACCCTACAAGTGTTAGGGGCTTATGGGTATAGAGGTTATTTTGAGCGCAAACCGCATTTCTTAGAGAGTATTCCGGCTGCGATACAGAATCTCAAAGATATATTGGCAACGGAGATTGGGGAAGACTTTCCGTACTTGCGTTCGTTGGCAGAACAAGTGTCGAGTATCCCCCTTGAAAAACGCGGAAATCACGCGGAAATCACGCGGAAATCACGCGGAGAGGATAGTGCTATCAAAGACGAACAAACATTAACGGTAAAGGTCTATTCGTTCTCCTTTAAGAAAGGTCTTCCGGAGGATGAGTCGGGTAACGGAGGCGGTTATGTGTTTGACTGCCGCAGTACCCATAATCCGGGTAAATACCCTGAGTTCCAGCACTTGACGGGTCGCGACAAAGAGGTCATTGATTGGCTCGAGAAGGACGGCGAGATACTGACGTTCTTGGACTCGGTGTATAGGATTGTGGATCACCACGTGGAGCGATTTATAGAACGCGGATTCACGCACTTGCAAGTGGCTTTTGGTTGCACAGGCGGGCAACACCGCAGTGTGTATAGCGCCGAGGCGTTAGCTAAACATATACGGACGCGCTATCCGCAAGTTCATGTGGAAATCAATCATCGAGAACAGTAAGGGCTTCGCCCACAACATAATTACTGCCTCCGATGAAGATGATATCGTCGGGGGTGGTGCTTTTTATGGCGGCAGCGATGGCTTCTGAGACCGACTGCGTCTGAAAGACCGCACTGCGTGCTGTAAGACCGCTTCGCTGTAAGACCGCTTCGCTGTAAGATTGAGCTAACTCCGCGGCGGGAATGGCCCGATGGGTCTTGGCTTGGGTGAAATAATAGGTGGCGTTGGTGGGTAACATGCGGAGCATGACGTCCACGTCTTTGTCGTTGACAAAGCCGATTATTAAGTGGAGAGTGGAGAGTGTAGAGTGTAGAGTAGCCGTCTGGTTGCGACCTTCGGTCGATAGTGTAGAGTGAAGGGTTTGGAGTTGTTCGCAGACGTAGCGGAAGCCGTGGCTGTTATGACCAGTGTCGAGAATGAAGTGGCGGTCGTGAGCGTAGAGCGTTTCCCAACGTCCACGCAGACCCGTACTCGTACACACGTGCGCAAATCCTTCTTTTATAGCGCATGTAGGCACTCCCAACTGCCGGAGTGCGACATAAGCCGTCTGTTTGTTATGCTCTTGGTAGATGCCTTTTAATTCACATTCGGTTATATCGCGTTCCCGACAGCGACGGAGATAACCGCATTGGTCGGCAAACCAAATCTTACAGTCGGTTGTTTCGAGACCGTGCCCCCAAATACCGCACTCTTGGGCTTTGGCAATGAAGACAGGTGCCGTCTCGGGATGTGTCTCGCCAATGACGCAAGGAACGTTCGGTTTGATGATTCCGGCTTTCTCGAAGGCAATCTTAGCGAGGGTGTCGCCTAAGAACTCCTCGTGGTCGAGACCGATATTGGTGATGACGCTCAGTCGGGGGGTGATGATATTGGTAGCATCCAGTCTGCCGCCTAACCCAACCTCAATGACCGCTATATCGACCTGCTGCTGAGCGAAATAATCGAAGGCAAGAGCCATGGTTGTTTCGAAGAAAGAGGGGCGTATCTCGTCTAAGAAAGGTTTGTGCTTTTCGATGAAAGCGATGACTGATTCCTGCGGAATCATGGTGTCATTTGGGGAGTAGGGGAGTAGAGGAGTAGGGGAGTAGGGGCGAAGTATTCGGATACGTTCGCGGAAATCGACGAGGTGGGGGGAGGTGTATAGTCCCACTTTATAGCCTGCGGCTTGGAGCGAAGCGGCAATGAGGTGCGAGGTGGAACCTTTGCCGTTCGTGCCGGCAATATGCACACAAGGAAAAGAGCGATAGGGGTGTCCTAATCTGTCCATGAGGCGCAGGGTGTTCTCTAACCCCGGCTTATAAGCCTCACTGCCAACCAAATGAAATGCCGGCATCGAGGCATATAAATACTCTATCGCTTCATTATAACTCATCCACTCTCAACTATCAAAATAGACGGCTACTCTACACTCTCCACTCTCAACTAATTAGCCGTTAGGCGAATCATTCCTTCTTGCTCTTGGAGTTTGAGCCAGTGGAAGAACGTCTTATCCACAGTGACGGCATAGGACTGCGAAGTGAAGGTGATGACGTTCTTATGCAGTTCGTCGTAAACCACTATCTTGAGGCGTATATGTCCTTTATGCGCTTTGATTTGTTCAGTCAGTTCCTCCACAAAATCCGGTTGCACCTGTTCGACAGGGATATTCAGTATCAGTTCGGAGACGAGGTTTTGTTGCACGTCCTTGAGTAGGTCAATCTTCTGCACGCTAAACTCGAACTCCGCTTCGTTGAGAGGCTTGGGTTTGAACCATTGTCGGTTGGCTCCCCGTTGCTGTATATTTCCCGTCACCATGACGTAGAGGTTGGGTTTGAGCATAGGAGCGCAGGACTTATACGTATCCCCAAAGAGGGTCATTTTATAACTGCCGGAGTAGTCCTCAATGACATAGCGTCCGTAAGGATTGCCTTTCTGCGAAACGGCCTCTTCGGCACTGGTCACGATACCGCCAAAGCGCAGACCTTGGATACCGTCGGTCTGAGTGTTGAGTGTCTGGAGTTTGGTGTATAGAACTTTGCTGTTCTCGCTGTCACTATCTACGGTAGCGGCTGCCTTACGTCCTTCGGGCGTGTAGAGCGATTCGTATTGGGCGAGGTCGGCGGTGGTGACGTTGCATAGTTTGGTAACCTCAAACTCATAGTCGTCCAGCGGGTGGGCGGAGAGGAAGATACCAATGAGCGATTTCTCCATGTTGAGTCGCTCAATCGCGTTCATGCGTGGCACTTGGGGCAGTTCGGGTTTGGATATATCTACGCCGAATCCGCCGTCTAAGTCGCCAAAGAGCGAATTGGCTTGCTGCTGCTTATCCTGCTGGTACATATTACCGTAGCGCATGAGGGTCTCCATGACCAATTCGCCCTTAGGGGTGGTGCCCACCAACTGCTCGCGATAGAGGTCGAAACTATCAAAAGCTCCGGCTAATGCCATAGACTCCATCGTCTTACGGTTGCAAGACTGGAGGTTGATACGCTCTACGAAGTCGTATATGTCTTTGAACTTACCGTTCTTATTGCGTTCGTCTAAGATAGCCTGAACGGCAGCTTCGCCTACACCTTTGATGCCGCCTAAACCAAAGCGGATAGCGCCCTCTTTATTGACGGTGAAGTTGAGTTCGGATTCGTTCACATCGGGTTCGAGAACGGGTATTCGCATTGCCTTACACTCGTCCATGAGTTTGGTTACCTCGGTGATGTCGTCCTTGGCATCGGTGAGGTTAGCCGCCATGAACTCGGCAGGGTAGTGGGCTTTGAGGTAAGCCGTTTGGTACGCCACCCACGCGTAGCAGGCGGCGTGCGACTTATTGAAGGCGTAGGAGGCAAAGGCTTCCCAGTCTTTCCATATCTTCTCTAATGTCTTCTCGTCATGACCGTTGGCTTTACCGCCCTCGAGGAACTTAGACTTCATCTTTTGCAGTACGTCCATCTTTTTCTTACCCATGGCTTTACGGAGCATATCGCTCTCACCTCGGGTGAAGTTAGCCAGTTTGCGCGAGAGAAGCATGACCTGCTCTTGGTAAACGGTGATACCGTACGTGTCCTTGAGGATACTCTCCATCTCGGGTATATCGTAGGTGATGGGTTCTTCGCCATGCTTACGGCGAATGAAGGAGGGGATATACTCCATCGGTCCGGGACGATAGAGGGCGTTCATGGCGATGAGGTCGCCAATGACGGTGGGTTTGAGTTCTTTGAGGTATTTCTGCATACCGCCGGACTCAAACTGGAAGACGGCTATCGTGCGACCTTCTTGGAAGAGTTTGTAGGTCAGTTCGTCCTCCTTGGATATATGGTCAATGTCAATGTCTATGTCGTGGGTGTGCTTGATGTTCTTGAGGCACTCGCGAATGATAGTCAGCGTCTTGAGACCGAGGAAGTCCATCTTAATCAGTCCTACCGACTCAATCACGTGCCCGTCGTATTCGGTAACGAGGATACGGCGTTTCTCTTTGGGGTCTTCTACTGAACTGAGGGGCGCGAACTTCGTTAGGTCGTCCGCTCCGATGATGATACCGCAGGCGTGAATACCCACTTGGCGAACGGTGCCTTCCAACTGTTGGGCGTACTCGAGCATAGAACGTATCTCGGGGTCGCCACCGTTGAGCAGTTGTTTGAGGTCATCTACGTACTTATAGCAGTTCTTGAGGTTGATCTTGGGTGTCTTGCCCCTCTCGTCCTTGAGGGTATCGGGGAATTTATCGGGTATGTACGCTTTTACCTCATTGACGCGCGGAAGGGGGACGCGCTGTACACGCCCTACGTCTTGGATAGCGGACTTGGCAGCCATCTGCCCATAGGTGATGATGTGCGCCACGTGGGTGTGACCGTATTTCTCCGAAACCCAGTCAATCACCTTGCCTCGTCCCGCATCGTCAAAGTCGGTGTCTATATCGGGGAGGGATATACGGTCGGGATTGAGGAAACGCTCAAACAGAAGGTCATACTCAAGCGGGTCGAGGTCGGTGATGTGCAGGCAGTAAGCTACTACCGAACCGGCAGCCGAACCACGCCCAGGACCTACGCTCACGTCCAGTTCTTCTCGAGCCGCACGAATAAAGTCCATCACGATAAGGAAGTAACCAGGGAAACCCATCGTCTTCATCGTGTGCAGTTCGAAGGCGATACGCTCCTTCAGTTCCTCGTCGTTGTTGACGCGGTCCTCGCCATAGCGTTTGATAGCCCCCTCATGAACGAGGTGTTGGAGGTAATCGGCTTCTAACTTAATACGGTAGAGGCGATTTACACCGCCGAGGTGGGCTATTTTCTTGCGGGCGGCTTCATCGTCCATAATCACTTCGCCTTTCTCGTTACGAGTGAACTCGTCAAAGAGTTCTTGCTCGGTGAACTTCGTGCGGTATTGTTCCTCGGTGGCAAACGACTCGGGAATAGGGAACTTAGGCATAATCGGGTCGGAGTCTATGTCATAGACCTCGACTTTATCGACTATCTCTTGTGTGTTCTCTAAGGCTTCGGGTATGTCGCTAAAGATAGCCGCCATCTCTTCGGGTGTCTTGAGCCACTCTTGCTTGGTGTAGTGCATGCGATCCACATCGTCCACGTAGTGGTTGGTGGAAAGACAGATAAGACGGTCGTGTGCCTCGGCGTGTTCCTCTTCTACAAAGTGGGCATCGTTGGAACAGATGACCTTAACGCCGTATTTATGGGCGAGTTCGATGAGCACAGGGTTCACCTCTCTTTGGTGCTGATAGACGGACTGGTCACCTCCGGGTTTGTCCGTTTGGTGCCGCTGTATCTCGATGTAGTAGTCTTCGCCAAAGAGGTTCTTGAACCACTGTATCGTCTCTTCCGCCTCTTTGAATTGTCCTTCCGTCTTTTGTCCTTGTTCCGTTGTCCTTAATCCTTTCATCACTTTCTGCGCCAGTTCGCCACCAAGGCAAGCGGAGCAGCAGATGAGTCCCTCGTGGTATTGTTCGAGCAGTTCTTTGTCTATACGGCAGGTATATTTGAAGGCATCGTCCATGAACGAAAGGGAGACGATGCGGCAGAGGTTCTGATAGCCTTTCTTGTTCTTGGCGAGCAGGATGAGGTGCCAACCCGAGCGGTCAATGATATAGGTCTTACCTTCGGGGGAGATGGCTTCTTCGTTGGACATAGAGTGCCGTCCGCGACGGGCGCAGTAGGTTTCGCAACCCACAATCGGTTTGAAAGGTTCTTTGAGCGTCTTGCAATAATCGAGCAGTTCCTTGATACCGTACATATTGCCATGGTCAGTGAGGGCAATAGCGTTCATGCCGGTGCGCAGGCACTTATCCACAAGGTCGGTGACTTTACTCATTCCGTCCAAAACGGAATACTGAGAGTGAACATGAAGGTGTGTAAAATTCATAATCTGCAAATTTGGTGCAAAGGTACAAAAAATATTTGGCATGCGCAAATATATATGCGATTTTTTTGTTTTTTGAGTGTCCAAGAAAATGGGTACAGTACATACAGTACAAAATATAGTTGGCGCATAGGTAAGGAGGGGTATTCAGCGGGTATTCGTTGGGTATTCATTGGATATACGTATGTTCTATGTATGTTCTATGTATGTTCTATATATGTTCTATGTTTTTCGGCGAAAACAGAGTAAAGACAAAGAGGAAGGGATCTAGACAACGTTGAGACGGATGGTGCCTACTATGCAATTTTTTGCGCAAAAAACCACTTTTACTTAAAAAGTAAGAAAAAAGCATTTTTTATTTGCATATGTGATTAAAAAATCGTACCTTTGCACACTTTTAAGAATAAAGAGAACAAACATAAGCACAATATGAAAAAAAGCATTCTTTACATTAGCGTTTTATTATTCGTTGCATGTCAGGATCCTAACCCTCCCGTAGGAATAATAGCAGGCAGAGCACTTTGTCCCCAAGCAGAATGGGACAAAGCCACAACCATCCTAATGCACACCCCCGGTATTGAACTCTTTGACGGAGTGGCTCATCCTACAGCCGGTCTGTTTGAGCATTATTTCAATGTCGATTCAGCGGCAGCCGAACATCGTCACTACATAGACATGCTCCGCGCCAACGGAATACAAGTCTTGACGGTCGATTCTATCTTACAGCAAATGGATATGGATGTCCTTCGTTCATTGGCAGAACAAGTGCTCACATACGACGTGTCGGCACTCAGCAAAGACGAAGCGGAAGAGGTGGGCGAGAATTACCGCCAACAAACCTTGCTTGCCATGAGCCGCGCAGACCTGATTCGCTGTTTGCTCTTGCAACCCACTATTCGTTTGCGTAAGACCGAACTCAACACCGGTTATGAGGCTGTTTATGAGCATAACTCACTTATGAACCTGTACTTCACACGCGACCAAAGCATATCCACACCTAAGGGGCAAGTCATCTGCAAGATGAACTCAACCCAACGCGCCCCCGAAACACGTATTATCCGCGCTTGCTATGAGGCATTAGGTATTACGCCTATCTATGAGATTGAGGGTGACGGACGCATGGAAGGGGGCGATTATATCCCTGCCGGAACGGTCTCGTTCATCGGTCAAGGTATGCGTACCAACGCAGAGGCTATTGCTCAGATGTTAGCCCATGATGTCTTTGGGCACGATACGGTGGTGGTTGCCAAACAGCATTGCCAATGGCAATTGGAGATGCACCTTGACACCTATTTCAATATCATAGACAAAGACCTTTGTACGATGGTTGCCCGTCGTAAAGATGCGCCCGCAGGTGACTCTTACTATATATCGGCAGATATTTACGTTCGAGCCCCCGGAGAGACAAACTATTGTTTACAAACACAAGACTGTTCTTTTGTTGAATTGCTGCAAGAGCGCGGGTTTACTATTATCCCCATTGAAGAGGAAGACGAACTGCATTATGCCAATAATTACCTCACGATAGCTCCTCGTCATATCATGGCGGTTGGCGGTCAGTCCAAGACCCTCCAAGATGTATTTAAGGCGCATAATGTAATGGTAGAGTGGATACCGTTGGAACAACTCATCTGCGGCTATGGGGCAGCTCACTGCATGACGCAAGTAATGCAAAGGCGTCCTTAAATGATGATTTTTGATAAAAAAGGATAGATTTGCATATATCTGTAAATTATCGTATTATGAGAAAAGAAGGGGTTATTGATAAGCGTGTTTTAGAGTTAAGGAGATAACGAACGCTCGTGAGAGATTATATCCTTTCTAAATACGAGGCGGGAAGCCAACCGATGTTGTTTCCAACATGGATATTTACCCATTCGCCTAAGGTCTCGTGAATGGTCACTTTTGTGCCTTCATGCAAGGTAAACAGTTCCGTTCCGCTACGGTCGGGAGAAGCTTTTGCATTGACTATTCCTTGCGTGATAATCGCTTCCTGACGAAGCGTGTCACGACGGTGAAGCGAATAAGCATTGAGTCCCGTCACAATAGTCAAAAGGAGGAAGATCCAAGAGAGGTGGAACGCTACGCGTTTGGTGTTTGCTGTTTGGTGTTTGGTGTTTAGAGTAAATAGAATGATGCCCGTGAGGGTGAGAACCCAGAAGATGATAGACAGGATAAACCACGTGCCAATAGGTAGTTGGTTACGAAGGGTCTTTGCCCACGAGGAGAGAAAAAACTCGTTATCCTCTACATTATCTATTATCTGCGCCTGCGCGAAGGCGAGGTTATGCTTGCAGTCCTTGTCACGAGGGTCGAGGCGCAGACTACGCTCGTAAGCCAAGATGGCTTGACCGAGTTCGCCTTGCTTAAAGAGAGCGTTGCCGAGATTATAGTAAATATCGGCTGAAGGATTGGCTTCGCCTGTCAGACATTGTTGATAAAGAGTGGCTGCTTCGGCGTAATTACCGGCGGCATACTGCTCGTTCGCTTGGGCGAAGAAAGCGGATAAGATTATGAGGAGTAGTTTCATATTTTTTGATTTTCGAGGTTATTGATAAGGGTGACTGTTTGATTATAAAGTGCCTCAGCATCGGCTTGAGGATTGGAGGATAGAGAAGATGTATAACGCGCCATTTGAGTAGTAGTAAGGACAGCGTCCACTTCCTTAATCAGGTCCTCCGAAACGGCTTTGGTATGCAGAACAGAGACGATATTGTCCTTACTTAGTTCGGCAGTAGGTATGCCCAATCGGTCGGACAGATATTGCCAAAGTGCTTTTTCTATTTCCTCATAGAATGCCGAATAATTAGCATTTGTTTGGGCAGTCTTAGCCGCTTTGAGTCGCTTTTGCGCTACCTTATTGGCTTTCTTATAACGGACACGCGCCACGTTCGCATTCTCGCGTTGGAAATGGTGAACAATAAAGAAAATGACGATTGCCAAAATAAGAGGCAAGATATACAACCAGATTGCCTTGTTGGCAGGCAGTTCCGCTATGAGACCGATGTGAGGTGACGATTCTTTTGTGTTGTGAATATAGCGAATATCGGTACCGAGGTGTTTGATGTCTTCTTTGAGGGATTGTGGAGTGTGGATGGTGGATTGTGGATCGTTGCTTGATTCGCTCGCTGTAGGACTATTGCCATCACGAGTGATATGGAGGGTATATTCAGGAGTGGAGAGCGTTTGGTATTGTCCTGTAGAGGTGTCGAGATAGGAGAATTTAACCGCAGGAATAAGGTACTCACCGGCAGCACGCGGGATAGCGAGATACTCAATCGATTTAGTGCCACTGGCTCCGGAAGAAGTATTGCGGTAGTTATTGGCTACCTTGGGATCGTACGGTTCAAAGCCCTCCGGCCAGTCAATGGCAGGGGTCTTGATGAGTTTCATATTACCGCTACCGCTAATGTCAATCTTGAGGGTGAGTGCTTCGTTCACCTTGAGGTTGCCTGACTCAGGCGATAGGCTGCAAGACAGGTTGAACTTACCCACAGCACCCGAGAAATCGGCGGGTTTGCCGGCGGGAAGGGGTTTGACGTGAATAGTGGTACCGGGGGCAGTTAGGGTGCGATTGACATTAGTATAAGTGCCAAAGAAATCGTCAAAGATACTGCGTACTTGTTGCTGCGTTTGCACACGAAGAACGGCTTCGAACGAAGCGGGATCGATTTGTATATCTCCACTGCGTTGAGGATAAAGAACCGTTTTGTATAGAACTGCCGTCTGGTAATTACGGCCGTTATAATGCTCGAGTTCGGTTTGTATCTCTCCTGTCTCCAAGTCTTGCTTGAGGAAACCTGTAAACTCGGGTATTTTAGTATTATTCGTGAATTGCGCTATATCGACATTAGCGAAATAGAGTTTATAGTATAAGTAGATAGGCTCTTGTTCCGTGACGGAGGTCTTGGAAACGACGGTGCGGATGAAGCAGTCTTGACTATTGTTTGTGGATTGTTGATTGTGGATAGTGGATTGTTGATTGTGGATTGTGGATTGTGGTTCGTCGGCAGGGAGGACGGTTATTTTGAGACCGTTAGAGCGATAGTCGTCCCCACCGGAAGTGATGGTAGCCGGCGCTATGGTAAAGGTTCCCTCTTGACTGCTTATGAGAGTGAAAGTGTAAGTGAGCGTGAAAGAGGAAGACATTTTCCCGTTCACGAATGAGGTTGATTGCGACTGCGATGTATAAGGTCCGGCTAACACATCAAAGGGTGCCCAATCGGGTTGTTGGAGGTTCTTCGCCTTTGCGTTGACGGTGTAAGTCAGTTGGAACGGACGATTAACTACCACCTGCGAAGGAGCGGAGGCGGTGAAAGTGACATCGTCTGCGAATGTGGATTGTGGATAGTGGATTGCGGATAGTAGGATTAACAATCCATAAAATAATTTATGCTTCATATTACCATTCTTTTTCTACAGTACGTTTTTTTCCTTGTTGGCGTTGCAGTTTCTCCTGCGTTGCTTGTTCGTCTTGTTCAAGGGCTTGGAGAATCTGTTCTGCCGTTTCTTTATCCATTTGTTGTTCTTCTTGCTGCTGTTGTTGCTGTTGCTGCTGTTGCTGTTGTTGCTGTTCTTGCTGTTGCTGCCGTTGCTGTTGCTGTTGGTCCTGGTTTTGATTTTGCTGTTGTTCTTGGAGCATGGTTAATGCTTTTGCCAAGTTGTAGCGGGTATCATTATCCTTTGGGTTCGCGCGCAACGAATGTTGATAAGCCGTGACCGCTTGGTCATATTGTTGTTGGGCAAAGCAAGCATTGCCGAGGTTGTGCATGGCTTGGGCATAACGTTCCTTATCTTTCTTGGGGTCGAGTAGTTCAGCAGCCGTTAAAAACTCAGCTGCGGCTTCGGGATATTTCTTCTCACGGTAGAGGGCATTACCGAGGTTATAGTGCGCTTCGTATGAGTCGTTGTTGATATTCAGTCCACGACGATAATCGACTTCCGCTTCGGTGTAGTTCTCCTTATCGTAATCTCGGTTGCCGTGGCGGATAGAGGAATACTCTTGTTGGGCATGAGCCGTGAAGATTGAAGAATGAAGATTGAAGATTATTAGTAAGGTAATATAGAAGGACCTATTGAAACAGTTTTTCATAATCGAAGAGTTGATTTTTGCGATTGAAGATAAAGAACTCGATAACAAGAAGGAGGAGTGCAATGAGCACGAAGGACTGGTATTGCTCGTTGAAATCAGTATAAACGGTTGTTTCCATTTCCGCCGTAGCGAGGCGGTCTATTTGTTGTTCTAAGGCACGCATAGCGGTATTGGTGTTATCGCAATGAATATAAGCACCATTGCCGGCTGCTGCTATTTCCTTACACATGTTCTCGTTGAGTTTGGTGACCACCACTTGACCTTGACGATCCTTGCGGTAGTTATTCGTTCCGGGGATAGGAATAGGTGCTCCTTCGGACTTACCGATACCGATGACATAGAGGTGTATTCCCGCCTCTTTAGCCGCTTCGGCGGCAGCTAAGGCATCGTCCTCGTGGTTCTCGCCATCGGTAATTAAGATGATAGCGCGAGACGCTTCGGACTGTTCGGCACCAAAGGCACGGATAGAGGTATTGATAGCGTCTCCGATAGCCGTTCCTTGTGTCTTGATAAGGTCGGGAGAGATGTTTTGGAGGAACATCTTGGCACTGACATAATCGCACGTGATGGGCAGTTGAATGAATGACTGACCGGCAAAGACAACGAGTCCTACTTTATCGTCCGTCATCTTGTCAATCATTTTGGAGAGCATCTGTTTAGCGCGGTCCAAGCGTGAAGGTGCTACGTCCTCGGCGAGCATAGAATTGGATATGTCGAGGGCAACGAGCACTTCGATACCTTGCCGTTTGATGACTTGCTCTTTCTTGCCGTATTGCGGTCGGGCGGCGGCAAAGATAAGGAGGGTTAGGGTAATCATCAGAATGACGAACTTAACAACAGGACGGACGGTAGAGCGTTCGGGCATGAGTTGGTTTACCAGGTCGGGGTCTCCGAAGGACTCAAGTTGGCGGCGTTTGCGGCGCGTGAGCAATGCAAAACCGATGCTGAGCAACGGAATAAGCACTAAGAGCCAAAGTATGTGAATATGAGCAAAATGCATGAAGATATTTACGATTTGACGATTTACTAATATACAAAGATGTCTTTGAGTTTGAGGTATTTAACGGGACCGAGGGTCTTTAAGAACTTACGGTTGAGTTGTTTCTTATCTCCCAAGATGAGGTAACGATAGGGAAGGTTCGTTAGCGCTTGGGTTTGGAATTGCTGAAGGTCTTTGAGGGTGAGGCGTTGCACTTCGTCATAGATGTCCTTGTTCCAGTCGTGATCCCAGCCCTTATTGGTATAACGAAGATAAGCGGAGATGGCTTCAAAATCGGCATAACGTTTGTTCTCTATTTGCTTGAGGAGAGAGGTCTTGGCTTGATCAAAAGCGGCTTGCGAAAGAGGCAGTCGGTTGCAAATGGTATCAAAAGCGAGAACGCAGTCCTTGAGTTTGTCGTTTTGAGTGATAATATAAGTCATAAAGATATTATCGTCTCCGGCAAATTTAGGTAGTTCGTACCCCGCATAAGAGGCATAGCATAAAGCCCGTGATTCGCGCATCTCTTGGAAAACGATAGAACCCATCGAACCGCAGAAGTATTCATTAAAGAGGGCTACGATAGCCTCTTGTTTCGGACTATACGTAACACCCGGGTTGGCGTATTGTACCATATAGATATTATTAGCTTTATAGGGTGCGACCCAAACTTCCGGTTGTTTGATGCGTTGGGTCTTGTTGTGCTCCGGTGCCGTTGGTTGTTGGTTACGGTTGTAGGCGTTCACTATTTGGGAGTCGTCGTTCAGTTTAGCAACGACCTCTTCCATCGATGCCGGACCGTAATAGAGGATAGTGCTTGTATAAGGAACCGTTGCTTTCAGGTGCTCTACGATAGCCGCCGCGTCCTTTTTGGCAAGCGTTTTGGGAGCTGTTGCCGTTATTTGTTCTTGCATGTTTTCTAATCCATAAATACCGGCGTCAAGAAGTTGGCTGAAACAAGCCGCTTGGTCCAGTTTATTGTCATTATGTTGGCGTGTGCGGTCCGCGATGACTTGTCTGAGGATAGCATTATTAGGAATAGGAGAGAAGATTTTTTCCTCTAACAGCGTGAGAGTAGAATCAAAATGCGACTGCAACGAACTGGCTCGGAAAGTAGTCTTAGTTTCGTCGTTGTAGAAATCTACTTGGGCTGCTTGGCTATATAGTGCTATCTCATACGCTTCGGGTGAGTAGTTGGTTGTGCCGAGGTAGTCGATAAGGTCAGTGGCAACATCAATCACGGGGTCGGTAGCCGTTCCGCGATTGGCAAGGAACAGGAGGTAGAAGAGTTCGTTATTATCGTTGTGGCGATAGATGAGTTTTTGTCCCTTGCGGAGGGTCGTTTGCTGTATGTCCTTATCAAAATCGAGGAACTCGGGTTGTAATCGTTCCGGTTCGATATTCGCCAATTCAGAAACAAAGGCAGAGGACTTATCCCTATTCATTTCGATAGGTGTGATAGCCGGTTTGTCTATGGTCACGGGAGCCAAGTCCGATTTCTGCTGCTTCATCACGCAAGCGTAGTTATCTACGAGATATTTATTGGCAAATGCCACGATTTGTTCCTTCGTAACTTTGCTCAAAACATCCGAATAGTGAATAACTTGTTCGTAGGGAAGGTCATAAACGAAAGCATTGAGGAAGACATATCCTGCGCGGTAATTGTTATCATCGCTCATTTCTATTTCTTCTCGGCGTGTGTTGGCTACAATCGCTTTGAGCAAGTCTTCTGAAAACTCGCCGGCTTGCAGTTTCTTTATTTGGTTGAGGAAGAGTTTGCGCAGGTTATCCAATGATTGCCCCGTTTTGGGTTGACCAATAAGATAAAAGGTTGAAACATCGTTGTTTTGTTCTGATTCGGCTAACCCCCAAAGCATTTTTTGCTTTTGATTAATGTTCAGATCAATTAAACCGCAGTGTCCGTTATAGAGCACTTTGGTGAGCATGTCCAACACGGGTATTTCTTCGCTATGGATATTGGGAACATCCCACGCCATCCATAGTTGAGGTGCTTCGTTGCCGTAAATGACCGTATCCTTGTGTACGCCTAAACCGGCTTTGCGTTGAAAGAGTAGGGCATTGTTTTCGTCCAATGCAGCTTGAAGGTTGTCGTTCGGTTGCCAAGAACCGAAATAGGTGTTGATAACTTCAATAGCATGATCGTAGTCAAGGTCTCCACTTAAGCAAATAGCCGCATTATTAGGGCGATAGAAGGTTTGGTAAAAACGCTTAATGTTCTTTAGAGAAGGGTTCTTGAGGTGCTCTTGTGTACCAATCACGGAGTGTTGACGATAAGGAATAGAGGAATAAAGGATGTTATTGATAGCTTGGTCTATCTTATCAAAATCCATGGTGGAATACATATTGAACTCCTCGTAAACGGTCTCCAATTCGGTGTGAAAACCGCGAACGACAAGGTCTTGGAATCGTCCGGACTCAATCATTGCCCAACGAGTCAGTTCTCCGGCAGGTATCACCTCGTGATAGCAAGTGCGATTAGTGGAAGTGTAAGCATTCACCCATTTTGCACCGATGAGGGACATGAGTTTGTCAAATTCGTTGGCGATAGCAATGGTAGAACTGAGGTAAGAGACAGAGTCTATCTCATGGTAGATAGCCTTGCGGACAGCCTCGTCGGTAGTGTGGCTATAAACTTCATAAAGGCTATCAATGGCATCAAGATAGGGTTTTTCTTTGGCGTAGTCGGTTGTTCCATATCGGCTGGTACCCTTGAACATAATATGTTCTTGGTAGTGGGCTAATCCGGTTGATTCTAGAGGGTCGTTTTGTCCTCCGGCACGGATAATAATATAGGTCTGTATCTCGGGTTTGATTGTATTACGAGAGAGATAAACGGTTAGTCCGTTATCAAGATGATAAATTCGAGCATGAAGCGGGTCATTAGGGACGGTGTCATATGCAAATACAACCTTGGGTTGGCTAATGGCACTGTCGGCTTGTTGCGCACAAAGACTATTGCCATGAAGGATGGCTAATGCTGAAAGAATAAGAATAAACTGTTTCATTGTATTATTAATTATTGATTGATTTCAAAACAAAACATTTAATGAGAATATCCAGCAGTACACACAAGAGCGCGGCAAAGAGGAAGGGTTCAAAGTTCTCGGTTCGTTTGCTAAATTCGCGAACACGAATCTTTGTCTTTTCCAATTGGTCGATTTGCTCGTATATGCGTTTCAAACTGTTATTATCGGTTGCGCGGAAATACTCTCCGCCCGTGGTGGAGGCAATATTACGAAGAGTGGTTTCGTCAAACTCGTTGGAGATAGTGACATATTGTGTTCCGTAAGGCGTGTGCACCGGGCAGCGAGCCTCTTTAAGTGAGCCTACGCCAATAGCGTAAACACGAATGCCAAAGGTCTTGGCTATCTCGGCTGCGGTGGCAGGGTCAATGTCGCCTCGGTTATTACTACCGTCGGTAAGAAGGATGATGACCTTAGATTTGGTTTGTGAGTCCTTCATTCGGTTGACAGCATTAGCGAGGCCTAAACCGATAGCTGTTCCGTCCTCAATCATACCAAACTGTACCGATTTAAAGAGGTTAGCGAGAACTGCGTGGTCGGTGGTGAGAGGGCATTGGGTAAACGATTCACCTGCAAAAACGACCAAGCCGATATTATCGTTAGGACGACTAATAATGAAGTCAGATGCAACAGCTTTGGCTGCTTCCAATCGGTTGGGGCGAAGATCCTCGGCAAGCATTGTGCCGGATATATCAAGCGCCATCATGATGTCGATACCTTCCGTTGATTGCGACTGCCAACGATTGTTCAGTTGTGGGCGCGCGAGGGCAATAGATAGGAGTATGATGGTTGCTAAACGGAGAGCAAAAGGAACGTGAATAAGCCAAACACGCCATGATTTAGGTTGTTTGGCAAAGACTTTAGACGAGGACATAGTTAGGTCTGCGTCCGTCTTATGTAACTGCTTCCAATACCAATAGACAACAGGGGTTATGAGTATGAGAAAGAAGAGGTAATGTGGGTTATGAAAGGACATGTTAGTTTAGAGTTTAGAGTTTAGAGTTTTGGTCTTCTTCTACTTTCTCCTTTTCGGTTGTTTCGTGAACAAACGTGTAGGCATCGGCGAGTGAGCGTTCGTTCTCTTCGGGAGTGGTTTGCCATTTAGCAAACTTGACCAAGTCTGCCAAAGAGAGCATCTGACGTAATTGATTATAAAGATCTTTATTGTCATCGAGTTTCTCTTTCATGGCGCGAAGCGTCTCGTCCGAGGTCTTTTCGGTAGATGATACGGCGAAACGTCCGGCTATATATTCACGCACAACATCCGTGATGAGGGTGTGGTATTTCTTAATCTCACCGGCTTGCCAAATCTTCTCGGCCTTGATGACATCCAGTTTCTCAAGAGCCACTTCTTCGCAAGGACGAGCGGGTTGTGGATGGTGGATTGTGGATGGTGGATTGTGAGAAAGTAAATATCCCCAACGTTTCCACGCGAAGTATCCTCCTACGGATAGTCCCGTGAGAGCGAGTGCCAGTAATATCCAGCGAATAATGCCCCACCACCAGATAGGCGCTTTAGCAATGGGCTTGATATCCGTGATAGCGAGGGTAGTATCAATCTCAAAGGGTTGAACTACATTAAGCGATAGGTTTTCTGACCAGAACGTATCATTGCCCGAAGTAAAGGCAATAGGCTCAATGTAATAAAGCGAATCCTGAAATCCGGTGAGGGTTAGGTACTGGTCGTACTGAAGGCGTCCATCTTTAAGATGATTAGTGTCCTTAATCGTTCGATCTACAATCTCCAATCCGGGTATGAGTTCTTCCCCAAAGACAGGGAAGGCAACCTGCTCCGTAGGTTCGCAGATGGCTTGCAGATGAAGGTCTGTTTGGTCGCCAATCATAATTTCAGACGTATCAAGGGCGGCGCTGACGATGATGCTTAATAAAAATGCAGGCATTTTGGTGTTTGGTGTTTAGTGTCTGGTGTTTGGTGTTTACTGCTTGAATAGAGCCATGAGGGCTTTGACGTAATCGCCATCTGTGGTAACAGAGACGTTGCGTATGCCGGTTTTAGTGAGTAGATCGTGTAGATTGCGTTGATTGGTGAGCCAATGTTCGTTATAAGCATTTCTGACGGATGCTAAAGCTGTGTCCGTCCAAAGGCGTTTACCCGTTTCGGCATCCCGCACTTGAATGAGTCCTACGTTGGGTAGATAAGTGTCGCGTTTATCATATACTTGAATAACGGAAATATCGTGTCTATTGGCTGCAATCATGAGCGGAGTTGACCGATCCCGTTTGGTTTGCGGTGCGGTAAACGTATCGTCCAAGCAGTCGGAGATAAGGAAGGCGGTACAATGTCGCTTAATGGCGTTTGTCAAATACTCAAGAGCGAGATTGATATCAGTACCCGTGGAAGTGGGTTCGAAAGAGAGTAATTGGCGAATGATGTGAAGCACATGTGTCTTACCTTTCTTTGGCGGGATAAAGAGTTCAATCTTATCGCTAAAGAAGATAACACCGACTTTATCATTATTCTCAATAGTGGAGAAGGCAAGCGTGGCTGCCACTTCGGTCATCATGTCCCGCTTAAACTGGGTTAATGTGCCGAAGTTACGACTTCCGGACACGTCAACGAGTAACATAACGGTCAATTCGCGTTCCTCTTCATAGACCTTGATATAAGGCCTATTGAGGCGGGCAGTCACGTTCCAATCAATAGAACGGACATCGTCCCCGGGTTGATATTCGCGGACCTCGCTGAATGACATACCACGTCCTTTGAATTGAGAGTGGTATTCTCCAGCGAAGATGTTACGAGAGAGAGACCGCGTCTTAATCTCAATCTTCCGAACCTTTTGTAATAGTTCTTCTGAGGTCATAAGGATTAAGGAACTTGAACGGCATTAAGAATGTCGGTGATGATATCTTCGGTAGTAACGTTATTGGCTTCTGCCTCGTAGGTTAACCCGATACGATGACGTAATACATCATAACAAATAGCGCGAACGTCTTCGGGTACAACATAACCACGGCGATGAATGAACGCGTAAGCGCGTGCTGCAAGAGCTAAGTTAATGCTGGCACGAGGACTACCTCCAAAAGCAATCATAGGTTTGAGTTTCTCCAAACCATAACTCTCTGGATTACGAGTTGCAAAGACAATGTCCACGATGTATTTCTCAATCTTTTCGTCGAGATAAACTTGGCGAACGACTTCGCGAGCCTTACAAATATCCTCGGTAGAAAGAATAGGGAGAATCTGTTTCTTTTCTCCGGAAATGTTTTGGCGGATGATAGCCTGTTCTTCGTCTTTTTGCGGGTAGCCGATGACTACTTTAAGCATGAAACGGTCCGTTTGTGCCTCGGGAAGAGGGTAGGTTCCTTCTTGCTCAATAGGGTTCTGAGTAGCGAGGACAAGGAACGGGTCGTCTAATTTGAAGGTTTGTTCACCAATAGTTACTTGCCGTTCCTGCATTGCTTCGAGCAGAGCCGACTGAACTTTAGCCGGAGCACGGTTAATCTCGTCTGCAAGAACGAAATTAGCGAAGATTGGTCCGCGTTTGATGGAGAACTCCTCTTTCTTTTGACTATAAATCTGAGTACCAATAACATCTGCGGGGAGTAAGTCGGGAGTGAATTGGATACGTGAGAAATTAGCTTTGACAAGGTCAGATAATGTCTTAATAGCAAGTGTTTTAGCCAATCCTGGAACACCTTCCAAAAGGATGTGCCCATCGGATAACATTCCGATTAAAAGAGACTCAACGAGGTGCTTTTGACCTACGATTACTTGATTCATGCCCAATGTTAGGGCATCTACGAACGAACTCTCACGCTCAATGCGCTCTTGAAGTTCGCGAATGTCAACGGTAGTTTGCATAGTATGATGTGTTTTTTCTAGTTTATCCAGTGAATATAGTTTTTATAGTGCCACTTGAGTTTGGTAACAATAATTGTGCCAAAGTGAAAAATGAGTGTGTTTTTTAAGAAAAAAAGGGGGTTCTTAATTATTGGTATATTTTTCAAAAAGGTGGGTATTGTGTATATGAGGAAAAAGCAGTACTTTTGCACCGTTTTTTAGTGTAACTATGTCAATAAACAATAAATATATGAAAAAAGTTTACTTTTCTTTCGTTTTTGTAACGTTTTTTTTAGGGTCGATGCTTGCTCAAGGTCAACAACTGCCGAACAGTAATTTCAATGATTGGTCGGGTGAGAAGTTTGATAATAAGGAGCAACCCAAGGATTGGCATTATTCGAATGTCACGCAAGTAGGAATGAAATTCAATTTTGCGAAAAAAGAAACGGGGCGTTCGGGACAGTCGGGTGATTATTCGATGAAGGTGGAGGATCAGGAATTAGGCGCATTAGGCATTACAGAAACCTCCCCCGGCTATATAGCATTAGGTCAGCCTTGGGCATATTTGGAGGGTATTAATGTGGGCTCTGCTACGGCAGGTACGTATGGAGGCATTAGTTGGAAGAGCCGTCCTGATACGTTATCCGTTTGGGTTAAGCGAACCGGTAGTCATTGGAAGGATGAAGACTTTCATGTATTGTTCTATTCATGGAAGGGTACGGCCAAGGGAAAAAGTTATAAAAACAAGAATAATGGATGTACGGAGATAGAGAGGACGGACGAGGAAAGTGATATTCGTATCGCTTTGGATGCCAACGAGTGTGTTACTGTTACTCCTGCAACCCAGATATGTGAAGGCTGGGTTTATGGTAAAAAAGAGTATAAGGATTGGGTAAACTTGCGTATCCCTATCTACTATTTAAATAATGAGATGCCCGAGAAGGCAAATGTTATTTTTTCGGCTTCCAACTATCCTAATTTCCGTGCTAATAGCGGACTTTATACAGGCAACGCTTTATATGTGGATGATGCTGAATTGATTTATTCATCAAAGATTGATCAACTTATCATCGGAGATAAAGTTTGGACGGATTTTAATCCTAACTCGTCGGAAGAACAAGTCTATGAATTGAGTAAAACCGTTACGGCTATTCCTTCTATTGTGGCTAAGCGTGGAATAGGTTCGTTGACTAACAACCAAGGAACGACTGTCAAATTTCTGGGACGAGAATTGAGTGGGTCGGAATTAACCATCACAAAAGGTGCCATTGGAGGAGTGACTACTTTGACGGTGAAATCAGAAGATGGGAAAAGTACGATGGTTTATAAGATTCGTTTCCAATACCCTGCTTCGAATAACGCAAGTTTAAAGAGTATAGAAGTTAATGGTCAAGCCGTTCCTAACTTTAAGAGTAATATCTACGATTACGATTTTGCTCTTCCCTACGGAACAACGGATATTCCGACAGTGACGTGTACTCCGGCAGAGGATAAGCAGCAGGTCAATATCACACAAGCAACGTCGGTTACGGGAACGGCAACGATTACCGTAACGGCGGAGGATAAGAAGACGAAAGCAACTTATACGGTTCGGTTCTCGCAAGCCCAATTGAGTGATAATACGTTGAAGGATATTTTGGTGAATGGTAAGTCTATTCCGGGATTCCAACCCTCCAAGACCAGTTATCGTGTTTCGTTACCGGTGGATACCAAAGATATGCCAACGGTAAAGGCTGTATCCGCTTATGCTGATGGTTTGCAGACCATTACTTATACCGCTCCTTCGGTGTTAGACGGAGGAGTATATCAGATTTCGGTCAAAACACCGGGCAACCAAACGGCAAAGGTGTATAAGTTGACCTTCAAATTGGAGCCTTCAACGTATGCTTACTTGGCAGATTTGAAGATGGGTGAGGAGATTAACTACATTACGGACTTTGAACCTGAAAAACTGAATTATACGGTATCCTTGCCTTTAGGAACATTATTTGTGCCGACGATTACACCCGTGCCCGGTGACGAGTATCAGACGATGGAAGTTCAGTATGGCGGTTTGAACGGTGTTAGCCGTGTTATCGTAACGGCAGGTGATGGTGTAACGTCCACGGCATATAAGATTTCTGTCTCGACAGAGACATCGTCCGTAACGACATTGAATGCAATCTATGTTAATGGTGAGCCTCTTGCTGGCTTTGACCCTCAGGTGCTTTCCTATTCGTACGATTTGCCCTTGGGAACAACCGAGATGCCTGTTGTAACGGTAGAAAATGGCGACCCATATCAAGTGGTTACTATCACCTATGGCGGATTGAACGGCATAACGCGTATTCTTGTTACGGCAGGTGACGGTTCAACGCGCTTGTATCAGATCCAGTTCCGTCAGCAAGTATCGTCGGTTAATACGCTAAAGGATATTTTGGTAGATGGTGTTTCGTTGTCCGGCTTTGATCCTGAAGTTACGGAATATACGTATCTTTTAGAGGCGGGTACTACCGAATTGCCGATGGTAACTTATGTGGCAGGGGATGAATACCAAACGATTATGACCCGTTCGGGAGGAGTAGGTGGCGATTATAAGATTATTGTTTATCCGCAACAAGGTTCCTCAAGGACATATGTCATTCATTTTAAGGTAGCCACTTCTTCGAATACGTCCTTGGCTATGATTTATGTAGATGGTCAGCCGTTGACGAATTTCGATGCAACTACAATGAATTATGATATTGAGTTACCGGAAGGTGTAAGTACTATTCCTACCGTTACGGTAGATAAAGCCGAGAGTTCGCAGCGTGTACTCATCCTCTTGCAGGGAGAACAAGTGCTTATTACCATAACTGCCCAAAGTGGGGATAAGGCCACTTATACTCTAAACTTTATTATTCACGTATCGGCGAATGCTTTCCTAAAAGCAATCTTCTTGGACGGAGATACTATTTTAGGTTTTGCGCCGGATAAATTGAATTACGAAGTTTCCTATTCCAATCAACGTCCTGAAGTGACCGTGGAGCCGGATGAAGGTCAGCAAGTCACGATGGTTCTGCCGCAGGAGAGTGGAGTAGCTTATATTTATGTGCAGTCGCAAGCGGGTGGTATCAATACATATACGATAGCCTTCTCTAAGCAAGTAGATAATGACGCCTTGTTAACGAATATCTTTATCAATGGTGAAGCCTTGGCAGGTTTCCAACCGAAAACGATGAATTATGAGGCAAGTTATGAGGGGCAGTGGCCAACCGTTACATGGGAGGCGGCAGAGAATTTGACCGTTACCCCGTATGTTCAATCCCAAACGCAACTCTTGCATGTGGCTTCGGCAACATCGGCGAATGTTTATTCCATTGTTTTTGGGCATGACAGGTCTTCGGACACCGAATTAAGTGCTATCCTCTTGGATAGTGTGGAGATGGCCTCTTTCCATCCTGCAACTCGCGAATATACGATTGACTTGGCTGCGGGTAGTGTCTTACCACAAGTAACGTTCGTACCAAAGAACGAACATCAACAATTGACTTATGGCGCAATAGAAAAGAATGTTTCATCTGTGGTGGTTGTGGCGGAGGATGGTACGCAAGCAACGTACAAGGTTACTTTTAATACTGCTCTTTATGACCTTACGGCACCGATTTCGGTAGCTGTTGAGAATCACGATATTTCCTATCAACCTACCACGTTGGTATATAACATAACTATTGGTACGGGTGAAGAACTGCCGCAAGTAATGGTAGTTCCGGATAAGGGACAGTCGATTGTTATTTATAACGAGAGTAATACTTTACAAAAAGTACAAGTAACGGCTCAAAACGGAGCGCAAGCGGTTTATGAGATTCGTTATAACAGACAAAAATCCAATAACGCTTTATTGGCAGATATACTAATCAATAATCAGTCGATAGCAGGATTCCGTTCGGATAAGTTTGATTATGCAGATACTTTGGCTTGGCGAACCAAAATCGTTCCTTGCGTGATGCCGAAAGGCATAATGCCAACCCAAACGATAACGACGCATTATTGCCAAGTAGGTGGCATAATGACCATTGAGGTAGTAGCTGAAGATGGTGTAACAAAGCAAAACTATACGATTGTTTTCCCCGTTATCAAGTCTTCGAATACGAACTTAGAGTCGATAAACTTTACAGATTTTGATTTTGATTTCAATCCGTCTATTGTCGAATATGCTTTTGAACTTCCTTATGGAACATTAGCCGCTCCCCAACTCGAAGCTTATGAGAAACAAGAACCGGAACAACAAGTGGCTATTGAGTCCCGTCCGTTAGGAGATACTACGATTGTTGAGGTTACAGCCGAGAACGGAGATGTTAAGGCGTACCGTTTCTTGTTTAGGGCGAAAGAGACGGAAGCAGAAAATCGCTTGCGTATATTAGGATATAGATATGCACGTGAGAATACGCCCGACCGATTTGATACGGTTAGTCTTAATGTTACACAATATGAGCACATCGTTAATCTTCCTTATGGAACCAAGACGTTCGAGGTGCTGTATGAGAAGAACTATAATGAGCAAGTGATCTTTGCCCAACAGGGAGGAACGCTTCGTCCTACGATGATCAAGGTACAAGCCAATCATACGGATTATGAGGACTTGACTTATACAATCACGCCGAATGTAGAGACACAAAATCCGGCAGTACTAACAGGTTTAAAAGTGAATGGAAACGCTGTTAGTGGTTTTGATAGTAATCGCTTCTCATATATTGTCAATATAACATCTTCTCCGATAGTAGAATATCAAGTAGCTTCCTTCCAAACCGGAGTACAAGTGCTACAGCAAGATAGTAAGCATTGGCAAGCCAAGGTTATGAATGACGGATATACCAATATCTATGACATTTGGTATTTCTATTCCAACGATGTAATTCCTAATGGTGAGTTTACCAATTGGACGACGGCAAAATATAATAACGCTCCAAAACCCACATCATGGAATTGCGTAGCTGATGCTGTAGAAAGTTTTAAAGTCCTTTCAACCTATAAATCCGGTGATGAAGTAGTTAATAATGGAGGTGGAACAGTTAAACTGGTTACGCCGTATTCCAGTCCTTTGGGTGGCGTAACACCGGGTATGATCACTTTGGGAACCATTAGTGGTAACTTAGGTGTTGCCGGTTCCTCGTCCTTTTCGATATCGGGTGGTATTTCCTTCCATAACAGTCCTGATTTGCTGACTGTTCGTTATCGCAATGAAGAGGTTAAGAACAATAGTCTAATTGAATATTCGCTTATAGGCTATAATGGTCCCTCTACATTACAATGGACGGATGCTCAAACTACGAAAGATTATATTGTTAAGACATTTGACTTATCACAGGCGAATGCGCAAGCTGGAGCACCTACGCAAATGAACCTTACTTTATGTTCTTATTACGTGACCTCCGGTACGATTTCGGCAGGTTGTACTCCTACGATGTATGTTGACTATGTGCGTTTCTCGTATAATAGTGCATTAACTGCTTTGTCGGTGAATGGTAAGAATGCTACGTTGAACGATAAAGCTTTTGCTGTTACTTTAGATGATTGCGAGCAAACACGTATTCCGACACTCGCCTTTACAGGTCAAGTAAGCGACCAAGCACAGTTGATTACTTGGAGTGAGGAAAACGTCGGCGTACGTACTGCAACAATCCGTAACTTTGCGGAGGACGGCACTTATACAGACTATACTTTATCCGTTACTCGTCCGCTGCAAAGTAGTGCTAATCTGCAAAGTCTGCTTGTTAATGGAGAAGAAATCAACGGCTTTGATGCTGCTACGCTTGAATATACTTACACAATGACCTCTGCCCAATTGCCGGACGTTAGTTATGAAGCGCAGTCTAACTTACAAACCATTACGATGAATTATGCCGACTCGGTTATGACGATTGCGGTAACGGCAGAGAACGGAACGAGTCAGAACTACATGATTCGCATGAAACATCCTCTCAGCAGCAACACTCAATTGTTAGCCATTGATGGCGTGGAAAGTTTTAATCCTGCAACACGCGAGTATCAACTCACGGCAGAGCAATTGCCCACTATGAACTTCTACAAGGCAGAGGATGCCCAAACGGTTATAATGCGTAATGGTGTATTTACAGTCAAGGCTGCGGATGGTTCGGTAGGCACTTATACGGTTATTGCACAACCGCAACCTCGTCAGTCGCAAGGTCTGATCACCGAGTTTGAGATAGATGGTACTATCCCTACGGACTTTGGTGGAACGAACTACACTAAGACGGCAGAGCTACCTGAGTGGGTTAGTTTTGTGCGTGATGATGAACGTGATTCGGTAGCGATGGTTCAATCCGAAAAACAAATACAATGGAATGTCTTTGGAACAGAATCGAACACGAAGACATATATTCTATCTAAACCCTCTGATGATGTAGCAAATACTAAACTGGCTGCCATCTTAGTTGCGGATACACTCATAGCAGGATTCAATGCCGATATTAAGGATTATAGTATTGTTACCGATTCGGCAGTTCAGCTGAAGGTAGTTCCTGTTCAGCCGGAACAAAAGGTAGAAATCTCTTTGACGGATAATGTTTATACGATTGTAGTCACAGCGGCCAACGGTACGGATAAGACTACCTATACGGTAACGATTCTTCCCAATCTCTCCAATGTGGCAGAATTAGAAATGATCTATTTGGATGGTCAAGAACTGAGTGGTTTCCGTTCTGATTCTACGGTATATACCGTAATTCTTCCTTCTCCTCAGGCAAAACAACAAGAACCGCAAATGCCTGCTATTACCTATCGCTCCAACAATAATGTATCCGTTTCGATGGAGGTTGGTGAGTTAGGTGAACCTACGTATATAAATGTTACTTCGGAAGACCAGTCTTCTCACCGCAATTATTCTGTTACTGTGGAGGCGGAGCCAAGTCACAATGCGGAATTGAGTGCCATTCTGATCAATAACCAGCCGGTGGAGCACTTCTCGTCCTCTTATGCTTATTATTCGACACGAGTGCCTAATATGGATTTCTCTGTAATGTGGTCTGCTGAAGATAAATTTGTTACGGTTACTCGTTCTGATGTAGAAGGAGAAAATAATGTGATTGTTAATTTGGATACCAAAGCGCAAGACGATACAACTACTCGTCACTACGAAATCAATGTTTATGTAGAGACCTTTGCTGCGAGCGCCACTTTAGCGGATATAACCCTTAATGGTCAACCAATGAGTGAGTTCTTGCCCGAACTGAATCCGATGTTGGCATTCTCTCCGATGAATAATCAATATACTGTTAATCTGCCTCTTGGTACAACTGTATTGCCGGATGTGCAAGCCGTCTTAGGTCAAGAAGGACAGAAAGTGACCTACACTCGTGATGGATTCACCGTACAATTGAAAGTATCTTCCAAAGACGATGCCGTTACGAATACTTATACCATCAAATATGTAGTTCCTAAATCATCGAATACGTTACTTTCCAATATCTACGTTAACGGAGAGGCTATTGAGGACTTTGAACCTACTACTTTTGTTTACTCTTGTACGCTGCCTTTAGAGCAACAGGAACAACAACCCGAAGTGGTGGGTCAGCAGTCGGACGCTACTCAGACGGTAGCGGATGCCGTCTTTGACAATAATCGTGCTACTATTGAAGTGACGGCGGAAGACTTGTCAAAAGCTCAGTATGTGGTTGTCTTTGATTTCCAACCCTCTACCGTAGATACATTAAGAGCAATATACGAAGATGCGCAATTGCTTCAAGGTTTTGAGCCTACGAAGAATGAATATATGATTGTTTTGCCCATGGGCGAACGTCGTTTCCCGAATCTTGATTGGGAAGTGGGAGAGGACCACCAAGTGGTTACCTTGGATACTCTATTGGCTGATACCTATCACCTCAATCGTCGTATCACGGTAACGGCTCAAGATGGGCGTCATCGTGTGTACACGATTAATTATGAGATAACTAAATCCGATGTAGATACGTTGGCAGGACTCTTTATCAACGATAAGCCATTAGAGTCATTTGTAGGAAGCCAAACGGAGTATTCGGTTTATGTTAACGAGGGAGACGAACAACCTATTGTAACGTGGATAATAGGAGATGAATATCAGCAAGTGTCAATGACTACCTTACCTGAGGTGAGTGGTGTCAAGGCAATGAATAAAGTGGTTATTTTAGTTGAGGCAGAGGACGGTTCTGTTAATATCTATACCATTCATATTCTCTATTATTTGGATAGCAATGCTCATTTACAAATGATTCGTTGCAACGGTGAGGACATTGCGGACTTTGATCCCGAACGCCTATCGTATATCGTTGTCTTGGCTAAGAATGAAGACTATCCGTTTATAGATTGGGAGTTGTCTAACGACTTGCAACGCGTTATTGAAACGCGTGTGGAAGACACTACCTTCCTTACGGTTACAGCAGAGAATGGTGAACAACTCGTGTATAGACTTACCTATAAACATAATTTGTCCGAGAATGCACAACTGAACGATATTTTAATCAACGATATCTCAATGCCGGAGTTTGATCCGGATATTTATGAATACCAATTGGTGGTACCATTTGGAGATACGATACCCTCTATCACTCCTATAGCAATGGAACCTGTTCAAACGATTACCTTGCGTTCGGACACTACTCAAGACGCTAATGGCGCTACGATGATTATGGTTATCATAGAGGTTCTGGCAGAGGAAACGTCTATTTCCAATGAGTACTTCCTTGCCTTTACGTGTAAGAAGAACTTTGACGCTACCTTGCAAGCTATCTATGTACAAGGTAAAGCAATAGAGGATTTTGACCCGCTTGTTACGGACTATATCCTTTACTTGCCGGTAGGTTCAGATTCGTCTGCTTTCTATGCTCCGCAAGATATTTCTTACACACTATCTGACCCACTCGCTACGGCATCTCTAAATCAGCAGCAAGATGGTTCGTTTGTTATCTCTGTTGTTGCTCAAGATGGTGAGAGTAATATGGTTTATTCGCTGACGCAAGAAGTTTCGTTAGACGATAACAATTATCTATCTACTATCTTGTTAGATAGTTTGGAAATACCAAACTTTGAGCCCGAAATAACCTTCTATACTTATATTCTTAGTGATGGTGCTGCCGTACCGAATGTAGAGGCAATTGCCGAGTCGGAGCGAGCAACGGTAAGTATTAATGTTAAGACGGTTGGAGATACAACGCTGATTCTGTGTGAGGCAGAAAATAACGAGGTTCGTAAATACTATATTAATTTCGTTTATTCTTCCATTAATGAAGGACAGTCTCCGACCTCTCATGATATTGTTCTCAAGTATATCCAAGGTACGACGGATATCATGGTAGCAACTATCCGCAAGAATGTAGTCTTCTGCCTCTTTGATGCTTATGGTCAACGCTTGTGCTCTTATAAGTTGCCCACATCTAATTTTAACTATTCCGATATCCGCATGGACAAGGATGGTATAGAAACGTTCTTTGATTTTGATCCTCAAGTGGTAGGAGTTACGATTCATCTCAGTCCCAATCAATATTACTTGTATGTCTTTATGGAAGGCGAGAAACGTATCTTGCAATCTGGTAAACTTATGGTTCGTTAACCTACTAAACACCAAATACTAGACACCAAACACAATGAATAAATTATTCATACTCGGTCCTTGTGCTGCGGAAACGCGCGAGCAAATAGTAACCACGGCAGAGCAGTTAAACTCTCTACGTTCAACTACCGCTGAAGGCATAACTACTCTAAACTTTATTTATAGAGCCGGAATTTGGAAACCCCGTACCTCTCCCTCTACCTTTCAAGGGGTAGGGGAGACGGGTTTATCTTGGTTGCAGGAAGTGAGCGAGACATATAAGGTCCCTGTTGCAACGGAGGTCGCCAACCCCGAACATGTCAAAGCCATCTATGACTCTTTTAACTCTCAACCACCGGCCGAAGGTCGCAACGGTACGACTTCTCTAAACTCTATACGGCTTGCCGATCGCGCCCATCAGGGCAGAGAACTCTCCACCCTAAACTATTATATATGGATAGGCGCGCGCACGAGCGCGAACCCCATTGCTGTTCAAACTATTGCCGATGCTCTTTTAGCACAGCGGTCTTACAGCGATAGCGGTCCTTCAGCACGTAGTGCAATCTTTCAGCCGAAGGCGGTCCTTATCAAGAACCCCGTCAATGAGGATATTAATCTGTGGATAGGAAATATAGAGCGTTTGCAAGCAACGGGGCTGCCTGTGATAGCTGTTCATCGTGGTTGTAACCATAAGCCCTGTTGGGCGATGGCGTTTGAGTTACGCCGTCGCAAACCCGAGGTAAAGTTACTCTTAGATCCCTCTCATATGAGTGGAGATGCGGTTAAAGTTCCTGCTTTATGTCAACTTGCTATGGACCTCAATTATGATGGACTGATGGTCGAAGTACATAATGACCCTACTCACGCACTCAGCGATGCTAAACAACAACTCACTCCCGCCCAAGCTATAGAGGTGATTAAGAATTTGAAATATCGAGATAACTCTCAACTTTCAACTACCGCCGTAGGCGCAACCTCTCTAAACTCAAAACTCTCAACTCTCAACTTAGTTGAGCTCCGCTCCGAGATTGATGAGGTAGATGACGAGTTGTGGAAACTGATAGCCCAACGCGTGGCTATAGCTCGCAAAATAGGTGACTATAAGCGAGAGCATAAGATGCCGGTACTGCAAGCCAAACGCTATGACGAGATTCTTCAACGTCGTTTGGGGTGGGCAAAAAAGAACGGCGTCAGTGTTGACGCCGTCCAATCTATTCTTGAAGCGTTACACAACGAGTGTGTAAGCGTTCAACTGTGATTACTCTTCCGTTTGCTCTTCTGCTTTCTTGGTGGCTTTTTTAGTCACTTTCTTTGCAGGAGCTTCTTCTGCTTTGGGAGCTTCTTCTAAGCTGGCTTTGAGGTCTGCCAATACGCTGAGATCACCCAGAGTGGTCTTTTCCATCTTCGGCAGTTCAGGAGCAGACTCTTTCTTAGAAGCTTTCTTCTCTGCGGGAACTTCCTTACGCTCTTCCCATGTACGGAGGTGAGAGAGCAAGATGCGTTTAGCATCGCGGTTGAACTCAATAACCTTGAAGTCAAGGGTATCACCGTTCTTCACTTCGCTCTTATCCTCTTTGGCAAGATGACGAGAGGTGCAGAAACCTTCAACACCATCTTCGAGGGTTACAATAGCACCCTTGTCGTTAATCTCAACAACCTTACCGCTAACGATGGTATCAACACCATATTTAGCCTCTAATTCTTCCCAAGGATTCTCCTCGAGTTGTTTGTGACCTAAGCTTAAGCGGCGGTTTTCTTTATCGATTTCAAGAACCATAACCTCCATCTCGGCACCGATTTGGGTGAACTCACTGGGGTGTTTGATTTTCTTGGTCCAACTCAAGTCAGAGATATGTACTAAGCCGTCAACGCCCTCTTCAATCTCAACGAAAACACCGAAGTTGGTGAAGTTGCGAACTTTAGCAAAATGACGAGTGCCAACTGCATACTTAGCGTCGATATTCTCCCAAGGATCAGCCTTGAGTTGCTTGATACCGAGGCTCATCTTACGCTCGTCGCGGTCGAGAGTGAGGATGATAGCATCAATCTCGTCACCAACCTTGAGGAAATCGTTAGCGCTGCGCAGGTGCTGACTCCAACTCATCTCACTTACGTGAACGAGACCTTCAACGCCTTCAGCTACTTCTACGAATGCTCCGTAGTCAGTCATAACAACCACTTTACCATGAACCTTGTCACCTACCTTGAGGTTAGCATCAAGAGCATCCCATGGGTGAGGAGTGAGCTGCTTCAAACCGAGAGCGATACGCTTCTTATCGTCGTCAAAGTCAAGGATAACAACGTTAATCTTTTGATCCAGAGCAACAATCTCCTTCGGATCACTTACGCGACCCCAACTCAAATCGGTGATGTGGATAAGACCATCTACACCGCCCAAGTCAATGAATACACCGTAGTTGGTGATGTTCTTAACAACACCTTCGAGTACTTGACCCTTCTCAAGACCATTAACAATCTCTTTACGTTGTGCCTCGAGTTCTGCCTCAATAAGAGCCTTGTGCGAAACAACTGCGTTGCGGTATTCCTGATTGACCTTAACAATCTTGAACTCCATCGTTTTACCAACGAATTGGTCGTAGTCACGAATGGGCTTAACGTCGATTTGGCTACCGGGTAAGAAGGCTTCCATACCGAGTACATCAACAATCATACCACCTTTCGTGCGGCACTTGATGTAACCATTAACGATTTCACCACTGTTGCATGCGTCATTAACGCGATCCCAACTGCGAGAGGTGCGAGCCTCTTTGTGAGAGAGAACGAGTTGACCCTTGCGGTCTTCTTGGGTTTGGATATAAACCTCAACCTTATCACCTACTTTGAGATCCGGATTGTAACGGAACTCAGTTGCGGGGATGATACCATCGGATTTGTAACCTACATTAACTACAACCTCGCGTTTGTTGATGCTGATAACAGTACCATCGACAACCTCGTTGTCTTTGATAGCGTTCAGGGTTTGGTCATACTTAGCAAGGATTTCTTCGTTTTGTTTACCTTGAGATTCTTTCTCATAGGCATCCCAGTCGAAGTTCTGGAGAGATAAATTTTCTGCCATAATACAGATATTAAAGGGTTAAACATGTTAACTTTCTCCTCGTGTAGAAGTACCTTATGCGGGCCTTTTCTACGAAAAAGCGTGCAAAAGTATAAAAAAATTTTGATATATGCAAATTATTTTGTAATTTTGTAGCGTTTTTCAAAGAAAAGATATAAAAACACATAGACTTATGAGAAAAATTGATCTCAAAAAACTGAGTGCCAAGTATGCTTGGACATTTGTTAATTTGGGTGGTAGCACCCGCGTTCGTATTCAATCGGCAGATGACCTTCGTCATCTTGCGGAATTAGATCCTAAGAAATGGACTGTCCTTTCTTGCCCCGTTACCGGATTGGAGGTTTCGGAACAAACGCTCTCTCTTATGGACTGCGACAAAGATGGTCAACTCCATTTAGATGAGGTGGTTGCCAACACAAAATGGCTTTGTGATGTGCTCGTTGATCCCGCTACTCTCTTCAAAGGCGAGGACTCTGTAGAGGTAGCGAATATTAAAGATGAAGCTCTTGTGGCCGCAGCTAAGAAGATAGCCGGTGATAAGACGGTTATTGGCTTAGCCGACGTACAAGCGGCTATAGACGCTGTGGCTATAGAGGCAGTAACTCCAACGTTGGCGAAAGAAAAAGCTCCTTTCGAGGCAGATGTTATCGCTGCTTACAAAGAGAAGCAGGCAGAATATGCTGCTTATTTCCAACTCGAAAAGATGGCGAAACTCGGACTGGCTGTTATTCCCGAAGACGCTGTTAAGCCCGGTTTAACGGAGGCTAAGTTCAATGATATGGGAGCTCAGATTGCCACTTACGAGGCAGTGGTAGCGGCTAATGCTGCTGCTACGGCAGAGGCGGACGCGGCTAATGCAGCTGTTTTGGCTGCCGCCAAGGCGGAATTTGAACCCTTGCTCAAACTCTTGCTCCTTTCTCGCGACTATTATACTGTTCTTCGTAACTTTGTTGCCTTCGAAGACTTCTATAATGGTAAGTTGGCTATGTTCCAAGCCGGCAAATTGGTCATCGACCAGCGTATCTGTCATCTTTGTATCCGCGTGAACGATATGGGCAAGCAAGATGCACAAGCGGCTGCAAGTGGTATGTTCCTTGTTTACTGCAATTGCACAAGTAAGGTGCTCGGTAAGACTATGACTATTGTTGCCGTTATGACTCAAGGTGAGATTCGCAATCTAACGGTTGGCAAGAATGGTATCTTCTATGATCGTCAGGGCAATGATTGGGACGCTACCGTGACTAAGATTGTGGATAATCCTATTTCTATTAAACAAGCCTTCTGGTCTCCGTATCGTAAGTTCGCTAAGTGGATTCAAGACCTTGTGAATAAATCTGCTGCTGAGAAGAACGATAAAGTTCTGGCTAATTTACAAACTACGGCTCAAGATAAGATAGCCAATCCTACGGCTGCTCCGGCAGATAAGAAGACGCCCTTTGATATTGCTAAGTTCGCTGGTATCTTTGCTGCCATCGGTATGGCGATTGGTTATATCGGTTCGTTCATCGCTTCGTTGGCAAGCGGAATCAATTCCTTGGCTTGGTGGCAACTGCTCATTTGGATTGCGGGTCTGTTGCTCGTTATCTCGGGTCCCGCTATGTTCATGGCTTGGCTCAAACTGCGTAAGCGCAACTTGGCTCCTATCCTCAATGCCAATGGTTGGGCAATCAACGCGGACGCTATTGTGAACGTACCTTTTGGCGCTACCTTAACTGAGATGGTTCAATTCCCGCTCATTAAGTTGCCCAAGAAGAAATTTGCTACTTGGAAGAAAGTGGTTATTTCGATTGCTGTTATTTTAGTCGTACTGATTGCTGCATGGTTAATCGCTCATTACTGCTTCGGATATACTTGCTGCTGCCTGCCCTGCTGCTAATCTCAACCTCTTCTCTTTATGGAGAGGGAGATAAGGGGTTCCCTGCTTATTGGCAGAACGATACACTCATTGTAGAGGAAGGAACTCAGTCCCTTCCCTCGTTGGTAGTGGTCGTTAATGGGAACGATACGGTTATGTATCGTCTCTTGCCTTCGTTCGCGTCTGTTGATTGGGGGAACCTTCCTCCTGCGGATAGTATCTACAAGGGTATCTGGACGAACGATAGGGTGAATCCCTATAAGGTCTCGATTGACTCCATCAAAGGAAATCCGACTATCGATATGTCCGGCTATACTTTTCCCTCGGACTCTACGTATATCACCTCTAAATTTGGACCGCGTCGCAATCGTTTTCATTACGGAACGGACATCAAGGTTAGGATAGGGGACTCTATCCGCTCTGCTTGGGACGGTCGTGTGCGTATTGTGGGGTATGACCCTCGCGGTTACGGCTATTTCATCGTTATTCGTCATGAGAACGGACTGGAGACTATTTATGGTCACCTCTCTCGTTTGCTGGTGGAGGAGGATGAGCGTGTCTTTGGGGGTGAAGTGATTGCTTTGGGTGGAAATACGGGACGTAGTACGGGTTCTCATTTGCATTACGAGATGCGTTACTTAGGTAATGCTATCAATCCCGAGATACTCGTTAATATGTCTGCCCGTTCGTGTCGCTACGATAGCACTTATACTATAACCCAGAAGGGTACTTTCCCTTATTATGCTGAAATGAAGGCTTTACAGTCTGCCAAGTGGATAACCGTTAAGTCGGGGGATACTCTGTCAGGACTGGCTAAGCGTTATGGAACAAGCGTAAATACCTTGTGTAAACTCAATAAAATCAATGCTAATTCAATCATTCGTATCGGACAAAAACTTCGCGTCCGTTAGGGTTCTCGGTCCTACTGACCGCGATATACAATACTTACTGACGGACTCGCGCTTACTCGGAACAGAGCAGGCGCCCGATCCTGAATATACTCTTTTCTTTGCCCTGCGAACGGATAAGAACGACGGGGCAAACTATATCCCTGACCTCATCGCCAAAGGCGTCAAAGCTTTTGTTGTCACGGAAGAGCAACTAAACTCTCTACTTTCAACTACCGCTGAGGGCGCACGTACTTTCAACTTTCAACTTTCAAATAATCGTGCCCCTTGGGGGCTAAGAACTTTCAACTTTATCGTTGTCCCCGACACGCTCGCTGCTTTGCAGCAACTCGCGGCTATCAAACGCCGTCTTTTCACCGGTTCGGTGATTGGTATCACGGGTTCTAATGGTAAGACGGTGGTGAAGGAGTGGCTCTATAACCTTCTCAAGGACGATTACACCATCATTCGTTCGCCTAAGTCGTACAACTCGCAAATAGGTGTCCCCATCAGTGTCTGGCAACTCCCCGAATTACCATCCACCATCCACTATCCACAATCCACAAAGCCAGCCTTGGCTTTGTTCGAAGCCGGTATCTCTCAGCCCGGCGAGATGGAACGCTTGGAGCGTATTATCAGACCTACGATAGGGGTGGTAACCTATATAGGAGCGGAGCACGGGGAAAACTTCGAGTCCTTGGAACAGAAACGTGCCGAGAAAATGAAACTCTTTGCCCATTGTGATACCGTCTTAGAGGATTCCACGCACCAGAACGTGCGTACCTGTGCCCTTGTGATGAGGGCGCTTGGGTATGATGAGGAGACTATCTCTCGTCGTATCTTAGCGCAAACGCACGAGACCGTGATGGAGATTAACCTCACTAACCTCGTGGATAATGTACGCTATTTCCGTTCTCTGCTCAAACCGACCACTAAACTGACTTGTATGGTCAAGGCGTTTGCTTATGGGGCGGGTAGTGTAGAGGTGTCTAAAGCGCTGCAAGCCAGTGGCTTGGTGGATTACTTAGCGGTGGCGGTAGCCGATGAAGGTGTGGAATTGCGGAAAGCCGGAGTGACGCTGCCTATTATCGTGATGGATCCCGAAGTGGCTGCCTTAGATTTGATTGTGGAGAATAACCTCGAACCGAATATCTATTCGTTTGCGTCCTTGCACGCTTTCTTGGAGATGGCAAAGGCGAAGGGGTTGGAGAATTATCCTATTCATATAAAGATTGATTCGGGTATGCACCGTCTCGGTTTCTATAAGGAAGATTTACCGGCATTAGTGAAAGAACTCAATAGTCAATCTTCAATCTTAATTAAATCAATCTTCTCTCACCTTGCCGGTAGTGACGAGGCGCAGTTTGATACCTTCACGCACGAGCAGATAGCCTATTTCCGCGACTGCGCCGATTATCTCCAATCTTCAATAGTCAATCTTCAATCTTCAATCTTCAATAGTCAATCTTCAATCGTCCGCCACATCCTCAACTCCGCTGGCATAGAGCGTTTCACCGATTATCAGTTCGATATGTGTCGTTTGGGTATTGGTATGTACGGTTTCTCTTTTAATGGGGCTAAACTGAAGAATGTATGTACCTTGAAGACGACGATATTGTCGGTTAAGACCGTAGCCGCAGGGGAGACGATAGGTTATGGCCGTCATACGACGCTGACGGAAGATAGGCGTATAGCCGTTATCCCGATTGGTTATGCCGACGGGTTTGACCGTCGTTTTGGTAATCATAACGGAGAGGTGCTTATTCGTGGGGTGCGTTGCCCGATAGTGGGTAATGTGTGCATGGACCAAGCGATGGTGGATGTCACCGAGGCAGATGCGCAAGTGGGAGATGAGGCTATTATATTCGGAGGAAAGACCTCCATAGGAGATTCTTCTCCATATGAAGGTCTTGCTATTGAGGAGTTGTCGAATAAATTAGGAACGATACCCTACGAGATATTAACCTCTGTTTCTCGGCGTGTTAAACGAGTGTATATAGGTGGTTAATTCTTCTCCTTATTTTAGCGCGCTGAGCGCGTAACGTACGCGGGCGAGGGTCTCTTCCTTGCCTAATATATCCGTAATTGACCAGATATGTGGACCGCGAGCCGCGCCGACAAGGCAGATACGGAAGGCGTTCATCACGTTTCCTAAGCCGTACTCGTTCTTCTCTATCCAAGGCAGGATAAGGGCATCTAATGCCTCTGCTGACCAGTCTTCCTGTGCCTCTAATAGGCTCAGCATCTCGGTCAGACGTTCGTGGCTGTCCTCTTTCCAACGTTTCTTGAGGCTCTTCTCGTCAAACTCTTTGGGGGCAACGAAGAAGAAATCTACTTGCTCCCATAATTCGCTCACGAAGTTCACGCGCTCCTTGACTAAGCCAATAATCTTGGCAATCGTTTCCGGTGTTCGGTGTTTGGTGTCCGGTGTTTGGTGTTGGGCTAAAATAGGCAAAAACTCGTCCGCAAGTTCTTCGTCGGAACGGCGCAGCAAGTATTGGTGATTGAACCACTTACCCTTCTCGTAATCGAACTTAGCACCGGACTTGCTCACGCGGTCGAGACTAAACTGCTGTATCAGTTCGTCCATCGAGTACATCTCTTGGTCGCCGGTGTTATGCCAACCGAGCAGCGCAAGGAAGTTAATGACTGCCTCCGGATAGTAACCGCTCTCGCGATAGCCCGAACTGACGGTGCCGTCCTTCTCGTTATGGAACTCTAATGGGAAAACAGGGAAACCGAGGCGGTCGCCGTCACGCTTACTCAGTTTGCCGTTGCCGTCGGGCTTGAGCAAGAGGGGTAGGTGAGCGAACTGGGGCATCGTATCCTCCCAACCGAAAGCGCGATAAAGGAGCACGTGCAGCGGAGCGGAAGGCAACCACTCCTCGCCACGGATGACGTGACTGATTTCCATTAGATGGTCATCTACTATATTGGCAAGGTGATAGGTAGGTAGGTCGTCTGCGGACTTATACAGCACTTTGTCGTCGAGGATAGATGAGTTAATCGTCACCTCGCCACGGATAAGGTCGTGAACGGTTACGTTCTCGTTGGGCTCCACTAAGAAACGAACCACGAACTGATCGTCGTTCTCCAGACGTTGATGAACCTCTTCCTCGCTGAGCGTGAGGGAGTTAACCATCTGCTCACGGGTGGAGGCATCGTATTGGAAATTGGGTATCTCTTGACGTTTCTTCTCGAGTTCTTCGGGGGTATCGAAGGCGATATAAGCACGTTTGTTGTCAAGTAAGTATTTGACATATTGGTTATAGATACCGCGGCGTTCGCTTTGGCGATAGGGACCATGTTCGCCCTTGCCGTTGGGGGCATCAACGCATATACCTTCGTCTATCTCGATACCGAGCCAATGTAGGGCTTCTGTGATGTATTGTTCGGCTCCGGGCACGAAGCGGGTGGAGTCGGTATCTTCGATACGGAGCAGCATATCTCCGCCGTGTTGACGGGCAAATAAGTAGTTATACAAGGCGGTACGCACGCCGCCGATGTGCAGTGCTCCTGTGGGTGATGGAGCAAAACGAACGCGAACTTTTCTTTCCATAAATTGTGTGTTATTGTATTTTAGGCCGCAAAATTACTATTTTTTTTTCAAATATGCAAATTTATTTGCAAGTTTCATTTTTTTTCCCTATCTTTGCACCCGATGATGTGAAAATATATTAATGATATGAAAGATAAACTCTCTAAGATTGTTCAGTACTTTGCCGGCAACCTTTTGCTGCAAGTTCTTGTGATGATAGCATTCGGCATTGCTATTGGTCAGTTTGCCCCCGTTTGGTTAGTGCGTGTTTTTGTTTCGTTTAACGAGTTGTTTGCGTCTATTCTCTCCTTCGTTGTGCCTTTACTTATCCTTGCTTTGGTTACGGCTGCTATTGCCGATACGGGCAAGGGAGCGGGGAAGATGCTTGTTTGGACGATTGCGTTGGCATATGTATCTACTGTGTTTGCGGGGCTATGTACTTTTGGCGTTTCGGATGCCGTTTTCCCGAATATAATAACGACCCATGTTAATAAGGGCAACCTATTGGCTTCGGAGGGAATAGCGGCGCAATTAGTTCCCTATGTGGATATTAAGTTCCCGCCGGTAATGGATACCATGTCTGCTTTATTGCTCAGTTTTATATTGGGACTGACTATCCTTAAGTACGATATGCCTATCTTCAGAGGGGGTATTAATGAATTACGAAACGTCATTATGCATGTGCTTAACCGTTTCGTCATTCCGCTTCTGCCTATTTATATCTTTGGCGTGTTCTTGAAGATAACGGTAGCGGGAGAAATGAAGATGCTTACCGATGTCTATCTGAAAGTCATTCTTGTTATGTTAGCTCTCTTGGCGGCAGTCTTGCTGTTGCAATACGTCATTGCCGGTGTAGTGAGCCGTCGTAATCCGTTCTCGTTGTTAAGCAAGATGTTCCCTGCTTTATTAACCGCTTTGGCTTCGTCTTCGTCTGCGGCTACTTTGCCTGTTACACTGCGTTGTGCCGAGAGTTTGGGCGCAAAAAAGAACGTCGTTAATTTCGTTATCCCTATGTGTGCCAATATTCATCTTAGCGGTGCAGCGATACGTACAATCACCTTGGCAGTAGCTACGATGATTATGTTTGGTGTGCCTTATACGTTACCGCAGTTTATAGGCTTTATCTTTGTTTTCTCTGTCACGGTTGTGGCTGCACCGGGTATTCCGGGGGGCGTTATTATGGTTATCTTAGGCATGTTGGAGGCTATGTTGGGGTTCAATCAAGAGATGCTTGCTATTATGGTTACGCTCAGTATCGCTTTGGATAGTATAGGTACGGCCGTCAATGTCTGTGGAGATGGCGCCCTTATGATGATTGTTAACCGTATTATGGATAAATGATGGCACTCTGCCGACCCGACAGGGGAGAAAGGGCTTTAGCCCGCTAATCCTTATTATCGCAGGTAGCTTTTGAGTAGAAAAACGCATTTTTATTTGCGTATGTGGAAAAAAAAGTGTAATTTTGCAGTCGAAATGAGAGTGCCCTTGTGGGTGAGAAGTAATCGTGCCCTTGTGGCAAAGAAATAAACAAGGAGGGGTATTCGCTCGTAGATTATTAGGAGTCCGCGATACTCCACAAAGAAAATAAAAATATATGGCTAACACTATTTCTATAGGTTTTGAAGACCAGATTTGGAAGGCAGCAGACACGCTGCGTGGTAACCTCAATGCATCCGAATACGAGGGTGTCGTTCTTGGGCTTATTTTCTTGAAGTATATCTCGGATAAGTTCGAGGCACGTCATGCCGAATTACTCAAAGACTCTTTGGCAGATCCGGAGGATAAGGACGAGTACACGGCAGAGAATGTCTTCTTCGTACCCAAGGAGGCTCGTTGGAGCGTTATCTCGGGCGATGCCCACCAACCGACCATTGGCAAGACCATTGACGATGCCATGCGTCTTATTGAACAAGAGAACCCACGCCTAAAAGGTATTCTGCCGAAGAACTTCGCCCGTCCGGAATTAGACAAGCGTCGTTTGGGCGATGTGGTGGATTTGTTCACGAATATCGAGATGCACAGTGCCGGCGACGAGCGCGACTTGCTCGGTCGTACTTACGAATATTGCTTGCAGAAGTTCGCTTCCATGGAAGGTAAGAATGCCGGTGAGTTCTATACGCCCAGTTGTATCGTTCGCACGATTGTAGAAGTGTTAGAGCCTTACAGTGGCCGTATCTACGACCCTTGCTGTGGTTCGGGAGGAATGTTCGTACAGAGTGCTAAGTTTATCCAGCGGCACCAGAAAGAGATTCGCGATATATCCATCTATGGTCAAGAGGCTAATCCCAGCACTTGGAAGATGGCGCATATGAACGTGGCTATCCGTGGTTTAGAGGCTAATTTGGGTGAGACCTATGCTGATACGTTCTTTGATGACCAACACCCGACCTTAAAGGCGGACTTTATCATGGCTAATCCGCCTTTTAACTTGGACAAGTGGGGACAACCCTCTTTGTTGGAAGATGTGCGTTGGAAATATGGTGTGCCGCCCGCAGGGAATGCTAACTTTGCTTGGATACAGCACATGATCCATCACCTCAGCCCGAAAGGTCGTATCGGTTTAGTCTTGGCTAATGGTGCGTTGAGCAGTCAGACGGGTGGTGAAGGCGATATCCGTCGCCATATCATTGAAGCGGACCTCGTTGAAGGTATTGTGGCATTGCCCAGTCAGTTGTTCTATAGTACCGGCATCCCCGTGAGCTTGTGGTTCATCAATCGCGATAAGAAGCAGAAGGGTAAGATTCTCTTTATCGATGCCCGCAATATGGGTACGATGGTAACGCGCAAACTGCGTGAGTTGATGGAGGAGGATATAATGAAGATTGCCGATACCTTCCGTCAGTTCGAAGCAGGAACGGCAACGGACGAGAAAGGCTTCTGTGCCGTCGCTGATTTGGAAAAGGTTAAGCAACAGGACTATATCCTCACCCCCGGTCGATATGTCGGTATTGCCGAGACGGAGGACGATGGCGAGCCGTTTGAAGCAAAGATGGAGCGTCTCACCACAGAGTTAGGTGACCTCTTCGCCAAA